>CAVPSZ010000018.1:0-160816 GCA_963708435.1 uncultured Bacteroidales bacterium
CACAACAGGATTTGCAAATGGTACCAATCCCGGATGGAAGGGAATTATCAGATATTATAGTTATAATGTACTGTTGGTAATTGAAGATCCTGCATTATCGAATATGGAGGTTTAGAGGCTTTTGATTCAGACATGACTATCCGACATTGTGCTATAAGAAAAAGTAGAGCAAATGGAATAAATGTTTTAAGCTCAAGCAGTTTCCTAATGGAATATACAACTATAAAAAAATCCAGAAATGCTGGAATGCTGATTAAGCAATATGGCACCCAACTATTATGAAGCTCTAATTGAACCATTTTTCAATAACAGATAATAATTCAGTCGGTATTAGTTTGGGATATGAATCTACTGCAATCCTTTCAAATGGGATTATTTCAAATAATAAGCAGCAAGCGATTTCGACCATTAATGCATCATATATCGCTATTGGGAATTGTTTAATAGAAAATAATGGAAATACCTTGATTAATGGGGGCGGAATTTATACAAAGGGAATTGTTTATTTAAATGAGGTTATAATAAGAAATAATATAGCATTGAATGGAGGTGGGATATATTGTTACCCGATTGAATTTGGATCATTAAATATACATAATTCAGTAATCGAAAATAATCTTGCAGTTGAAAACGGTGGTGGTATTTATAAAAAAAGTGGCACACTGGTAAGTTTTTTTATTCAAAATTCAGTTATAAAAAATAATCAGGCACTGGATGGGGGTGGTTTATATTGTGGGGCAATTATTATGCGCCCGGTTATTCTCAAACTATAAAAATTAATAAGACTGAATTTTCAAATAATCATAGTGTAAACCGTGGTGGAGGTATTTTCAAAACGGAATATGACTATATATCTGGAACAGCTGATTACTCTACACTAACTGTAGTCAACAATACAGCAGGTATAAGCGGAGGAGGAATTTACTCTGAAATAACCGATGCACCGAATACATTTAAGAATTTGATTGTATGGGATAACGAACCTCAAAGTATAGTTGATTTAAATACAATGCTGAGCATAGTTTATTCTGATATCGAAGGCGGATGGACAGGAACAGGGAATATTAATTCCGATCCATTATTCAAAAATGCTAACAATGAGGATTATCAATTGACCTGGATAAATTTTCCCATGCTTTAGACTACACCAAATCCCCTTGCATTGAAGCAGGCGATCCGTCGAGCCCTGCTGACCCTGATGGAACAGTTGCAGATATGGGTGCATATTATTTTGATCAAACCGGCTTTAACACTATAACCATGGACATCAAAGCGTTTCTTCAGGGTCCATTTGTAAATAACCTTATGGTTCCAAATTTGAACATGCAGGGTCTTATCCCATTGCATCACCCCTACAGCATTTCTCCATGGAATCATTTTGGCACGGAATCGGTATCATCAATCCCAAATAGCAATGTAATTGATTGGGTCTTCATTGAAATCAGAAAATTAAATAACATGAATGATTTGAGTGATTATTATCCTGTATTCAGGCAGGCCGCATTTATTATGAAAAATGGCACTATACGAAATTTAAGTAATAGTTTAATAGGCTTCTTTACTAAAGAAAATGACAGTCTTTATATATGTGTTTTTCACAGAAACCATGTGCCAATAATGTCATCTTTACCTATTTCATCAGGCGCCAATCCGGTAATCTTATGATTTTACAAACTCTCCTGAAAAAGCCATGGGTGGCATTCATGTTCAAAACCAGCTTTCACCAATTGCATGGGGAATGATTGCGTCAGACGGAAGCAAAGACGGAGAGGTGGATAATCGCGATAAAAACGAGAAATTGGTGGTACAAAATGGAGGGGTGGGTTATCTTTTAAGTGATTACACCATGAATGGAGTAGTCGATAATGCTGATTGGCAGCTTTGGGATTCGAATTGCGGCAAGGGTAATAAATTTAACTTTACCCCATTTACCTATCGTTGCGGTTATTCTTTCACTGATGAAAGAAATGGTCAATCGTACCGAACAGTACAAATTGGGCACAATGCTGGATGGCGGAAAATTTAAATATCGCAACTGCACTTAGCATGTCAAATAATGATCACAGGAAATTGAAAAATTTATTGACATTTATACCGATGACAAACGAGCAACTGTGTGTCGGCGCTGGCATCTGCCATCTTCTGGAGAATTTTCAGCCTTAACGAATTTCATACGGTGGATTATATAGTGGGATGAAATGATGAATTATACAATGGAATTGTGGGAGCGTACAGCCTCTGGAATCTCCCAATATGGGTGCTACCATTCCAAGCGGAAATTTAATGCATTACCAGCTGGTGTCCATATTAGGTGGACAATGCCTCCAAATTATCGAGAATTTACATCAATATACCCATTTTTGGTCCTCAACAACAAATGAATGGGGTGATCGATACTCGATCAGTCTTAGTTATAGTAGTTCCCAGGTAACTTCTTTTTATACATATGAACCGGATAGTTGGAGTGTAAGATGCATTAAAGATTAAAGTGCGCCATGAGCGCGAAGCAGCGAAGGGCGCACACCCTTTCAAAGCAAGTGCGTAACTGTTGCAATGATGATAGAAAATGTTGAACAAATGACAAACAATCAAAGGCCTATCGGTATCGGCTATCAGGAGCAGGTATCAAACCACCTTGCGGTGCTTCTCCATAACGGGAGAGGTATTGAGCGGACAGGGAGTAAGGGAGGACATGAGCCTCTCAGGTGAGTACACAGGAGCTGAACGAAAGTAAACCGTCGTAGAAAGTGTCGAAAATTAAAGTAGATAACGACTATAACTGCGCATATTAGTGGCAAAGGAAAAGCATAGAGGAAACCTGAAAAGCTATCTGTGCAGTCGTTCGTCATATAGGCGGCAGGAACTGTGTACAGGCGTTGCAACGGAACATGGGAAGCAATCTTGTAATGCAAATCGAAACGACACAAGCGAAAAACTCGTAAGGTCAAAAGTAGAGATGAGCAAGGTTGTGGCGGATGAAGCCGTAGTAGTGATGACAGCCATGGAAACATGGAAGGAGCGAAGGGCTTCACATAACAGGTTTTAGAATGTATAACAACTGAAAAGCAGGATGATTTTCGAGCTAAAACCAAAATCGATAGGGATAACCAAAGACCAGGTATGGTCAGCGTGGAAACGTATCAAGCAGGGCGGAAAGGGCGTTGGTATTGACAATGTCACGATCGAAATGATTGAGAAGAATCCACGCAAATACCTGTACCCGGTATGGAACCGGATGGCCAGCGGGAGTTATTTTCCACCCGCAGTGCGTGAAGTGTCCATACCGAAAGCCAATGGGAAAGAACGCTTGCTTGGGATACCCACGATGTGCGACAGGGTAGCCCAGGAGGTGATCAGGGCGGAACTGGAACAAGAACTGGAACCGCACTTTCACCCAAGTTCATACGGATACCGACCCGGCAAAAGCGCACATCAGGCAATAGAAGCCTGTGCGAAGAATTGCTGGGAGCGGTGGTACGTTGTGGACGTAGATATCAAAGGGTTCTTTGACAACATTGACCATGCAAAGATGATGGAGATACTGCGCAAGTACACATCAAAGAAGCATATCTTACTGTACTGTGAACGATGGTTAAAAGCTCCGGTATCACGAGAATTAATGGAGAAACTGGACACCGACCGCAAGAAAGGGAACGCCACAAGGAGGAGTTATCAGTCCTCTGTTAGCCAACCTTTACCTGCATGAGGTATTCGATAGCTGGATGCAGCAAAACCATTCGATCATGGTATTTGAAAGATATGCTGATGATATTGTGATACATACCCGCAGTATCGAACAATCAGAGTTTATCTTGGACAAGTTACGTGCCCGGCTGAGACAGTACAAACTGACGTTAAATGAAGAAAAGACACGGATCGTATATTGTTACAGAACGGCACGTTTCTACAAAGCCCCAAAAGAAATCCCGGTGAGTTTTGACTTTCTGGGGTTTACTTTCAAACCACGCCGTTGTAAACGGAACGATGGACAATTGTTTTGGGGTTTTCGTCCGGCTGTAAGTGTAAAGAATCTGAAACGCATGAATGCAGAACTGTTAAAGATGCAAGATGGGTAAGGATGACAATCACAGAAGTTGCAACAACAATAGCTCTGAAAGTCAGGGGATGGATCAGATACTATGGACATACCCGTAAATCAGGCTTAACACCGTTGTTTGAAAGATTAAATGAGCGATTAGCCAGATGGGTCAGGAACAAGTATAAGATCCGAAGCTGGCGGAAATGTTTTGCATGGTTAAAGAGGGTTAGTAAATCGTATCCCACAATGTTTGTTCATTGGGAATATGGCTGGTTACCATAAGATTGTTATGAAGAGCCGTATGATGGGAGACTATCAAGTACGGTTCTGTGAGAGGCTTGGGGTGAAATTCCCCTTGCCTACTCGACCATAAAACTGGAGTTGTAGGAAACACAAAAAGCCGCCCTTGCAAAGAGCGGCTTTTATAATTTTTAGATTGCAGGCCTATTTATATGCCGGTATCCCGGTAATAGCCTCTCCTGTTATCAGCAGATGAATATCGTGTGTTCCTTCATAAGTGATCACCGATTCGAGGTTCATCATGTGACGCATCATGGGGTAATCGCCGGTGATGCCCATAGCTCCCAATATCTGCCTTGTTTCGCGGGCGATGTTCAGCGCCATTTCAACATTGTTCCTTTTCGCCATCGAAATCATCGCCGGGGTTGCACGGCCTTCGTTACGCAATGTTCCAAGTCTCCAGGCGAGTAATTGTGCTTTTGTAATTTCGGTCAACGCTTCCGCCAGCTTTTTTTGCTGCAACTGCTTGGAAGCAATTGGTTTTCCAAACTGATATCTTTCCTTCGAATATCTTACTGCTGCATCAAAGCAATCCATTGCAGCGCCGATGGCGCCCCAGGCAATACCGTAACGGGCAGAGCTAAGGCAGCTCAGAGGCCCTTTTAAGCCCTTGACGTTTGGCAGAATGTATTCTTTGGGTACTTTTACGTTGTCGAAAACCAGTTCCCCGGTAACCGATGCCCTCAGCGACCATTTGCCATGGGTTTCGGGTGCGGTAAGTCCTTCCCACCCTTTTTCAACGATCATGCCGCGGATGACATTGTTGTCGTCCTTTGCCCAGACAATCGAAATATCGGCAATGGTTGAGTTGGTGATCCACAGCTTGGCACCATTGAGCAGATAATGGTCGCCCATATCCTTGATCCTCGTCACCATGCTTCCGGGATCAGAACCGTGGTTTGGCTCCGTCAGCCCGAAACAACCGATGATCTCACCGGAGGCAAGCCTGGGAAGGTATTTTCTTTTCTGCTCTTCAGAGCCAAAAGTAAAGATAGGGTACATTACCAGCGAAGTCTGAACAGAGGCAGCCGACCGGATGCCTGTATCGCCCCTTTCGAGTTCCTGCATTATAAGCCCGTAGGCAATATGATCCATGCCGGCGCCGCCGTATTCTGTGGGTATAAAAGGCCCAAAAGCTCCTATATCTCCCAGTTCTTTTATCAGGTGCCTTGGAAACTCAGCCCTGTTGCAATAATCTTCAATGACCGGTATTACAGATTTATTTACCCAGTCGCGGATTGCTCCTCTTACAATTTTGTGCTCATCCGTATACAGTTCATCCACCAGGTAATGATCGGGGGGTGTGTACTCTACTGTTGATGCCATACTTCAATTTTTTTATTTATAATTATAGATTTATCTCTGAACCGTCCGTATTTATTGCGTTACAAAGCAATTATCAAATACTTCGGAGCGGCAAATGTATTACTTTTTTCAGAGGCTGCAAATTATTGTTATTTTTTTCACAAAGAAATCTGTTACCTACTCAAGCTTAATAATCTTCAGCATGAAAATAGCCTGAAACCCTTTAATAATGAATATTTCAGCTTAAGCAGAAAGATCCCAAACTTTTTTTTCATCAACTCAGATATTATTTACTTTTGCCGCAAATCCGGCCGGAAAAACTGATTTTTACAGAGCCGGAATGAAATATATCACATGAAAAAAGAAATCATTTTTACCGATAATTCACGGTTGATAACCGAATCGCTTGCCGAGGCGGGTGCAGATGTATTCATCGGCTACCCGATCACGCCTGCAAACCTTTTGTATTCCTATTCCTCTCAGCGTTTCCCTGTATTCATGGCAGCACCTGACGAGATCACGACCCTCCAATGGATGAGTGGTTTTTCAGCAGCCGGAAGAATTCCGGTAACAGCCACATCTTTTCCCGGCTATGCATTGATGATCGAAGGGATCAACATGGCAACCATGATGGAATTGCCGATGATCATTATACTCGTGCAGAGGCTCGGACCGGCCACAGGAACAGCTACACGGGGCGCACAAGGCGATATTAGCGTGCTCCACGGCACCATTTCAGGAGGTATGTCATTGCCAGTCTTTAGCCTGAGCGACACAAACGACTGCTGGGAAATTCCCGCCAAAGCGGTACAAGTTGCGGTTAAATACAGGACACCGGTTGTAATTCTCACTTCAAAGGAAGAAGTGATGACCATGTCGTGTGTCGACAAGGAAGGGCTGAAGCCCCTGAGTAAAATTCAGCGAAGCTATTATGATTCGGATGAGACTTATATTCCCTATAAGGCGGGTGATGATCTTGTTTCGGAATTTTTACCCCTCACCAATAGCAGACACCAGGTTAGGTTTACGGCCTCTACACACGACACAAAAGGAATAATTCAGAATTCAACCAAAGAAGCCCTTGAGAATTCAAAACGGCTGCATTATAAAGTAGAAAAAAATCTGGCGCATTTCACCTATTATGACCTTGATGAACAGAAGGAAGCCAATACGCTGATCTTGTCTTATGGCATTACTGCTCAGGCTGCTAAGGAGGCTGTAAAAAAGCTCCGGACCGACGGGGTAAAGGTTTCGTTGCTAATTGCAAAAACCATGTTCCCGGTTCCGCCGGCTTATTTTGACATTTTCAGTAATTATAAACATATCATAGTGGCTGAAGAAAACCTTACCGGGCAATACCGCCAAATTCTTTTTGGTACAAGACCTGATAAAACGGTTACCGGTGTAAATGAATTTGGAAACATGGTAAAACCACTTTCAATCATTAATGAAGTTTTGAAGTATGAGCATCACTTATCTTAAGGAAGAAAAACTGCCGTTCTGCAACGGATGCGGCCACACAAATATTTCGGAAAGCACCAACAGGGCGCTTCAGAAATCCGGTTTGAATTTACTGGATGTGATACTGGTAACAGATATAGGATGTCACGGTATTGTTGACAAGAATTTTAAAACCCATACGGTACATGGTTTGCATGGCCGCTCGGTGGCTCTTGCCTCAGGTATTTCGGCCGGGATCAATAATCCCGGTAAAAAGGTGATCGTTTTTATCGGCGACGGTGGAGTAACCATAGGAATGCAACATATTGTCGATGCTGCGCACCGCAATTTTAACCTGACTGTGGTTGTGCATAACAACATGCTTTACGGAATGACCGGCGGACAGTCAAGCGAATTCACTCCTATGGGATTCAGGACACCGACCGTACCGGAAGGGGTTAAAACTCCGGGATTTGATATTTGTGAGCTGATAAAGGCTGCAGGCGCTTCCTATGTCGCAAGGGTCGTAGGTATCGGCGATATCTCGGAACAGCTTGCCACTGCTTTCTCAAAAAAAGGTTTTTCCCTTGTGGAAGTCATGGAGATCTGCCCAAGCTATGGAGTAAAATCAAATCCGGGGATGAAACTCTCCAAAATAATTGAGGATGCCGGGCTGGAAATTAAGGTCTATGCTGACCGGCCTCATGAAGGCTTTAATACCAATGAAAGACACGAATTCAAGTCATTGATCGATAAACAGGTTCCCATACCGGTAAAATATAAAGCAAATATTAAAGACCCGGTCAGCCTGATGATTTCAGGTTCGGCGGGCGAAGGCGTTCAGCTGGCTGCAGAATTATTTTCCAAGGCTGCCATCTCATCCGGCCTGAATGTCACCAAAAAAGGAAGCTACCCGGTAACTGTCGGGATCGGTTTTTCCTCATCCGATATCATCATTTCGCCGGAAGAAATATTGTTTACCGCCTCTCCCAATCCCGATGTGATGATAATTACTTCAGATGACGGTTTGGCTTATTCTGCAGGAACATTGAAAAATATGGACAAAGGTTTATTGCTGATCGATGAAGAACTGATGGTTCCCGAAACCAAAATTGAGGTTTTGAAATTTCCCTTCAGGAAATCAGCCGGCGCCAAGACTGCTGCCTTATTCGGCCTTATGGCTTACCTCAAAAAAGCAGGTGTTTTTCCGGTGGAGGCGTTGTTCGATATTCTTGAAAACAGTAAGTTTACATCCAAAGTAGATCTGAAAAAACTGATTTCGGAAATCTAAAAGAGAAAATTTCACTTTTGTATTACAGCTTCGTGGTCTTCAGCCTTACCTGGTTAATTTCACATTTACTGATATTCCGGATTCAACTTTAAAAGTTTTTTCGATGGAAAACGCAGATTTGGTGGAATATTTGGATCGGTATATGGCCCTGTAAGTTCCGGGCTGAAGCACGATGGTTTCCCTTTGCTCCGGATTGTCCCTGAAATTGTAGACCCATTTCAGTTCATTGTTATCCTCAAGATAGATTCCGCCATAACCGTTCGTCTTTTTTTCAATAACTGCGATACCGGGCAATGGAATCTCGATGGTGGTGGTGTGGCTTTGCTTGATCTCGACATCATTGATGTAGATTCTCGGCAGCGACAATACTTCAAGATCGTAGATTCCGGTGATATATTTTTCTACCTGCGGAAACTGCTGTACATTGAGGGTCTCTGCTTTTCCGTTCTGTCTGACAATACACTTCAGGTCACGAACGGTCTTATCCCTTGCATCCATTTTCAGGTCAAGATAACCCTGTGGAGTTTCAAGTGCAATTATTGTATGCTTTCCCGGTGTAAGCGCTACCTTCTCAAGTTTTTTCGGCGGGATGGTATGAACGACAATATCATATTGAAGCAGTGGATCGATGGATAAGGTATCGGGAAGCCCTTTATTGTTTATGGTATGGACGAAATTGTACTTCATCAGTCCGGAAAAGTTATCGTAGAATGTCATCGGGACATTGGTTTCGGTGGGTTTCCCGTATTCATCCAGTAAATTGACCTGGGCGGTGGTCGAATTCAGCGCCTGAGAAATGACAACATTAAGCGCTTTTGAAAATTCAGCCTCGCTTGATGCATCAAAATAAGTTCCTACACAATCGAATGCTTCCTGAAAATTTTTTCCTATGCCAATGATAAATGGTTTGAGGACAACGCCTTTTTTTTGCAAAGCAATAGAGACTGCACAGGGGTCGCCATCGCATTCTTCAAGTCCATCGGTAATGAGTACAACAATATTCCTGCAGTTGTCGCAGGGCGGAAAATCATAGCCCGATTGTTCAAGCGCATAAGCAATAGGCGTGGTTCCTTTGGGGACAATTGATTTTATCTTGGTTTTAACATTAGGAATATTATTCTTAGCAAAAGGCACAACAAGTTTTGTATCGTTACATACCTGGGGCGGAAAATTGAACTGATGCCCATATAACCTCAGGGCAATTTCAATATTACTGACCGTTGCAAGGCTATCAAGCAGGTTGACCAGCAGTTTTTTTGCAATGGCCATTTTCATATCGCTTTGCCAGCGTCCATACATGCTTTGAGAGGCATCCAAAACAAATAACAATCTTGTAAGCGGTGGTGGTTTCTCCTTTTCTTCTTCCAGAGCCTGTGAATAAAGAAGTGCTGACTGAAGGATCAGGATTGCAGATATCAATATTAATTTTGATTTCAAGAAAATTAAATTTGAAAATAAAAACAATTGCAATTTATGAACGTTTGCACTCTGTATGTATTATGCCTTATGGCATTTCTGTTCAAAAATAAAGGATTAATTAAACAAATATCCCGGCAGGAAAGAATTATATAAACAACAAATTGTTAGGAAAAACCCGGGAAAGAAAATCTTTACACCGTGGAGTAATAATAATTTCGTTTAAATAAAACGAAGAAAATAAACGATGATATCTCGACTCAATAATTACATTTTACTATTTCTGATCTTATTATGTATACTGGCAGGTGCAACAAACATCATTGCCCAACAAACAGAGGATACCATTCAAAGTTCATGGGCCGATTCGGTGTTGTCATCTCTTACTCTTGAAGAAAAAATCGCTCAGCTGATGATGATCAGAACATTCTCTAACAAGAATGCGGAATTTTATTCAAAAACCGAAGCTACAATCAGGAAATTCAACATTGGTGGATTATGCTTCTTCCAGGGGGGACCAGTCAGGCAGGCCAAACTGACAAACCGCTATCAGAAAGCAGCCAAAACCCCGCTACTGATCGCCCTCGATGCAGAATGGGGACTTGGGATGCGGCTTGACAGTACTTATTCTTTCCCTTATCAGATGACTTTGGGCGCATTAAGGAACAATGAACTGATCTATGAAATGGGAGCACTTGTAGCGAAACAATTAAAAATGATCGGCACTCATATCAATTTTGCCCCGGTTGCCGACGTCAATAACAACGAGGCCAATCCCGTGATCAACAGCCGGTCATTTGGCGAATCTGAATGGGATGTTGCACAAAAAAGCATTGCCTATATGCAGGGATTACAGGACAACGGCATCATTGCCACTGCCAAGCATTTTCCTGGTCATGGCGATACCGATACCGATTCGCACTTTGCCCTTCCGGTTATCAAACATTCGAGGGAAAGGCTTGACTCAATCGAATTATACCCTTTCAGGCTGCTCATCGAACGGGGGATAGATGCAGTTATGATCGCCCATCTGCTGGTCACCAGTCTCGACAGTACTCCGAATACTCCTACGACCTTATCCAAAAAGGTTGTGACCGATTTGCTGAAAACAGAGCTAGGCTTTAAGGGTCTTGTTGTAACTGATGCCCTCGACATGAAAGGGGTCACCGAAAACCACAGGCCAGGAGAAATAGAACTGAAGGCTTTCATAGCCGGAAACGACATACTGCTTCTTCCGCAGGACGTGGAAGCTGCCATTACGGAAATAAAAAATGCAGTTGACACCGGCCTTATAACCGAAGCAATGATCGATGAAAGATGTCTGAAGGTTTTGCAGTACAAGGAAAAAGCCGGACTGAACAACTATAAACCGGTCGTTACTGAAAACCTATACCAGCGCCTGAACGGAATTGAAAATGAAGTGCTGACCAGGAAAATATACAAGGAAGCCGTGACCGTATTATTAAACGATACTTCCGTTTTGCCTGTTCGCAGGCCTGATACTCTTAAAATAGCCTCTCTTGCTATCGGAAGTACGATGATCAATGACTTCCAGAAAATGCTTGCAAATTATGCACTGATCGAGCATTACAATACACCCAACAAATTCGATCATGCACAGGGCGATGAAATCATCTCTAAACTTGCCGGTTATGACCTTGTTATCATTGGCGTTCATAATACAACACTTATCGCCAGCAAGAATTTCGGACTAACCCCTGAGACATTTCAATTGATTGACAAAATATCTGAAAAGAAAAAAGTGATCCTTGCCCTTTTTTCAAACCCTTATGGTTTATCGAGCATCATGTACCCTGAGAAACTCGCAGCAGTGGTAATGGGTTACCAGGACGATAAGATGGCGAATGAAATTGCAGCCCAGATGATCATGGGAAGCATGGGTTCGAGGGGTAAATTACCTGTTTTCACCAACGACTCCTCTTTTTTCCATTCCGGCATTGAATTAAAATCTCTTCATAAGTTAAATTACTCTCTCCCTGAAGAGATGGGCATCGCCTCAAACGATCTGAATAAAATCGATTCTATCGTCCAACTGAATATTAAGGAAGGTGTCTTTCCGGGCTGTCAGATCCTGGTGGCTAAAGAAGGTAGCATCATTTACTGGAAATCGTTCGGAAATCATATTTACGGGAAGTCTCAACAAGTCGAAGATAATGATTTATATGACCTCGCCTCCCTTACAAAAATGGCTGCAACTACCCTTGCCGTAATGAAACTGTACGATGAAAAGAAACTCGATATCGACCAAACGCTTTCATATTACCTGCCTGAATTAAAAGGCACAAATAAAGAGGATATTATCATCCGTGAACTCATGGCACACCAGGCGCGACTCAAGGCATGGATACCTTTCTACCTCGACACAACAAAAGATAAAAAACCGGACCTGAAGTTTTACACCATAGTGCCCGATTCAAGTCACCAAATCCAGGTAGCAAAAAACCTCTTTATGAGGGATGATTATAAATCTGCCCTTTACGACTCTATTGTGTCATCCCCATTGCTAAAAAAAAAAGAATATGTCTACAGCGATCTGGGTTTTTACTTCCTCTGCCGGATTGTGGAAACCCTGACAGCAAAAACGCTTGATGAATACTGTAATGAAGTATTTTACAAGCCGCTGGGATTAAAAACCATGTGCTTTAATCCGTTAACCCGGTTCGCGCTATCTGATATTGTTCCTACTGAAAATGACGACTATTTCAGGAATCAGCTTGTACACGGATATGTCCACGATCCCGGGGCTGCAATGTTCGGAGGTGTTGCAGGCCATGCCGGTTTGTTTTCCAATGCCGGTGACCTTACCGTGATCATGCAGATGTTGCTGCAGGAAGGCGAGTATGGCGGCAGACGATATTTAGCGCCTGAAACAGTGAGGGAATTTACCAAACAACAGTTCCCGCTCGACAAGAACAGGCGCGGCATAGGTTTTGACAAACCGGATCCTGAAATAAAAGAAGATGGCCCCACATGCGACAGCGTTTCCAATTCAAGCTACGGACACACAGGATTTACGGGCACTTATGCCTGGGCAGATCCTGAGTATGACCTTGTGTACATTTTTCTTTCAAACAGAGTTTACCCGACAGCAGAAAATGCGAAAATCAATAAAATGAAAACACGGAAAACGATCCAGCAAGTGATTTATGATGCCGTTCTGAAGGCAGAGAAACTCAATGCCAATAAACCTTTCACCGGCATTTCTGCAGGTGAATTAAGGTAACCGGAGTCATCATCATATTAATTTCATTTACTATTTTTGCCGGACTTCTTAAATTCGTTTTTCCAATTATATAAAAAATGATTATTGTCATTAAACAAAAGCTCGGTTTGGTGGTGGATATTTTCAGTAATTTTTACCCTTGCAATCGCTTATTATCAGCGCACCACAGGACCCACCTACCCCGTCAGAGGCAAATTAATAATCGGCAACCAGGAAATTAAATACAAATTGCTAAGGTCCAATGAAAGTCATATCCCTGCAACCATAACGCTGAAAGGAAATGTTGGACGGATTAACCGGGTACATTGAATATAAAAAATTCAATACAAACGAAGACTGGCAAATATCACAGCTTTTTCTGAAAGACGGGACAATTGACCGGTGAACTTCCGGCTCAGCCGCCTGCCGGCAAACTGATGTATAAAGTTGCAATTAATTCGGGGGAACAAACACAATACCTGCGGGAAGAACCGGTAGTTATTCGTTTCAAGGGTGCAGTTCCATTATACATCCTCTTGCCACATATTCTGATTATGTTCATGGCAATGCTTTACTCGACCCGAACAGGAATAGAAACACTCAGGAAAGGAAATAAAACGAAAAATTATACCCTGATCACCCTGTTGCTTCTTGCTGCCGGAGGCATGATCTTAGGACCCGTTGTACAGAAATACGCTTTCGGCGCTCTTTGGACCGGCTGGCCTTTCGGACACGATTTGACCGATAATAAAACATTGGTCGCCTTTCTGGCATGGATAGTAGCATACCTCAGACTGCGAAAAAACAGTGACAACAGAGGGTGGGCTATTGCCGCTGCAGTTATTTTACTGCTGGTTTACCTTATTCCTCACAGCATGTTCGGGTCGGAGTTGGATTATAGTACAGGTAATATCCGCACAGGTCAATAATCTGTTTATGACTTATATCCTGATCATTTTAACCGTTGTCGTCTCTATCGCTGCGCTGACCAGGCCCGACATCTTTGACCGGCTGAAATTCAACGCTTATTTAATCCATCACAGAAAAGAATGGTACCGGTTTATATCTTACGGCTTTATCCATGCCGACTGGGTGCACCTGTTCATCAATATGTTCGTGCTTTATTCTTTCGGCAGAATTGTGGAGGAACTATTTCTCTATTATTTTGACCTGAAGGGTTATGTTTATTTTACTTTGTTATATGCTGGAGGAATAGGCTTCTCCACCCTTTTTGATTTCGGTAAGTATAAAAACGACATTTACTATAATGCAGTGGGTGCATCAGGAGCCGTTTCGGCAATCGTTTTCGCATCAATCATACTCTACCCTGCCGGAAAAATATTTCTTTTCATGATCCCTGTTGGAATCCCGGCTCCGTTATTCGGATTGCTTTACCTGGCCTATTCCGCTTATATGGCACGAAAGGGAACAAGCAACATCGGCCACAGCGCTCACTTCTGGGGAGCCATTTTCGGTGTGTTTTTCACTATTGCCATCAAACCTGAATTCTTCACCCTCTTCTGGAATCAGTTATTCTGAATCAGCAGGCACAATTTTGATCTGAACATTTCATAAATCAGGATTTAAGCCCATAGTCATAGGTTTTTTCCTGAAGAGTTGGATCATGTATTAGAAAATGTTCATGCAAAGACCGCTAAGTTGCATCGCAAAGATCGCAAACTCATTATGCCGATTATATTTCTTTTTACCTGTTTATCCCAAACCTCATCCCGTAAAAGAAGCGAACCACTCCGATTTGATAACTCAGTGAGTTTTGTTCTTCCTTACCTGTATTTCCTGTGAAGTTATCATCAATGGCAGTCACCCCGAAATAAAGCCGCTCGACATTGTAAACAACAGCCGCCCTTGTAGAAATGCGGCCGGCGACAAAGGAACCGGTCTTTTCCTCATGATCTGCAGGATAATTAACCTTGTAGCTTTGAAATCCGATTCCGGGTATCAATGTTAAGGAAAGATACAGCCGTTTCCACATCACAAAGGTATGGGAATAGCCTCCTGCTGCACCAATACCTGAAACCCTGAGACTATTAAAGGTGAGATCCTGATTGCAGTCGTCATAAATCTCATTGGGGATGAAGGATGAATCGCCTTCAACCCTGAAGATCGAAAAAAAACCACCAAACAGGAAGGAACCTGCACTTTTGCGCTGAAGATCAGTTTGTATAAACGCCGCACGTGCAGAATATTTCTTATGCCTGAAAGCATACAGACAGCTACCGCCATAGGTAGTACTTTTTATATCAGGCCTCTGGGGATAGGGCGATTCAGGATTCCAATCCTGGATATAATCTTCCGGATTTTCAACATAAAATCCCTGGTAATATTGCAGATGGGCATCGATGATAAGTGACCGGGTAAATATGTTGGTCTGGGCGTCAAGGCGTTTGGTTTCGCCATAGCGTTGGTTATCATTATTGATAAAAGGCAAATTAAAAGCCACTCCCAACCCAAACCACCTGTAGTTAAATCCAAATCCCAGGTTAAGACTGCTGTTGGGAGAATACTTCACTACAAAATCCGAATCGTTGTCGACAATGTCGAACCGGCTGAATTTGTTTACGCCGTAAAGCCTTATCGACAGCTTATCCGAAAGCTCCTTGATATATGCCGTATCGTATTTTGGTTTTTTAACCGGAGAGTTCTGAGCATATACTCCAGTAAATGAGGCAAACACCAATATGCAAAATAGAAATTTCAGCATTGTAAAAGAAAAGCCTTAGCAAAAGTAGAATATAAACGGTAATAAACAAAAGATCACAATATTTTCAGGTTAATTGTAAAATACCATTATCTTAGCTGTGGTATTCAAAGATGATAATTTGAAGAAAAACGAAATAATACCCATTCAGCAGGGCGATAAGAAAGTCATCCGCGGATGGGTAATGTACGATTGGGCAAACTCGGTTTACCAGCTCACCATTACATCCGCCATTTTCCCGATATATTATGGTTTAATGACCGCCAAAGGGGATGATTTTACAGTTTCTTTTTTCGGTTTCCCGATAGAAAATACAGTGTTGTATTCACTTGCTATCGCTTCCTCTTACATCATTGTAGCAATTATTTCACCCCTGTTGTCGAGTATGGCAGATTATACCGGAAGGCGAAGGGCATTTATGAGAACCTTCACCTGGATTGGGGCCACAGGTTGCGCTATGCTGTTCTTTTTCAACGAGAGCAATATTGAATTCGGTATTCTGTCCTTCATGATGGCAACAATAGGATATTGCGGCAGCATTGTTTTTTACAATTCCTTCCTTCCTGTCATCGCCGCTCCTGAAGACCAGGACCGGGTAAGTGCAAGGGGATATGCGATGGGTTACCTTGGAGGCGTCATCCTGCTTCTTTTCAATCTTACCATGATTCTCATGAAAGAGAGGCTTGGGTTTGAACCCGGTTCAACGCTGCCATCAAGAATATCATTCGTTACCGTTTTTGTCTGGTGGATCGGTTTCTCATCAATCACATTCCGCCGCCTGCCCAAATATACATACCGTAAAAGGACAAGCAGGGAACACCTTTTTTTAAATGGCTATCGTGAACTGCGGACCGTATTCAACCAGATTAAAAAATCCTATCAGCTGACCATTTACCTTATCGGCTTCTTTTTCATGATGATGGGGCTCATCACGGTCATGTTTATGTCGACCAGCTTCGGCGAAAAGGAGATCGGCCTCAAGGAAGAAGTCCTGATCCCAACGCTGCTTATCATTCAGCTGGTAGGAATGCTGGGAGCATGGTTTTTCGCAAAGCTATCCGGACGGATCGGCAACCTGAAAGCGCTTATAATATCGCTTGTCGCCTGGACTTTGATCTGTTGCGGTGCATACTATATTGAAGGCGCCGCCGGGTTCATAACCGCTGCCTTTTTCATTGGCCTGGTGATGGGCGGCTCGCAGGCGCTTGCAAGGTCTACATATTCTAAAATGCTGCCCGAAACTACCGACCACACCTCCTTTTTCAGCTTTTATGATGTAATGGAAAAGACAGCTACCGCTGCAGGTACGTTCAGTTTCGGATTGATAGAAGCCATAACCGGCAGCATGAGGTATTCGGTAATTGCTATCGGTATCTTTTTCCTCATGGGGCTTGTCTTTATGCTCATCCTGGTGTACCGTAAATCTATTGTTTAAATATTCGATAATCATTTCTAATTAAAATCGTTATTAAACATTTAATGGCTGCATTTTTTTGATGTTCCGAATAAAGATTTAACATTTTTAAAGTCGCTATAATTGATACAATGTCGAAAGAATATGTTGTTTAGTATACATCCGGTTTCTAATTACATTATGTAAGCAATATAAAACCGCGAAGCGGTTTAATGTAATCAGCCACAGGTGAAACCTATGGTAATTAGAAATAAAAGTCACAGAACCCCGGAGGGGTTCAATAAGTCACAATAAATATTACAACCAATACAAGAATATTTGGTCAAATTGCTTTTTCAATCCTATCAGGATTTCCCATTTAATAAAACAGAACCAAAGGATAGGTGTAGATGTATGTAAAAATTATTGACAAGCACATCAATATAAAAAATACCCCATTACTTCGCCTCCCGTCACTAAACCAATTATTCTTATTTTTGACTTTTATATCAGGTTAAAAGAATGATAAACGAAATTCAGATTAGCAAAGCCGCTGAGGTATTGCGAAAATCGCAATACGCCATAGCCTTTACCGGAGCCGGTATTTCGGTCGAGAGTGGAATTCCGCCGTTTCGTGGGGAGAATGGCATCTGGGAAAAGTATGATCCGTCTATGCTTGAGATCGGTTATTTTTTTCAGCACCCGCTTCAGTCGTGGAAGGTGATCAGGGAAATATTCTATGCTTACTTTGGCGATGCCAAGGCCAATATAGCTCATAAAGCCCTCGCCCAGTTCGAAGAGAAGGGACTGCTCCGAAGCATCATCACACAAAATATTGATAACCTGCATCAGCAGGCGGGAAGTAAAACTGTATTTGAATTTCATGGCAACTCACAGAAGCTGGTTTGCACAAAATGCCATGCGGATTACTCACCATCTTCTGTCGATCTTGATCACCTCCCGCCCACCTGCGGCGCATGCAGCGGTCTGATCAAGCCTGATTTTATTTTTTTCGGAGAGAACATTCCGTTCGATGCTTACCAGAGCTCAGTCGAGGCTGCTGAACGAGCCGATGTCGTCATCGTGATCGGTTCTACCGGAGAGGTAATGCCGGCGGCCCAGATGCCGTTCATTGCAAAGCAGAGCGGTGCAGCCATCATTGAAGTGAACACCGAACCTTCAAAGTTTACCCATGCCATAACCGACTTTTACCTTGAGGGTAAAGCAACGGAAGTTATGGAAAAGTTATATTTCGCAGTATATGGAGAGGATCTGTTATGATGAAAGATAAACCACAAAGATCACAAAGAAGACGCAAAAAGCACAAAGGGATTTCAATAGTGTCCTTTGTGGTTATTACTTTTTTTAAAACATTTCCATTAATTGTGTTGCTTTCTTGCAGTCTTTCCATACAAAATCTTTCTGCTCAATTATTTTTTAAATCCTCAGATGAACAGTTGAAGGTAGAAACTGAAATGAAGCAACTTCTTCGGTTTCCCTGGGCGGGCGGGATGAATTCCTGCCAGTTCGGAGAGATTGATTTAAACCTGGATGGCATTAATGACCTGTTTGTATTTGATCGCCATGGCGACCGTATTATGCCTTTTATTAATGGCGGAACACTAGTTACAATTGATTACGATTTTGCTCCTGAGTTCATCCAAAATTTTCCTGATCTGACTGATTGGGTTATCCTGGCTGATTACAATGGAGATGGAAAAACAGATATTTTCACAAAATCACCCAACTTGCCCGGAATCGTTGTTTATAAAAATACATCTGAAAATCAGCTGGAATTTACCCTTGAGGTATATCCTTACCTGACTTCGCTTCAGGGAGGTGGTTATGTGAATATCCTGGTTACCGAGGTAGATTATCCTGCCGTGTCGGATATTGATAACGATGGCGATATGGATATACTTACTTTCTGGGGACTAGGGTCGTTTGTGGAAATGCATAAAAACCTGTCTGTCGAAAAGTATGGTATCCCCGATTCCCTGGATTTTATGAAAACATCAAACTGTTGGGGTTACTTTGCCGAGAGCGGTGAAGCCAACGACATATACCTTGATACTTGTGTGGGCAGCGATTCCCGGAATGAATGGAAGACCCGTCATACCGGTTCTACTTTTTTAATGATAGACCTGGATAACGACAACGATAAAGACCTTCTTCTCGGGGATGTGGATTACCCGAATCTGGTTCAGATGATCAATGGAGGGAATCCGGATTCTGCTCACATTATAAGCCTGGATACCCTTTTCCCGTCTTACGGTAAACCGGTTAACCTGATTTCGATGCCTTCAGCAGCTTACCTTGATGTGGATAACGATGAGATCAAAGACCTGGTAATTTCACCTTTCGATCCCGGATTGACCACCTCGCAGAACCTGAAGAGTGTTTGGCTGTATTTGAATAAAGGAGGTAATAATTTGCCTGCTTATGTTTATGAAACCAATAATTTTCTTCAGAATGATATGATTGATGTGGGCTCAGGGGCTTATCCCGTATTTGCCGACTACGACGGCGACGGATTATCGGATTTATTCATTTCAAACTTTGGTAATTATATCTATTCCGAATTCGGAGCTGGCAATATCCTTCAATCGGTCTACTGGTCGAATGTATCGCATTACAGGAATACGGGAACACCGGTGCAACCTAAATTCAATAGGGTGACACATGATTTTTTAAGCCTGGAAAGTTATCATTTGAAAGGGATTTACCTTACATTTGGTGATATTGATGTCGACCTCGATCAGGATATGATGATGGGCAACAGCGAAGGAAATATATGGTATTTCAAAAACATTGCAGGGCAGGGCCAGCCTGTGGAGTTCGATCCGCCTGTACAATTTTACCAGGGTATCGATGCAGGTGCTTACAGTACGCCACAACTATTTGATCTTGATGCTGACGGGCTTCTGGATTTGATAATCGGAGAGGAGGGCGGGAATCTGAATTATTATCAGAATACCGGATCAGTTTCAGATCCGGTTTTTACTTTTGTTACCGACAGTCTTGGTAAAATCAATGTTACAAATTACCAGATTTCATATACAGGCTATAGTACTCCTTGTTTTTTCAGGAACAATATAAATCAAACGAATCTTATTGTCGGTTCGGAGCAGGGAAAACTGTTCTATTACAAGAACATTGATGATAATCTGACCGGCGAATTTGAAGAAAATGACTCCCTTTATGCAATAATCAACGACCAGCCTTTTTCCTTGATGAGTGCAATCAGAACCAGTGCAGCCATTGCAGACTTAAATGAGGATGGTTTTTTTGATCTGATAACCGGAAATTTTAGCGGTGGATTGAACTACTATTATGGCCAAAGCCCGCCACCCGTAATTGGTCAAAAAGAATCGTTAGAAAGCAATTTTAGTTTTGAAATTTTCCCTAATCCTGCATCTCGTGAAGTAAAACTTATGTTCAAAGGAATTATCCCGGGAAATAAAGTCAGGGTCAGTTTTTTTCATATTATTGATGGTTTGTTGTTCACTGAAAGTATTCAATATTCAGGCGTATATAAGTTTTCGGTTGAATCGTTTCCACCTGGGGTCTATATTTGTGAAGTTGAGGTGGAAAATGTGCCGCTATTCATGCAGCCAAAAGAATGATTATTGCAAAATAGGATGAAACAAGCTTTGTATTTTTTTGTTTAATAAAAACAGTTATTGCACATGATCGTTTATTGTAGAATTTTTATTTAACTGAATTTTATGCTGATCAACAGGATTATTAGGAGTTTTCAGGTTATTTTTCTGATGCTCATAGCTTGTGAAATTACTGCTCAATCGGGATTGGGAAGATCACCGCTGAATCCAGATTATTTAAAATTTTTAGAGGAATTAGATACCCCCGTTCAGGAGGGGATCGAGTTAATGGCAGCGCCTGCTCCGATCCAATTAAATTTCGGACAGTATTTCGAAGATAAGATAGATCAATCACCGAAAAACTACCCTGTAGCTTATGATTTAAGAACTGCTGGACCAGGTGGTACCTCTCTTTTAACATCGGTCAAGAACCAATTGAATTGTGGTGCCTGCTGGGCCTTTGCTACTTATGGTTCAATAGAATCAGTTTGGAAAAGAATGGGACTGGGCGACAATGATTTTTCTGAAAATAATTTGAAAAATTGTTCTGGTTTTGATCTGAATCCATGTGTTTGGGGTCACCATTTTATGTCAACTGCATACCTGATCAGGGGCTCAGGTCCAATTAATGAAACAAGCGATCCTTACAATCCGGTTAACCCAAATTGCACTCAGGGACTGGAACCGATGGCCTACATTCCTATTTCACGGTATTTACCCGAAGATCACGATGCTTTCAAGGAGGCTATCATGAGTACAGGTCCTGTTTATAACACCTTCCGATCAACAACCGGAGGTTATCAATGGATAAATGGGCATTATACATTCTGCTACCAGGGATCCGGAACAACTTCTCATGCCATTGCTATCGTGGGATGGAATGATACCCTTTCAACTGCCTGCGGACATGGCGCATGGCTTGCCAAAAATGAATACGGGACAGGGTTTGGTGAAGGAGGGTTTTTCTATATTTCCTACAAGGATACACTTGTGCTGAAATACAATGCAATTTGGCCGGAGAGGGAGGATTATGATGCCGGACTCAATATTTATCAGTATGATATCATCGGAGGCTGGCCTTCAGTAGGCTATAATAATCCTGTAGCTTATGGATTGGTTAAATTTTTGGCCACCGGCGACCAATATGTTACAAAAATTGGGACTTACACTGTTTCCTTCGGATCTTATCTTTCGGCTGAGATTTACAGTGATTTCGATGGATCCACCCTTACCGGACTATTAGCAGAGATACCTGAGCAATATTGCGATTATCCGGGATTCTGGCAATTGGATCTTCCAGCAAGCCTTACTGTATATAACGGAGAAGATTTTTATGTAAAAGTCAAATATTATTCTCCGGGTGAAGTTTTTCCGATTGCCATTGAAACAACAGAAGCTGGATATACCATTCCGGTGATAGAGACAGGAAAATGCTGGACAAGTCCTGATGAATCAATCTGGGAACCAGCAGGCATCGGAACTCCCAATGAATTTGATCTGTGTATAAAAGCTTTTAGCTACGACCTTACCAAAGTCGATTTAAAGGTATACCTCGAAGGACCATTCAACGGATTGAGTATGAATAGTGATTTGTACGGGATTGGCGATTTTCCGCTTAACCAGCCATTTTCGGGTTTGCCCTGGAATTATGAAGGGACAGAGTCTTTACCAGCTTTGCTCCCCGATATGGTTGATTGGGTATTAATCGAGTTAAGGGAAACAAGTGGTTCCGCTTCTACTGCAATTGGTTCGACCCGGATTGCAAGGCAGGCTGCGATTTTAATGAATGATGGCGCAATATTAAGTACTGATGGCATTTTATTGCCGGAGTTTCAGATACATGTAAGAAATAACCTTTATGCAATACTGTATCACAGGAACCACCTTGGTATTATGTCTGCAGTTCCGGTTACTAAAAATAATGGATTTTATGAATATGATTTTTCGACCGGAATGAATAAAGCCTATAACAATGGACAAAAATTGCTTGGGGGAGGTATTTATGGGATGAAAGGTGGTGACGGAGAATCCAACGGAAGTGTGAGTGATTCCGACAAAACATTAATATGGAGACCAAATGCTGGCAAGAGGGGTTATGAGGCAGGGGATTATGACCTTAACAGTCAGGTTTCAAATCCTGATAAAAATGATATTTGGAAACCTAACCAGGGCAGCTCCTCACAGATACCTGAATAATAAAACCTATGGAACCTGATGAAATTTAGAAATTGGGTTTTAAAGCATACTTTTTATAAAACTCCTCAACCACAGCAACAGCCTCTTCTGGTTTATCCACAATGGTGAAAATATTCATGTCTTCGTTACTGATATTTTTTTCGGACAGCATTACTTTTGTGATCCAGTCTATCAGTCCCTGCCAATAATCCTTTGAAACCAGGACAATCGGGAACCTTACTTGCTTATGGGTTTGAATCAGTGTAATGGCTTCAAACATTTCATCCAATGTTCCAAAACCACCCGGAAGAACTATATAGCCCTGAGCGTATTTCATGAACATCACCTTCCTTACAAAGAAATAGTTAAAGTTGATAAACTTATCCTGATCGATGAATGGATTGGGAAGCTGTTCAAAAGGGAGGTCAATATTTAATCCTACTGATTTACCCCCGGCAAAATGAGCGCCCTTATTGGCTGCTTCCATTATTCCCGGGCCCCCGCCCGTAACTACTCCGAAGCCTTTTTTAGTCAATAAGTAGGCAATTTCTTCTGCAATTTTATAGAAATTGCTATTCTGAGGGGTTCTTGCAGATCCGAAAATAGTAACACAAGGCCCAATCCTTGAAAGGGTTTCAAAACCTGCAACGAATTCCGACATGATTTTGAAAACTTCCCATGAGTCCTTTGTCATTTGTTCATTCCATGTCTTTTCCTTGATCGCTTCCCGGATCCTTTCCTCCTCATTCATCCCGTTTATGTTCATATACAAATCATTGCTAGTATAAATTAATTATAATTTCCTTTGAGGTTAAATTGGTTTAACCTTATCAGAAAGTTATAACTACGAATAATATGATGTAAAGTTATTTTATTCTATTGTTCGGGCAAAATTAATGATATTCAATTTGATTGATGATTCAGGTTAAAAAACAACAGTCCGCCTTAAATCTTAAGGCGGACTGTATTGAAGATTAAGTAACAGACCGATGAATTTATAAGAATTTATATTTATTTGATAAATATTTTTTCGGTATATGTATTTGAAAATGTTAAAACTCTCACTACATAGTATCCTGTTCCTGTCGTAACTCTTAGTTTTGTAAGAGATTCGCCCTGGTTTTGTGTACCGATAATCTCCTGACCCATCAGGTTGTGGATTATGATGGAGCATGCACTTTTACCCGGATTTTGAATATACACAATATCCCTGTCAGAATATATTCTGATCTCCGGAGCAAGGTTATCATCACCTGATAGCGATGTATCTTTGAAGTGAATGTTGAATCTATGGGTTTCATCACCAGGATTGGCGGAAAATGAATACTTGGTATCTTCGGCTAACTCAGTAAAAGTATTTTCCAGTTTATCCTCAAGAACGACCGTTATATTGGGATTTAAATTTTCAATTTGGGTAGCAGTTATAGTGTATGTATTGCTTGCTCCGACTTTTAATCCCAGTGGAACGATCATTCCTGTCTTTAATTCAGGGAGCGCATTGACCGAAAAGGCATCATGGTCGCCTGCGATACAATATAATTGAGGTGCCTCCTCATAACCCCATCTTTTTTCCAGATCAAGGTTAGGATCAAAACCCTCAGTAGCAGAAGGTATAAATTGAATAAGGGCGGCATCATAATCATTATTGCCATCTATTCTCAACCTTACGGATTCCTTAACAGCGATTGAGGCATTCTTGTAGAAAGGCTGGTCGCTAAACACCCTTTGACTTTGCGGAATTGTTAGCGAAGCGTCCGCAGAAGTTGCCTTTACAAAAAAGCCTTGTGTTGATGGTATGATGCCATTGGGCATATCACCTGCATTTGGCCAGCCTGTTTGAGTAGCTGCGTTATAACATTCGTCATGGTCATTTTCCCTGATACAAGCCCAGTCCCCAATATTGTTTTTAGTCCACGAATTATTCCACTGGAGAGGTGCAGGATAGGGATTTCCTAAAAAATTCCAGCCTGCTCCGGAACTTGAAGCTGTGTAACTTAAGGACGTAAGTGGGAAATCTACACCCAGGTTAAGATTACCTGAGAAATTAACTGTGGTTGTTCCGGTCATTTCGTCCTCAGCCCATGCCGAATACCCTTTAGTGACGTTCATCGGCAGAGTAGTGGGTAAGGACAAATAGGTCCATGTATTAGTAGTTTCATGAAATTCCCTGAGGTATGTATCCAGGAACACCCCGATTTGAGCATTGTTTATGGGAGATGATACATAGTGCCATCTCTCTGAAATCAAATATTCTTCAACATTGGCATTTCCTGTAGTAAAAGTACCGTAATCAATAAATTGTCCCATTCCTGTAATATCCGCTTTAATATAGGTATTGCCTGTAACATTCAGGGTTCCCGAAGAAAGGTTGAATTTGCTTTTGGGGTTTATAGTGAAATTGCCTGATACATTTGTCAAACCGCTGTAATTCACCTTCGTGTCGTTTGCCACCTCGTAATTATTGATATTCAGGGATCCAACGACGTTAAAGGAAACCTCAGCCGTTGTGGTGGCATCTGAAATAACGGTTCCTCCTGAGGCATACCATCCGGAGTTTGTATAATTAAGATCTGCAGTGGTAAAGTTACCGTTATTCATATAACCCGTTCCTTCGGTGAAGTTACTTACTATATCAACTCTAACATTTCCACCCAGAACATATAGTTCACCATTCCATCCAACATTAAGCCTTTTAACATAAAGGTTTGCATTGTTTTTAACAAATGCTTTACCGAAAAGTGATAATTGCCCCCATCCGGATACAGTAACTTGCGCACCGCTTTCAATCGAAAGACTTTTGCATGTTGGAGCGCCATAGTTTGCACCAACATCCAGTACTCCGCTGATTTCTGGAAAACGGGGTGCACCGGCAGGAATTATAGCAGTAATACCAACATTGGGTATTGCACCTGAATTCCAGTTACCCGCTGTATTCCAGTCGGTTGATACGGCTCCTGTCCATGTATAAATCCCTGACCAGGGTCCTTCTTTAACTTCAAAATCATCCAGTTGCCATCTTCCATTGGTGCCAAAAAAAGTGTATCCACCTGATATTTCCCACCAGAACATTAATTTCGAGGCTCCATCAGCCCATGATGATACATCATATTCCTGCCAGCCTTCTTCAGTAGTTATAGCGCTTGTCCACTGGTCGATCAGATAAACAGTGACTCCTCCGTCAGGACTTCCGTAGAATTTCCCGTTCTGATAAGCGGCTAATCCTGCTGCCCTGCGCCAATAGTGAAAGAATCTGACATGAATATCGAAATTTGAATAAGCATCAAAGCAAGGTGCATAAACGGTGCCATAAGTTTTTGCCCTTATTAACGAGTTTAAATGATTTCCTGTTGGAGGCGTACTTCCGTTCCATGCTGTACTAATCCCCCAGGTATTGGGATTATCTCTGGTCCAAAGACTTGGTAAACTGGATGATGCATTGAAATTTTGCGGATAGGGCATAGCGATACAGTTTAATTCAGGCTGATAGACATTGACTTCATCCACTGCTATATCGCTTCTGTTCCCCGAACCTATAAAACTGCGGAAACCAATATAAACATTGTTCATACTTCCGTAAGTTGATAAATTTACAAAGGCGCTGTACCATGCATTCCCCTGGTTTCCGGATCGTTCCCACACCGTTTGGAAAGTTGCACCTCCATTGGTAGAAACAACAACCTGCAATGTTCCCATCTGATCGGGAATAAAGGGAGGAAATACCAATCCGTTGTACATGTGATAAAAGAAAGTGATCCTCGGATTGGTTACACCTGCCGCCTGAAAATTAAAAACGGCATATAAAATTGAATGGGCCATTTGGTGGCCGTCAGCTTCAGTATAAACATACCAATTTCCGTCATAAGCCGCATTTGGTCCCGTTAAAAATGAAGGGGTTGCTCCCTGGAACCTGGTCCAGTCAAAATTATCGCCGACATACTGCTGCCAAACGCCAAAACCGGTTTCGAAACTTTCATGATAAGGGAAAGTTGTAACCTGCGAAAATGAAGTGCTGGAAAATAGAACCAGCAAAAACTGAATGAGTAAAAGCTTTAAAGTTTTCATAAGATTTTTTTTGTGTTATTCATTTTAGTAATTTCAAAAAGTATACAATTCAAATGTTTAAAGTTTTAAATGCTTAAAATCAGTAAGTTGCTGTGATGACTTTGGATTTGTTTTGTTTTTATTTGAGATGTTTTTTCCCAGAATGAGATGAAAATTGTCCTGATTTCAGTAATTCTGGTTTTTATTGTAATTGTATCTTTGAGCGATGAAGAAAGTTTATCTGCTTGCCCTGGGTTCACTGGTTGCAGTATTTTTATTTATTACTGTTAGCTACTATTTCCCAAAAAGTGTCGGCCGTTTTCCGGTCTTTATTGTGCTTTTCTTAGCCGATCTTTACTTGTTTAATTCACTAAAAAATTCAATCAAAGCTTTGCCTGGTTGGTTTTCTCATTTAACAATCATACTATACTGGTCACCTGCTGTTTTAGTTGGATTAATGATTATCGGGTTATTTTTTTATCCCTTTTATGACTGGGGAAAAGGCTTAAAGGTTTATCTGGTTGGATTTATTTTTGCTGCTTATTTTGCCAGGGTAATTCCTATGGTACTTTTAGCCTTAGATGATACCAGATGTATCATTCAGAAAGTGTTCACTAAGAAAAAGCATAATTTCCAGGAGGATCCTGTTCTCATTCCACGAAGTATTTTTTTGAGGCGTCTGGGTTTGATTTCCGGTGGATTGTTATTCTCTGGTTTGATAACAGGGATGATCAAGTGGGTTTCCGATTTTCGGGTCAGGAGTATTAAAATCCCCATGCCAGGTTTACCCTCTTCGTTTTCAGGATATAAAATCGTTCAGATATCTGATATTCATTTGGGCGGATGGGCTTCAAAGAAAAACCTGGAAGAAGTTGTCAGGATAATCGGTGATTTAGAGCCGGACGCAATATTTTTCACTGGTGATCTGGTAAATTATAAAACAGATGAAGCTTTCGAATTTATCCCTATTCTTTCAAAACTTCAGGCGAAGGATGGCATTTTTACGATCCTTGGAAATCACGATTACGGCGATTATTCCCACTGGCCTGATGAAACCTCAAAAAAGGAAAACATGTCAAAGATATTTGATTTATTCCGGCAGCTTGGGTGGCGACTACTTCTCAATGAAAATTATATTCTCAATAGAGGAAGTGATCAGTTGGCAATTATTGGGGTTGAGAACTGGGGATCACTTGGTCGGTTTCAAAAATACGGAGATCTCGAAAAGGCGCTATCCGGCGTCGAAAATATCCCGGCTAGAATATTGCTCTCCCATGATCCTTCTCATTGGGAAATAAAAACGCTGAATACCGCTGCTAATATTGGACTTACTTTTGCCGGACATACTCACGGAGCGCAATTCGGTTTTGAATTTCCGGGATTTAAGTGGAGTCCTTCTCAATACATTTATAAATACTGGGCAGATTTATACTCTGAAGTAAACAATATAACCGGGAAGAAACAATATCTTTATGTAAACAGGGGGATCGGAACAATTGGATATCCAGGGCGTGTAGGTATCTGGCCTGAAATAACCTTCGTTGAACTTCAGCCTGGAATATAGCGTTTTTGCATCAGGCAAATCCAGATTTTCGAGGGTTGAGGATCGTTTGAATCCATACTGCCTGAAACAAGCGAAAGAATATTAAACCGGGGCTCCACTGCCTCAATGATCTCTATCGCTTTCCGCTTGGGCGGTCCGATATCGAGGCGTCCATCATCATAATTTCCGGCAATTGTAAGCCATAATCCATTATCCTCAAGTAAATGATGAACATTCAACACGTACGTTGATCTTTCTTCATTAGTGTCGAAAGTATGAAAACATCCGCGGTCGAAAACGAAAGAAAATACAAATCCCGGTACTTTCGTATCAAGAAAATCCATTGCATAAAAAGAGGCTTTAATTTTTGCATTCTCAGCCTTTTGCATTGCTTGATTTATCGCAGTTTCGGATATGTCAACCCCGGTCATTTCAAATCCTCGCTGGCTCAGCCAAATAAGGTTATCACCGGTTCCGCAACCTATATCAAGTCCCTTTCCTGACCTGATGCGGAATGTTTCGACTGTTGCGACAAGATTGGCATCTGGTCGTTTAATATCCCAGGGAAGGTCGCCTGACTGATACCTCTCTTCAAAACGGTTTGCCATAATGTTATTTTATAAATGGATAACAAATAAATTTGAAATAAGTTTACAAAGGAGATAAGCTTCGCAAATACCTTTTTGCTATTGCCTACAAGGATTTTCTGATCTGTTTCAAAATTGACGTTAGCCGGGATATTCTTTCTTCTTCAATAGCGTTGATAGCTTTTCCATCCTTTTTGAAAAAACTTCCGACTACAAATCCATTTGCCAGCTTAAAATATTTTTTCAAATTCATGTCTGTGATACCACTTCCAACAAGGAGGGGAAGAGAAGTGTTTTCATTAGCTTTCATAATTTCGGCTGGATCAGCTTGTCCGCCGGTTTGAGTTCCCGTGATGATGATGGCGTCTGCCATCCCTCTTATTGAAAGGTCTTTTACATCTTCAATTACAGTTCTATTGCCAAGCGGATTTGAGTGTTTAACTGAGGCATCAGCAAATATCAGTATTTTTTCATTTAGGCATTTTCTGATTCTCAGGGTCTCCCATGCCCTGCCTTCAATAATTCCCTGGTCAGTAAGTGCTGCACCGATGTGGATATTAATCCTTATGAAATGGGCTTCAGCAGCATTTGCCACAGACAAAGCGGCATGAGCATCATTGCGAAGGGCATTAACCCCAACCGGACCCTTAAACTTTCTAACGATTTCTCTTGTCACTGCAGTCATACCAGCAACGGTCTCAGGAGGAAGGTTATCCGGGTAAAACGGATTATCCCTGAAATTTTCAACGATCAGTCCATCGACCTTATATTTAAGAAAAAGGTTCGCTTCATTCAATGCGACCTTAATTATCCGATTCATCGATCCGGCATATCCTGGTGCTCCGGGAAGTGGCAGAAGGTGAATACATGCTATCAGGGGCTTGGTATTGGGAAAAAGGCTTTTAAAATCCATCTGATAAAACTCTTAATTTATATGTCAAAATTGATTTAAATACTTTTTAAAGAGATTAACTTTTTGCCAAAAGTAAACATAAGATATTTTGCGGTCAACCTGATTATATAACGAATTTTTCAGGTTAAAAATTAGTTATACTTTTGCCACCTGCAAATTTAGACTAAGATGAACAAACAAAAAATTTGTGTAATCGGGATCGGACAATTCGGTGTTTCTATAGCAAAAGCTTTATCTCAGAATGGAATAGATGTAATGGCCATTGATTCGGATCAGAGCGTCATCGAATCCCTTGCTGATGATGTGGCCTATGCTGTCTGCCTCGACGCAACCGATAAAAAAGCATTACTGTCGCAGGATATTAATACTTTTGACACAGTCGTGGTAGCTATTGGAAGCGATTTTGAGCAGGAATTGTTATGCATTGTCACACTCACAGAAATTGGAATCAAGAGAATAATTGCCAGGGCCAGAGGGGAAGCTCAAAAGCGAATTTTGGAAAAGATTGGTGTCAAAGATATTTTTTCTCCGGAGGTTGAAGTAGGAGTTATCGTTGCTGAAAGACTGCTTAATCCCAATCTTGTATCTTATTTGCAGTTGCCAGATGGTTATAAAATCGTCGAATTGATTGCTCCACGAAAAACCGTAGGCCGGACATTGGGAGATATAGATATCCGCGACAGGTACAAGCTGAGCCTTATCACTATTAAAAAGCAGTTTTTTGTCGACGGAGATAATTCTAAGACATTGGAACAGCACATTACCGGTGTGCCGGATTCAAAAACCATTCTTGAAGAGTCGGATAACCTTGTTATCTTTGGTAAAAGTAAGGACATTGACCGCTTTGTCGAGATCAATGATTGAAGACTGCTTTCCTTTGGCTGCATAGAACATGGATAAACAATTGATCGATAGGATCAGGGAACGTATTAACGTAAGGCTTTTTTCACACAAGAAGGTTGTTCTAAACTCCCTGAAAGTCGGGTCCATACTCGTTTCCCTTTCTACGATAGCAGTCATTATTTATTTTTATGGCTATCCGGGCAATGAGCAAAGGATTAGGCTGATTATTAATCTTGTTACCTTCAGCATTAGTTTTTATTTGCTGAAGTTTTTTACACAATTCTTTTATGACTTCCATCCCCTGCAGTTTCTGAAAAGAAACCTTGCTGAAGCCATAGTGCTTGCTGTTTTACTCGTCCTTATTTTGTTTTATTATCTAATTGGTGTATCGATAGTCGCTTATTTTTCTGAAAAATTACATTTTGATTTGCAGCCTTACGTCTTGCTGTCCATCCAGATTTATTTTCTTATCATTGTTGGATTCGAGGTGGGTAAAGCCAGCCATCATTTAAAACTTTTAGCACTCGGACCTTCAGCACTGATGACGTTATCATTTATCCTGCTCATTTTCTTTGGGGCAGGCCTATTGATGCTTCCTGAAATGACAATAGGCGGGATTCGCTTTATCGATGCCTTGTTTACTTCTGCAAGTGCAAGCTGTGTTACCGGATTGACGGTTGTTGATACCGGAACATATTTCACCTTCAAGGGACAAGTAGTTATCCTTATTCTGATTCAACTTGGCGGTATTAACATTGTGTCGTTTGCTACCTTCTTCGCAACATTTTACCGAACCGACAGTGTAAGGTATCAATCTGTTCTCCGCGATTTTTTAAGCAGTGATAAGATTTCCGATACCCGTAACCTTCTGCGAAGAATTATATTTTTCAGTATCGTTATCGAGTTGGCAGGCGCCCTGATAATTTATTTTTCATGGCTGAAAAATATTAGCTTTCATTCGGTTTTTGAGAAATTCTATTATTCCGTATTCCACAGCATTTCTGCCTTTAATAATGCCGGATTTTCCTTGTATTCAAAGAATTTGTGGGAGCCGGGTATTAATCAATGTTTCAACGTTCATATCGTCATCATGATCCTCATTGTTTTAGGTGGCATTGGATTTACTACACTCGAAGATTTTCATAAAATACTCCTTGACCCCCGAAAATGGAGGAATATATGGAAACACTTTAAAATCGGGTCAAAAATCGCTATTAAGACATCCCTTTGGTTAATACTTGCAGGTGCCGCTTTATTTTTATATGCCGAATGGGACAAAGTAATTTCAGGTCAGATATTACGGGAAAAAATAATTACGGCGTTATTTCAATCCATAACAACACGCACTGCCGGTTATAATTCTGTAGATATTGGTGCTTTAACACAGCCAGTTCTTATTTTTTTTATTTTCCTGATGTATATTGGGGCTTCACCAGGTTCAACCGGTGGAGGTATAAAAACTACAACATTTTCAGTAATACTCAGAACATCAATTGCAACAATTCGGGGGAAAAAAAATGTTGAAGCCTATCATCATACTTTTTCATTTTCATTGATTGACAGAGCCTATGCGATTGCCTTGTTCTCAATATTCCTGATATTTTTTTCAACCTTATTGCTCTCTTTTACCGAGCCTCATGTCCCATTCCTGAAACTTATTTTTGAGGAGATTTCTGCTTTCGCAACTGTCGGACTTTCAACCGGTATTACACCTTATCTTTCCGATACAGGAAAACTGATCATTACATTGAGCATGTTTATAGGAAGGATTGGCCCGCTAACTCTGGCTGTTTTCCTTAGTAAACAAATCATTTCAACAAAATACAGATATCCAGATGTAAATATTATGGTTGGTTAGTTATTGTCTGATGCCACCAGGACAGGTTTTTATTTTCTTTTAATTATGCATTATATCCTTGTCTAATCCGATGTATAATCTTACCAATCCTTCCGATATTCCTATTTCTTTTTGAAGTCCTTCAGGAATTTCCGTTAAGTCGCTTTTCCCTGAGCAATATTGGCCTGAGTAAAAGTTACAGGTGCCGAAAGGGATAAACTTGGATTCACGTCACCAAGGTATAGCATAGTTATAATGTTTATTGCAGAATCGAATTTCATATTTTATCATCTTGAATTTATGGCAAAAAATATACTTTATCGAATTATATGTAACTGAAAAGATTAAAATTTTAACAGACTGTTACTATATTTGCAAAAAAAGAGTAATGTTAGTATTTATTGTTGACAAATTATGACGGATAAATTTCATCTTGACAGTCTTGACCGGAGAATACTGTCATTTCTTATCAAGAATGCCCGGATGCCTTATCTTGAAGTCGCCCGGAAATGCAACGTATCAGGTGCAGCAATCCATCAAAGGATCAATAAAATGATTGAAGAAGGTGTCATCAGTGGTTCTCAGTTTATTGTCGATCCCAAGGGCATTGGTTATCATACCTGCGCATTTGTTGGTATACAGGTTAATCTTGTAAGAGAAACTACCCACCAGGAGGTTTTTCAGAAAATCAGTGAAATACCGGAAATTGTAGAATGCCATCATATTACCGGAAAATATTCCCTGCTTGTAAAAATCTTTACACAAAGCAATGAGCACCTGAAAAAGATTTTAGTTGAGAAAATACAGTCGGTAAGAGAAATAACCAGTACCGAAACATTTATTTCGCTTGAAGAGGGATTTATAAGGCAATTACCTGTTGAACATTAGCTTTTTTTACTTTTGCATAAAAAGTCATTAAATTATGAAGTACATTTCGCTTTTAATCGGATTATTCTTTTTAAGAATATTACATGGTCAGATTATTCATATCCCGGATGATTTTGCAACCATTCAGCAAGGAATTGATGCCTCTGCAAATGGAGATACCGTCCTCGTCGAACAGGGTGAATATTTTGAAAATATCAATTTTAAAGGGAAGAATATTGTGGTTTGCAGCAACTTTCCACTAAATGGTAATCCTGAGGATATCATTCAAACGATTATTAATGGTGGTAATCCAGTTCATCCGGACACTGCAAGTTGCGTTCTGATTGTTTCAGGAGAAAATTCTTCTGCAGTATTAGAGGGATTTACCCTTACTGGTGGATCGGGTACCCTGTGGGAAGATGAGCATGGTCCCAATAATTTTTATACGGAAGGTGGTGCAATACTAATTCAGGCATCTTCCCCGATCATTAAAAACAACATTATTTCTGGTAATGAAGCAATTAATGTTCCATCCGGAGCAGTAAGCGCCGGAGGAGGTGCTATACGTGTAGGTGATGGAAATCCTCTTATCCTTAATAATATTATTACCTTTAATCAAGGCCGCTATGGGGGTGGTATCGTTCTTAATTTCTCCGGGGCACTTATAAAAAATAACATTATAGCTTTTAATTCCGGAGGTCAGGATTATGGCGGAGGTGGACTTTGGTGTTATTCAAATGGAGCTGATCCGATCATTATCAATAACAATACTATCGTGAATAATCATTCGGTTCTTGGGGGTGGTGGAATAAGACTTTGGTCAGCGGTTTCAAGTCTGACCAATAATATTTTTTGGGGCAATACAGCAACCATTGGCGCTCAAATTCAGGGTGGTTCAGGAACCATTTCTTATTGTTGCGTCGAAAATGGTTGGGCTGGAACCGGGAATATAAATGTCAATCCACAGTTTATTACCGGCAATTTTATTCTTGATGATAATTCGGAATGTATTGATGCCGGTAATCCGGATGCCCTTTTTAACGATCCGGAAGACCCAAACAATGCCGGTTTTGCCCTTTACCCGGCAAAAGGAGGGTTGGCAAGTGATATCGGCGTTTATGGAGGTCCCGGGTGCAGTGAAATGCCACAGATTTTAACATCGGTATCTAACCCTGTTTTCTTTGAGGAGAAAGTTCATCTTCAACAAAATCCAGTTGCAAATCAGGCGATTCAGCTTAAATCATTTACTAATGAGAATTGTGGTTTTACCTATTATATAAACGATATGTTTGGGAATATTTGCAAGAAAGGAACGGTTGTATTATCTCAAAATGAAAGCCTGACCATCAGCATTTCAGATATTTCCACAGGTGCCTATTTGTTAAAAATAGTTTTTAATAACGGAAGTACCGAATCAAAAAAGTTAATTGTTCTGTAATACAAGTCTTAAGAAAGAATTCTCAGGTTCTGAGGTATGAAGCTCCATTAATGTCAACGATACACCCGGTCAAATAATCAGTTCCCGGTGATGCAAGGTAAAGAACAGTCTGAGCAATTTCTTCTGGCTGAGCAATCCTTTGGAGCGGACTTTGATTCCGGATTTCTTCTGCCCTTTTTCCCACCATGGCATATTCGGCCATCTCAGTGGCGACAAAACCCGGTGCAACCGTATAAACCATGATATTGTATCTTGCTAGCGCCCGGGCCAATGATTGGCCAAATGAATTCATCCCGGCTTTACTTGCCCCATAAGCCGGAGCATCCGGTTCCCCTCTGAATGCACCGCGGGAAGAAATGTTAATGATCTTGCATCCTCCCTTATCCTTCATCACTTTCGAAATTAAAAAAGAAAGATTTGCAGTACCACTCAGGTTGGTTTCGATAGTCTTCCGCCAGCTTTTCTGCCAATTGTCATAAGATAGCTCCATTATGTCAAATTCTTCGAATACACCGGCGTTATTTACTAGAACATCTATCTGGTTATACTTTTCAAAGCATTTTTTGCTAAGGTTTTCAACCTGGTTTGGATCAGAAAGGTCAGCCTTGATGATGGTATGATGATTAGGTTTAAGGAATGACAAAACCTCCTCTGCGGCTTTCCTGTTTTTATGGTAATGAATAATAACATTTCCGCCGGATTCAGCAAACTTCGTGGCTATTGCCTTTCCGATTCCCCTTGATGCTCCTGTGACCAATATGTTCTGACCTGAAAAATCAAATACCGGCATCATAATTCTTATTTGATTATCTGAACACCCTCGTTGGAGGTGAATGTTTCATATATTTTTGAAAAATTCGGATTGGAAGAAAATTCCTTATTCATAAATTGAGAAATTTCCTTTTGCTTATCCTGAGGGCAAAAGGCAATAACAGATGAACCGCCTCCACTGATGGTGCATCCGAAAGCACCCATCTCAATCACCTTTTTCTTTATTTCCCAGTATCCTGGTATGGCAGCGCCTCTGACCGGCTCATGAATATAATCAACGGAAATGGCTTTACCGAATTCTTCAGGGTCCTGGGTATGTATAGCATGGATGACCCTTGAACAGCGCGCCATTTGTTCTTTTAGCTTTTCCTGGCCAATTTCGTAAGTTATAAATCCACGTGTAGTTCGCTGGCTCTTTTTGATTGCAGCAAGAACAACCGGAATTGCCGGAAGGTCTAATTTCAGTACATCAATCGGATGATAGCTTTTTACCAGAACAAAACCACCCAGAATTGCAGCAGCGACATTATCAGCATGAGGAGATCCGCCTGAAGCGACTTCACCTTTGCGTGCGAAATCGATTAGCTCATTAAAACTTAAATTTAGGTTAAGCAGGTGGTTTAACCCGAAAATTGTGCCGGCTGCGGAAGCCCCTGTTGTTCCCATTCCGCCGCCTGAACACATGTGCTTGATGATTTTAATGGTGATGCCTTGCTTTAACCGCAGGGCATTTATAAGTTCCAATGCTGCCAGCCCGGCGGTATTATCCTGGGGATGAGTGGGAATATTCTGATTGTCATTTGTAATTTCAATGGTAATACTGCCTGAATCGTTAAGGATTATTTCAATTTCATCGAAAGGATCTTTTAAGGCGAGCGCAAAAATATCATAACCGGGTCCCACATTGGCGCTTGTTGCAGGAGCCTTGATCTTTACATGGTTCATATCAGTTCCCTTTCCTTGAGTATGGTCTGGAGGATTTTGGTTTTTCCTTCGCTTAATTCAGTCAGCGGAAGTCGAAGGGTCCCATTAATTATTCCCATCAGCTCAAGCGCTTTTTTTGTTGCCATGGGATTGGATTCGAACCGCATTGATTCGAACAAAGGGTAATAATCGAAATGTAACCGCTGTGCTTCCGAATTCTTTCCTTCAATGGCAAAGTTGATCATTTTTCCCATTACATCGGGAATTACATTTCCTGAAACTGTAAACGATCCGGCTCCTCCAAATGCAACGGTAGGATAAGCAGTAGTATCCTTACCAGTAAATACAAGGAAATCATCGTTTTGAGTAAGGTACATGATCTTTGCAAGATGATCGAGTTCTTTCTTGCCGTCTTTTATTGCGACAATATTTGGATGTTTTGCAAGTAAAGCAGTTGTTTCAGCAGCGAGTTCAACGCCGGTTCGGTCTTTCGAACTGTGAAGAATTACAGGAACAGGTGAATGGTCGGCGATTGTTTCATAGTACTTTATAAGTCCGGCTTGTGTTGGTAAAACCATAAATGGAGTAAATGCCACAACAAAATCAGCTCCCGCATCTGCAAACCTCTTTGCCCTCTCGATTGATTCCCGTGTACCTGCTAAGCAAATATCAGGCAGGATCAACTTTTTACCTTTGGCTTCTTCGGTAACGATTTCTACAAGACGGATAACCTCTTTGTCTGTCATCAGGGTGTTTTCGCCTGTCACACCGAGCGGGGCAATACCTGAAACATCAGAATTTACCTGCATCCTGACCAACCGGCGAAGTCCCTCTTCATCAAGGGAAAAATCCTTATTAAACGGAGTAATCAACAGTGTATAAGCGCCTTTTTTCATCATTATATTTTTTACAAATTAAAATTAAAAGGACACTTAATTGTAAATCCGGTTTAATGATTTGTTCACCGATTATTGAACAATTTGCAGATCAGTTCATGAAAATAAAAAACCTGCTTCTGAATTGCTTGTGCTTTCAAAAGCAGGTTGATCCTGATCTTAAAAATAGTTTATTTCTTTAAAAGATCCCGGATTTCTGTAAGCAGTTTTTCTTCATTTGAAGGTGCAGGAGGTGGTGCAGGTGCAGCCTCTTCCTTTTTCTTCAGGTTGTTCATTGCCTTTATCACCATGAAAATCGCAAAAGCAATGATGATAAAATCAATCACAGTGTTAATAAATACACCATAATTAATTGTAACAGCAGGGTTTGCAATTCCTCCGGCATCATTCATCACTGCTTCTTTAATAGTCAGTTTGAGGCTGGAAAAATCCACTCCTCCAAGCAGCACACCGATCGGGGGCATGATTACATCAGCGACAAAAGAACTGACTATTTTCCCGAAAGCGCCGCCAATGATAATACCCACAGCCATGTCGAGAACATTGCCTCTCATAGCAAATTGTTTGAATTCTTTGATAAAGCCCATAACATTTTTATTTGTTTGTTTAATGCAAATTTACATAAACATTATTTAATAGTTAATCAATTAGTAAAAAAAAATCCTTGAATATTTTTGGAATCTTCAATAACCTTTGTAATATTGCATTTGTTTAGATGTTTCAGAATTGTTTCCTGACATGGTAAATTTTTATATCAATCAGATCAATAAATAAGTATGAGAGGGCTATATACAATAGGACTATTGATATTATCCAACACCTTTATGACATTTGCCTGGTATGGCCACCTGAAGTTCAATGAAATCAATTCACTTAGAAATCTTGGATTGTTTTCAGTAATCCTTATCAGTTGGGGCATTGCCTTTTTTGAATATTGTTTCCAGGTTCCGGCCAACCGGTTGGGTTATCACGCAACAGGAGGCTCTTTTACACTTGTGCAGTTGAAAGTAATCCAGGAGGTAATCACACTGATGGTTTTTACTGTCTTTACTACCTTACTTTTTAAGAATGAAGAATTCAGATATAACCATTTTATTGGTTTTCTTTTCCTTGTATTGGCAGTTTATTTTATTTTCAAGAAATAGTTAATTATTGATTTACTTACACTTTTAAAAAAGGAGGTTAAAAATGAAAACAAAACTTTTACTAATTTTTTTAGCGATTACTTCGGTCGCTTTTTCACAAATCACCCTTACGCATTCAGATTATGAGAATGCCATGGATCAAGGAAGTGATTACACAGGCTATGCAACACCTATATTCGGGGACCCGCTTACAGTGTTTGTAGGTGAGCCATCCGGCTCGGCACAAAGCTGGGATTTTACCGGTTATGATTTTAGCCAGTCAGGAGATGGCGTTTCTGTAGAGCCTTCTTCAGCGCCATTTTACTCTTTATTTCCTGGTTGTAATATTGTTAGGTATGAAAATGTCTACAATATTGGATATGGTGAAGATACCTTGCATGCATGGACTTATCAACAGCTCACTTCGGATCAGCTATTGCTTCATGGATTAAGTGATGAAATTGAAGCCTGGCCTATCTATGATCCTCCGGTAGTTCAAGCCATTATACCATTTACATATGGAACTAATTGGGAGACGGATTGGGATACTACGTATTTGTTTCCACCTTACGTTTATTCCGTTTCAAGATCTGAATACCTTGTTGATGCATTTGGAACAATGACATTACCCTCTGGTAATTATTCATGCCTTAGACTTACCGGCTTTCATGAAAGTATTTCTTATCCTGACATTGATACTTTGTTTACCAAGAACTATCATTGGTATGCAAGTGACCTTACTCAAGTTCATATTACATCCATTTATGAAGAGCAATTCAACCTTTCGACCATCGAGATTAATGCTTTTTCCTATTCAAAAGCCGGCGGGCCCGCAGGTGTTGATGAAATACGGGTATTTCTTCGAATGGTCGTAATCCTTGGAGCAGAATCGTCCGAATCCCTTCAATGCAAACACAGTTATTAGTTATTCATTAACAAAAGCGAATGATGTTAGCCTTAAAGTTTATGATTTTCTGGGTAAAGAGATTGCTTCGCTGGTTAATGAAAGGCAACCTGTTGGTCAATACCAGGTAGATTTTTCGGGTAAAGGTTTACCCTCCGGATTGTATTTTTATAAGCTGGAAGCGGGAGGACAAAGCCTGATGAAAAAAATGATAATTGAATGATTTGATCTGAGACTTTTACAAACTTGTTTTGATCATTTGGCAAAAATAGTGCTAAGTGGAAATTTAAAATAGTCCGAGTATCTTTGCTTTTGGGAGATCATTGAACCATATATCTATGCATTTCTGCTATTGATCGAATTCAATAAGCAATGAGTGTCGAGAATTTGGAACATGGACCTCACTAAATCCCAAAACGCCAATTGGGTTAATTTGAACTTGGATTGTTATAATAACCTTTATCTCAAAATAATTTTCTAATACTTTGGTCTGGCACCCCAGAAATTAGAAAATTCATCCGCATTGTCGCCATAGGATTCTATGATGGCATTCTCCTTCATTTTAATGGTGCATTTTTTCCCAGCGATCTGTGAAAAAACAATATTGTATTCCACCTTCCTTTCATCGATCATGATAACGGATGCAAGGTCCTTGCTCACGTTTGGAATTCCAAGATCCGAATGACAGACCGGACAGAAGAAATCAATGTGTTCGCCATCAGAATATTTAAACGCCGGTACATGAAGGATGGAGTAATTCCCAAGTTCCGGACTAAGAAGAACCAGCCCTTTTATTCCTTTTTCAGTTTGAGCCGAAAAGATCACAGAGTTTTTAATTTTAAGGTCTGACCTGCATGAAGGACATAAAAAACGATTTTTCATAATTACTTCAATTTGTTATCTTTTTGATTAATAAACCTATGGTCTAAAGAAATATTTGGTCATGCATTTTTCTTTTTTCCAGGCTTCCATGCGAAAGCAAGCATTATGATGCCGAATACCAGCATCCCAATACCTGTAAAAAGATTCACGTTTATATTGAGCGATTTGGCATACATTGCTCCATCGCCTGCTAGTCACCAATCCGAAGATGCCAAGCAAACCTCCGAGAATGGTAAACATTAAGCCGATTGGTATTCTAATATCTACTCCCATTTGTATTAATTTTTAACTTATTACCAGAATATTAAACTTAAAATAACTGCCATAATTCCCACTACTATTGCAAGAGTAACCGGTCGGTCGTACCAGACGATGTGGCTTTCTTTAATTCGGGGTGTGAGTGAATAAACAAGGCCTTTCAAATCATCATCTGTCCTTAATCTTTTGGTAGCAAATGAAATAATGATCGTTCCAAAAAAGCAGGCTGACCATGCCCATATTGCGGTCCAGAAATTCTGCGCCATTTCGCTTGGATATTCATGCACCAATGAACCCATCCATCCTCCCTTGATTAGAGAGGTTGCGCCCTCCGGAACCGTTAGTCCGTGATGAAACGCAGCTGCAAGTGTTCCGATAAGTAAACCATAGAAGGCTCCATTACCAGTTGTTCGTTTCCAAAACATACCCAGCAGGAATGTGGCAAAAAGCGGTGCATTGATGAAGGCAAAGATCAGTTGAAGGAAATCCATTACATTGTTGAAAAGAGCAGCGACATAAGCCGTGAGGATGCTGATAAGAACACCAATTATCGTAGTTACCTGACCTACCCGCAGATAATGACGGTCCGATTTCCCTCTGTTCAGGTAACTCTGATAAATATCGTAGGTAAACACAGTATTAAATGCCGTCACATTGCCAGCCATCCCCGACATAAATGAAGCCATCAGGGCAGTAAGCCCAAGACCGAGCAATCCTGTCGGAAAATAATGCCCAAGCATCATAGGGATAACTTTATCATAGTCATAACCTCCGCCTTTCAGGGGTAACGAAAAACCACTCGCTGGATCGGCAACCAAAGCCATAGCTATCATTCCTGGAACGATGACCAGGAAAGGAATGAACATTTTTGGAATAGCACCAATCAATGGAGTTTTGCGGGCTGCAGTCATGCTTCCGGCCGCCATGGCCCTTTGTACGACAAGGAAGTTAGTGCACCAGTACCCAAAAGAAAGAACAAACCCCAGACCCATAAAAATCCCAAACCATTCTACCCCCATTGGGTTGGAATCAGGACTTCCGGTAAATTTCCAGGTATGAATCATGCTGGCGTCAAGATTGGCCTTTAATCCTTCCCATCCACCGATATTAATGATGCCCAGAATTACAAGAGGTAAAAATCCTGCCACAATCAGAAAAAATTGTAAAACTTCATTGTAAATAGCAGACCTTAATCCACCCAGGTAGGTATAAACAAGAACAATAGAGGCTGATACAATAAGGCTGAAATTAAAATCCCATCCAAGTAATATTTCGAGCAAAAGTGCAAGGGCATACATTGAAATTCCCGAAGCAAAAACCGTCATGATGGCGAAGGATATAGCATTGAAAGCCCTTGTTTTTTCATCAAACCTGAGCTTAAGATATTCGGGAACCGATCGGGCTTTTGAACCGTAATAGAATGGCATCATGAACAAAGCTAAAAAGATCATAGCCGGAATAGCGCCTACCCAATAGAAATGAACAGTTGTCATACCATATTTGGCGCCGGATGCAGCCATTCCAATAACCTCCAGGGCGCCGAGATTGGCCGAGATGAAAGCAAGTCCGGTTATCCAGGCCGGCAAAGACCGGCCCGCTTCCAGAAAAGCTGATGCCGATTTCATATAACGCTTCAGAGCCCAACCTATCCCAAGTACAAAAATGAAATAGATGATCATTACTGTATAGTCTATCCATCCTAATGTATATTCCATATTCAAAAAGTTCTTATACCAATGGTGTTTGTCTATCAATTTAGAAACAAAAGTATAAAAAGAAATCCCTTATCCGAAAGTAATATATAAATATCTGAAACCGGATAATAACTTTTATCGTAAACACACTTAGATTTTTATACACCGTTGAAAATCAGATTTGTTGGATGTGCATTTTAACACGGCACGATATTTTATAAAATGGCTTGCATTTTAAACGCTATACGTTGAAAAATAATTTGAAATTATAAAAAAAATGAAAAAATCAGTAATTAGTTCGGTGATATTTGCGTTTCTTTTCTCGCTATCCTTGATGGCTCAAATGCCGCCTCATCCGAATGGGGGTAATGAGCCCGGACCCGGTGGCATACCTGTCGGAGGCGGGGCGCCTTTAGGAGGGAGTTTCCTGATATTGCTTTCTTTATCTGTAGGATATGGATTCAGGAAAGTCTATGATTTCAGGAAAAAGTGCCTGGAGGAAAATTACTAATCTGACCCTCCCGCTTTTTAGCGATTCCTGTCTTGAGGTTTGAATTCATAAGCCCCTAAGTCGGGAGCGCTGTCGGCATTTCGCAGATCACCATCCAGGTCCACTGATATATCAACCGGAGAACCATTCACAATTTCAATACTTCCATAATCAATTGCAGGTGATAAAGTGTCAATCCTGTAGTTCAGGTTATAGACGTCGATAAATAAAGGATCGTTATTTTTTTGGCAATTGGTAAAATGCTCCTGATCCGAAATTTCAAGTAAAGTCTTCATTAAACAATGATCAAAATTATAGTTGAACAAAACCTGATCATTATTGGATAAGATGATTTCTTCTTCAATGGAGCCGTATATGATACAATTACCGAAATAACCGTTCAGAAGATCACCCAGAAGTGTAACAGGATTGCCATTCTCATCAGTTATAATAAGGTTATTACTAACCACAAACGAAGGCTCCTGCCTTACAGTACTCGTCCAGTAATTGGCAAAGGTGCAATGACGGAAATCATAGCTGCCGCCAACTGAGAGGAACAATGTTTTATCAGCGCAATTCGCAAAAACACAATTGGATGCATTGATTCTGTAGGCCACTGTAAATAAACCCCAAAGGCTCATGTTTTCAATAATGGTATTATTAAGCGAAAGGGTACTTCCCATATCCTCCTTCTGTTGTTTCTGCCTGGAGGCCAATAAATCCATTTTTGATTACTGCATAATTAAACTCACTGTTAACACTGCTTTCATTGATCCAAATCCGGTCCCATTGACCGGGAAGGTTCCGGTATTCCATTTCCAGCCGGTCACCCTGGAAGGTTACGACGCTATCCAGTATTCCATTTACCCGAATACTGCCACCCCGGTAAACCCATAAACCGGAGTTTTGATGAAAATGGATGTTGCACCCCGGTCCAATATTCAGAATAGCAGTTGAGTCAACAACAGCCCATCCATAAATTACATAAGGTTTATCGTCTTCCCAGTTTACGGTTTCGCCTTCATTAGCGACAATTATATAAGGATAACTCAATCCTTCAATTCTTTTGTTGCCAACGAAGAAATGTGCATCCTGACCCCAGGCTGCAAGATCGACATCCTGAATATTGCCATTGGTTTCAAACACAAGAGAATCGGATATGATCAGGGGGGAATTTTGAGATGTAGGATCAACGGTGACTTTCACAAAAATGAAAATGCTGTCGCCATCCCCAATTTCAATATTTTCGAATTGGGTTCCAGACATACCATCAACGTTGATCTGGTATTGAGATTGAGTGCCTTCAGCAAGATTAATACTGGAGATTTTTATCCTCTCCTTATTTCTGTTATAAACTTTAAGTACACGAGTAGTTGAGCCGATTGTGGTAAATACGGTATCGAAAACGATAGTGTCTTCCGAAAATTCAAGCCTGTAGGAATTGTCTGTTCCAATGATCTCATCCTTTTTACAGGAGGTAATGAGAGCAATGGATAACAATAATAGAGCAATAATAAAAAAACCCGCAGGTATTCTTCTGAATATCATCAAAATAAATTTGGGCAAAGATAGCGATTCAAAAAATCCAAAACATATTGTCAATTGGAAAAATGTAAAACTGCTATTAAGAATGATAATTGGTTGCATTTTATTGTTCATTTCGGATAAATGAATTGTTTGAGGAAGTTTATCTTTGCAAACTAATTTTCATCCTGTACCCCATGAAATTTGGTATTTGCTTATTGAGCGTAATTCCTGTAAGATCTGAACCAACTGACCAATCTGAGATCAGCACCCAGATGCTGTTTGGTGATTTAGCCGTGATTAATGATATTTCTGGAAACTGGCTAATGGTCAGAGGTGTATTTGATAATTATGAAGGTTGGATTGATTATAAGCAAATCTATGAGATTAGTCAGGAAGAGTTTTACCGGTTGAGCAGAGCTAAACCCGGATATATAAAGGATCTGGTAGAGGTTATAAATAATGATACGGGACAAATTATTCCGGTTGTGTTCGGTAGTACCATCAGAGAAGCTGAGAATGGAAGGTTTTCAGTTGAGGGTATGAATTATACATTTACAGGCAATCTTTCCCCACCGGATACAAAACCGCTGAATACTTCCATTATTGAAGATGCCATGTTATTTTTAAATGCCCCGTATCTGTGGGGTGGCAAAACTCCATTTGGTATCGACTGCTCAGGCCTTACGCAAACCGTGTTTAAGGTGAACGGTGTAGAGCTTCTGCGAAATGCAGCTCAACAGGCTGCTCAGGGTGAAACCATCAGCCTGATTGATGAAGCCGAACCAGGGGACCTCGCTTTTTTCGATAACAGTGAAGGTAAAATTTCCCATGTCGGAATAGTAATCAAGCCAAACAAAATCATTCATGCTTCAGGCAAGGTCAGGATCGATACGATCGATCACCAGGGAATATTCAACAACGATCTTCAGAAATACACACATCAACTACGAATAATCAAAAGGCTGATTTAACCACGAAGTGGTTATTTCAACTAAAAAACCATGTTCAGATAATCTCTTTTTTTAGATTAAACCGAACAATGTTAGTTTTGGATTTTAACCGTAATTTCTAATGTGCCGCTGCTATTTGCACCGCTTATTGCATCTATTCGGATCAAACCAAAGAATTCTTGTTCAGTTTTAAAAGCGAGAACTTTTCCTACTGTCAAATCAGTAACCTTTGGCAGATTGGGGGCGGGAATGGCTGCAATGGCAACTATTTGATTCGCTGTTTGGATATCGTTAAATTGACTGCTGCTAAGAGCTGTAACCTTAAATTTAGTTGAATTCAGCGTTGTCCAGGTTTCTAAACCGTTAGTCCCTGTATAAACTAAGGCTGCATCTGCATCGTCCGGCGCTGCAAGGGTTGCATGATATGTGTCAGAATAGAAATAAAGAAAATCTATTTTTTCCGAATTAAGCTTAGCATCATCCAAATTGTAAATGCTTCCATCCTCTGTGGAAAAAAAAGCACCTATCGTGCTTGCTTGTGCTCCCAATATTTTATCGTTATAAATTATTATACTCGTTGTTGCTGGTTCTGTTGTTATAGTAAAACCAATGACACTGCTAGCCTCGTTTTTGTCCCAGACGGTTATTTCGATATATTCATCTCCGGGGTTAGGATATGTAAAAAATGCAATGTCATTGTTAAAAGAATTGCTATTAAATGTGGTATCAATTATTGTCCGGGTAGTAAAGTTTTCAAAGATGCCTAATATTTGTAACCTGTTTAAATTTGCCAATGACTGGGTAGTTGAAATAATACCTGCTGCAACTTTTGTGCCTTGAGTTAAAGTCGTATCCTTGCTTATATAGTGCAATCCGGAAACCGCCTGTATACCTGTTTTTAATGTTATTGATGGAGAAGGGTAAATTTGTAAAGTAAGAGTAATTTCCCCGGACTGACCTGCCTTATCGGTAATCCTGAAAGTCCATACTTCAGATCCGAACTGGCTGTTGGAAATAATCAGATAATCAATCAATGTTAATAAACTTCCGCCTATAGCGCTATCTAAAACTGTAATTGGCTGTTCATTACCAAACTTACTTGTGATTGTTAAATTGCTTAGTGGCTGTCCTGAAGTTGAATTCGATTCTGCTTTCAGATCAATAAATATTGCCTTTGAAGCAGCGCATGGGAGGTGGGATGTGTCAGGATCTGTAAGGAGTATTCCCGGTTTTTCAATTGCCGGGATATCGTTGGTATCTTCATCTTTTGAACAAGAAAACAGGATTGGGAAAATTAATCCTGATAAAAAAATAAGACTTGAAATAATAACCGGGAACCTCTTGTTGATTTTCATAATTTTAAAATTATAACATATTTATCGGCAAAAATAAAAAAAAGAGGAACACTTAGTGATCCTCTTTTTTTTACATTATACAATGAATTATTATTTTGCTTGTTGCACTTTTACAGAAATTTCAATTGTGCCGGCATTGTTTTCACCGGTAATAGCGTCTATACGAATCAATCCAAAAAGATCATCATGGGTTTGAAAAAGTATTACTTTATTGGGCTCAAGATTACTTAATATTGTGAGATTAGGTAACCCCACAGCATTGCAGATAGCACTTATTTGTTGGGATGATTGAATATCATCAAAATCATCGCTGGTTTTATTAGTCAGTTTAAATTTTGTTGGATTTCTTACCGCCCAGTGGCTTAGACCGTTAGCTCCTGTGAAAATAGACATTGCTGTGGCATCATTAGGAGCTGCAAGGGTTGCATTGTTAGGTGCTAAAAAGAAATAAAGGAAATCCACCTGTTCAGAGTTAATTTTGGCCTCTTCTATAGTATAAACATTGCCATTTTCTGTTGCGAAAGAACTTCCTGTCGTATTTGCTTGCGCTCCCAAAATTATTCCTTCATACTCTTTAATACTTGGAGGTTCCGGTTCAGTTGTGATCTAAATCCGATAGTTGCGCTTTGATCATTTTTATCCCAAACCGTAAACTCAAAATCTTCATTTCCTGGAGTACCGGTATAAGCAAAATTTGTACTATCGTAAGTAATCGAAGGACTGTCAAAGGTTGTATCGATAAGGGTTCTGTAAGACACATTCTCGAAATTACCTTTTACAAGTAATCTTTTAAGATTGTCGCCTGATCCAGTTGATGCAGCAATTCCAAATGCAAACTTTGTGCCTTTAACCAGGGAGGTATCTTTAGTAATATAAGGCAATCCTGAACCGGGGTGTATACCTGTCAGAAACGAAATTGTGGGAGGAGGAGTTTCTTTTGTTTCTTCTTTGCTGCAGGAAACAAATATTGTTACCAGCAAAATAAATGTAGTTAAGCTAATAAGTGATTTTCTCATTTTGTAAAAAGTTAAATTATTTTGCAAATTTATACGATAAAAAAGAAAAAGAGATGTAAACACATCTCTTTTTCTTTTTAAAGAAATTTATTTAACACTAATGCAAATTATTTTTTGTATTTACCGGTAATTGTTATTGTTGTGCCAGAGCCTCCAACCTCAACAGTTGCATTGGTAATATGTATAATAAAATATTCCCCGTTGTATTTTGTGGCTAACACTTCATCATAAGTATTTGATGCATCGGCAGAAATACCGGTATATTCTGTTATAGCTGTTGCAGCATCCACTGCAGCTGCCAAATCTTCTTTTGTTTCGATTGATGTCCATTGTGCTGAAGTAAGCTCAACAAACTTTTCAGCAGTATCTTTCTGGATTTTTGCTGATACTTTTTGTCCATTGGATGTCCACTTCAAACCAAATGGAGCTAAACCTGTTGCGGGTGTGCCGCCAACTCTTTGCCATGTAAAATCAGCTTCGGCATCTAAAGGATTGGTAGCAGATTCAACTGTGATGTTAAAGGAAACATTGTTTTTTTGTCCGTCTTTATCTGTTACCTCAGCATAAAGTTTTCCATCAAAAGCTTCATTAAAAGGAATATACCACGAACCGGTATAAGATGGGTCGTTTAATGTTACATTTACATTTGAAGGATAAGTATTGTTATTCTCAATAAAATAAAACTTGAAGTTCGTGAGCTTGGCATTTGAGTTTGAATTTGCCGTACAAACAACTCCAACAAGTATACTGTCACCTATATTTATAACTGTATTTGCATAGGTATACCCAGCCCCTGTTTGAAATGTAATTGTTGGTTTAAGTTCTTGGGGTGTTGTATCTTCATCATCGCTGCATGACGAAAACATAAATCCTGCTACTAAAAATAATCCTAATAAATAACCTAATTTTTTCATAAATAATAATTTTTTAATGTTAATAATTCAACTTTCAAAATTTGCTCCGGCAAAGATATATATTTATTCAAAATAAAACAAAACTATTTTAACGGACGAAGAGCAATTTTTTAACAAAGATCAGGCCAGAAAAACGTGGATTTAGGTTAATCAAATGTTTTAATCGTTTGTCCGGTTTTCAAGCAAAGGCACAAACCTGAATGTTCCATGCTTTTCCTCGGTGAAACTTCCACTTTCCGTTTTTATGATCCTCATCATCACCTGTATCTCATTGCCAACAGGAATGACAAGACAACCGCCGGTTTTAAGCTGCAATTTCAGATCAGCAGGAACGCAGGGAGCTCCGGCGGTGACAATAATTTTATCAAAGGGTGCATGAACAGGAAGGCCTTTATATCCATCTCCATAACTCATTAATACAGGCTTGTAGCCTAACTCCGACAGCAATTTTTTAGATTGCATGTAAAGACTTTTGTGGCGTTCGACCGTATATACTTTGGCTCCCATTTCGATCAGGACACATGCCTGGTATCCGGATCCTGTACCAACTTCAAGTACTTTATCGCCTCTTTTAATGTTCAGCAATTCGGTCTGGAAAGCAACAGTGTAGGGTTGTGATATAGTCTGCCCTGAACCAATTGGAAAAGGTTTATCTTCATAGGCGTATTCAAGGAATGAAGAGTCCATGAAAAGGTGCCTGGGGATAGTTTCAATGGCTTTTAATACATGTTTATCCTTTATCCCTTTGGCAATGATCTTTTCAACCAGGTTATGCCTCATGCCCTTATGCCGGTATGTATCTTCCATTTAGTTTGAAAAAAACTAATCCTTTAAGTAATTAACCGTTATCCGTTTATAAGTGATTTTTTTTTTCTGCGAAATTAAAAAATCACCTAATACCTTTGCGACAATTTAAATAAAATGATAAGATGCTGAAAATAGCAGTATTGGGCGCCGGACACCTCGGTAAAATCCATATAAAATGTATCAGGGAAACAAAAGAATATGAACTGGTCGGATTTTATGATCCGGATCAGGAAATTTCCGGAAAAGTTGAACAGGAATATGGTTTGAATCGTTTTACCGACATTCAGTCACTCCTGAAGGAGACTGATGTTGTTGACATAGTTACACCAACAATATCCCATTTCGAATGCGCCTCAGCTGCTCTAAAAGGGTTTAAGCATGTATTTATTGAAAAACCGGTGGTTAATACCCCCGAAGAAGCCAGGAAACTTATCGCACTAGCAAACGAAGCACAAGTGAAAATACAGGTTGGCCATGTGGAAAGATTTAATCCGGCATTTACGGCCGCCAGGCCTTTTTTCAACCAGCCCATGTTCATTGAGACCCACAGGTTGGCTCAGTTTAATCCGAGGGGAACTGATGTCCCGGTGATCCTCGACCTGATGATACACGACATTGACATTGTTCTGAGTGTAGTAAAGTCAAGCATTCGTAAAATCAATGCAAGTGGTGTTCCTGTTGTCAGCGATACACCCGATATTGCCAATGCACGCCTCGAGTTTGATAACGGGTGTGTAGCTAACCTGACAGCAAGCCGTATTTCGATGAAGAATATGAGGAAATCAAGATTTTTTCAAAGTGATGCTTATATCTCAGTTGATTTTCTTAATAAGACCACAGAAATATTAAGGCTTGAAAATGTTCCTGATCCGGGAAAAGCAGATCCTCTCGCTATGCTAATAGATTTAGGTAAGGGAAAAGGAACCAGGCAAATCATTTTTGACAAACCAGTCATAGATTCTATAAACGCAATCAAAACTGAATTAGAAAGTTTTGCCCATGCGATAACTGAAAACAAAACACCTGAAGTCTCAATTGAAGACGGTTATGCTGCTCTTGATGTAGCACATAAAATCATGAATAAAATGAATTACAGAAATAAATAATAAGAATTGCAAATTGCTGGTTTTGCTTTTTTACTACCAAATACCTTAGATACAAATTCGTTTTTATATTTTCGCAGACTTAAAATTTTAAAAGATTGGTCTTTTATAAAAAATTTTTGGGTTGGTATTGTCCCATCCTCATCACTTCTTTATGCTTCACAGCATGCGAGAAGTTCGAAGGCGCCCAGACCATACCCTCCTATTTGAGTGTCGATACTTTCAAACTACTTGAGAATTCGCAACTCGAGATGGGAATCTTATCGCATAATATAACCGATGTATGGGTTTATGCGGATGATGAGATCATAGGGGCATTTGAATTACCAGCCAAGAGAATTCCCGTTTTACTGGAAGGAAAGCATAAGCTCAGCCTTGTTCCGGGTATTAAATATAACGGCATGTCAGGGACCAGGGGCCCATATCCTTTTCTCCAGCCGGAAATTGATAGTGGTTTCTTTTTTTATAAAGACACCGTAATTAATGTTTTACCTGAGGCTCGATATTATAGCACCACTTTCATCGCCTGGCTTGAAGATTTTGACGATTATTCCATTTCCCTTAAGCCATCACCGGACAGTGATACATCTTTGCAATTAATGCCTTATCCTGAAACCGATCCTTTATTTGGAAATGCATCCGGTAAAGGTTTTATTGACAATGAATACAGGATTCTTGAAATTGCAACTTTCAATGAAGAAGTTCCCGGAATTGAATTACCTGGTAATTCTGCTCCGGTATTTCTAGAAATGCACTATAATACCGATATTTCACTGCTTGTGGGGCTTTTTATCATTGAAACCGGCGTTCAAATAACACGTCACCCTGTTGTTGTATTAAATCCTACCAATGGCATCTGGAAAAAAATATATATCAATTTCACACCCGCTGTGAGTGATAATTACAATGCCGATTATTTTAATGTGTTCCTTCGGGCTGAGTTACCTGATGGATTTGATTCAGCTGTAATAAAGATAGATAACCTAAAATTGCTTACCAACCAGGAGCCCTGATGAATAAAAATTTGCAAATCGGCAAATATGTTATAGCAGATATTTTATCGGCGGCTTTTGCGTGGATGCTTTTTTTTATTTATAGAAAGTATTCCATTGATCCGGATATTTTAAATAATTTGAGGGATGTTTTTACCGACGAAAAGATTTTTGCCGGAATTGCTGTAATCCCCTTCTTTTGGCTAACCCTTTACATAATTGCCGGTACGTACCGCAAAATTTACAGAAAATCGAGATTAAATGAGCTCGGCCAGACATTTTCTATCACTTTCTTTGGGGTTATCTTTATTTTTTTCGTAATTATTCTCGATGACCTGATTGTTTCGTATAAATCCTATTATCAATCTTTCCTTGTTCTGTTTTTTCTGCATTTTACCCTTACTTATTCACTGAGGCTTATTATTACTACCTCTACTATTCGTAAAATTCATCATCGTATCATTGGTTTTGCCAGTATCATTATTGGTGGGAATGGCAATGCACTTAAGATTTTCAGGGAAATAGAAAATGAAAAAATATCAGGAGGTAATAAATTCATTGGATTTGTTTCCGCTTCTGATCATGATAAATTCCTGCTCGGAGATCATCTTCCTAATCTTGGTTCCATCGAAGATTTGTCAAGGATAATTAGGGATTATAAAATCGAAGAAGTCATCATTGCCATTGAGCGGTCAGAACAGGATAAAATTGAGATGATTATTACTGAACTTGAAGACAAGGAAGTGGTAATAAAAATATTGCCGAGCCTGCAGGATTTCCTCACAGGTGCAGTTAAAACTGAAGGAATCTGGCATACACCTCTAGTAAAGATTTCGCCTGATCTGATGCCAGCCTGGCAGATGAGTATTAAACGCATGATAGATATAGTTGCTGCTATTGTTGCAATGATCCTGCTTATACCTATATATATAGTAACGGCCATCGGGGTAAAAATGTCTTCTCCGGGACCTGTTATTTATAAGCAGGAAAGAGTCGGATTAAGAGGAAAAGCATTTCTTATGTATAAATTCCGGTCGATGTATAATGATGCCGAAAAATCAGGACCCAAATTATCCTCAGAAAAAGATGACCGGATCACTCCTTTTGGCAGGTTTCTCCGCAAGGTCAGATTGGATGAGATTCCGCAGTTTTTTTCTGTTCTCATCGGTGATATGTCACTGGTCGGTCCACGGCCTGAGCGACAGTTCTATATCGATCAGATAATAAAAAGAGCCCCGCATTATCGCCTCCTTCAGAGAGTAAAACCTGGAATTACTTCATGGGGGCAGGTTAAATTTGGTTATGCTTCAACTGTTGAAGAAATGATCGAAAGGCTCAAATATGATATTCTTTATATTGAAAACATGTCTCTGGCTATGGACCTGAAGATCCTTATCTATACCGTTAAAATTGTTGTGCAGGGGAGGGGAAAATAACAGAATTTCGTTGAAATCGTGAATAAAAACCGATTGATGGAATTATAGAAAATCCAAAAAATGAAACCAGTGATAATTTTTTTATGCAATAAGTATCCCTGAAAACCCTTTGTTTAAAGGCTTACAAGAGCGAAGTTATTAACAAAATGACAGAATTATTAACAAAATCAAGGGTTTAAGAGGATCGGACTTGCAATGTGTCAGATTTAGCGTATCTTTGCAGCATAAACCATTTTAAAAATAAAGTAAAATGAACAAAGCAGAATTAATTGACGCAATGGCAGCAGAGGCAAAATTAACAAAAGCCGATGCTAAGAGAGCTTTAGATGCATTTGTAGTTGCAACAACCAAAGCTCTGAAAAAAGGCGACAGGGTCGCTTTAGTTGGATTTGGCTCTTTCTCAGTAGCAAAACGCGCTGCAAGAACTGGCAGGAATCCTCAGACCGGCAAAGAAATCAAAATTGCCGCTAAAAAAGTTGTTAAATTCAAGGCAGGAAGCGATTTAACAGGAACTGTTAAGTAATCAATGCTTCTATGTTGTAAAAAAGCTCAGCATCATGCTGGGCTTTTTTTTATTTGGGTTGCAGCTTTTCTACTAAGCAAAAACCGATAGGGTAAAAAGGCATCTTCCCCTGCATAAGCTACTCCAATCCGGCGTCCTGTCAGGATATCGTTCCGGTCAGGATTGTAGCCAAAATCTTCAATCCAGATCAGATTTCCAATAAGTGATTCCTTGTTATGATTCACTGTAATTCCCAATGCTTTTGATGTTTTCCCCGGACCCGCGATAATATCCATGCCTGTAAGATTCTTACCGCTTCGATTTTCCATGACTTTTATTCCATTGATGGGCAAAATACCTCTCAATAATACTGCATCCGGGATACTTTTTTTATTGGTGACAATGTTAAACAAATGATGTATCCCATAGCATAAATAAACATAAGCCACACCTCCCTCCTCATACATCACTTCATTCCTTGCTGTCCTCCGGTTATTGTAAGCATGGGATGCCTTGTCTTTTATTCCTGCATAAGCTTCGGTTTCTGTGATGATTCCTGCAGATAAATTTCGGTCTATAAAGGTGAAAATTACCTTTCCAAGCAACTCTCTGGCGATCAGGGTTACCGAATCCCTTGTGTAAAAATTGCTGTTTAATTTCATTCGTTAATAAATCTTTACCTACTTTTGATTGTTAAGTTGCAGCAAAAATAGAACAGAAATGGATTTTAATAAAGCTAGTTTATTGATTATCTTATTTTTCATGTTATCCTTTCCAGCAAAACCGGCTGAGGTTAGCATACAAGTAGCAAAAAAAGTAGCAGAAAATTTTTATTGTGAGAAAAGTCAGCATTCCCCTGATCAGATTATCAGAGGTGATATACATACCTTGTTTTATGAAGACTACAATCGTCGCCTGGGCTTTTAATCTCAACAGTGGCTTTATAATCATTTCGGCTAATGATGCGGTCTTCCCGGTTATTGCCTATTCCTTTGAGACAGGTTTTACCGGAACTGATTTTCCGGAGGCATTCGATTTCTGGATGGAAAAATATAAAATGCAAATTAAAATTGCATCTGATGAAAACTTGAAACCTCGCGAAGATCTGTTAAAGAGGTATGGCAACGATACTCAAGTACAGATTTTTTTCCGGAGAAAATCATGGAGGAGGTTGATCCATTGATTCACACCACATGGCACCAGGGATGCTATTACAATTCCTATTTCCCCGCGGAACCACAAGCACCCTGTGGACATCTTTGGACCGGTTGTGTGGCAACAGCAATGGGGCAGATACTGAAATATTATAATTACCCTAAGATTGGGACAGGTTATTATAGCTATAATTCTTCTTATGGATTCGTTGAAGCAGATTTTGCAAATACCGAATATGATTGGACTGAAATGGACTACCACCTCTCAGAAGAAGACAGCTCAACAGCCTTGCTGCTCTACCACTCTGCTATCAGCCTTCATTCGCAGTTTTTTCCATTTGGAACCGGAGCCTACGACTTTGATGCCCATGATGCCCTGATTGATTATTTCAATTACAAACCCGAAGCTCAATTTTACTGGAGAGACTCTTATCCCGGTGATTGGAAAGAAATGATGAGAGCGGAACTGGATCAGGGGCGTCCACTTCTTTATGGTGGAGCTGACAGCCAGACAAGTAAAGGTCATACCCTTGTGTGTGACGGATATCAGGATACTTCTTTTTTTCACTTCAACTGGGGTTGGAATGGTTTTTATAATGGCTATTTTTACATTGATTCATTAATTGCAGGTAATAATTATTTCGATTTTCAGCATGATGCAGTCGTCGGTATCGCTCCTGATTTACAGGACATATATATCTATCCTCCGCTAAATATTGCGGCGTCGGTTGTTTCCTCCAGTGTTACCATTTCATGGCTGCCTCCTGAATTACCCAGCAACCTTGAATTTCTTGGATTCAATGTATTCAGAGATGGAATTATCATTAATGGTCAAATCTTTAATGAATTAATATTTATTGATCAGAATGTTTCGTCAGGATGGCACAATTATAGGGTAAGTGCTGTATATATTGGTGGAGAAATAAAGTCAGTTGAAGCGGTGGAAGCTTTTGTCGAAGGATCCGGGATCAATAATCCAGTTCTTTTGGATACCCATATTTTCCCAAATCCTGCTGCTGATTATCTTTATATCTCCCATGCAATTGAAAATTCAACTGAATTCAATATTACCATTATGGATTTGTCCGGACGAAAATTATTTGAACAATGTGTACCCAAAAATTCCAATAAGGAAATTTCAATACCTGTTTCCGGGATAAATTCCGGGATTTACTTGATAATTATTCAAAATGAGCAGTCAGTTTGTTACCAAAAAGTAGTGATAAGTCATTAATTTGAAAATCTTCGGTTGATCATCTTTTCTATCTTTGCACCCGATTTGCATTTTTTCATTTCATTTTCAATTTAATATTGCATGGAATTAAACGATCAGGAAATTGTCAGGAGACAATCCCTGGAAGAATTACAAAAATTAGGAATTAATCCATATCCGGCAGAACCTTATTATATTAATGCCACTGCCGGTGAAATACATGAACGCTATCCGGTTGACAATACGTTATTTCAGGATGTGAGTCTCGCAGGACGAATTATGCAGCGCAGGATAATGGGTGCCGCTTCATTTACTGAAATTCAGGACGCAACAGGAAGAATTCAGTTGTATTTTAAAAGGGATGATATCTGCACTGGAGAGGATAAATCTTTGTATAATAATGTATTTAAGAGATTACTTGATATCGGGGATATTGTCGGGGTGAAAGGTTATGTATTTACCACCCAGATGGGAGAGATTACTGTCCACGTTAAGGAATTCAAACTGCTGAGCAAATCATTGAGAGTTCTTCCGATCGTCAAAGAAAAAGATGATAAGATTTGGGATGCTTTCACTGATCCGGAACAAAGATACAGGCAGCGTTACCTCGACCTGATTGTAAACCCTGGTATTAAAGATGTTTTTATAAAACGCACCATCCTTACAAATTCCATTCGTTCTTTCCTTAATAATAAGGGTTACCTTGAGGTGGAAACCCCCGTTCTTCAGCCATTGTATGGTGGTGCGGCGGCCCGGCCATTTAAAACTTTTCACAATACCCTCAACACGACTTTGTATCTCAGAATTGCTAATGAACTTTACTTAAAAAGGCTTATCGTTGGAGGTTTTGATGGGGTCTATGAGTTTTCAAAAGACTTCAGGAATGAGGGAATGGACCGTTTTCACAATCCTGAATTTACTCAGATGGAACTGTATGTAGCTTACAAGGATTACCACTGGATGATGGATATTGTCGAAGAAATGGTTGAAAAAATCGCTGTTGAAATGCATGGTACAACCCGGATTCAGGTTGGGGATTATTTGATAGATTTTAAAAGGCCATGGAAGCGGTACACAATGTTCGAGGCGATTGAGTCTTTTACAGGGGTCGATATCTCAGGAATGACAGAAGAAGATATTATTAATCTGGCAAGAAGGTTGGGAATTGAGGTGGATAAGAGCATGGCCAAAGGAAAACTGATCGATTTGATTTTTGGTGAAACAGTTGAGCCGAAATTGATACAGCCAACTTTTATTACGGATTATCCTGTCGAAATGTCACCATTGGCAAAGAAACACCGAAACAAAGAAGGTTTGTCTGAGAGATTTGAAGCCATCTGTAATGGCAAGGAAATTTGCAATTCTTTTTCTGAACTCAATGATCCTATCGACCAGCGAAAAAGATTTGAAGCTCAGATGGAACTCGGCAAAAGGGGAGATGATGAATCAATGCTTCTTGATGAAGATTTCCTGCGGGCTCTCGAATTCGGTATGCCTCCAACAGCAGGCCTTGGTTTAGGAATTGATCGTCTTTCAATGATTATGACCAATCAGCCTTCAATTCAGGATGTGATTTTCTTCCCACAGATGAAACCAGAAAAACCGGCACCAGTTTCCGGAGATCAGGATTTTCTTGATCGTGGAATCCCGGCTGAATGGATTCCCCTGATTCGAAAAGCAGGTTTCAAATCAATTGCTGAATTAAAAAATGTAAATCCTAATAAACTGATCAATGATCTCAGTGGGATGAGAAAAAAATTAAAACTCGATATTCCCGCACTGAAATTAGATGATGTCGTATCATGGCTTTCTTGATGGTCATGAAGTTATCAGTATCACCGGGATAATAGAGGAAATATTGTATTAAACAAAAAAAAACCGAAAAAATTGAATTTTCAGGAATTCGGACTCGATCCCCGTTTGCTCGAAGGAATCGAAGCAATGGGTTATACAAAAGCAACACCTGTGCAGGAACAAGTCATTCCCCTCATCATGGAGGGTAAAGATGTAATGGCCTCGGCGCAGACCGGAACCGGTAAGACAGCGGCATTCCTTTTGCCAGTCGTTCATCGTCTGATTTCACTTGGACACGACAGTTCTGTCAAAGCATTAATAATTGTTCCAACCCGTGAACTGGCTGTTCAGATCGATCAGCAGATGGAAGGCTTAAGTTATTTCACCCATATCAGCTCGATTGCGGTTTATGGTGGCACTGACGGAGCTTCCTTTTCAAGAGAAAAGCAAGCTTTGACCGAAGGTGCAGATATAATTATCGGCACTCCCGGAAGATTGATCGCCCATTTAAACATGGGCTATGTAAAAGTAAATAGTTTGAAATGTCTTGTTTTGGATGAAGCTGACAGAATGCTCGATATGGGTTTTTACGATGATATAGTTAAAATCATTTCCTACCTCCCGGAACCGAGGCAGAATCTGCTTTTTGCCGCGACTATGCCGGTCAAGATAAGGGAATTAATTCGCAAAGTTCTCAATAATCCGATTGAAATCAATATCGCTGTATCAAAGCCAGCGGAAAAAGTATTACAGGTAGCTTACCTGGTTTATGAAAACCAGAAATTACCTTTACTAAAACACCTTCTGCAGGGTAAAAAATTGCGTAGCGTAATTATTTTTTGCTCCACAAAAAATAAAGCTAAGGAAGTAAGTAAAGCCCTTAAAATTGTAGGTTCTACACTTGCAGAAATTCATTCAGACCTAGGGCAAAAAGAGCGTGAAACTGTTCTGACTGATTTTAAAAACAGGAAAGTTAACATTCTTGTGGCAACTGATATTTTGTCGCGTGGAATTGATGTGGAAGATATCGACCTTATCATCAATTATGATGTTCCGAACGATGGAGAGGACTATATCCACCGGATCGGACGAACTGCACGCGCCGAAGCTGAAGGAATTGCTATCACACTTATCAGCGAAAAAGAACAACGAAAATTTCAGGTGATAGAAGAGATGCTGGGAAATAAGGTTACGAGGTCCAAATTGCCTCCTGCCCTTGGAGATCCACCCAGTTTCCATCCAAATAAAAGCACTAAAAACATGAATAATACTTTCAGGAAGACAGGAAAAGGTGGTTTCAAAAGAAGAAGGACAAGGTAACCTTTATTTATTCGTCTTGGTTGCAGATGTAAGAGGATAATGCCTGCTCTATTGCAATTTAATCTATTGCCCTACTGGCAAGTTCGTTGGTTGTAGCTTAACTAATTGTTTCCTTTTTCTGAAATACAATATCAATATAATTATCATTGTGATAAAAGTCAGGAAAGGGATTGCCAGCATATGGATCAGGTTATAGAACAAAGGCAGCTTTGTGGGGCTGGTATAGTATGGATTCGCCGGGATGAGCCTTTTGATTTTCAATTGAATTCTTGATCATGTCAGCATATTGCTGGTCAACACATGCCCCTCTTTTGATTAATTCTTCTTCGGCATTTTCATAAATATAAGGAAAGCCATCTTTGTAGAATTGTTTACTGAACGGGCTATAGAAGATAAAGCCTGTAAAAACATCCTTATATTTCAGCCCTCTGATCCGGAGAAATCTGGCATCAAAGGGATCATCGCCAAACGGGCTACCGCAAAATTAAATCCGGCATCAGGGTTATCCGCCATATCAAAGGCTGCATCCCACTTCCCATTTACAACAGGGACGAATGCCCATAAATATTTCATTGATATGGTATTCATCATTACATTGGCCACCTTGCCGGGCAAAGCTTTCATTATGTATTCCGTGGTAGCGCCAAAATAGTTTTTTCCATCCGGCGCCAATCCATAGCCATGATAGGTATTCATGATCACAAGCGCTTTCGGCCTGCTTTGGTGTGACAATATACTGTTGTACTTTTCAATTACTCGTGCCGCCATCAGGCTATCCCTGTCCGGGTTTGTATACCCTTTGATGTATGTCTCATGGGTAGCTGTTTGCCAGTTCACCGGCAAATCGGTAAAATACCAGTTTATTTTACTGCTGTCAGGCATCGTACAGTTCAGGGAATTCACTGTTTTAAACATATCAAACAAATTGGTGTTGCTCCATAAAGGCCAGATTGCGCTGCTGTTCCTCTGAAGGATTGCGGTTGCACGATCCAATTCATCTTCTGCTTGATAATTAGTATGCAGGTAGTTATCAAGTGTGTCCTGGTAGCTCACTGATCCGCATTCCGTAAAGATGTTACCCACCCCCTCATTAAATCTTTTATCTTTTAGCAATTTAAAGATGAATTCATATTGAGTATACTCAGGATGCATCCGTTCCGAAATAACGACAATGTCGTAATTCTTAAACAACCCGAAAATATAATCCACCGGATCCTGCGTATGATTCTTTATGTAATCGGCATATTGCTTTACTTCTTTGGTTTGGGGATAAGGCGTTGGTAATTTAGTAATAAGGTTTTCAGTGTTTATCAATAAAGGACTGATTGAAACAGCAATGAATGAGATGTATAAAATGACAAGTGCGCAGCATGCATAGTTTAACTGCGTTTTTGTTGCCTTTTGATCTTTTATAGTTGTGGTTTTCGAAAGCCATTCCCACCAGGTTCGTTTAACCAGCAGCAAAAAAAGAACTGAGACAGCAACAACCAGCAGCAGATCAATTGCAGTTAAGGAAGAATTTGTTTGTAACGGAACATTTTCAAAAATGTAGAGTGGTATAATAATCCCGATAAGCCCTTTAAGAATAACTTCCCGAAATGATTATTGTGGCCAGAGTCGCTTTTTGCTTATCTATCCCTGGTGATTTTAAGTGCTGTAAATATTTTGGCTGGTGTTCTCCCGTCCAGCAACAGGTACGAAAGGAAATAGTAAGCAATAAAAACGGTGATGAAAAGATAGCCGAATGCAATGAATGCAAATTTGTATATCAATATCTGCATCAGCGATGCAATGCAATAAATTGCTGAAATATCCAGTAGCGCCGAACCCAGTCTAAGCCAGAAGTGGTTTTTCTTTTTCATTTAATTTTTTTTGCATTTCAACCAGATGCACTTTAAAGGAGGCTCATCAGGCATGTGTTTTATCGGCTCATCTATCTCAGCAACGTCAAACAATCCATAATCGTTGAATTCGCGATACACGGAATCCATATCGTAAAAGTAAACCTTTAAGCCTTTCATTAATTCATACCTGTTCCTGCTCAATCGCTTTCCGTTTCCAAACATACTCGATTTTGCTGAAATTACGGTAAAAATCATAGTTCCGCCCGGATGCAACTGATGATAGCAATTCCTGATAAACCGCTTTCTCTCCGTCCTGTTCAGTAAGTGAATCAGCGCATAACAAAAAATGCCATCATAACATTTATCATCAAAAGGCATATCGGTTACCGATCCATGATAAATGGTTATATCAAGCCCGGCTTCTGTTTTTGCCAGTTCAATGGCGTACTTTGATATTTCTATCCCCGTGACGTTGATGCCATTCTCAATGAAAGATCTTTGCATTCCTGCCATATCCTATTCCCGGCAGCAGGATATCCCTGGCATTATTCGCAAGAAAGAAGTCTTTCGCAAAAATGGCAGAATCCGAAGGCTCAAAACCCCAATTTGTTTTTTCTTCCCTGAATTTATTATCCCAGAATTCTGTCACTGCGTAATATTATCAATTAACTAACAGATTACCATTGCCTGCGGATGATGATCTCGTCTATCTTCTCAACTCTTTCTGCATTTTAGTGATTTTAAATTACACTTTATCTATTTGTAAAGATAACAAACTATTTCAATCGTACATCATCCTATAAAAAAACCTGCCCCTTTTATAGAGTAGGCTTTTATTAATCTTAAATCCGGCCGTTAACACTCTTATTAATAACTATTCAGCTAACTGCACCAGGAAGGGGCCACTGTCGGTCACGCTCAGGTTGGTAATATGATAATTGGAAACTTGAAAAGGGAAAAGGGAAAATAGAAAGTTGAAATTAATGATTCATTTCACATGAGCCGGAAGGGGCATAAGGAAATCGAAATGATAGTGAATATATCTGCTACTCCTGACTTTCCCTTTTTGCTTTTCTCACCATCGCCGCGCCTGCTCCCAAAAATACAATCCCAATTGCCCCCGAAGGAGTGCCAAGCTTCAATCCGAAGATATAATTGATCGCGCTGTAGAGGATAAATGCAAACCCGACACCGGCCATGATATAACCGGAGATCATTTTCCTGTTTGATTTGGTTTCCATAGTTAATCCTTTCTTTTTATCATCCATTAAATATTAAAAACAATATAGTCAGCATCAAATGTCCAGGTTTCAAAGGTAATAGAAAAACCTTTAGTCTTTATATCCAGCCAGGCAAATCATTGTCAATTATCTTTCAATCGGTCCTGCTCAAACTCTAAACATCTCTTTTGTCCAATGTAATTCCTTGTTTTTTCAATTCAATCAATCTCAATTTATTTCCAATTATATCTCTATTACTCCTTTCCCAATTTCTTTACGAAATAATAATTCACCCCAACCGTTAAATTCAGGAAATACTATATTTGCCGTCCAAATTTTTGATAAAAGTTATGATATTCAGAAAAGGATTGATATTTACAATTGCACTTGTTTGTTCTTTAAGCCTTTATGCCCAGCGCAACCTCACTGAGGCAGCGGATAAAGATTTTGAAGATTTTAAGTATGCGACGGCTGTCGACAAGTATAAAAAAGCCTATTCAAAAGCAAAGGACAAAGATGAAAAGAACCGCATCCGTTTCCAGATGGCCGAATGTTATCGTCTGATGGGCGATCCTAAAAGAGCAGAACCAACATACAAAAGCCTTGTCAGGAACGATTATTTCAAAAAAGAGCCGATAGTTCTGCTGCATTATGCAAACACTTTGAGGATCAATCAGAATTATGATGAGGCCATCCCGGTTTACGAACAATATATCAAGCTTAAGCCTGACGATTCGCGCGGACCTGACGGTTTGCAGTCCTGTAAAGTTCAGAAGGAACTGGTTGAGCATCCCACCAATCATCAAATTAAAAACATGAAGGAGATCAATTCCCGGGAAGATGATTTCAATCCTACTTACGAAAGCGATAATTTCAACTCTCTGATTTTTACTTCAAACCGGGAAGGAGCTACCGGGAAGGACAATGACGAGGGCACCGGTTCTGCATTTACCGACCTCTTTCTGGCCCGTGCCGATAAAAAAGGCGGATGGAGCACTCCCAATCTTCTTGAATCGGAAGAAAAGATCAATACGGCAACCAATGAGGGCAGCCCGATGATGAATTCTTCTTTTACAACGCTCTATTTCGCCCGGTGCGGAAATGAGAAGAACAAGCGAATGGGATGTCATATCTATAAAGCGAAAAAGACCGGAAGAACCTATTCCGATCCTGAGATCATCGATCTGGGTGGCGATAGCACATCGAGGATATTACATCCAACCCTGAGTGAAGATGAAATGACCATTTTCTTCACTGCCGATTTTCCAAACGGGCAGGGGGGAACAGATATATGGTATGCAACCCGGAAAAGCGCAAGTGAAGATTTTGGCCACCCGAAAAACCTCGGACCTAACATTAATACTCCGGACAATGAGGGCTTCCCGTTTTTACGATCCGATACTGTGCTTTACTTTTCTTCAAACGGTCACGTCGGTATGGGCGGACTGGATGTTTTTAAAACCACAAAAACCGGAAAAGAATGGGGAATACCGGTAAACCTGGGTTATCCGCTGAATTCCAACGCCGATGATTTTGCCATAATTTTTAATCCGGAAGCTGAAGAGGAAGGCTATTTTTGCTCGAGCCGGAAAGAATTTGAACTGGAAAAAAGCAAGGGCGGAGATGATATCTGGTCTTTTGTCGTTCCGCCGGTTGAGTTTACGCTTTCTGGTGTGGTAAAGGATGACCGAACTTTGTTATTTATTGAAGGTGCGAATGTCAGGATGGTAGGATCGGATGGCACTACTGTTGAGAAACAAACAAATTCGCTTGGAAGGTACGAATTTTCTAAAGATCAGTTTCGCCCCAGGACAACCTATGAGCTGACGGTGACCAAAGATCAGTATTTCAGCGCTACCGGTGTTGTAACGACAGTAGGCGTTGAAAGGAGCAAGAATTTTGAGCGTGATTTCATGCTTGTTCCTATTCCGAAAAAACCGATTGTTCTGCCGGAAATTTTATATGACCTTGCAAAATGGGATCTGAAACCGCAATACCAGGATTCATTGCAGGGCCTGATTAAAACTCTCGATGATAATCCGACACTCATAGTTGAGCTGGCTTCTCATACTGATGCGCGCGATACGGACGAGCACAACGATATTCTTTCACAAAAACGTGCTCAGTCAGTGGTCGATTACCTCATCATCAGAGGTATTGACCCTGACCGGCTTGTAGCTAAAGGATATGGTGAAAGGGTTCCCCGTGAGCTTGACCATAAATACTACCTTAACGGGGTTCAGATTTTAGATTCCGCTAATGTTCTAACTGAAAGCTTCATCAATTCACTTTCTACAAATGAATTTAAGGAATTCGCTCACCAGCTTAACCGGAGAACGGAATTTTCTGTTCTGCGGAACGATTTTGTACCCAAAGAGAAACTCGATACAATTTACATCCCCAAACAAATCGATATTGTTGTCAATCCTGTGAAGGAAGTGAAGAAAATTCAGTTGCTTAAGGATAAAGAAGGCAGGTTTGGGGTTAAATGCCAGATTAATGATTATCCGATCGATGTCTATATCGATAAAAAGCTTAACAAGCCGATGATCTCGCTTGAATATGCACTAAAACTGCTGAAGGAAGGCGCTATAAGCAAGGATGATTTTGCCGGGGAAGCCAACGAGGTACTTGCCAATTCAACCATTGCTGACCAGGCGGTTTTCCTCATAGAAGAACTTAAGGTCGAAAAAAATTACCTGACCATGTTTGAGGTGACGGTGAATTATAAGATTCCCACCGGTTTTTATCTTGATGAAGCAACCTTCTCTCTGCTTGGAAAATACAAGATAGATGAAGAGAACAGTCAAATTCTTTTTGAACAGTAATCATAATTTTCCCGGATGTCCGGTAATTCAAGATACAATCAGCGCGGTGTTTCTGCCTTGAAGGAGGATGTTCACAGGGCAATTGAGAAAATTGATAAGGGACTTTTCCCAAAAGCATTTTGCAAAGTAGTTCCCGATTTATTGGGAGGCGATCAGGATTTTTGCAACATCATGCATGCCGACGGAGCAGGTACCAAATCATCACTTGCTTATATTTACTGGAAAGAGACCGGTGATATGTCAGTCTGGAAAGGGATTGCAGAGGATGCCATCGTAATGAATCTCGATGATCTTATTTGCGTCGGTGTGACGGATCATATTCTTATATCATCCACTATAGGAAGGAACAATAAATTAATACCCGGCGAAGTAATTTCAGCGATCGTTGCTGGCACCGAAGAATTTTTGGAAAAAATGCGCAACTATGGCATCACAATACATTCCACCGGTGGAGAAACAGCCGATGTCGGCGATTTGGTGAGGACAATAATAGTAGATTCTACCGTTACTGCAAGATTGAAGAGGAGCGAAGTGATCGAAAACAACATTCAGCCCGGTGATGTTATTGTGGGTTTAGCTTCTTACGGTCAATCAATATATGAAGATGAATACAACGGAGGAATGGGCAGCAATGGACTGACCTCGGCTCGCCATGATGTACTTAATAAAACCTATTCAAAAAAATATCCTGAAAGCTTCGATAGCGCTATTCCCGCGGAACTGATCTATGCCGGTACAAAGTTATTGACTGATCCTTCGGAAGTTTCAGGAATGGATATTGGAAAGCTCCTGCTTTCTCCAACCCGGACATATGCACCTGTTATCAAAAAAGTGCTGACCAATTTCCGGCGGAATATTCATGGTATGATACATTGCAGCGGGGGAGGGCAGACCAAGGTACTGAATTTTATCAATAATATAGAAGTAATTAAAGATAATCTGTTCCCTATCCCGCCTTTGTTTAAACTTATCCATGATGAGTCGGGTACTGACTGGCAGGAGATGTACAGGGTATTTAATATGGGGCACCGGATGGAGCTTTATGTTCCGGAGGCAGTTGCAGAAGACATCATCATTGAATCAAAATCTTTTAATATTGAAGCAAGGATTATCGGCCATTGTAACCCGGCAAGTGAGAAAAGGATTATTATTAAATCGGAATTCGGCAAGTTCTGTTTCTGATTCTATTCAAATATTATTTTTTTTTATCACTTCGATTACCTTAACTTGTTTATCCAAAGAACCATAATTCTGATGAATTAGCAACTGTTCAAGGTTATATCTTTGTTACCTATTCGAATGTTATTATCAAAATTAATCTACAATTACCACAATAAAACTCCGTTAACTCTGTAATTTAATATTCGGTAACTTTGCAGCAAATTATTGATTAATGAAACTTACTTTTTTTAATACACCAAAGGCACGTCAGTTTACCTATCCTGCCCGTTATTACGATGAAGAAAAGGACAGAAGGGAGCAACGCAAAAAGGAACTGGGACTTTCCGGTACGGAGACGCCTGGCGATTTCAGGTCGGAATTAAATGCAGGATGGCAACGTTTCAGGGCAGGTGAAAGAAGCCGGCAAAAAAAGGCCAACAAAAGTGTATTTATCTATTTTTTTATTGTGATTATTCTGATTTACATCATTTTTTTTAGATAATCACAGGTATACCTAGCTATCCCGAATTATCAAACCCAAATTTAATAAAGGATTAAGACCATAACAATCAATGTCAGATATTATCCATCTTCTACCTGATTCTGTAGCTAACCAGATAGCTGCCGGTGAAGTCATTCAGAGGCCTTCATCCGCTGTAAAGGAGTTGCTTGAGAATGCAGTGGATTCAGGTGCCGATGAAATAAAACTGGTGATCAAAGATGCAGGTAAAACCCTTATCCAGGTTATTGATAACGGCTGCGGGATGTCAGAAACCGATGCAAGGATGAGTTTTGAGCGCCATGCCACATCAAAAATAAGAACTGCCAACGATCTTTTTGCCATAAAAACTTTGGGATTCCGAGGGGAGGCGCTTGCTTCCATAGCTGCAATCGCGCAGGTAGATCTAAAAACCAGGAGGATAGAAGATGAGCTTGGTACGCAAATCCTGATAGAAGGATCATTGGTCAAAAGCCAGGAGCCTTGTGTATGTCCCGAAGGAACTGTGCTTTCTGTAAAAAATCTTTTCTATAATATTCCTGCCAGGCGAAAATTTTTAAAAAGCGATACAACGGAGCTAAGACATATCATTGAAGAGTTTGAACGGGTATCTTTGGTAAATCCCGGAATAAAATTCTCATTTTTTAATGGAAATCAGCAATTATTCATTTTGCCAAAATCCAACCTGAAGCAAAGGATCGTTTCACTGTTCGGACCATCCTACAATACACGTCTTTTACCGGTTGAAACAGATTCGAGTCTGGTGCGTATTACAGGATTTGTCGGTAAGCCGGAATTTGCTAAAAAGACACGCGGCGACCAGTTCTTTTTTGTCAATGGACGGTTCATCAAGCATCCATACCTGAATCATGCTGTTGACAGTGCATTCAGGGAACTGATCCCATCCGATTCTTTCCCGGCTTATTATATTTATCTGAATGTTGATCCCGGAGAAATAGATATTAACATTCACCCTACCAAAACGGAAGTCAATTTCCAAAACGGCCAGGCCATCTATTCGATGATCATTTCGGCTGTTAAGCAAGGACTCGGCAAATTCAATGCGATGCCTTCAATTGATTTTAATGTTGAGCCGACAGTTCAGTTCATGACACCGAAAGGAGAGCCGGAGATTATCCCTCCGGCCATTAAAGTCAATCCCGATTATAATCCTTTTGATCATGAAAAAAAAATTCCTTTCAGGAAAACCGGATCGCAGCCTCATTTCAAATCAGCAGAATGGGAAAAGTTATTTGAGCATAATTTGAATATCAGGTCTTCCACAACGGAATCAGATGAAAAGTCAGTCAGCCAGGGAGACCTGATTCCTGCAGGAAGTGATGAAAAGTCTTATCAGGAAATTTTATTCCACATTCAGAACAGGTATATCTGTTCAATCGTTAAATCTGGCATCCTGCTTATTCACCGGCAGAGAGCCTATGAACGCATATTTTACGAGGAATTCATGGCATCACTTGACTCGGGTAAAGGAATGTCGCAGCAACTAATATTTCCTGAAACCATCAATGTTTCTGCAGGTGATGCCCGAATTATTTCAGAGCTTTTTTCTGAATTAAGAAGAATTGGTTTCGATCTTGAGGAATTTGGTGATAAGTCCTTTATCGTTCATGGAGTGCCATCAGACATGAACAATCAGGCTGTCGGTGATGTTTTGGAGAGTGTAGTTGAGGGTTTTAAAAATAATCTTGAGGATTTAGGTGCAGCCAAAAGAATTAATTTAGCGCGCTCAATGGCAATCAGAATGGCTGCCGGGAAAAGTGGAACTTTGCAAAAGGAGGAAATGGAAGGTATTGTAAACAGATTATTCGCCTGTCAGGTACCGGATGTATCGCCTGACGGTAAACCAATAGTCAGGATTACAAATTTGGATGATCTTGATATAATGTTTAAGTAAAACGATTTGGTTTTTACAATTTCAAACAGCAATTTAATGAAATTTATTTTTTTTAATCCCGAATTTTAATCGCACATGGAACAATTCCGACCCAGCGGATTCAGGATATTACCACCTGTCGTAAAAAATTTATTGATCATTAATGGTTTGTTTTTTCTAGCGACTATCGCTACAGGAACAAAATATGGTTTTGATCTGACCGATAAACTGGGCCTGCATTACTTTGCCTCTGAAAAATTCAGTCCCTACCAGTTTATTACCTATATGTTCATGCATGGTGGCTTTATGCACCTTTTCTTCAATATGTTTGCCCTCTGGATGTTCGGTAATGCGATTGAGAATATTTGGGGTCCCCGGAAATTTTTAATCTATTATATTGTCACTGGAATTGGCGCGGCTATTACTCACTACATCGTTTTCTATTTTGAGATATCTCCCGTCTTAGCCGCAATTGACGCCTATCTGAATAGCCCGTCACCCGATGCATTGAATACATTTTTAAATTCGGGGTATTTTAAAATAACATCGGTTGAAATGCAGGATAGCTTTAATATATTCCGGGAGCAATATAACCAGTTATTGTATACCGATCCTAATCAGGCCCTTCAATTAAGCATAGATTTTATTTCAGGCTTTAAGACGGAATTTCTCAACGCGCCTGTTGTAGTGGGAGCCTCCGGAGCAGTGTTCGGAATTTTGCTGGCTTTCGGCATGCTTTTCCCCAATGCTTTAATCTATGTCTATTTTGCCATTCCGGTAAAAGCCAAATATTTCGTGATTATTTACGGCGCTATCGAATTGTTTTCAGGTATTTATGATACGGGAAGCAATGTTGCCCATTTTGCTCATCTCGGTGGTATGGTTTTTGGCTATCTGCTTTTACTATACTGGAAAAAAAGATAACTGAAGTTTTGACAGGATGTACTACAACAATGATAATAGCATTCATCAAAATCCTTTTCATGACCTGAAAGGATTTTTCAGAGGTAAGAACATTTTGATCCGACTGATCCTGATCAATATCATTGTATGGTTTACTATCGTTTTGTTAGACGTTCTTTTCGACCTCTTCCAGGTTACTTTTACCGAGGAAGTCATCAACTGGCTTGCGGTTCCAGCATCAATCGAGGCCCTGATCACAAGGCCGTGGACGCTGGTTACATATATGTTTCTTCATTATGATATTTGGCATATACTGTTCAACATGCTTTGGCTATACTGGTTTGGAAGAATATTCCTCGAATACCTTAATGAGCGCCAGATGCTTGCTACCTACCTGCTTGGAGGTTTATCCGGAGCTGTTTTATATATCCTGTCTTTCAATATTTTTCCAAAATTTCAGGAGAGCTATCTGCAATCGGTTGCACTTGGAGCATCGGCTTCGGTGGTCGCCATTGTTGTGGCGATTTCCTTTTATGTTCCGAATTACAGGATCAACATTTTACTTATCGGCCCGGTAAAAATTATATATATCGCATTATTTTCTATTGCCCTTGATTTCATCATGATCAAGTCGTCCAATTCAGGAGGCCACCTTGCCCACATAGGTGGAGCCATCTGGGGTTTCTTTTTTGTTGCAATGCTCAGGAAAGGCAATGATTTAAGTAAGGCCTTTGATATGAATTGGCTGAAAAACACCTTCAGACCATTTACCGGAAAGAAGAAATCACATTTTAAAAAGGTTTATACTAATTCAAGGGGTGTGTCGGATGAAGATTATAATCTTCAAAAGCGTCATCAACAGGAAAGGATAGATGATATCCTTGATAAGATTTCAAGGTCGGGATATGATGCCTTGACAAAGGAAGAAAAAGAATTATTATTCCGGACAAGCAATAAAAATAAATAATTAGGACGAACCATAAATCAGAGTGAAGGAAGATAAACCAAAAAAGCGAATTTCACTTCTTTCAGGATTAATCCTTCTGTTGAATATCTTTTTCGTTGTTTTACTGCTTACAGTCTATCTTTCGGTTTATATCAGTCCAGAGCGAATACCTTTCCTTGCCTTTGCAGGACTTGCATACCCGATTATTCTCCTTATCAACATATTTTTTGTTGTAATCTGGATCTTTATCAGAATTAAATACACTCTGCTTTCCCTTGTGTTCATTCTTTTGGGCTGGAATCACATCGGAAGACTGATACAATTCAATAAGAATCAGGAAACAGAGAAATCCCCCAAATCATTTAAAGTTTTGTCATACAACATTCAGAATTTTGTCAGGATGAATGTTTCAAATACCAAATACATCGACGATTTTGATATTCAATCGAAAATAACAAAGTTCATTGGTGAGCAGAAAGCGGATATTATATGCCTTCAGGAAATCCTTTACGACCGGGGTGACGTACAGAAATTTATTACAGAACTCGGGCGGAAGTATAGAACACCGAACTTTTTCTACCGGAACTACTATGCAACGGAAAAGCAAAAGCTGGATGGCACGCTTATACTAACGAGGTTTCCGGTTATTAATAAGGGTTTTCTGGAACACAACAAAAAAACCGTTGGAATCTATTGCGACCTCGTCATTCATTCCGACACCGTAAGGCTTTATAATCTCCACCTTGCCTCCATTCATTTCAAAAAGGAAGATTATGAATTTATCGGCGACCTGCCCAATCAGCAGGATCAGGAAGTGATAAAAAAACATTCACTTCGGGTTCTTGGAAGGCTAAAAACAGCTTTCATAAGGAGAGGTAACCAGGCGGATTTAGTAAGAAGTCACATAAAAAATTCTCCGCATCCGGTTGTCCTTTGCGGTGATTTAAACGATACCCCTTCTTCTTATGCTTACCGTGTTCTGGCATCCGGGTTAACCGATGCTTTTGTCGAGAGTGGCAAAGGAATGGGTGTAACGTATGCAGGCGATAATTTTCCTTCCTTCCGGATCGATTATATTTTTCATGCTGAAGTTTTCGAATCATTTCATTTTTCGCGAAATAAAATTCCTCTTTCCGATCATTACCCGATTTCCTGTACACTTTTATTTAAGCGGGACAACGGAGAATAAACCGCATTGATGCCCCCTTAACTAATATCAAACTTATTCCAGATTTTATTTAATTTAGCCCTTGTTTTTACCTTGATGAATGAAAAAGTATAAGAATTTACTTGTTACAGGATTATTTTTCATCCTCGTTTCAGCATGTCTGGGTCAGTCGGTTCTGGATTCGGTCATTATTACCAGGAACAATATTCTGAACGAATTAAGGTCACTCGATGAGAGCCCTTTACCCAGGACCTTGAATAAAATGTCGGAAATTAACTTAAAGGCAAAAGCGGTTATTGAAGCTGATAATGTTCTGATCAATGAATATTTAATTCAGCAAATTGAAAGCAATATCAAGCTTCAGAACGATATTGAAAAACTCACAATGGAACTTTCTCTTGTGAAAAAGGAAACCGAGTTACAGGCCTGGCACCTGGAAGATAATAAATCTTTATTCAAAATACTGCTATCTGTGATCGGAGGACTCTGTATTCTCCTGATATTAATTTTGGTTTTATTTATCGATCGTCAAATTAAATACCGCAGCATTAAAATCGAGCTTGAGCGAACATGGCCAGTGAGAGAGGAACTGGAAAAAGACAACAACCTTCAGCATGAAATCTCGCGGCTGAATAAACAGGTCGGTGAATTGATATTGAAAAATTCTTTACTAGTCAGTGAAGCAGATTCATTGAAACTTGAAAATGTCGAAAACCAAAACCGGCTAGAGAAAGAAATCCAGTCAAAAAAGCAGATCGAAGAAGAAATCAAAAACCTTATCGATCAGATAAAGCTGAAATAATAAAATTGCTGGTTTATTCCAGTCTTCTAAAATCACTTTTGCTTTCTCATGCCGACATTATCTCTTCAATTTCCTTAACTGTTTTAGGAATTGGTTTTCCCAGTACTTTATGACCGGTGCTGGTTACCAGTATGTCGTCTTCAATACGGATGCCTCCGAAATCTCTGAAAGTATTTACTTTTTCGTAGTTGATAAAATCAGTGAACTTATTTTCTGTATGCCACTTATCTATTAACGCAGGGATGAAATAAATCCCCGGCTCAATGGTAAATACAAATCCCGGCTGATGTTCTTTGCCGAATCTCAGGAAGGCTGTGCCGAATTGTTCGCTTCGCTTGATTTTATCGTCGTAGCCTATATAATTTTCACCCATCCCTTCCATATCATGTACATCAAGACCAAGCATGTGTCCTAATCCGTGCGGGAAAAACATCGCATGTGCGCCTTCTTTCACCGCATCTTCAACATTGCCTTTCATCAATCCAAGGTTTTTCAACCCCGAAGCAATTATGGTAGCTGCCATAAAATGAAGCTCTTTATTGGTTATTCCGGGCTTGGTAGCTGCAATGGTTTTAGTATTGGCTTCGAGAACAATTTCATAAATATCCCTTTGCCGCTGATTGAATTTTCCGCCCACAGGAACAGTACGTGTTATGTCGCTGGCATAATGCCGGGTAGTTTCGGCACCGGCATCGGTCACGAGCATCCTTCCTGTTTTTAATACATTTCCATGATAATGATTATGCAGTGTTTCCCCATGTATACTTAAAATAATCGGGAATGAAACAGGTCCTCCAAAAGAAAGTGATATCCCTTCAATCGTACCTGCAATTTCACGCTCTATCACTCCGGGTTTAGCCATCTTCATTGAAGTAGTATGCATTTCATAGGCTATGTCAACTGCTTTTTCGATTTCAGCCACCTCAAGATCGTCTTTTATCGAGCGAAGTTTGATGATCCCTTTAATCAATTCAACCGAAACATGATTCCGTATTTCGCCGATGGGGAGGTTCAGAAGGTTGCTGATCTGCATGTAGGTTTCACCCCGGTAAGGAGGCACAAAATGAATCTTTCTGCCTTTGTGTTTAGCATCCTCAAGTATTTCTGGCAATTCCTTCAGGGGTACTGTATGATTTACACCGGCAAGTGCTGCCTGATCTGACATTAATGGTTGAGGTCCCATCCAGATAATATCATCAAGATCGACATCATTTCCGAAAATATAATCTTTGTTATTATCAAGATCAATAACTCCGGCAAGGTCGGGATGATCAAGGCCAAAGAAATAGAGGAAATTGCTGTCCTGCCTGAAATGGTAGGTATTGGCGGGATAATTATAGGAAGCTTCCGGATTGCCTAGAATCAGTATGATTCCACTCTTAACCTCAGCACGCAAACGGTTACGGCGGTCGGTATATACTTTTGCATCAAACATAATATGATTTTTAAGTGACTAAAACTCAGATTGACTAAAATGACTAAAATTTGAAGGCTAAAGTATCAATTATATTTTAGATTTTAATAAATTTGAACTTTTAATGTAAAATATATGAAAATCCGTCAGCCAGCCGTCGCCGGCACCTTCTATCCCGGTAACAGGGCGGCAATCCGCCGCATTATTGATCAGGTACTTGCCAAAGAACATGATCTGATCGATCGAAACCTGATCTCAAAAAAGATCATTGGAGCAGTTGTGCCTCATGCAGGATATGTGTATTCGGCTTACCAGGCTGTCCATTTTTTTGAAATCCTGAAACATTCCGAGCAGCGCTTTAATACCTTTTTTATTATCAATCCTAACCATACTGGATATGGAACAAATATCGCACTCGATGAAAATGATATGTGGGAATCACCTCTCGGTAAAACGGAGGTGGATAAAGAATTTTATCGTTACCTGAATTTTTCCGAATCTTCACAGGCGCATAAATTTGAACATTCGGGCGAAGTAATGCTGCCGTTGCTGCAGTACTTTATTTCTTATCCTTTTAAAATTGTCCCTATTACCATGATGCGTCAGGACGCTCAGCAAGCTAAAATAATAGCTACCACCATTCATAATGCCAACAAAATCCTGAAGAAGAAGATTTGTATCATCGCTTCTTCCGACTTTTCCCATTTCGTTGACCCGGACGAAGGCAGGAGGCTCGATCGTTTTGTAATAGATGCGATATTGAAACTTGACTCGGATTCGATATTCCGGGAAGTGAGAAACAAAAACATTACCGTGTGCGGCTATGGCCCTATTATGACCCTGATAGAATATGCCAAACTTGAATCTGAAAATCCCAGGTCCAAAATCCTTAAGATCGGTAATTCAGGTGATGTTCACCCATCGGATGAAGTTGTTGATTATGTCAGCATGCTGGTATATGAATGAAAGAAAGTTTGGATGTTAAAAATCATAACATCATCAAGAATAAACTCACGAAGTTAAGATAATCAATTATCGATCTTTAACGATACTGCCCTTCACAATTTCCTTTATTCCATCAAGATAAGGTGTAGGTTGGAAATTGAAAGTTTTTTCAAATCTGCTGCTGTCAAAAACATAGTCCCTATCGTATTGGTAAAGCATTTCCAAAAATTCTCTCATGATAGGATTGAACCATCCAAGAATTTTAACCATGGTTCGTGAGGCTAACTGTGTTTTTGGCTGAACATTCATTTCTCTGGCAAAGGCGTCAATCCATTGCCTGCCGGTAAGGGGTTCACCATATGTTGGCAAGTGCCATACCTTTCCGTCGGCCTGGCTATCATTGCCGAGAATGGCGGTTGCTTTTGAGGCATCTGGTGTGTAGGTAAAAGAATGTTTAAAGTCCATTGAGCTAAGCCAGTTGGCCTTTTTGCCTTTTAGGAAATTTTGATAAACACTCAACATTAAAATGCTGTTAATCTTTCCGGGTCCGTAAAAGTCGGCCGAACGGGCAATAACCGCTTTGAGGTTGCCCTTTTTTACTTCATCCATTAGCATCCCGGCAATTTTTGCCCTCACTTCACCTTTCCTGCTGCAGGGGTTTATCGGGCAATCTTCTGTCATGAAAGGGATGCACTTTGGATCGTACATGTAAACATTATCGAAAAAAACCAGTTTGGTTTTATTTGCCTTGCAGGCTTCTATGGTGTTTTCCATAATTTTCGGCCATAGATCCTGCCAGGTCTTTGTTTCATATTTTAATCCTGCAACCAGATAAGCCACCTCCGATCCTTTGACCGATTCGTTCAGTTTCTGTTTATCGGTCAGATCGCATATAAAAAGTTCATCTTCAGCATTTAATTTTTGAGGATGACGGCTGACAAGCCGAACTTTTTTTGTGTAAGCGTGTAAAAATTTTGCAAGCCCAGACCCGATAGCTCCCCCTGAACCTAATATTGTTTGCATATCACATTGTTTATTCGAAAATTTACCAAACAAAATTACATATATCATTGTTTAATTACCAAGATTAATTTAGTTGATTCGATTCAGGCAACTATACTAATCTGATATTTGTCATATTTGTATTACTTTTACGCAGGTTAAAAACTAAACTTTTTATGAAGAAACTAATATTCATACTGCTGGTTGCTTTTGTATTTAAGCTACCGGCCCATACACAAACCTATACTTGGTTTGAGAGCTTTGACAACGGTCAAAACTGGACTCTTGAGGAAAACTGGACCATTACCGACGGAAAGCTTGAATTCAGCTGGACTCCGCAGGTTCCTAACTTTGATCTATCGGCAGTTTCACCGGTTATTACACTTTCAGAAAATGTTTTTGATTTAACAATAAAGCAGTATCTTGATATCTTTACAGGGACAGGTGCTGAGTTTGCTGAAATCGCCTTGATTACAGGGGGGGATAATGTCATATTGTGGAATTATAATCTGAATAATGGCAACTGGGGCAATGCGAACGGCGAAGAGATTTCTTTTTCTTTAACAGAATACGCAGGACAGGACGTGCAGATTGAATTCAGGACATACGGAAATGATACATACAACTGGAATTGGTGGGATATATTTGAAATTAAAATATCTGCTATGTTCGGGCAGGACCTTTCGGTTATATCCATTATCGGTCCTTCAAACATCGAATTGAATGAATCAGGCACCTGGAGTGTTACGGTTAAAAACCTTGGAAGTGAAATTCTGAACACCTTCAATGTACTGCTTTTCGATATTAAAACCGGAGACTTGATCGGGAACATAGAAAATCAGGAGAACCTTGCACCGCAGGAAACCAAGAATATTGATTTCAACTGGAGCGCCAACTCCGCTTACAACACTGCTTTCATTGGAGTAACAGAGCTTGAAGGAGATCAGTTTGCTTCCAACAATATGTCGAAAAGTTATTTTGTACGAATTGAACCCAGTATTGAATACAGCATACTTTTCTGGGATAATGACAATGGTATCCCAACCGTTGTTGATCCTGATAAAGGGAATGAAATAGAGGCTTCGCAGTCATTTACAAATATACTTGAGGCGGCCGGTTTGGAATTTGAGTACTATAATTATTTACCCGAAAATCTGTATGATTATACGATGATCTTGAGCACGATGGGGTGCTTTTGTGTAAGCTGAGGCCTCACGCCTCCTGGTTCTGTAAATGCAACAGACCAGTACAAGCTGATAAGTTACCTCGAAAACGGTGGTAACCTCTATATCGAAAGTGTTAACCTCGGCTATGATCATAACGGGACAGCGTTCTTTGATGATCTGGGATTGATGTACATTGGTGATGGTAATGAACAGGAAATCATAAAAATTAAAGGCGATGAAGAAAGTATGGCTTCCGAAATGGAATATTATTACATGGGAGGCTATGATCCTCATTTCAATGTCGACAGACTGGCAGCTAATGGAAGTGATCTCTTGTTCAGCAGCGAGGATGGATATGGAAGAGTGTTCAGCAAAGATGATGAAGGCTACAGTGCCATATCTTCTTCGATAATTCTTGGTGCTCTGGCATCAGGGGATTCTTTGAACCTCAAGGCCTTCCTTCTGGCTGAAATAGTAAATGGTTTTTTAGGAATTAATCCTTCTACTTCATTGCAGGAATCCTTCTCCGCATTGCTTAACGGATCAAACTATCCTAATCCGTTCAACGGTGAAACAACCATTCAATATACATTATCCGAAGCAGGACGAGTAACGATCGACATTTATGATCTTAGTGGAAAGGTTGTAAAACGATTGGTAAATGATGAAACATTACCCGGCAGTTATTCAGTTACCTGGGATGCAACAGGCGAAACCGGAGATCCGGTTGAAGACGGTTTTTACTTTTTTAAAGTCCGTCAGGGAAACCATTACTTCACCGAAAAGATGGTGCTGTTGCGTTAATTTGGCTTTTTAATCTTCAGTTTTATATAGCTGTAAAGCAAAATTGACCCGGGAAATTGAATCGCTCTGATTTAAAATTTTCCGGGTAATCGTGAGTTAGAGAGGACGGGACTGGTGTCTCACCTGGTCTTCAAAACCAGTAGCAGACGGATAACACCGGCTGTGGCAGGTTCGATCCCTGCCCTCTCTGCTTATTTTTTTGGCTTTTAGTAAAATAAAATTGAAGTGTATGAAACCGAATGTTGGTGATCTTAAAGACCTTCCCGGGGTTGATAAACTGCTGCTTTTGCCCGAGATTAAAGTATTGCTGGGTCAGTTCAATGACGACCTTGTCAAATATTCCATTCGTAAAACGTTAAGTTCACTCAGGGAGAAAGCAATCCAATCGGAGACCATACCAGAAATCCCTGAAATTGTTAGCCGGATTATTACTACCATAAATAAACTCACCAGCAAAAGCCTCCGAAATGTTATCAATGCAACAGGTGTAGTTGTGCATACCAACCTTGGCAGAGCTCCCTACAGTGACGAAATCATTGATGAAGCAGCTGAAATCCTGAAAGGATACAATAATCTTGAATTTGATCTTGAAAAGGGAGAAAGGGGATCACGAAACACCCACCTTTCAGAATTGTTAAAATACCTTACCGGTGCTGAAGATGTTCTCGTTGTAAATAACAATGCAGCGGCGCTGATGCTTGTTCTAAGATCGTTTTCAAAAGGAAAAGAAGTAATTGTCTCAAGGGGAGAACTCATTGAGATCGGTGGCTCGTTCCGCTTACCCGATATTATGGCTGCCTCCGATTGTAAAATGGTTGAAGTAGGAACCACGAACAAGACCAGAATTTCTGATTACGAGAAAGCCATCACTTCTGAAACCAAATTACTCTTAAAGGCCCATCAATCCAATTATTCAATTCAGGGTTTTACCGAGGAAGCAAGCCTTCAGGATTTAGTGGCTTTGGGTAAAAAGAAAAGCATACCGGTGATGTACGACATGGGTTCGGGTTTGCTGAGAAAAACATCTATTAAGGTTTTGGCGGATGAGCCGGATGTAAGGCAAACCCTTGCCACGGGCGTTGATATGGTAAGTTTCAGCGGCGATAAATTGCTGGGTGGAGCCCAGGCTGGGATCATTGCCGGAAAAAAAGAATATATCGCCAAACTGAAAAAGGAACCACTGGTCAGGGCGCTGCGTGTTGGAAAAACAACACTGGCGTTTATGGAAGCTGCCTTGTTTTCATATCTTGATGATCGAACCCTCATAAAGAAGAATTTGCTGTTTAATATGATGAGCCTGACAGAGGAAGAATTGCTGACCCGGGCTGAATTATTAAAAAAAGCATTTTCAGACTTAGGAATCCGATCGTCCGTTTCGAAAAGCAAAGGCCAATGCGGAGGAGGCGCTTTACCAGGAAAAGAAATAGACAGCTATGCGGTCAAGATTGATCCACAATTGGATTCGAACCGGAAAAAATCGGAGTTTGCTGAAAAACTCCATGCTGATTTGATGCATCATCCCAAACCTGTGGTTTCCATCCTTCGAAAAGGAGATGTCTATTTTGATGTTTTAACGCTGACCGATCATCAAATAAGCAGTCTTGCAGAAACAGTAAGTGAGGTTTACAATAAAATTATTAGCCAGTGAAACACCTGATTATCGGAACAGCAGGCCATGTGGACCATGGAAAAACAGCGCTGATCAAAGCGCTGACGGGCATCGATTGCGATACTCATAAAGAGGAAAAGGAGCGGGGAATCACGATTAACCTCGGCTTTTCATATATCACACTTCCCGACGGGCAATCTTTCGGTATCGTGGATGTGCCCGGTCATAAGGATTTTATCAAGACCATGGTTGCCGGCGCTTATGGGATCGACATTGTTTTGCTTGTCGTTGCTGCCGACAGCGGAATTATGCCTCAGACCACCGAGCACCTGAAGATCATTGAAATGCTTGGTGTCAAGCATGGCATTATTGTCCTCAACAAGATGGACCTTGTGGATGATGAAATGCTTGAACTTGCCCAGCTGGAGATTGAAGAATTTCTTGAAAATACAAGTCTTAAGGGAGCTCCAGTGGTTCCGGTTTCTTCCCTTTCAGGCAAAGGAATTGACCAGTTGGTTCAAAAAATTACCGAAATCATTCCAAAGGTTGAGGAAAGAGAAAAGAAGGATCATTTCCGGATGTATATCGACCGGATTTTTAATGTAAAAGGAATCGGATTCGTTGTTACAGGATCGGTTCTTGAGGGCGAAATTTCGAATGGCAAAGAAATTTACCTGCTTCCGGGTAAGAATAAAAAAATGAAGATCCGTGCAATAGAACGTCATGGTGAGGCAGTCGAAAAAGTTTATTGTGGTGATCGTGCTGCTCTTAACCTGGCAGGAATCAAAGGCGAGGATTTTGAACGGGGTATGGTTCTTTCAGATAAGCTGATAGCGGAAACCAGCATGATCGATGCAACCTTTAATTTATTTGAAACCGATTCACAATTGACATTGTGGTCAAATGTAGTTTTTTATACCGGTACTTTTGAATGCGCTGCCCGGATGCACCTTATGGATAATGACACGGTTAAGCCGGGAGAAAGCGCAATTGTTCAGCTCCACCTTAATAAGCCGGCGATTCTCGAAAACAAAGATAAGTTTATTGTAAGGAATTCATCTAACGACATTACCCTGGGTGGGGGTACGATACTCGATATTCAGCCGCTTCATCATAAAAAAAGAACACCTCAGCTGATTGAAAACCTTAAGGAACTTGCTGAAGCATCATTGAACCCGGATAAGATTTATAACCGGATCAAAATTGAGATTAAAAAGGAAAACGCCCCTGTTTTTGCCGATATAATTGCAAAAAGAACGGGTAAATCGGAACAGGAAATCAATGACAACTGCAAAACCACTGGTGATGACTCAATTTTTGTAACAGAGCATAACGGGAGAACCATCCTCCTGACACGAGAAATGCATAACCTTTATCAGCAGAAAGTTTTGCAGGAACTGGAATTGCATCATAAAAAAAACAGCATTCTCGAGGAAGGACTTGAACTGAAGGAGTTTTATGGTAAGCTCGGATTTGAAAAGAATGAAGCCGCCGGACTTTACCTCGAAAAACTTCTTGAAATTGTCCGGTTGGAAGGAAAAATTAAAAAAGTTTGGAAGTCATGGGCTCTTGTGGATCATACCGTGAAGATTGATCCAAGAACGCAGGAACAACTATTGTGGCTTGAGCAACTGCTTATGAATTATGGTATGGAAAATCCGCTGGATTCGGAAGTGGAAGAAAAAGCTTTGGCCAATAAAATTCCCAAGGATCGTCTGAAAATGTTACTTAAATATCTTGGCAGGCAAAAGAAAGTCATCTTTTTTGAAAACGATTACCTGCATCATTCTGTTGTTGATAAATGCAGGAGGTTATTGCTTACCGATCTGAAAAACAAAGAAAATGGGATCAATGAAAAGGAATTCCGTTTGCTGATCAACGGAACCAAGAAAATCGTGCAAACCCTGCAGGGGATTTTCCTCGAAGAAGGCATCATCAGCAAGAGATCTTTTTTTATTGACATAACGGAAACAGGTAAAGAATTAATCACAAAAATTAATTAAAGAATATTTATGAAGACAATAGACGTAAAGGGGAAAAAATGCCCCATGCCTTTAATAGAAACCAAAAAAGCATTAAAGGAACTCGGCGCGGACGAGTCGCTCAAAGTCATTCTCGACAGCGAAACTTCTGTTCAGAATGTAATGAGGTACCTGAAAGACAATGGAATTTCAGCCGAACAGCACAAAAAAGGAAATGAATTTGAAATCCTGTTAAATAAGTCCGGGCAAATCGGCGATTTAACCGAAGTGGATCCGTATTGCGAAACACCCGCTCAGACTGATAAAAGTTATATTGTGGTTTTTGCCAAGGATCGTATTGGTGAAGGTGATAATGAACTGGGACTTGTCCTGGCAGGAAGTCTCCTGAATACAATAAAGGAATATGATGTACTGCCTCAAAAAATAATTTTCCTGAATTCAGGGGTCAACCTCGTATTAAAAGGAGCTCCGGCGGTTGTTCATCTTACCGAGCTTGAAAAGAGAGGAGTTGATATTATTACCTGCGGCACCTGTCTAAACTATTTTGAGAAAGCGGACCAACTCGCTGTTGGAAGAGTGACAAACATGTATGAAATCCTCGACAGCATTTTGAAAGCGGGTAAGGTGGTTAATCTTTAGTACTTAGAATTTAGATGTTAGACTTTAGACATGTATCGATGAACTCAGAACCCAAAACACAGAACTTAAAATCCACTTCGAACTCCGAACTTCAAACTTCGAACTCACCCTTTGACTTGCTTAGTCTCGTCGATCAGGGCGGCTGTTCAGCGAAACTGTCAGCTAAGGAATTGGCAAAAGCTTTATCGGATCTGCCGAAGATTTTAAACCCAAATGTCCTGGTGGATATCGAAACCCACGATGATGCTGGCGTTTATAAGATCAGAGAGGATTATGCTCTGGTTCAGACCACCGATTTCTTCCCGCCGGTTTGTTCCGATCCTTATGATTTCGGTCAGATTGCTGCCGCCAATGCACTCAGTGATGTATATGCCATGGGTGGTGAAGTGCTTACAGCCCTTAACATAGTCCTTTTCCCGACAACTTTGCCACTCGATATTTTAAAAGAAATATTAAGAGGTGCACAGGATAAAGTTTCCGAAGCCGGAGGTGTAATTGTTGGCGGGCATACGATTGCCAATGATGTACCGGTTTGCGGATTATCTGTCACTGGCTGGGTGCACCCCGGTAAAATTACAACCAATACCGGCGCCAAACCCGGTGATGTTCTTATCCTCACCAAACAAATCGGAACAGGAGTCATTATTTCAGCAAAACGAAATAACCTAGCGGATGATATGACTTATCAGTCGGCTCTTAAAACAATGAAGCACTTGAATAAGGGTGCAGCAGAGGTTATGAGGAATTACAAAATCAAAGGTGCCACCGATATCACCGGTTTCGGATTGCTCGGGCATGCATTGAAGATGGCTCTGGGAAGTGGCGTTTCAATGAAAATCGACTCCACTAAAGTTCCTGTCATTGATAAAGTTCTCGAATTGATCGAAATGGGTTGCATTCCGGGTGCCGCTTTCCGTAACCTTGAATTTGCAGAAAAGGATATCCAGTTTGATCCTGCTTTGGATTACAACAATAAAATGCTGGTTGCTGATGCCCAGACTTCCGGCGGGATGCTTATTTCCGTTCCGAAAGAGAAGGCTGATCAAATGCTTGCTGATATTAGAATTGCGGGTTATCCGTTTGTAGCAGTAATTGGGGCTGTTAGTGAAAAAACGGAAAAATCGGTTTATGTTTCTTGATTAAAAACCCGAATAGGAGGGAGCAGAAGCATGGAAAAAAGTGTAAAAGATACCTGGACTTACGATGCCGAATACAACGGCAAGGAAGAGGGCTGCGGCGATTTGATCATGACATTGTTCAAATTCTTTAAAACCATTCCTTCCGGAACACGGGTGTGTGTTACAGCATACGATAAAGGTGCTGCCATTGATATTCCGGCGTGGTGCAGGTCAACAAACAAAGATTTAATTGAGTCAGAACCGCCTCATTATTTAATATTTAAGAAATAACGGTTCAATTATTAATATTTTAAAATTTAAAATTATGAATGGTAAATTTTGCGTATCGATTACAAATTGTCACAAAAATCCGGATACCATAACGGTAGGATTTGTGGTAGCTGGAGCAGCTTTAGGCTCAGAAAAAGAAACAACCGTTTTCCTTAGTACCGATGCAGTTTGGGCAGCTGTGAAAGGCGAAGCTGAAAAAATCAGCATTGGGGAACCTTTCAAGCCATTAAAAGAGTTGATAACCTCATTTGTTCAGAACGGAGGAAAGATCCTGGCTTGCACGCCCTGTCTTAAAACCCGCGGAATCACTGAGGATATGCTGATCGAAGGCGTTACACCCGCTGGCGGAGCTGTACTTGTTGAATTACTTGCAGAAGGTACTCCCTGCATAACCTATTAAACAATGAGCGAAGCGTTAAAGCTTGATTCAATAATACCAGACCATGTGTTTGACGGCGGCGATTTGGACTGCGGTTCAGGCCTGGTATTATTGATTCGTGAGAACATGAAGAAAGTTCCGGTGGGCGGTATCATGGAGATGCGGAGCAACGAGCCGACTGTTTGCGATGAGCTGCCACCCTGGTGCCGAATGGTCGGGCATGACTATCTTGGTTTATTAGGAGATCCCCAAAAAGCCAGGTATTTTATCCGGAAAAATGAGGCCGTCAAGGATGATGAAAAAGCCCTCGAAGAAGATAAAAACAGGGCTAAGGAATTTGAATGGAGGGCACGAACGAGATCGACCGGGCATTTAAAAAGCTCAGTGTATTGCCGGAACTTTTCTTTCGAAGTCGGGCAACCGGCCAGTTTCGAAGAAAGAGATAAGCATCCTTCTGCGCTGGAGTATATGATAGGAGCCCTCTCTGCATCGCTGTCAACCGCATTCTCAACTGAAAGTGCGAAAGCAGGACTGGAGATTGATGACGTTGAAATAACGGTTCGCTGCAAGCTCGAAAACATTCTGGTTCATCTCGGACTTGAACAAGGCGAAACAAGTATCTCCAGCCTTGATATTAAATGCTTCATTACCTCAGTTGAAGATGCCCAAAAAATAAAGGATGTATGGCAGGATACCCTTAACCGATCTCCGCTTTATTCAACTCTGCGTAAGGCCGTTCCAATTAATGTGAAATTAAATGTGATTTAATTTTTCAAACAAAAATAATGTATAAAAGCAATAAATTATTCCCTGTCACCCAGGTGGGCAGTTGGCCCCGATCCCGACATCTGCTTAAAGCCTTGCGTGATAAGCAGAAAGGCCGGATTACGCAATCTGAGTTTGATGAAATCGCCAATTCTGAAGCTAAGCGCTGTATTGAATATCAGCTGGAAGCCGGCGTCGACATCCTGGTCGAAGGTGAGCATCACCGAGATAATTTTTACTCCTTCCTCACCGATAAGCTGGAAGGAACTAAACTCATGTCGCTTGCCGATATGCTCGACACGTTGGAAAACAAGGAAAGCTTCGAAGAAATGCTCGACACTCTCGATGTCCCTGCTTCCTCCATTAAAAATCCAACCTGTGTGGGTAAGCTGTCACGAAAGGAATCCCTGACATTGAATGAGTTCAGGTTTGTAAAAAGCTTTACGGATAAACCGGTTAAAATTACTCTTCCCGGTCCATATTTGCTCACACGGGCAATGTGGGTAAGTTCCTATTCCAAAATGGGCTACCGGAATAAGCTGGAAATGGCTGATGACATTGTGGCCATTTTGCGTGAGGAGTTATCCGACCTTCAGCAGGCCGGGTGTGAGTTTGTGCAGTTCGATGAGCCCGTTCTCACAGAGATCGTCATGTCCGAGGACTGCGACCGGCGGACTTTCATGTGAGCTACCCTCGCAACCCGGTCGGATGCAGGCACGGAGTTGCAATACGCTGCTGAGTTGATCAATAAGGTTGTTGCCGGATTTGATGATCTCAGGATTGGAATACATGTTTGCCGCGGCAACTGGAGCCGGAAAGAGGAGACCTTGTTAACCGGTGATTATTTACCCTTGCTTCCTGCTTTCACCAAAATGAACGTGGATCAGTTTGTTTTGGAATATGCCACACCACGGGCAGGTGAAATTGAAGTTGTCGGTAAAGCCCTTAACCAAAAGGAACTTGGCCTGGGTGTCATCAATCCCCGAACCGATGAAATCGAATCCGTTGAGTTCATCGTTGGTAAGGTAGAAAAAGCGCTTGAATTTTATTCGCCCGAAAAAATATTTCTCAATACCGATTGCGGTTTCGGCTGCTTCGCTGAAAGATGCGTGAATGATGAAAAAAACGCATTTAAAAAAATTAAGCGGATGGTTGAGGCGGCGGAAATTTTAAGGAAAAGATACCACTGACAGAATCGTAACAACTTCTTGCATATTTCGGAAAATTATTTGAATTGTGGCCATTTGACTAATAGGTTGGCTCTAAATCCTTCTCCTCTTCTTCTTGGGATTATCCCTTTCTTGTTTCTGCCGCTCCCTGAAGCTACCCCTCTCCCTAAAGCCTCCCCATTCCGGTTTCTTCCATCCATACGCCCTTGGTTCCGGTGCATTTACATCTGGCTTCGAAAGTTGAACCGTCACCCTTCCGCCTTCGTATTTGGCATTTTTAAAAGCTTTCAGGATCACATTTTCTTCTGCTTTGTCCACTTCGAAAAATGAGAATTTCTTCATGATATCAATTTTTCCGATCTCGATATCACGCCTTTTTGAATAATCATTAATCAGCCCGATCAGGCGCGGAACAGTTAATCCGCTCTTTGAACCCACACTGATAAAAAACCTCGAAAACGCTTTGGTTCCTCCCCGTTTAAAAGAATCATTCTCCCTCCTGTCATGAACATCAACATTCAGGTCGGATGCATCCTTATAATAAGCGAGGAAACGATTGAACTCTACTGAAACAAAATGCTTGATCAGGTCTTCACGACCAAGCCACTCTAGTTTTTTATAAATGACAGGAAGGTACTGATCAATTTGAGCATCATCCACTTCAATCTTTTCCACTTTATCAATGAGGTTAAACAATTGTTTTTCGCATATATCCCTACCGGCCGGCACGGGTTTCCGGTCGAATTTCTTACCGGTCAGCTTCTCCAGGTCGCTGATCTTTCTCGTTTCCCTTGAATGGCAGATCGAAACGGAAATGCCCTTTTTCCCCGCCCTTCCAGTTCTTCCGCTGCGATGGATGTATACATCCAGTTCATCGGGCAGATTGTAATTGATGATATGGGTCAGGTCGCTGACATCGAGTCCGCGGGCTGCCACATCTGTTGCAACAAGCAATTGCAGGAATTTGGTTCGGAAACGATTCATCACCGAGTCGCGCTGAGGTTGCGACAAATCACCGTGAAGGGCATCTGCATTATAACCATCGGCAATCAATTTATCGGCAACTTGTTTGGTTTCCGTTCGGGTTCGGCAGAATACGATCCCGTAAACATTAGGATTCATATCTGCAATTCGCTTCAAAGCTTCATACCGGTCTTTCGCATGAACAAAATAAACCTCATGCTTCACATTTTCAGCTCCCACATTTTTCTTGCCGGCCGTTATTTCTATCGGGTGGTTCATGTACTTCTCAGCGATCTGCCTGATCTCGTTAGGCATGGTTGCAGAAAACAGGAGGGTTTGCTTTTCTTTGGGTGTTTTCTCAAGAATGGCGTCCATTTCTTCCTTGAAACCCATATTCAGCATTTCGTCCGCCTCATCAAGGATGAGCCACCTGATACCTGATATGTTCAGTGATTTCCGTTTGATCATGTCGAGCACCCTGCCCGGCGTGCCAACTACCACCTGGCAGCCTTTTTTCAGGCTTTTCATCTGAATCTCAGCGCTGGCTCCGCCATAAACGGCAACTACCCTGAAATCTTCAATGTACTTTGAGTATTCAGTCAGGTCGCCGGTTACCTGCATGCAAAGTTCACGGGTTGGGCATAAAACCAGAGTCTGAATATTCCTTGAATCGGGATCACTTTTTTCAATGACCGGCAATCCGAATGCAGCGGTTTTACCAGTTCCAGTCTGTGCCAGCCCAATAATGTCGGTTTCGCTGCTTAGTAATGCAGGAATTATTTTTTCCTGGATGGGAGTAGGGTAAACAAATCCAAGGTCATTAACAGCTTTCAGGATTTCAGGATTTAATCCCATTTCTTCAAATGTCAGCATAATACTTTCTGTTTATAGATTCCATCAAGAAAGCATTAACCGGGATTCTGTCAGGAAAAGATTTGCGGCAAAGTTAATCATTTTCGCCACATCAGGATATCGGAAACAGTATAAATATCTGCCTGAGAGCAGAATATTATACCTTGGTAAAATTTTCAAAATAACTTCCTCCAAAGTGTCATGCAAATCATCGGATGACTATTTTTGTAATTTGCCAAAAAATGCAATAAAAAATGACCTTTCTACCTTATCATGTCATCCGATGAATTGAGGAAGTTATTTTATTATACTTACCGGGTAAGAATTTGAAAAAAGTTAATTCATTACCGGATCGGAGGGGAAGTTTGTCCAGTAAGCATAATCACCACCAAGTTTTTTAAGGCTTTCTTTCCATAATTTATCAGGATCGCCTTCCATTACCTGCCTGGCTTTAATGCTGGTGACAAGCCATGAGTTTCGCGCCAGTTCAGCGTCGAGTTGCTTGCTGACCCACCCGGAATAGCCCACAAAAAACTTTATTTCCTTTGGCGTTATTTTCCCATAGGTGATCATGTCTTTTATAACTTCTATGTCTCCGCCCCAAAACAATCCTTCAATGATTTCAAGACTATTCTCAAGTTGGTCGCCGAGGGTATGGATGAAATAAAGGCTATCGGTTTTAACCGGTCCTCCTAAATAGACAGGTGCATCGAACCGGGGGAAATCCTGAAGGACTTCATGCAGTCCGAGTTCGACCTGCTTATTGAGTATCAATCCGAAGGTTCCTTCGTTATTATGTTCTGCAAGCAAAACAACCGACCGCTTGAAATAATAATCCATCAGGAAAGGCTCTGAGATCAGGATTTTACCTTTGGCAGGCTTTATATCGTTGGTCTTTATCTTCAGGATGTCATTAATATCAGTCATTGTCAATGATTTTTTTGTTTTTTTGCATATTGTTTAAACAATGCTTTTTGCAAAAAGTTATTTACAAAAATGATACCATCATAAATACGTGGTTAAAAATAGTATTAAAAAATATAACCGGCTAAGAAAAGAATTTGAATATTTTATTTTCGAAAGTTTTACTTTACATGATAGTGATAGCAAGCTTTCTGTAACTTATAAGTTCAATCTTTCAGATAAATATTTCTTCTTCCCTGAAATACATTTCATTAAAGGAAAAAATTTTACAACCTATCTGTCGCTTTTGCAGGTCGAAAATTTTGTTTTCAACATTGGTTTAATCGAACTGATAAGTTACTGGAAAGCCGCCTGTTCGCCGAAGTTAATCATCAAACCCTTTCACCTCAATGATGATCAGATTACTTGGTGGAAGAACCTCTGGTTTTATGGTTTGGGTGAATTCTTTTATATGAATAGCCTGAAACCTGACTTCAGCAATTTCATTACCATCAGTTGTGATCCGGGAAGAACATTACAGCCCTTTAACCTCAGCCTTGACAGGAATAAAGTTTTAATCCCTGTCGGTGGCGGAAAAGATTCAGCTGTTACCCTCGAATTGCTTAAGCCACATTTTGAATGTATTCCTTTTATGGTAAATCCCCGTGATGCCGGCAGGCAAACAATATTGAAAGGAGGATTTAGTAATGAGGATTTTTTTGAAGTGCAAAGGAGCATCCATCCGCAGTTGATCAGGTTGAATGAATTTGGCTTCCTGAACGGACATACACCCTTTTCTGCACTTCTTGCGTTCGTCAGTGTTTTTGCTGCGGCATTGTCCGGCGCCCGTTCTGTTGCACTGTCAAATGAATCGAGTGCTAATGAACCTACTGATCCTGAATCAGGAGCCAATCACCAGTATTCGAAAACATTCACTTTTGAACAGGATTTCAGGAATTATCTCAGGAAATATATTTCGGAAGAAATAAATTATTTCAGTTTTCTCCGGCCGGTCAACGAGTTCACCATTGCCCGCCTGTTTTCAAAATATCCCGATTATTTTAGTGTATTTAAAAGCTGCAATGCCGGGAGTAAATCGGATACATGGTGCTGCAAATGCCCCAAATGCCTTTTTACATTAATAATTCTTTCTCCCCATCTTTCTCCGGAAATACTCTCTGGAATTTTTGGAAGAGATTTGCTCGATGATGACAGTTTAATGGGTTATTTGAAGGAACTTGCCGGAATGACAAAGACAAAGCCTTTCGAGTGCGTTGGGACCGTTGATGAAGTGAATTATGCACTGGTCAGGTCAGTTGAGCGAAGAAAGGACAATCTTCCCATATTGCTTAAGCAATATTGTTTAACAATGAATTATGACAGGTACCGGAATTATCAGGGGGAAGAATTGACCCGAATAAATATGAAAGATCACTTTCTTGAAGATGATTTTATGAAGATTCTTAAAGCTGCTCTGCATGATTAATAAAGTTGCTGAATTACTTACAGGAAAGCGAATTTTAATACTGGGATTCGGTAAGGAGGGCATATCCACATACAGGTTATTGGTCAGATGTATTCCGCCTCAACTTATAACTATTGCTGATCAGGATGAATCTCTCCTTTCACGGCTCGATTTTTTAATTCATCCCGAATGCAGGGTTTTACTTGGCCTAAATTATCTCGATCCGTTAAATGATTATGATGTTATCATCAAAACACCGGGTATTTCGGCTTTGCTTTTAAAAAAGCTTAACGATCAATCAAAGATAACTTCTCAAACAGAACTGTTCCTGCGATTATTTGCTACCAGAACCATTGGTGTTACAGGTACTAAAGGAAAAAGCACAACATCGAGCCTGATCAGTCATATTTTATCATCTTATTATAAAAATGTTTTGCTGGTTGGCAATATCGGAATTCCCCCTTTTGATCTGATGAAAAAAATTGAGCAGGATACCCTTATCGTCTTTGAGCTTTCTTCTCATCAGCTGGAACACATCAGCGTCTCACCCCGCATTGCCGTGATCCTGAATATATATGAAGAGCACCTTGATCATTATCACAGTTATAATGACTACCAGCTTGCCAAATTTAATATTACCAAATTTCAATCTGAAAAAGATTGGTTGATCCTGAACGGCGATAACAGCGTTTTAACTGAGCTTTATAATAATTCAGCCATTAAAAGAAATTTACTGACTTTTTCTATAAGCCGGAAAACAGATAGCGGGACGTTTGAGAATGAAAAGAATGAACTCATTTATTCTTATATGGGGAGACAGTCAAAATTCAATTTTCAGGAAAGGAAGTACTTACCCGGAGAGCATAACCTGATGAATATCATGGCAGCTATTTGTGTTTCAAAAGTGTTGGAAATTCCGGATGATCTCATTGATAAGTCGGTTCATTCCTTTAAGGGTCTCAGGCATCGAATGGAGTATGTCGGAAGATTTAAAGGAATTGATTTCTACAACGATTCTATTTCGACCATACCACAGTCGACTATCCAGGCCGTCAGAAGCCTGAAAAGAGTTGACACCCTGATACTGGGAGGTAAAGACAGAGGCATCGATTACCGGCCGTTGATTGATTTTTTGCCGGATTCAGGAGTTAAAAATTTAATATTCACAGGTGAGGCAGGCAAAAGAATACAGAATGGACTTCTGGAAAATAAAACAACTATAAATCAGAATTATTTTTTCATTCATAACTTTAATGAAATCCCTGACATTGTGAGAAACAATACTACACTGGGTTTTATATGCCTGTTGTCACCGGCTGCTTCAAGCTATGATATTTTTCGCAATTTCGAGGAAAGGGGGGAAGTATTCAAAAAAATAGCAGAAAACCTTTGATTTTCTGCCGTATTTAGTTAAACTGAAAACGATGAATTGAAAGTTATTCGCCTTCCTTTTTTTCTTCGTTACTGCCTTCAGATTCAGCTTTTGTTGTTTTTTTTGTCGCTTTCTTTTTCGGCGAAGCGGCGATTGGTTCTTCCTTTTTCTCGATTGCAGCCTTTTTGGTTGCAGGTTTCTTTTTCTCTTTTGGAGCTTCCTCCTTTTTAGGCTTTGCAGCTTTCACTTTGGCAATTGGGGATTCGTCTTTTTCAACTGAAATAGCTTTCTTCCTTTTCGGCCTGCGTACGCCGTACGATCCCATTATTATTTTTCCGCGCTTTGTTTTTTTATCACCTTTTCCCATGTGGTAAATGTTATTAAGTTGAACTTTAAATTTTGCGTAAAATTATATATTTTTAAGATACCGTTTTTCAATCAGGTCAGAACTTCTTACACTATTTTTTACCCATTGAAGTTTGACATCGGTAATTTCATCATCTGAAAGTACCCAATTGATTGTGGAAAACCTAAGTTTCCCAGTCAGGTAGTAAAGGATTATAGCCGCTGAAACCGAGATGTTGAAACTTTCTGTAAACCCATACATTGGTATAGTTAAAAATTCATCTGCACAATCTTCAGCTTCTTTCGAAAGACCATTTAATTCCGTTCCGAAAAGAAGGGCTGTTTTTGAATCGAGTTTCAATTTCTCGAGTGTACAACCGCTATTATGAGGTGTTGTCGCTACAATGCGGTATCCCTTGCTTTTAAGTTCTTTCAAAATAGTTCCGGAGGTATTTTTGGTCATGTCGTATTTATAAAGGCTGAGCCATTTTGCAGAACCCAGAGCAATATCAGGATTGATTTCAAATTTATTATTGTTTTCTATGATATGTACATCCTGTATTCCGAAGCAATCGCAGGTACGGAGCACAGCACTGGCATTATGTGACTGAAAAAGATCCTCCAAAACAACCGTTATGTATCGGGTTCTGTAGTGAATGATCTTATCAAACAGGGCATTCTTATGCTCCGAGGAAAATGTTAGTAAATGATCAAGCAGTTCCTTTTTTTCGTAACCGGATAGCTCTTTGTTCATTTTATAATTTAATCAGGGATCAAAATTGAATAAAAAAATGAATTAAAAATCGGAATGTTGTAAAAAAATATATCTTTGCGCCCAAATTTGAAATCAACAATGGTAAAAAAGAAGGACACAACAGAAGAACGGATTGAAGCAGTTGAGTCGGCGCTGAGTAAAACCGAACAATTCATTGAATCAAATCAAAAAATACTAACATACATTATCGGAGGGATAATTACTGGTGGTTGTGTTATTTTTTGTTTACAAGAAATACATTTCCCAACCCCGCGAAAAAGCAGCCCAGACTGCAATGTTCAAAGCCGAATATTACTTCGAAAAGGATTCTCTCAATCTTGCATTGAACGGCGACGGTGAAAGCAATGGCTTTCTCGACATCATAGATGATTATGGATCGACAAAATCTGGAAATCTTGCGAGATATTATGCAGGGGTGTGCTACCTGAACCAGGGTGAGTTTCAGAAAGCGATTGACATGCTGAAAAAATTTGATTCGGATGATGTGATTGTCGGTGGAATGGCGCTTGGTGCACTCGGTGATGCTTATATGTCACTGAACAATTCATCAAAAGCCGTTGACTATTACCTGGAGGCAGCTGATCATAATCCTAATGATTTTGTATCTCCCGCTTTTATGCTGAAAGCAGGATGGGCATACGAAACAATGGGGAAATGGGATGATGCAAAAGCGATTTATGAAAAAATAAAAAAAGAATTCCCGCAATCGAGGGAAGCCCGTGATATTGACAGATATATTGCAAGAGCTAAAGCAAATCTGAAGGAGTTATAAAGAAAAATATTTTTTTTTTTTGAAAACCTGTTCCAAAAGAGCAGGTTTTTTTATTTTTACATAATTATGAAAAAAGAATTGACCATCGTATTTATGGGTACCCCTGACTTTGCAGTACCCAGCCTTGATATACTGTTCCAATCGGATTACAATGTGCCATGCATTGTAACTGTTCCTGATAAGCCTGCAGGGAGAGGGCAGGTCATTAAATATTCACCCATTAAGGAATTCGCACTAAAAAATAATCTGAAAATTCTACAACCCTTAAACCTTAAGGACCCTGAATTCATTAATGAACTTAAAAGTTTCCACCCTGATTTGATTGTTGTTGTTGCCTTTCGAATGCTCCCTGAAGTGGTCTGGAAAATCCCACCTTTAGGGACCCTCAATCTGCATGCTTCATTATTGCCTCAATACCGCGGAGCTGCTCCCATAAACTGGGCGATTATCAATGGTGAACGGGAAACGGGTGTCACAACTTTTTTCATAAACCAAATCATCGATACGGGTAATATATTGCTCACTAAAAAGCTGCCTGTCTCTGAAGATGAAACGGCCGGTGAATTGCACGACAGGCTGATGCTGGCCGGAGCCGGCCTTCTTCTTGAAACAATCGATGGTATAACTGAAGGGACAATACAACCAGTCTCACAGAATCAATTGGTCAGTATTAAGAGGGAACTAAAACCGGCGCCAAAAATATTTCGCCAGGACTGCAGAATTCCATGGGATCAAAGTGTTGAGAAAGTACATAATTTTATACGCGGATTAAGCCCGCATCCTGCAGCTTTCACAAATTTGATATCGATTGATGGTGAAAAACAGGTTCTGAAAATATACAAAGCTAAACCGGCAGAAAGTAGTGAAATATTCATTATCAATGAGTTTCCCGGCACCATCGAAACCGATCAGCATAGATATCTTAAGGTGGCCTGCCTCAATGGACATTTATCCCTGTTAGAACTGCAACTGGAAGGGAAACGGCGCATGAATATACAGGATTTTCTCAAGGGTTTCAGGATATCGGAGAAATGGCGCCTTGGTTAAGGCATACAACTTTTTGTTAAATATTATAAAATGCGTTTTGCATAATCATCATTATTGTATATTTGCGATTTAACAATTTAATCCACATTAAAAATGGCAACAATTATCATTCTTGTTATCGCAGCCATCATCGCTATATGGCTGGTAAGTTTATACAACCGACTTGTCAAATTAAGGAATAACCGGGAGAACTCCTTTGCAGATATCGATGTTCAGCTTCGTCAGCGTCACGACCTGATTCCACAGCTTATTGAAGCGGTTAAGGGATATATGAAACATGAAAGTACGGTTCTTCTCGATGTGACCAATGCTCGCGCAAATGCAATCAAGGCAGTAACCATCGATGATAAGATTGCCGCTGAGAATCAGCTTTCTTCTGCTTTGCGGGGTCTGCAAGTTGCCGTTGAAGCCTATCCTGATCTCAAGGCAAGTCAAAATTTCATGAATCTGCAGGAAGAAATATCGGATGTTGAAAACAAACTGGCGGCTGCAAGAAGATTTTTTAATTCTGCAACCAAAGAATACAACAATGCGGTTGAAGTATTCCCAAGTAATATCATTGCCGGCACCTACGGATTCAAAAAGGAGATGATGTTCGATCTGGGCACCGAAGATCGCAAGGCAATGGAGCAGCCTCCGAATGTGAAGTTTTAGGAAAAGGTAAATATTCTTCTCATGAAATATGTCGGCATTCAAACCCAGATTTGGCGGAATAATGTCAATTCTGTTATTCTGCTGATCATGTTCCCTGTTGTTCTTTACGGCCTGTTTTGGTTGTTTGTTTTTTTTACCACTGGTCAAAGCGAGTACGATCAGGTCGATACTGCAAATACCTCGTTTGTCTATATGTTTCCCTGGATAACCTTAGGTGTGGGAATCTGGTTCCTGATCGCATGGTTTTCTCATTCTTCAATGATTAACAGTGCAACCGGCAGTAGGCCTCTTGAAAGAAAAGAAAACAAAAGGGTTTATAACCTTGTGGAGAATCTATGTATCACAACCGGAATGAAGATGCCCAAAGTGAACGTGATCGAAGATGATTCCCTGAATGCATTTGCCAGTGGCATTAGTGAGAAGTCATATTCTGTTTCAATATCCAGAGGAATGCTTAACAGGTTAGACGATCAGGAATTGGAAGGAGTGATTGCACATGAACTCACTCATATAAGAAATAGAGATGTTCGCTTACTGATCGTATCAATAATATTTGTAGGCATATTTGCATTCATCGCAGAGATGATGTTCCGTGGAATGATTTATGGCGGGGGCGGAAGAAAAGGAAAAAACGGAGGGACAATGATCATCGGGCTGGCGCTGGCTGTGGTTGGTTATCTACTATCAATGATTTTCCGGTTTGCCATTTCACGAAAGCGCGAATACATGGCTGATGCCGGAGGCGCAGAGATGACAAAGAATCCTTTGGCGCTTGCATCAGCATTGAAAAAAATCTCTACTGACCCGAGAATCGAAGCGGTTAAACGGCAGGATGTCGCCCAGATGTTCATCGAGAATCCTCAGGAAAAAACAAAGGGTTTTTCCTTTGCCTCGATATTTGCCACACATCCGTCAATAACTGAAAGGATAAGATTGCTTGAGCAATATTAAGGATTATTGTTCCTTCTGCCTCCAAATAGAGATGATTCGGATATATTTGATCAAAAATTATTATTGACAAAAGAAAAGAGGTTTTCCCCATTTAAGGAAAACCTCTTTATTCAATAGTTAATTAAATGATTACCTGACAGAAACTTTCTTCACAACAGTGTTATTATGAGTTTCTATCTTAATGAAATAGATACCGGGTATAAAGTCAGAAATATCAACCTGACTGTTGGTTCCGGCAATCTCTTCATTGTAGATTATTTGTCCGGTGCTGTTGGTTACTAAAATTCTCTTCAGGCCACTAGCAGAAGAAACATTTATAACCTCATTAGCCGGGTTCGGAAATACCTCTATGGTTTCATTTTCAGAAATAGTTCCTGAAGATTTTCCATTGTTGTTGGAGAATCCTGATTCAACCTTGACCGGCAGCACTGATTCGAAAGCCTCACCACCATTTATCATTCCTGTAACAATGAGATCTCCTGATGAAGCATTCTTGGAGAAGTCAATCGAAATAATATTGGATTTACTGTTAATGGTTGCTCCTGAACCGGTGTATGACCAAAAATAGTTGGATACATTAGGTGCTTTGTTAACGAAATAGGGAACATTCGATTGTCCCGGGGCTACAATTGCTGGTCCGTAAATAGGAGTATATGGATCAACTGTGATCGGTAAGAATGTATACAGACCATTTCCGCAATTGTTATTGCCGGCTACAGTGAGCCAGCCAGACGTTGCAGTGGCATCAAAATCCAGGGTTACTGAATTACCGCTACCGTTAATAGTCACACCTGTACCGTCATAAGACCATATATAGGATGTTGCATTAGCGATTACCGGTACGCTGTATGGAACACCTGTCTGTCCCTGGTTAACTTTGATGGGACCGGTGATTGGTCCGGCATCTGCAGGATAGGGTTCAACAAGGATCGGGAAGTCTGGTGAAACCAATCCATCACCGCAATCATTGTGTCCTCTTACAGTAAGAATACCAGAAGTTGCTTCTCCTGTAAATTGCAGAATGATGCAGGACTGGCATTTCGTCATTTCAACAAAAATTACCCCCGTTCCTGAATATTCCCAAATATAGGATGTAGCATCTGTGATATAAGGTACGCAGTAGATGGCTTGAGAATAGTTGCAAACCACAGCCTGTCCGGTAATTACTCCGGCTGGTCCGGGCAGAATGCCAGGCAGAATAGTGATTTCAACAACATTTGATTCAGCAGCGCCTGTCCAGTCGGGTTTGCAGTCGACACGTGCCAGGCGTTTGAACCAAGTGGTTACATCGGTAAATCCAGCATCATAAGCTTCCACGTTACTGAACGGAATATCGAGGAAATTAACCATATCCGTCGAAAACTGCCATTTAAATTCAAGATTTCCGGTAAATCCTGATGGAGGTGCAAGGCTAACAAACGGATCGGGATCAAGGCCACCGCAATGGCTTTGAGCAAATCCAATTTCACCGCCATAGGTTGGATTCACGCATTGTAATTCAATAATTATAACTTCTAGATAGACAGTGGTTACTCCAACAGGAACACCATTATCAGTTGCAGTAAAAATTATAGTATGGGTTCCAAGGTTTGATAATGTTCCTGTTAATTGCATATCAATTTGTGATACATTTCCTGTAGTTGAGATATAAGTAAAATCAGATAATCCGGATGCATCAACAACTGTTGAGGTAGTTTGACCTATTTCCGGTGATAAAAATTGTACAGTATAATTCCAAATATCACCAACATAAATTGTCACCGGTGATGCCGGGAATCCCGATGCTACAGGGGGGATGTTGACAGCAGTTGAGGTACTAAAAAGGAAATTTTTACAATCCAGATAACTAACACCATCCGGGACTCCTCCAGGTCCATCATAATCCACTCCCTCATGATCAAACCGTCCAACTAAAGCAAATGTGCTTCCATCACCCTTATTCACACCAACAGTAGCAGGTGTGCCACCAAATCCTCCAGAACCCCCTGAAGCATCTCCAGTAGTCCATTGCATATCGTCGTAACTAAAAGCAACGTTATTTCCGATTCCGATCAATGGATCTGTGCCATCCGTAAAAATCAATTCAAAGGTGTTTAATTTATCAGCTGCTTCAAAATAATATCCTACAGCATCCCAAATAACTATAACCCTATGATCTTCGACTTTATACCACATCAAACCGCTTGATGGATTTCTGGTATCAACGTCTGCCCAAAAGGGTGCAAGCATTGGAAATCCTGAATACAGGAAATCCTGAGGAGGTATACTGATAATATGGTCCATCAAATGATACATTTCCGTTATTGTTGATCCAGCATGAATTTTGAATTGTCCCATAAAAATCAAAATTGAATGGGAAAAAAATTTGATCAGTATATCCATCGTCATTCCGGTCCAGATAACTAAAAGTTGACATATCTAAAGGAATCAGTAAACAATCATCTTCGCTAACTCCGAATGTAGGGGTGATTGTCGTTATTGGTCCGTCATAATCAGTCTGTGAGACTGTTGGTATTTGACCTGATTGTTTTAATAATTGATAATCCGGATTTGAGGGATTGATTTGTGCTTGAATTATAGTAGCCATCAATATAATAATTGAAGATACCAGCAGTTTTTTTATCATATTTTTCATCGTTTTTTTTATTAAAAGTAATTTATTAATGTTGTTATAAAAAATATTAAAGAAGCCGGAGCAAACGTCCGGCTCCTTCAATTTGTAATTTACCTGACAGAAACTTTCTTCACAACAGTGTTATATTGTGTTTCTATCTTAATGAAATAGATGCCGGGGATAAAGTCAGAAACATTAACCTGACTGTTATTTCCGGAAATCTCTTCATTGTAGACTATTTGTCCGGTGCTGTTGGTTACTACAATTCTCTTCAGGCCACTTGCAGAAGAAACGTTTATAACCTCATTAGCCGGGTTTGGAAATACCTCTATGGTTTCATTTTCAGAAATAGTTCCTGAAGATTTTCCATTGTTGTTGGAGAATCCTGATTCAACCTTGACCGGCAGCATTGATTCGAAAGCCTCACCACCATTTATCATTCCTGTAACAATGAAATCTCCTGATGAAGCATTCTTGGAGAAGTCAATCGAAATAATATTGGATTTACTGTTAATGGTTGCTCCTGAACCGGTATATGACCACAAGTAATTGGAGACATTAGGCGTTTTGTTAACGAAATAGGGAACATTCGATTGTCCCGGGGCTACAATTGCTGGTCCGTAAATAGGAGTATTTGGATCAACTGTAATCGGCAAGAATGTATACAGACCATTACCGCAATTGTTATTGCCGGCTACCGTAAGCCAACCAGATGTTGCATTGGCGTCAAAATCCAGGGTTACCGAATTACCGCTACCGTTAATAGTAACACCTGTACCGTTATAAGACCATATATAGGATGTTGCATAAGCGATTACCGGTACGCTGTATGGTACACCTGTTTGTCCCTGGTTAACTTTGATAGGACCGGTAATTGGTCCGGCATCAGCAGGATAAAGTTCAACAACTATTGGGTAGTCTGGAGAAACCAATCCATCACCGCAATCATTGTGTCCTCTTACTGTAAGAATACCTGAAGTTGCTTCTCCTGTAAATTGAAGAATGATGCAGGACTGGCATTTTGCCATTTCAACGAAAATTACCCCCGTTCCTGAATATTCCCAAATATAGGATGTAGCATCTGTGATATAAGGTACGCAGTAGATGGCTTGAGAATAGTTGCAAACCACAGCCTGTCCGGTAATTTCTCCGGCTGGACCAGGAAGAATGCCTCCTCCAATGGTCACTTCTATTTCATCCGACCCTGAACATCCTTGAGCAGTTACAATAACTGAATAGATTCCTATAACACTCACTGTTATAGTTTGACTTGTTTCACCTGTTGACCAGAGATAGGTGGCGCCAGGATTTCCAGCATCCAATACAACACTACCCCCATTGCATGCTAATGAAATATCTGGTACCAGGTCAACAACAATTGGTGGAATTACGAACACATTAATATCATCGCTTCCAGTACCAAAAGGAGTTGTAACTGTTACAGAATAGTTTCCTGCAGTGCTAACGGTGATTGTTTGTGTAGTTTCTCCGGTCGACCATAAATAAGTTCCACCCCATGCACCAGCATCCAATATTGCTGTTTCTCCATCACAAAGGGTAATGTCTGGTACCAAATTAACGTTCATTTGTCCGGAAAATCCTGATTCTTGCAAAAACACCCAAGAATCTAACGCAGAATCACCTGCATCAGCAATTGCTAATTTAATGTGGTGAGTAACATTCGGATCTATGGTTGCCTGGGCGGTCAATAATACAGTTAAACCCATCGCATTCAAGATCATAAATTCCACTCTCATTGTCAATATAATATGATGAATAGCTCCCGTTATTGACGTTATTAATGGAAACAGGAGTAGTAGTGCCAGGTATAAGTGCAATATTTACTCCATCCAGGAAAAACGCGAATACATCATTAAAACTAGAACCAACATATTCATTATATTCTTCAGAAGCGAATACAAATGGAATAAAAATAGAATTTGAGGTTGAAGTAAAATCAAATTCCAGAATAGTAGCGTCCTGAGTGAAATAACCTGGTATTAAGCCATCAAGATCAGCGTCCCCCGGAAGACCTAAACTTGCCGTAATATTCGATGAACTATTAGGCCCCAAAGCATTCTGTATATACCCGCTTGAAAGCATAACCCCAGAATTTAAGCCTAATCCGGCAATGGTACCTCCAGTAAATAATCCTCCTGAAGAGGTGGAGGCACCTGTACTTCCGGTAAATGTTACATTGCTGTAGGTTACTCCTGGAACCAAGTAGTGCTACAACAAGATCTGTTGGTGTTATACTTCCATCCAAAGGTATAACGGAAATAGTAGTTAGAGGGGAATCCGCAGGGTTTAGTTGCTTAGAAAGTCCAGGTATTCTTTTCATTTCCTGTGCTTGAATCACAACTATAATAGCGAATAGCAAAAAAGAAAGTAAACTTTTCATATGAGATAATTTTTATAAATTAATAAAGATTTAGTTAATTGTAAAATGATTTCAGTTGATTTTCGCCTGCAAGGATTAACCTTACAGGCAAAATTTGCAGAATTTTGATTTTTGAAAAGAGTAGTTAAACACTATTTTAGAATTAATAAACTTGTTATTGCCATTTAAAAATAATAAAGGAGCCGGGCTTTTGCCCCAACTCCTTTAATTTGAAATTTACCTGACAGAAACTTTCTTCACGACAGTGTTATATTGTGTTTCTATCTTAATGAAATAGATGCCAGGGGATAAAGTCAGAAACATTAACATGACTGTTGTTTCCGGAAATCTCTTCATTGTAGACTATTTGTCCGGTGCTGTTGGTTACTACAATTCTCTTCAGGCCACTTGCAGAAGAAACGTTTATAACCTCATTAGCCGGGTTCGGAAATACCTCTATGGTTTCATTTACAGAAATAGTTCCTGAAGATTTTCCATTGTTGTTGGAGAATCCTGATTCAACCTTGACCGGCAGCACTGATTCGAAAGCCTCACCACCATTTATCATTCCTGTAACAATGAGATCTCCTGATGAAGCATTCTTGGAGAAGTCAATCGAAATGATGTTGGCTTTACTGTTAATGGTTGCTCCTGAACCGGTGTATGACCAAAAATAGTTGGATACATTAGGCGCTTTGTTAACGAAATAGGGAACATTCGATTGTCCCGGGGCTACAATTAAAAGGTCCGTAAATAGGAGTATATGGATCAACTGTGATCGGCAAGAAGGTATACAGACCATTTCCGCAATTGTTATTGCCGGCTACAGTGAGCCAACCAGATGTTGCATTGGCGTCAAAATCCAGGGTTACCGAATTACCGCTACCGTTAATAGTAACACCTGTACCGTCATAAGACCATATATAGGATGTTGCATAAGCGATTACCGGTACGCTGTATGGTACACCTGTTTGTCCCTGGTTAACTTTGATAGGACCCGCAATTGGTCCGGCATCAGCAGGATAAAGTTCAACAACGATTGGGTAGTCTGGTGAAACCAATCCATCACCGCAATCATTGTGTCCTCTTACAGTAAGAATACCAGAAGTTGCTTCTCCTGTAAATTGAAGAATAATGCAGGACTGGCATTTTGCCATTTCAACAAAAATTACACCTGTTCCTGAATATTCCCAAATATAGGATGTAGCATCTGTAATATAAGGTACGCAATAGATGGCCTGTGAATAGTTGCAAACCACAGCCTGTCCCGTAATTTCTCCGGCTGGTCCGGGTAGAATGCCAGGCAGAATAGTGATTTCAACAACATTCGATTCAGCGGCTTCGGTCCAGTCGGGTTTGCAGTCGACACGTGCCAGGCGTTTGAACCAAGTGGTTACATCGGTAAATCCAGCATCATAAGCTTCCACGTTACTGAACGGAATATCGAGGAAATTAACCATATCCGTCGAAAACTGCCATTTATATTCGAGGTTTCCAGCATATCCTGATGGAGGTGCAAGGCTAACAAACGGATCGGGATCAAGTCCGCCACAATGACTTTGCGAAAAGCCGATTTCACCGCCGTATGTGGGATTTACGCAACCAGGAACTGTACTTCCAAAGGTTACATCATCAAAACCAACATTATTAGCAGACCCTGTAAATACAACAGATTTAGCTATTCCATTAAATGCAACACTGACAATAAGCCAATTATCATAAAATCCATTCGGATCACCACCAACATTTCCAGGATTAGTTTGAGGAATCAAAGTTGTACCTAATAGGTTCCCCGTGCCATTAATTTCATCATAAACAGAAACACTACCATCATAAAGAGCACAATAATAAAATGAGAAACCTGTTTCAAAACCTGCCGCAACATTCATATAAGCTTCATTGGCATCTAAAAAGAACATGATTGTTGAAGGAGAAGGTTCCCAGGCAAAGTTTCCTGATCCTCCTGCATCTTCATCTATAAGCCCTAAAGCAATACCAAATTGAACTCCGTAATTATTGCCTGAATAACCCTGGCCACTGGTTCCTCCATTATAAAAATCATTAATTGGATCACTATTTCCAAGACCTTCAAAATTAAGTACTATCACGTCATCAGTAGCTGAACCATTTTGACTCTGCGCAATTATCTCCTTTTCTGTAATGGTTGGAGTAACATTAGGATTATGAATTGTTTGAACTTGAGAAAATACTGAACTTGCAAACAATAGAGAAGCCAAGGTTGAAATTAATACATTTTTTTTCATGTTATAAAATTTTTATGTTTATTAAAAAGTGATTTAGAAAGTAAATTAAAATTCTAATTACCCTACAAGCAATGAACTTGTAGGGGTAATTAACTGAATTTACAAAGCAGCATCAGGAAGGCAACAATTTCTTGAAATCTTGTCCTTATATATTTCATTAGAGCAATATTTTCATTTGAATTCATACGATTCAAAGGATATATAATAAACTTAAAAAGGAGAATAGTAAATAGTCCCGGTTTTTTCGTTTTTGCTTCTTTTCCATTTTCTCTTTTTAAAAATTCCTTGATAGCAATAAAACAAAATAAAACTTGTCAAATTGGAAGAAAGGTAATTGGAAACGCGCAAAAAAAATACCATAAAACTTAAAATGCAGAAAAGAAGAGAGTTGGATTTTTATTTAGGTCGTGATTTTTCCATTTTGGAACTGAATTTTCCATTAATGGAAAACAATAACGGTATTTTATTTGATCAATTTTCGGGCTTAAAACCCAATTGTATCGAATTAGTTAAGCGACAGGATGTCGCCCAGATGTTCATCGAGAATCCTCAGGAAAAAGCAAAGGGCTTTTCCTTTGCCTCGATATTTGCCACACATCCACCTATCCCTGAAAGGATAAGATTACTGGAGCAGTATTAATGTTTATGGTTCCGTGAGCCTATTATACTTGATCAAAAAATTAAATTATAAAAAAAGAGGTTTTCCACATGTGGAAAACCTCTTTTTTTAATTATTAATTAAATGATTACCTGACAGAAACTTTCTTCACGACAGTGTTATATTGTGTTTCTATCTTAATGAAATAGATGCCGGGGATAAAGTCAGAAACATTAACCTGACTGTTGTTTCCGGAAATCTCTTCATTGTAGACTATTTGTCCGGTGCTATTGGTTACAACAATTCTCTTCAGGCCACTTGCAGAAGAAACGTTTATAACCTCATTAGCCGGGTTCGGAAATACCTCTATGGTTTCATTTTCAGAAATAGTTCCTGAAGATTTTCCATTGTTGTTGGAGAATCCTGATTCAACCTTGACCGGCAGCACTGATTCGAAAGCCTCACCACCATTTATCATTCCTGTAACAATGAGATCTCCTGATGAAGCATTCTTGGAGAAGTCAATCGAAATAATATTGGATTTACTGTTAATGGTTGCTCCTGAACCGGTATATGACCACAAGTAATTGGAGACATTAGGCGTTTTGTTAACGAAATAGGGAACATTCGATTGTCCCGGGGCTACAATTGCTGGTCCGTAAATAGGAGTATTTGGATCAACTGTAATCGGCAAGAATGTATACAGACCATTACCGCAATTGTTATTGCCGGCTACCGTAAGCCAACCAGATGTTGCATTGACGTCAAAATCCAGGGTTACCGAATTACCGCTACCGTTAATAGTAACACCTGTACCGTCATAAGACCATATATAGGATGTTGCATAAGCGATTACCGGTACGCTGTATGGTACACCTGTTTGTCCCTGGTTAACTTTGATAGGACCCGCAATTGGTCCGGCATCAGCAGGATAAAGTTCAACAACTATTGGGTAGTCTGGAGAAACCAATCCATCACCGCAATCATTGTGTCCTCTTACTGTAAGAATACCAGAAGTTGCTTCTCCTGTAAATTGAAGAATGATGCAGGACTGGCATTTTGCCATTTCAACGAAAATTACCCCCGTTCCTGAATATTCCCAAATATAGGATGTAGCATCTGTGATATAAGGTACGCAGTAGATGGCTTGTGAATAGTTGCAAACCACTGCCTGTCCGGTAATTTCTCCGGCTGGTCCGGGCAGAATGCCAGGCAGAATAGTGATTTCAACAACATTTGATTCAGCAGCGCCTGTCCAGTCGGGTTTGCAGTCGACACGTGCCAGGCGTTTGAACCAGGTGGTTACATCGGTAAATCCAGCATCATAAGCTTCCACGTTACTGAACGGAATATCGAGGAAATTAACCATATCCGTCGAATACTGCCATTTAAATTCAAGATTTCCGGTAAATCCTGATGGAGGCGCAATGCTTACAAATGGATCGGGATCAAGGCCACCGCAATGGCTTTGGGCAAAACCGATTTCACCGCCATAGGTGGGATTAACACAACCACCTTGCGTGACCCATTCAAATGAAAGTATATTTGAACATAATGTCTGATTTTGGTTGTTAAGGAAACAAGCTTGAATTTGATCTGTTCCAATACCTCCGCTTCCATTATAGGTAAAAAAAGCTTCCCCGTTGGCATTTGTATTCACTGCAAAATTTGCACCCGCATTGGGTCCCGAAATCACATTAAATGTAACTAAGCGGTTAGGTACAGGTTGCCCAAGGTCATTAAAAACAGCAGCTTTAACTGTATGATCAGTGCCAATAAAACCTGTATTACTTGTCTGAGAAAGTAAAATACCTTCGCCAATGATAGCCGCACCTGAAATTTCAAAATATGAAAGAAAAACATTATCATCATTTGAAGGATTTACGGTATTGACAAGCACACTTGTTGTTGTATTCGTAATTAATGGCAATAAACTATAAAGTTCATCATCACTGAAATTATCTACAGGCAATGCAAAGGGATCAGGTGGATTACTGTTTAAATCACCTAATCCGCCAACTGTTATTAGACTACCATTTCCTATATCACCTTGTGAATCATCTGCTCCTCCTGCAGAAGTCGTCAAACGTTGCCCATTAACATCAATCAGGGAATATTGTTCATTGCCCTGGAACCCGAATGAAATACCAAGCCCCATGTTTAATAAAGCTCCTGGAGCATTTGGATCAATAGGTTCACTAAGAGTAATAGAAAAATCATCTCCTGTAGTGCTTAATGCGCCAAACATAATTAGAATAGTTTTTTCAGTTGTGGTTACATCCGAAAAAATTACTAACAGGCTAATTCCATCTATTAAACTAGTTGAACATTCTGTTACAGGAATTGATATTATTCCGGGTACCAAAGGATTAATAAGTGATGCAATTAATCCAGTAACCTCAGCGTAATGATTATAACTCGAAATACCACTTGAAATAGTCATATCCCAATTAATGCCCGTACCATTCAAAGTTATACAACCATTGGGAATAGAATAGTTTTGGAATCCTCTTGAAGCACCAAATAGATAAGCCTTGTGAACAGAAGCACCTAAACTTGGTTTGTTAACATCAATCGAGAAAGATGAATTTAATGATCCTGCTCCATCAGCCGATAATATATAATTTCCAGTTACTGAGTAAAGCTGAGTTAATCCATTCACTAGGATATTCTCATTTAATTCTACCTTAGCACTAGCCCTGGTACCTGGCTCATATTGACAAACTGCGATGTATGAGCTTAGTAAAGCAAACATCAAAATAAATAAAGATTTTTTCATACTTATATTAATTTATAATTTTAATAGATTATTGTTAATTACTAATTATTTTACAAAATACCTATGCCCGCAATTTCATATTGGCGGGCAACCTTAGCCCATAGCATAAAGCTTTTCAAGTGGAATAGTTAAGACTTTTGGCATAATGATTTTTTATTTGGATAATTTTCACTTCTAACCAATAATAATATGTGCAAAAATTTTCCTTCTTTTTCAATTTCTTTGATTAACAATCGATAAACAAACTAAAACAAAATAAAATTTGTCAAATTGTAAGAAAGGTAATTGGTAACGCGCAAAAAAAATACCACAATACTTAAAATACAGAAAAGGTGAGAGTTGGATTTTTATTCAAGTCGTGATTTTTTCATTTTGGAACTACCTTTTCTATATTTGGAAAAATAATTAATCAATGTAAATAAAAAAATGCATAAAACCAAATTGTATCGAATTAGTAAAAAAACAGGATGTCGCCCAGATGTTCATCGAAAATCCTCAGGAAAAAGCAAAGGGCTTTTCCTTTGCCTCGATATTTGCCACACATCCATCTATAGTTGAAAGGATAAGATTGCTTGAACAGTATTAGCAGGTTCAAGGTTCAAAGTTTTGGGTTCCATATTTCGAATTTCATTATTCATACTTCAAGGATTTGACTGGATGCTGCTGCGCTATCCTTATCGTCTGGAAGCTCACCGTTAGAATCGCAATCAGCAATGATATTATTGCAGTCAGAAGGAATATCCATAATGACAGGCGGGTATGGTAAGCATAGCTGAGCAACCAGCGGTTCATAGCAAAGTATGCAACCGGCCAGGCAATCAGGTTGGCAATAATGACACATTTGATGAATTCGCCTGAAAGGGTCCTGAAAATGTCATATGTATTTGCTCCCATAACTTTTCTCACACCTACTTCTTTTGTGCGCTGTTCTGCAATAAATGCTGCCAGTCCAAATAAGCCAAGGCATGAAATCAGGATGGTCAATATCGAAAAATACCGGAATATCTTTCCCAGCTTCTCTTCCGACCGGTATAACTCCTCATAGGAATCGTCGAGGAATTTATATTCAAAGGGAAATCCGGGATTGGCATTTTCCCATCGGTTTCTCATGTAATCAAGTGTTTGCTGTTGGTTATTCCCACTCATTTTAGCAAAAATGATATCACAGTATTTCGGAGCATAAAGTATAACCAGGGGGCTTATTTGGCTCGTCATATCGAGGAAATGAAAATCTTCAACTACACCGATGATGGAGAATTTCGTTTCGTTCCACGACATCCATTTCCCCACAGGGTCGTCAATTCCCAATAGCGTGGCTGTTTTCTGGTTTATCAGTATGGAAGCGCTATCGGCACTAAAAGAAGAATCAAAATCTCTCCCGGCAACTATCTTTATACCCAAGGTTTTGGTGTAACCATAATCGGTAAATCCAAATCCGATGAGCACTTCATCTTTTGTATCCCGGCCTTCCCAATCGAAACCTCCGCTGTTGCTTCCTATCTCGAAAGGTAATGCATTAGACCTTGTAACAGTGGTTATATTCGGATTTTGGAGAAATTCGTTCTTCAGAAATTCAAATTTTTCAATTGACTTGCCCTGCATTACTACGCATACAACATTCTCCCTTTCCATGCCAGTATTTTTACTGCGGATATAAGCAAGCTGTTTATAAACGACGATAGTGCAAATGATCATGATGACCGAAAGCATAAATTGAAAGATGACAAGAATTCGGCGGAAGTTAGATTTCCCCTTGCCACCGCCTGGTAATTTCCGTAGCGCGGATATAGGATTGAGAGAGGAGAGATAAAAGGCAGGGTAACTGCCGGCCAGGACGCCAACAAAGATTATAATCAATATTATAGTGACGGTTAAACTTAAATCCCATTTAAATGAAAGGGATTTATCCGCTAATTGATTGAATCCGGGCAGGAAATAATAAACCAGCAGAATAGCAACGATGCAGGCAAATATTGTTACCAGCATCGACTCTCCAATAAACTGGATGATGATCTGTTTCCGGCCTGCACCGGATGTTTTTCGCAATCCAATCTCCCGGCTACGACGAACTGCCCTTGCTGTCGAAAGATTCATGAAGTTGATACAGGCAATGATGAGAATAAAGAGAGCGATGACCGAAAAGATGTAGACAAATTTTATATCTCCCCCATGTCCATCCACTGAGTAAAGGTGGTATTTTGTCAGGGGGAAAAGAAACAAATCAACGACAGCATCATCATCCTGAGTTTTCAACATTAGATAATTCTTTATCTTTTCATTTACAGCTTGGTAATCAGTACCCGGTGTTAGCTCGATATAGCAATAATAAGTATTCCAACCGTAATCGTTAACCGTAAACCCAAAGTTTTCAATGTATTCAAAAGGGATACATAGATCAAAACGGAAGCTTGAATTATCAGGAGTTTCATTGATTACACCAGTTACTTTAAAAGAATGCTCACCATTTACCATGAGTACTTTTCCGATAGGATCATCACTTCCAAAATATTTCCGGGCCATTTTTTCCGTAATAATTATTGAGTTGAGATCATTGAATACATTGTTTGGGTCACCTTTCAGGAAGGAAAATGTAAACATGTTGAATAAATCAGGATCTGCCAGCCTTATATTTTCACGGAAAGCTTTATCTTCATAATTAATTACACCTGTGATTACATAATACATAAAACTGTTAACAATTTCGGGAATGTCTTTGCGTATGTCAGCGCCAATTAATCCGGGCATACAGGTAGTAGTAAGCGGACCTGAACTATAGTGCTGGGTTTGCACAAGCCGGAACAACTGGTCAGCTTTTTTATTGAACCGGTCGTAACTCAATTCGTGACGGACCCAAAGAATAATCATAATAAAGCACGCCATTCCTATTCCTAGCCCAATGATGTTAATGGCCGAATATCCTTTTTGCCGGATTAGATTTCTGATTGCGATGAGTAAGTAATTCCTAAGCATATGCGGAAGGTTCAAACAATATAAATGACTTAATAAAAAAAAGATTGTTACCGGTTGAACTTCTTTCTATCCACTTTAAAAAAACAGGGCTACCCGTATTAAGGAATACAGGTAGCCCATCATAAAAAACATACACCTATGAAGACTTATGCCGATAGGAAAAACATAATAGTCCAACTATCGCTTCGCTCAATTGTATTAAATATATTTATCCATCGGCCCCGGCAATCCGGGATTTGCAACATTTACCAATCAAATCCCAAAATGTCCTTTGGACTATTTTGAGATTAAGATTGGTATTACTTTTCCGCAAGTAGTTTCTGTACTCGTTTTAAATTGTCTTTGTAGACCTGGGTAAACTCGTTAGGCTTTTTATCAGATATAGCAACTGCCTTATCATAATTCTTTTCTGCCTCAGCATACTGACTGCTTTTCTCGTAAGCCTCTCCCAGGCTATCATAAACATTAGCTGATCCGGGATACCGCTGAACATTCTCCTTAAATACTTCAATGGCTTCTTCAAATTTTTTATTTCCAAGGTACTGGTATCCCAGCAGGTTGATGACATACTCGGGTGTTTTGATTTCATAACCGAATTGGTCACTTAACGATTTATAATGGTTATCAATACTTGCAAGCCCATCTTTATACATGCCGTCAGGTATTTTCCAACCGTGATATATGGCTTTCAAACCATTGTACATACTTAAGTGAGGTATTGAACCATGATCCTCATCTTTCATATATTCGTATTGAAAGGTTAATCCTGTGGGTGCTGCGGTTTTAATTATTTGCGCAAATTTCTCCACATTAGGTATAAACTCAGGCTCATTACCCAGTGCTATATAGAAAAATTTATTTTTATAGCTGGATTTCAGTTTTTCACCCGTTTGCTTAATCAGAAGGTTATCATCCCATGCCAGGTATGGGCTAATGGAAATGTAGCCATCGAAAAGGTCAGGATTATTCAGAAATGCATAGGTGGCAAAAGTACCTCCAAGGGAATGCCCGACTAAAATATTATAAGGTTGTGTCCGGTAAGTTTTGTTGATATAAGGCATCATTTCATCCTGAATGAATGACATAAATTTATCAGCTCCACCGCCATTCTTAATTTTCGTATCCGGTGTGGGTGTGAAATCCCTGCCGCGGTCGACATTAACAATGCCTACTACAATCGCCTGAGGCATAATTCCCTGACCGGAAAGAAACTGGGCCATTCCGTTGCATGTAAGAAAATGATATCCCCCGTCCAGCAGATAAATAACAGGATATTCTGATGCTATCAGGTTATAACCATCAGGTAAATAAACAAGTAAATTACGTTCTTCATTCAGAACCTTTGATTGAATGGTGACTTTTTCACCAATGGAGATTTTGTTGTCTCCGGCTTTTACATTTGTTGTTAAGCCGGCAAGGAAGATAGCCGCCAATGCGATAAGCAGCACTTTCATTTTTGCATTCATTGATTTTTTAGTTTTCATTGTTTTTTTGTTTTTAAGTTATTATCGAATTGAATTCTCAAAGCTTTACGATCTTTCTCTGTTCAGTATATTTTTCAGAACGTATATGAAAAAAATAAATTCCGCTTTTTAATTTAGTTCCTTCCTTACCTTTTCCATCCCATGTAAATGAAGATGACGGAGAGTTGAGATTGAGATTTCTGATTATTTTTCCATTGATATCAAACACCGTAACCTCAATACCGGACCCCGAATGTTCCTTTATTTCCACATTAATTTTATCGTGAAACGGATTAGGATAAATATCTTTTATAAAACTATCCTTGATATGATTTTTCTTAATTTCAGTGCCGGTAACCACAATAAAGTCAACACTGCTACCGCCATAATTTGGAATTGCAAGAATGTTGTTCTGCTGGTTGTATTCAAGCCCTGCAGGCTGGTTGTGCCCGGATGAAACAATATCGTAATCACCATTCAGTCCGTTAAAATACCTGACTATCCTCCCGGGTGACTGATGAGAGGCCAGGTATACATTTCCAAACTGATCCATCGTAATTCCATCGTAATTACTGAAATTTGTGGGGTAATTTGTGACCGATGAATCGGTAAGACTGATCGCCTGAATGGGAGCATTTAAAGCATAACCGATTGCCAACAGCCGGTTGTTGGGTTGATCAAAAACAATATCCTGGGTCCAGTTAGTTAAGCCTGATGATCTGAATAAAGATACAGTTTGGGTTTCAAGGTAGATCTTATAGATCCTGCCCCATGTATCGACAACAAACAGGTGCCCGTCGTCATCGTAAGCCAGTCCGTCAGGATTTCCAACAGTATTTAACGCCTGGAAGAAAACCTGTTCCTTTGTCTCCAGATCAAAACCCAGAACACCCGTGTTTTCCTCAGAAACATATAAAATTCCTTCGGCAATACACATACCTAAAGGGTCTTCAACATTGGTCACGAAATATTGGGCATTACCCGAATCATCGACTTCTGAAATATAGCCGGGAGCATTTGGTCCACCAGTGTTTGAAATAAGCCAGCGTTGATGGGCATAATCATATACACAACTTTCTGGATGGTTATATGGATTTGGATTGAAAAGTTTGTTTTCGAACCATGAAATTTTATTCGAACCATAACCGATCGCAACAAGGTCAGTATCGTTATCATTATCCATTTTTGAAGGAATGATGCAGAAAGCTTGAGTAAAACCTCCATTAATATTAATTTTGGTGAATTGCTGACTTCCATTATTTTGCCACCATGCAAGGCTAGGAGCCGACTGACCTGCTCCGAATAAGTCCCGGTCGCCATCATTGTCAAGATCGGTTGCATCAAGCCATAAAGCCCCTCCAAAATTAGGTAAGGAATGTTTAACAAATTCACCCTGCCCGTTGTTCTCATACCATGCAATTTTACTGCTCATGCAGGCTGCAGCCAGAATGTCGGCATCACCATCCAAATCAACATCACGGGCAATAACGGTATGGACAGCATCCAACAGACTATCAATCATGTGTTCTTCAAAGTTCTCAGCTACCGGTGTTTTCCCACCAGAGTATATCATTATCCTGCTCACCACATGCAATTACATCAAGGTCATTATCCCCATCCATATCTTCGCCGTAAATAAACGGTGAAGTTTGGAAACGGTCTGAGATCAGGTGTTTTGTCCAAACCACAGGATTCTGGCCATCATTTTCATACCAGGCGATTTCACTTTCATAGTTGATATTATCAAACCCTGAACAAAGGATGTCGGGATGATTATCGTCATTTACATCCTTGATATCAATGGTGTGCGCTCCGGCAAAATCAGCGTCAACAATGAATTCAGCAAATGTGTTATCCCCATTATTTTGCAACAAAAGGATGCTGTTTTCTTCAATGGCGGCTACAATCAGATCAGCTTTATTGTCACCATTCATATCATGTGCTCTGACACTCCGGAGTTTACCTGCATTATCAAGAATTACAACTTTTGTGAATTCATTGAATCCATTGTTCTTCCACCAGGCAACTTCAGCATTTTCATGCCAGTTCACCGAAATGATGTCTTTATCTCCATCCAAATCAAGGTCATTGACAATCACATCCACTCCGGCAGGAAAATTTGAGGTAACCTGATGCTGTATAAATTCAGGTTGTGACCGGGTAATGAACATGGAGCATGTTAAAATAATGATGAGTGATCCTTTTAATTTGTCAGTTGTTTTCATGGTTTAAATTTGTTAGTTTGTTTTTGGTTTCAGCCTCCTTCCTCGGGCGGGGAAGGAGGAGTTGATTTGAAACCATTTTCAGATTTGCTGAAATAAAAATGATCATGAAGAGGAATTATCATTTATAGTTTAACTAATCTTTTTAATATGTTTTTCCCGCCAACAGGAACGTTGATAAAGTAAATACCCGATGAGAGTTCATTGACTTTGATTTTTACCAATTGGTTTTCAAAACGGACGCTCTGTTTTTTTATCAGGCTGCCATTGGAGGTATATATTTCAAGATTTAGTTCCCCATTCAAGTCTTTTACATTTTTAATAAAAACAATGTCTGAAGCCGGATTGGGATAAATTATCAGATCGTTATCAGTATTTTCAGGCGATAGTTGTTGCTGGATTATATCCGAAAACAGTAGTATAAAATCCTCTGCCATGTGTAGCTGCAAGGATCGTATTATCCGACTTTCGAATTTGCAGCATATCTACTCTCACGTTAGCCAGGCCTTCATTATCTGGCTGCCATATTACTTCCTGACAATGCAGGTTGTTGGATGTCCAAATGCCGATTTCAGTTGCAAGCATTGCCGCCCTTGCATTCTGCGGCTGATAAACCGCCCATCTGACTGGCATATCGGGAAGGTTGCCTTCTTTTTCTTCCCATGTTGTTGCAGCATTGTAGCTTTGCCAGACGGATGATACTCCGTAATTGGAAAAAGTTAGAAGGATAGTATCTTCAGAACCGCCAAATGCTATGCAGGATACCGAAGCCTGCGGGAAATCAGAGCTGCCGATCTCACTGACTACAGGCGAAGTGTTTGCGTTATTCACCCTGAACATTCTTCCTGACTGTGTTCCAAGATAAAGGGTGGTAGATGGAACCGTTGAATACTCGGAATATTTAACGCAGGTGAACGGAACTTCCGATCCGGTGTTCATGAAAAGAAATTCTCCGTTTACCGGTCCGTAAGGTACTCCAGTAATCCTTAAAATGCTGTCAGCTAAAGTATTTATTGTTGTTACTGCGTTGGCGTAGATAGTGTTCAGGTTGTAATCATAATCGACGGAACTGATAAAGTTGCCGCTTGCCCATTGAGTGGCGTTATTTTGAAGTTGATAATTTCCGAAGAGAAAAAACCTGTTATTTTGATAGGATGTGATAAAAACATCCGGTTCATTTTGGTCAATAAAGCAAGCTCCTCCGTCACCACCCGTTACCCTGTTATCGTTATCGATCGTATTTCCGTCATAATAGATCGTGCCGTTATCCTGCAATCCTGCAAGACAAAATATGGTCTCTGTTTGAGGGGTGAGTGCACATTTATACATCTGCAGGGTGTTAAACCCTTCGCTTCTTTCCAAAAAGGTAATGGTGTTCAGCGATCCATTTTCAGTATAAAAAATTCCGCCATCCGAGGCTACAATGAATTTATCCAACGATCCTGGCTGGAATAAAATTCTGTGCAGGTCAGCATGGATATAATTTGTATTCCCTACAGCAGTCCAGCTTGACTTTTTCGACCAGGTCTGACCTGCGTTGTCCGACCTCCATAAGTCAAGCCCTCCAATATAGATCCTGTCGGGGTTTCCAGGATCAACCACCGCCGTAAGAGCATGCCATGCTATATAGGCCCAGTTGCCTGTAGATCCTGCAGGTGGAATATTGACCGTTTGCCAGTTCAGACCCTTATCATCCGATTTGGCAATAATATGACATTCATATCCCGGTAATCCATAAAAATATCCTTGTGCCACCAGAACATAAACACGGTCAGGGTTGGATGGTGCGCTCGCAAGTATAACTCTGCCCGGTAAATTAAATCCCGGAGTGTTCTCGATCAGGATTTTGAATTCTTCATTAACAAACCAGCTTCCGGGCAAACCATCATCCGAAAAGAGAATAGTGGCGCCACCATCACCCGTAACATTTTGCATGGTCCCGACAAATATTCTTCCATCGGCCCCAATTTCTATATCAGAGGGTGAATAGGGGCACTCAAGCCCGGGAATATCCGGTAATACCTGCTCCCATGTACCCGAACCGATGACTGTGCGGAACAAACCGTCAGATGGCTGGCTTTGATGCTGAACCCCTTTATAGACACCTGATACTACCCCGGCATACAGCACACTTACACCATTTTCATTTCTGATCTCTATGTCGGTAACATATTCGAACTCTTCTGTACCGTCCATTATTTCCCAGGTCTGGCCAGCATCTTCTGATTTCATTATACCAAATCCCAGCCCGGAGGATTCTCTGTAAATGATTAATGCAGTTTGTGCCTCGCCTGTTCCTACATAAAATGTCTGGGGATCATTGGGATCGAAAGTCATACAACTGATTGCAAGATCAGGCCAGAAATCATTTACAGGTATCCACTGGTCATTTTCGTCAGTGATGTCCCCGCGATACCATAATCCGCCTGTGACTCCCCCTGCCCAGACCTTTTGGTTCAATGGATCGGTAGGATCCCACATAATGGCTCTCACTCTGCCGCCAATATTAGCAGCAGTTCCTTCCCACTGCAGCGGAGATAATGATTTTGTGAGAGGTTCCTTTTCCAGTGCAAGAGTTTGGTGATAAGCCTCTGCCAGACGTTCTTTAGGAACTCGTTTTATTTCCGGGTCTACGGTATTCAGGTAATCCTGTAATGCAGCCAGATCAGGAGAATCCGATTTTAATTCTGCATCTGAATTCACAGAGCGGTCTGAAAAAAAATCCGCAACCTGTTTGTTCAGGAATTTTTCAAATTGTTCCCGTTCAAGAGTATTCATTATCTGGCCAAACCAGTTGAAGTTCCAGCAGAAGCATATCAGACTGATTCCAAAAACCGGGACGAGCCAATAAATCGTTTTTACTAAAACAGTTTTCATGGTTTAAATTATTTTATGGTTAGAATACATTTCTCATTATTTAAATTCGGACTAAAATTACTACCATACAAAAGATTATATCCGGCCTATTTTACAAAAATGACGTTTCGGTTTATCGTTGGTTGAAAAATGCTGACAGTTGTTTTTTTATTTTAACAATTTACTTGGCAGTTTCGAAATTTTAAATGGAATTATTTTTACTTTTATTTTTGATATTGCAACCCTTAATAAATTCATTTGTCACTAATCCTGATATTTTGTTGAATAATTGGCTTCAGAGGTTCCGGACATACACAAAGATATAATTGAGAAGAGCAAGTCGGGTGACTCTGCGGCTCAATACAGGCTTTACAGTTTGTACGCTAAAGCCATGTTTAATATCGCATACAGGATGATGAACAGTAAAGAGGAAGCTGAAGATATGCTGCAGGAATCATTTTCAGACGCCTTTGCAAGACTTAATTCTTTCAGGTATGAATCAGGTTTCGGGACATGGATGAAAAGAATCGTAATCAATCATTGTCTGAACGAAATTAAAAGACGGAAGACGGATTTAAAGTTCTTTGACGACATGAGCCTTTTCGATCAGAAACCGGAAGATGAAACGGGATATGAAGCAGGGTTGACTGTTGAAAATGTTAGAAAGGCAATGGAATACCTGCCCAATGGAAGTAAAATGATCTTTTCTCTTTACCTTCTGGAAGGCTATGATCATACAGAAATCGCACAGATATTAAAGATAAGCGAGTCCAACTCGAAATCGCAATACATGAGGGCTAAACTAAAAGTTAAAGAGGTGCTAAAAGAAATGAGCTATGAAACACGATAAACTGGAGAAATTTATTATTGAAAACCGAAATGAATTCGATATTTATGAACCTGATGCCGGTTTATGGGATAAAATTCATCTCCATGAAACAAAAACGGTCAGGATGAGCTGGAAAACCATCCTCATCAGAGTTGCAGCCGTCGTTGTTATTTTCATTGCTTCCTATTTTTTCCATGACATGATCCAAAAGGAAAAACAGCAGGGCAGTGTGGCTCTTGAGCAGAAAATCGATGACAACAGCAAAGTGAATATTCTTATTGAGGCGGAATTGTTTTATGCCTCTCAGATCAATTCAGCCAGGGAGGAAATTATTCTTCTTTCAGGAAATGACATTGGCCTGATGGATGATCTGAACACCGATATGGTTGAACTGGATCAGGTATTTGCAGAATTGAAAAATGACTTAAAGGACGACAGTGATAACGAGGAAGTAATTGAAGCCATGATCCAGAATTACAGGATCAAGCTTGAGATACTGGATGAAATTTTACTTCAGTTAAAAGAATCAGGAACATTGATAACGAAAACAACAACAGCGATGAAATATAAGTTAGTTGTAATATTGATAGTTTGTGGCTTCTCCTTCTATGACCCGCTTTGTGGTCAGGTTTTTGAGAGGAGCCGCAGTGAATCCAAAGCCTGGAAAATATCGAAGGAAACCTCTCTGGAAATCTATAATAAGTACGGCAGTATTCATTTGTATCCCTGGGAAAAGGATTCGGTGAAAATTGAAATAGACATGAGGGTGAAGGCCGGTAAGGAAAGCAAGGTTGATAAGATATTTGAATACATCGACTTCGAGTTTTCCGAAAGCAAATACTACATTATTGCCCGTACAAGGTTTAATCAGCAGGGCGAGTTCTGGTCGGAAGTAACCGATCTTGCCAACACTTTTTTTAGTTCAGGCACAAAGGTTCAAATTGATTATTCCGTTTATTTGCCGAACTTCAATCAACCTCAAGATCGAAAATAAATTCGGTAATATTTATACTACCGATCATCAGGGTAAAATTTCCATTATCCTTTCGAATGGCGACTTAAAAGTGAATGACCTTAAAGGAAATTCCGATCTGAATATAAGTTTCGGCAATGCGACAATCAATTCCCTTGCTTCGGGTAAACTTAGTTTAAATTATAGTGAACTTGAACTTGGAAATGCGGCAAACCTTGTGGTAGAAAGCAAATCCTCAACCCTGAATATTGAAACCATTGATAATCTAACCATCAATGCAAAAAGGGATAAATACAATATTAATCAGGTGGGCATATTAAATGGAAAATCTTCCTTTTCTTATCTTACGATCAAATCATTCAAATCGGATTTAATTCTGGAAACCGATTATGGTAAAGTTAATCTTGAAAAGATAAACCCTGAATTTAAGCTCATCGATTTGACAACAGCCTATACAGATATTCTACTTAAACTCCCCGTTAATTCTTCCTTTGCAACTGATATTTCACACAACTCCTCGACACAGATACTAGCCCCGGAAAGCTATTCGGGATTGAAATCTGAAACAATTGATAAAAAAGCTGATCTTTACCGCACGAGGGGAATTACGGGTAACGGATCAAATAAAAAAGGGAAAATAAATTTGAAATGTAATTCCGGGAAAATAATTTTTCAGGAGATGGAGTAAAAAAATAAATATATGCGACCAAATGAAAAATGTATTGTCAATCATGATACAAAAATTAAGAATAATGAATAAAATTTTACTGGGTTTTGCCTTCCTTTTAATGTTTCATATTTCTTTGGCTCAGGATGAAAATTCCACCATAGGTTTGAGAGGCGGGGGTGTTTCCGGTATGACTGTAAAGCTAATAGACGCGGACCTGAGGGCAATGGAAATTATTTTGGGCTATCAACGGAACGGCCTTAAAATGGTGGGAATGGTGCAAAGGTACAAACCCATTAAGACAGACAGGATTAGCAACCTTTATGTGTTTTCAGGTTTGGGCGCAAGAGCCGGTTTCGAGAGGTATGATAAGGAAGAAACCCAGGTCATCGATGGAATTACTTATTATTCCTACAGAAGAATAACAACACCGGTTGTGGGTGGCGACATGATCATTGGTCTGGAATATCAGTTCGAGTCTGTACCTTTTAATGTAAGTCTTGATTACAAGCCTTACATGGAATTTTTCGGAGAGAAGTTTTTCAGGATCGATTTCTGGGATATAGGATTTTCGATCCGTTATGTTATAAACCAATAAAAATTAAATAAAATGAAAAAAACAGTATTTGTAATCATGGGCCTGTTGGCTGTTACCATTGGTAATGCACAGGACAACAAGAGTCAGACGACTCAGGAAATGAAAACCATTTTTAATGGGAATAAAAGCAATAGCAAAATTATCCATGGCGGTTACGGCGGTATTATGATGAACTATACGCAGATTGACAATAAGGATGCTTTTCTCGCAGGTATTCGCGGAATGTGGATCATCAATCACGGGATCGGAATCGGTATTGGGGGTTATGGATTTGCTAATGAGCTTAAGTTCGATCAAAACGATTACGATAATCAGTACTATTCTCTTGCCGGAGGATATGGTGGATTGACAATCGAGCCAATTATCATGGCAAAGCAGCCTGTCCATGTTTCATTCCCGGTTCTTATCGGAGCAGGAGGAGTAGCAACCATCCAGGAACAATGGTCTCCTTACCAGTATCATGATGACAATTATTATTCAGAAGATGCCCAGGCATATTTTGTAATTGAGCCAGGCGTAGAAATTGAATTCAACATGGTAAAGTTTTTCCGTGTAGCCTTAGGCGCTTATTACAGGTATACTTCAGATGTAACCCTGCAGACCTGGACTGGATCAGACTATAAATCACTCAATCCTGATCTGAGCGGCTTCTCCTTTGGTATGACACTGAAGTTCGGAAAATTTTAGAATGTTTTGAAACCGGAATAGATTTTTAATATTTTTGCAGAATCTATTGCGGGAATAGCTCAGTTGGTAGAGCATTAGCTTCCCAAGCTGAGGGTCGCGGGTTCGAGTCCCGTTTCCCGCTCTATAAATCAAAAGACCTGTTTATATCACAGGTCTTTTTTTTTGAGCTCAGTTGGTAGTCCGCCAGCTGGCGGATCCCAAGCTGAGGGTCGCGGGTTCGAGTCCCATTTCCCGCTCTCAATAAAGACAAGGGTTTGCAGGTTTCAACTGTAGACCCTTTTTTATTTGGTATACATTTTAGTATACATGAAAACCCTTTACAATGGTTGTTAATATCTTATTATCTTTGAAATAAAATAAGAGTAATACATAACATGAATAATACCACAGTTCAGATTTTAATAGCGGCTTTTGCCTTTCTATTAGCAGTAGCCAACTTTTTATATACTTACTTTAGAATTAAAAGAAAAGATGACGAACAAAACTTTGAAAAATTGCAGGGATTAATCTCTAATCAGTTGGACTTAATAAGGTCAGTAGATAAGATGGTATATAAGTGTAAAAACTTTAAAGAAATATTGGAAAAACTTAAAGCAATTCCGGAAGTCAGGAACAATTTAGACAACTTCCTTAATGACAATAATTCCCTAATTGATGGATTAATAAAGTTAAAAAATATGCTTGAAATTGATAATAAGAAAAACTTGAATATGAAAATTAAACTTGATACAATCTCTTTATTAAAAGCCATAGGAGAAACTAATTCTACGAAACAGCATTTTTCTGATACGATTGAACTTTTCAAAAGAATGATCCACCACTACAATAGTAAATTAATTGAAGGGCACCTCTAAAAACCAGATTTTTTTGAATGTTATTTTTTGATTCAACCTTATCATGGCTTATTAATCACAAGTTTTATTCAAATATAATTTACGTATAAGTTTAAATATCAATTAATTACAATCTTTCTCAATTCAGATCAAGACATACCTATCCCATGTTAACAGTTATTTTGAGTTGAACACAACGGCAAATATTGTATGTTAAATTCATCATTGCTATCTTTGCTTTTGCCCTGACAATGCCTATTGTGCGGATAAATGAACCATGCATACTGTTTTCAATAAACCCAAATACATGTTCAACTCTTGCCCGAATTTTTGATTTCTTTTTATTATTGGCCTTTTGTTCATCTGTAAGAGGTTTATTGCGATATCCTTTTTCATTTATTTTGTTGACAACCTTTTTCTTTTTGTAAACTTTTTCCTGATCTTCACCTGTATAAGCGCTGTCAGCATAAAGAGGCTGTCCCTTGTCTTTTTTTGTCAGGAGATTTTCAATAACTTGTGAATCGTGAACGGAAGCATCTGTAACCTCAAATTCCTCAATAAGTTTTGTTTTTGTATCTGACTTTACATGATTTTTATATCCATAAAATGTAGTGTTGTTTTTCTTCGTCCAGCGGGCATCAACATCCTTTTGACGCTTCTTATTGGGCTTGCTGTCCCATTCCTTCGGAGCTGTTCCGGTTTCCTTTATATGCTTGTTTTCCTCACGGGCATTGCGTTGCCTTGGTGTTTCAACAAAACTGGCATCTACCATTTTTCCTTCGTTGGCGAATACTCCCTCTGAATCAAGTGTCTCGTTAAATGTTTTAAACATGCCCATAATTACATCTTTTTCTATCAGTTGCTCGCGAAAAAACCAGAATGTCTTGCTATCGGGAACTTTATCACTTTTTTTCAAGCCAAGAAAACGTTTGAAACTTGCCCTGTCTATGATCTGATATTCTAATTGGTCATCAGAAAGATTATAAAGGCTTTGAATCAACAGGGCTTTGAACAACATTAATCTATCAAATGCAGGACGGCCTCCTTTGGAACGATCCTTTAATTCGTCTTGAAAAGCCTTCTCTAAGGCAGGTTTGAAAATATTCCAATCTATATATTCGTTTAGCTTTTGCAGTGGATCGCCAAGTTTTGTCAGATTTTCCAGCACAAAATGATCATCAAATAGTCCAAGCGGGTTGATATTTTTCATGTTTACTTTTTGCTATAAAGATATAACATTTTATCATAAATGAAAATATATGTTATTAACATTCAATTGTTTATATCACTTAGGTTTTTAGAGATACCCTGAAATAAGTTCTGAAATGTATAAAAGGTATAATATAGAGTTTGATAATTTATAATGAAACAACTCCTTTCCGATTTTATTCATTTGTTTTTACCCAATGATGAAACTGAAGTCTATTCCTGGGGTGTTACCATTATTAAATCCTATGGTATTTGTGAACTGTAACCCATATTCGGTAACCAAAGATCGTCTTTATCCCTGATTATCCACCTGGCTGTCCAGATTATAATCACCGAAAATATATCCTTGTTCTCCTGCACTCAGTTGCCACTCGGAAAGTTTATCCGAATCGTTAATGATCCCGTCTGAGTTGCCATCACCCGAAACCATTCCCCAGACCCCGGGTGATAATTCCTTATATCCGGCTCCCGATCCATAGGCTTTGACAGACCCAGAAGTGAAATCATAGGAAGCAATTCCATTGTTATTTACGATCGGATAAAATGACAATATGCCCAGATGATTTCGGTGCCGAATGCCCAGAAATAATTTATCAGAAACTGCAACATTAAACTGCAGGTTTGTAATTCCGTCAAGGTCAACAACAGAACCATCGGATTTCAGGAAGCCGGCTTTTCGGGATACTATTGTGGCATTTGTTGCAAGAGCAGGAGAGGTGGCATCCCTAAGCTCTACCAGCACCCAGTCGACGATGTCGGTGGGGACAGTTACAACAGTTTCGGTACCATTATAATTGAAAGGGTAAACATTATAGGGTTGAGTCAAAGGGAGAAATGCGTTCAGATCATTATTCATGTCATTGCCGTTATATGCACCCTCAAGGATAACTTTTATTTCAAGTGAGAAGTTATAATTCACAGGTTGTGACAGCAGGGTGTGAGCTGTCATGTAATTTGGGATACCGTAACCCAATTCATAATTCGGATTACCGGCAAGGCTTCCGCTTTGTCTTATGGCTTGCAGAATTTCAGTATTGCGCCTGTTGGGATGGGCCTGCCACAAACAGGCTACCATTCCAGCAGTAACGGGTGATGAAAATGAGGTACCACTTCCGGTTACAACATTTCCGGTATTGGCGCTGATTATGGTTGTGCCTGAACCCTGTGCTACTACATCCGGTTTCATTTGTCCGTCGGATGTTGGGCCATGAGAGCTGAAGGATGCATAAATGCCGCTTGCATTCACTGCACCGATAGAAAATACACTGTCGCCATCAGCCGGAGATCCAATATAATACCATGAAGATGAACCCTCGTTCCCGGCGCTGTTGACCACAATCAATCCCTTACTTACCGCCATGTCAGCTCCAATGGCGACAGGAGTTGTGTTCCCGTCCATGTCCTGGTAAGTATGATCCTGTGAAGGATCGTCAAATGTAGTGTATCCAAGTGAAGAATTGATCACATCAGCACCCACGCTGTCAGCGAATTCTGCAGCCGATACCCAGTTTAACTCCTCGATAAGATATTCTGAGCCGCCGTCTTCACAGCGAAGTAACCAATAAAATGCTTCCGGAGCAGTCCCGACCATCTGTCCCGGCAGGTTGGCACCCATCGTCGAAAGAACATTAGTTCCGTGAGTGTGAGAATTAAATATATTGGGTGCAGCAGGTTCAACAAAATCTTTATATCCCAGTATCCTGTTATTGTTCCAGAGGTAGCTGAAAGCAGAGATAGTATTGGCATTTTTGAAACCGGCATCCAGAACAGCAATGGTCATCCCGGTAGCGTTATAGCCTAAATCATGAAGGGCAATTCCGTTCAGCATGCTGATCTGATTGTAAGCCTGTCCGTAATCATAACTCTTACCTTCCAACAGTGATTTAGCATTTTCGACCTTTTCGATTTCACCATAAGTCTCTGAATCGAAAAATGGTTTTTTTGTTTCAGCAGGAAGGTTCTGTGGTTCAAATTCAGATTTACCTGCTGACAGGACAAAGGGTAATTGGCTGATAGCATCAATCACGGTCTGAGAGGTAGTATAAACAGTGACAGAGTTCATCCATTTCGATATGTTGAGCACAGTAGCCCCGAGATTGGCTACTGCCTGAATATAGGCTGGATTGACCGGAAGATCACTCGAATTAACGGGGATACCCTGAGCATTTCTTCTGTCAATGGCCTTCTGTGATAAAAATTGCTCCGGGTTGTCAATTGAGTAAGGGGAGTTGTTTTTATCCGTAAATCTGACCCAGTATTTGTTTGGTGCGACCTGCGAGATAAGGATCACAGAATTGATCAATAGCAGTGTAAGAATAGAATACCTTTTCATGAGTTTATATTTTATAGAATTGCAAAATTGCGAAAATGAATAATTCTCAATTGTAAGAACATGCAATACCGGCAAATGTTCAGATACAGAAATTGCAAATTTCCTACTTTTATCTTTTAATATTGCGAAGAATGAAGAAAATATATTCCATCGGTGAAACTGTGTACGATATCATTTTTAAAAACTGGCAACCGGTCACTGCCAGGCCAGGAGGCGCCATGCTCAACACTTCAGTCAGCCTTGGAAGGCTCGGTTTACCGGTGTCCTTTATTTCCGAAATAGGAAACGATCATACAGGAGATCAGATAATTAGTTTTTTAAAAGAAAACAATGTTGCTGTGTCGTATATCGACCGGTATTCGGATGGTAAAACAGCTATGGCTCTCGCATTTCTTGATGAGAAAGAGAATGCGGATTATTCCTTTTATAAGCTCTATCCTGAAGAAAGATTAAAAACAGATTTACCCGCTCCGGATGAAAGCGACATTGTACTATTTGGTTCTTTTTATTCGATAACGCCTAATGTCAGGGTACCTTTGATTAAATTCCTTAATTCAGCAAAGCAGAACAAGGCAATGATCCTGTATGATCCTAATTTCAGACATCCTCACCTGAGTGATTTACCCCAGGTAATTGATCTGATCCATGAAAACATTGGAATCTCTTCGGTTGTAAGAGGATCGGATGAGGATTTTGAACTCATTTATGGCTTTAGCAATGCAGATCAGGCCTTTCAAAAATTATTCAGCTATGGTTGTGGTTTTCTGGTTTATACAAGGGGAGATAAAAGTGTGGAATTTCGCTCTGAAAAATTTATTTTCTCATTTGAAGTTCCTGAGATCAGACCGCTAAGTTCAATAGGTGCGGGCGATAGTTTCAATGCCGGCCTGATGTCCTACTTTTTCACTGAGGGTATTAATGCTGAAGGATTGATCCTGATGAATGAAGCACAATGGAAAGAAGCAATTAAGAAAGCCATTTCATTTGGAAGCCACGTATGTCAGCACTTGGATAATTATATTTCCTGGGATTTTGCTAAGGATGCCAAAATGAATTAAGGTGATGGTTTAAAGCCTGAATGATCATAAAAATTAGAAACCTCAGGCATTCTCTATATTCGGACCGATTAAATTTCGATAAAGGCTGAGATTTTCTTCATCGAAGCATACAAAAACCACTTTTTGTAAAGAGGATTTTTCCTTAAGAAAACTCATTACCTCAGAAATTGCGATTTGTGCCGCAAGATCTTTTGGGAATCGATAAATTCCGGTGCTGATATTGGGAAATGCAATTGATGTTAACTTGTGCTCCTTTGCAAGTATCAGACAGTTACGATAACAATTTTTTAGCAGAAATTCTTCATTATTGATTCCGTCGCGCCACACCGGCCCAACGGTATGGATAACATAAGCTGCCGGCAGATGATATCCTTTAGTCATTTTAGCCTCTCCTGTTTTGCAACCATTCAATAACCGGCACTCTTCAACCAATTGCGGTCCGGCTGCACGATGTATAGCCCCATCTACGCCTCCTCCACCTAGCAGGCTGGTGTTTGCTGCGTTTACAATGGCATCAACTTTAAGCTTTGTAATGTCAGCTTTAATAACCTCAATTGTGGTTTTTGCCTTATTCATTTTTCCTTACAATCAATTGTCCGGTCTGATAACCGGTGACTTTAACAGGGGTTTCCCTTTCAATATATCCTGTTTCTGCTGTTGCATCAAAAATATCTCCTTCGATGGCCACCTTTCCGGCAGGCCGGAGGATGGTATGGGCAGTACCGGTTTTACCGACCATATTTTTATAAAATGAATCAGAAACTGAAAATCCCTCCTCATGATTTTGCACTGAATCAAGGGCAAAGTGCCCAAAGGTTGTCGTAGTCAACAACTTTCTTCCAAAATAAAATGAAAGTACGAGAGCTGTGAAACCCGCTATCACAACAATGAATAAGGACTTGATCAGCCCTTTCAGTTTAATTCCTTCAAAATCGAAACCCATATTGTCGGTCATGCTAAGGGCAAGGCCGGCAACGATAAAAATAATCCCCAGAATTCCAGGTACTCCGAAACCGGGCGTCACGAATATTTCAACTGCAAGCAGAATGACTCCGACAATAAACAGAATGATCTCCCAGTGTTCTGCTAATCCTTCGATGTAAAGAGGGGCGAAATATAAGAGTGCGGCTATAACTGCAGCAGCCGAGGGAAAACCTATTCCGGGTGTCTGAAGCTCAAAATAAATACCACCTATTATAATCATGATCAGAATGCCGCTTACAAAAGGATTGATCAGAAAACGGATGATTTTATCTGATAAGGGTTAATCGTTGTTCGATGATTTGATAATCATTTATTTTAGCTATATCCAAAACCTCATTTACTGATTCGGCAATTCCTTCACAAAAATTGTATTTCATTGCTTCCTGTGCTGTGAAAGTCAGCACTTGTCCGGTATCGGTTATTCCTTCAATTGCAAATCTCGGATCAACCATTGCCTGCGCAATATCAGGATCTCTGCCCGAAGCCTCCGCCGTGGATCGCATCATCGAGCGCATATAGGATTGGTATTTATCTGGCATTGGTTTACCTGTCTGGTCTACAACTGTTGCTGCGCCAATGTTTGCTCCCGAGCGCATATAAATCGAATCGCAGGCAATTGAAATCAATGCGCCGGCGGATGCTGCATTATTATCTATAAAAACCCACACGGGGATTTCAGAATTCAATATGGTGGTCCTGATGGAATCTGCTGCATCGAGCATTCCCCCATAAGTATTCATGTGAATGAGGATCAGGTTAGTTTTAAACTCTCTTGCTTCCCTGAAGGCCTTTTTCGTCTTATGCCAGACCGGTGGTGCAATTTCTTCTTTTATGTCGAATTTATAGATTTTGTAAGAACTATCCTGGCCTTGAATAAAACCTAATACGGTTAAGATTAAGATCAGTGCTGCTATTATCGTTTTTCTCATTATTCAATATATGTTAGAAAAAAAAATTTATTATTCCTGATCCTCATGCATTGCGCGGTAAAGTTTTCGCCATGCTTTGCTTCTCCAATAATGTTTTCTCATGTACTTACCCCAGTTGATATTTGTCCACAATCATTCATGAAAATAATAGAGAAGAATTTTTGTGGCGAAATCAAAAAATGTAACTATTGTTGTGCCTTCAAGGACATCGGTCAGGCCTTTGTCAGTATAATGCCGGAAAATAACAAATGCAACGAAAAAAGTTGCAAGTGAACCAAAAATTCTAATGGTAACAGCCTTAATCAGGCTCCTGCCTGGTGTATCCTTTAAAAATACAGGTTCATTTCCATTTATACTTTGTTTATTGCTCTTAACCATTTTAATGTGAGTTGATACTGCTGTTATCCTGTTATATTATTATTGGAGGAAATGGGATTTGATGATTGAAAGTAATTCGTGATGAATTAGTCTGTTAGTGGCAACCATTTCGTTTCCAAAAATAAAATTTTCTCCGTGATTAAAATCAGAGACAAATCCACCCGCTTCCTTTACGATCAATGCGCCGGCAGCGACATCCCAGGGACTCAATCCGTATTCATAAAATCCTTCAAATCTGCCACAGGCACAGTAGGCAAGATCAACCGCCGCTGATCCAAGTCTTCTCAGTCCATGAGTATTTTCCATAAGGTACTTGAAGAGGGTAATATACTCATTCAATTTTCCGTAGTCAGTATAGGGAAAACCGGTAGCCAGTAAACTATCTTTTAAAATATTGATTTGCGAAACCTCTATTTTGTGTCCGTTTAAAAATGAACCACCTCCCTTCCATGCATAAAATGATTCCTGAAGATTGGGTTCATATACAATCCCAAGAAGAATGTCATTTTGCTTCATTAAAGCGATACTGATGGAATATAAAGGAATATGATGAATGAAATTTGTGGTGCCGTCAAGCGGATCAATCACCCAGTTAAAATTATCCTTCTTTTGAAGTTCCTGATTTTCTTCGGCAATGAACCCAGCCTCAGGAAGCAGAACATGTAATTCCTGTACCAGCTTTTTTTCTGTTGACCTATCCACATACGTTACAAAGTTGTTAAGGCCTTTGGTTTGAATGTCCGCTTCACTTATTTTTCTTATTTCTGTTTTAAGAAAATTGCCGGTAATCCTTGAAATATTTACCACCTGCTTCGTCAGTAACTCAAGATTGAGCATAAGAGTTATTATAAAGTATTTATATCTAAATAAACCAGAACTCGATTTATTTTCAAGCAGCAAAGATACAACAGTGTTCTGTCATTTTTTGTTATTTTAGAGAAAGCTACGGAATTGCAGGTCTTTGCTTTAAGTTTGGCCAGATGACAAAGGATTAATTAATCCTGTAATTTGAGAAACAAATGCAGGATATCTACGTACAAGGAAATAGAGTAATTCTGCTTTATGCAAGTTAATCCGTGTTTGTTTAATTGGTTGCTTGGTATGATAGTTTTTACCGAGGCTAGTAATGAATTTATAAGTGTTTTTAGTAAAATTGTGAAAGCAGAATTCTGCAATTTTAGCTTTTTCGGATCAATAAAGGTCGATGATGAAGAATGATTATATTAAATCTATAAGCTCAGGCAAAGGCATGAATCACCTGCACGCCGGCACAGATTTATCCTCAGAAATTGCGCATCTGAGAGAGACGTTAAAAGAAAGTGAAAAAAAATACAATTTACTGCAGGAGAACATACCGATTGGTTTATTTCAAACCACTCCTGACGGAATATTCAAGTATGTAAACAAATGGACTGCCAATATTTTGGGCTATGATTCACCCGATGAATTAAATTCTGTGAATGTTGCTGATCTTTATGATGATCCGACGGATCGTAAAAAACTCCTGCAAGTATTGAATCAGAATGGATCTGTTAATGATAAAGAAGTTCTTTTACGTCGAAGAGACGGATCCAAAATCTGGGCAGTTATTAATGCAAATGCAACATTCGATAGTGACCAGAAAGTTAACAATTATGAAGGTTATTTATACAATATTACTGAGCGGAAAAAGGCCCTTTTGCAACTGAAAGAAAGAGAGGAAATGTTCAGTGCGATCTCTGAGAATCTGCGTAGCGCATTGTACATTTTCAATGCCGAGGGGATTTTTGAGTATGTAAATCCTGCTATGTCTGAAATAACAGGTTATCCGGAAGATGAGCTGAAAAAAATGAAGTTTTATGAGATCATTCATCCTGATTTCAGAGAAGTAGTAAAATTGAGGGGATTGGACAGGCTGAACGGAAAATCCGTCCAGAAAACCTATGAATTCAAAATCCTTACAAAAGAAAAAGAGGAAAAATGGATTGAAATATCAGCGATTAGGCTGATGATCAGAGGCAAGGCAGTTGTGATGGGTCTTGGCAAAGATATATCCGATCTGAAGAATTCAATTGAAATTATCAGGAAAAGCGAAGCTAAATATAAAACACTTTATACATTTTTCCGATTGATGGCCGACAATGTAAAAGATATGATCTGGGCAAAAGACTTGAACGGAAAATATATTTTCACGAATAAAGCCATGTGCGATCATTTATTGATTGCTGAAAATGTTGAGGAACCGGTCGGGAAAACAGATATGTTTTTTGCTAACAGAGAAAGGAAAAAACAACCTGATAACGCTGAATGGCACACTTTCGGAGAAATTTGCGGTAACACCGATCAGGTTGTTATCAGGAGCATGAAACCTGAAAGGTTCAATGAATATGGAAATATCAGGGGTGAGTTATTATTTCTTGATGTAATTAAAGCTCCTTTGTGGGATGAGAACGGTGAGATGATAGGAACAGTAGGCAGTGCACGAGATGTAACCCAGGAAAGGAAAATTGAAGAAGAACGTCAGCAATATGAGAAACTTCAATCAGTAATTTTCAAGATTGGTATGGCAACGGGGACAACCCACGACCTGAAAGAACTTATTAAAGTAATCCGTGGTGAACTGGGGAAGGTTATTGATACCACTAATTTTTATATAGCACTGTACGATAAGGAAAGAAATACTATAAAGCTGCCTTTTTTTATTGATGAGAAAGATGATTTCACCGAGTTTCCAAAGGGTAACACATTGACTTCAATCGTCCTTAACCAGAAAAAGTCATTATTTGTGAGAGCTGGTTCCTTGAAGGAACTTGAGGAATCAGGACTGATAAGTATTGTTGGTACACCGGCTAAAGTCTGGCTGGGAGTCCCGCTGATGGTTAAAAATGAAATTATAGGCGCCCTGGTTATCCAAAATTACCAGGATGAAAAAGCCTTTGGTGAAAAAGAACTGGAACTGATGGAATATGTTTCAAGTCAGATCAGTATTGCTATCAGTCAGAAGCAGGATGATGATAATCTTAAAGAAAGTGAAAAAAGATTGCGTCAAATAATTGATACAGTTCCGCATATGATTTTTGCAAAAGACAGTTCCGGCAATTTTATACTTGCAAACAAGGCAACTGCAAAAGCTTATGGTTTACCTGTGAATGATATGGAAGGCCATAAACAGAGGGAATTACATAAAATAGAAGATGAACTGGTGAAATTTGAAGAGGACGACAATCTAATTTACAAAGGTAGTCAGGGTTCGGTTATTACCGAAGAAAAGTTTACGGATTACCTTGGGCAGGAACACGTGCTGCAAACCATTAAAATTCCGATGAAGACTGCTGCCAATCATGGAACAGGATTACTTGGTGTTTCGATTGATATTACAGAAAGGAAAAAAACCGAAGTGGAATTAAAAGCCGCAAAGGAAAAAGCGGAAGAGTCGGACAGGTTGAAAACAGCTTTCCTTGCCAATATGTCGCATGAAATACGTACTCCGATGAATGCTATTATAGGCTTTTCAGAACTGCTGAATGATCATGAGCTTATACTTGAGGAAAGAAAGGAATATACCCGGATGATTGGTGAGAGCAGTAAAATGCTTTTAAATCTGATCGAAAACATTATTGATATTGCTACCATCGAAGCAAAACAGATGAAGATTATTCAGGGTGAATGTCATGTGAATCTGTTATTGGACGAAATGAAGGACTATTTTAGTGCAGAACTGAAAAGAAAATCCAAAACCAACATTATTATTAAGTCAGTTAAGGGAACCAATGATCCTGATTTTACCATGATCACTGATTCCGCACGATTAAGGCAGATTCTTGGCAATCTGATCGGCAATGCCATCAAATTTACCGAAAGGGGAAAGGTGGAATTTGGGTATCAACTGGTAAATGGAAAAACAATTCAATTCTATATTAAAGATACCGGTATCGGACTTCCACCTGATAAACTCAATGTTATATTTGAAAGATTCAGACAGGCCGATGACAGTACAACAAAAGAATATGGAGGGACAGGATTGGGGCTTACCATAGCCCGCAGTCTGATAGAAATGCTCGGAGGTACTATCTGGGTTGAATCTGAACAGAATATCGGCAGTTCTTTTTATTTTACGTTACCCTATAATAATCCCGATAGGATCAATAATATGAAACATTTAGCCGATGGACCCGATCAACTTGATTGGTCAGGTAAAACCATTCTTGTAGCAGAAGATGAAGATTCAAATTTCGAGATGATTAAAGCTTCATTGGCCCGGACAAGAGCAATTTTAAGAAGGGCTAATAATGGGAGGGAGGCTGTGGATTTTTGCATCAGGAATAAAGTCGATTTAATTTTGATGGACATACGAATGCCTGTTTTGAATGGTTATGAAGCAACGGAAATCATAAAAGCCCGTTTTCCTGATACTCCTGTTGTTTCGCTTACTGCCTATGCTATGCCGGCGGACATCGAAAACAGCATCGAGGCGGGTTGCGATGAACATATATCAAAACCGGTTAAACCTGATGATTTGATAGAAAGAATTGGAAAGCTCTTGAGAAATTAGTTCAATTTGGTTGAAGATTAATTTATTATTGATGGGTAGTTGGTTTTATCGAAAAGTATGGTTTTATGGCCGGATGCCATTATTAACGGTATTATTGGCGTCATCATCCGTGCTTTCCGGAAACAAGACTGAAGTTGACAGCCTGCTGAAAATACTACCTAATCTTCCCCCATCAGATAAGACAGGAGTTTTGCTGGAGATTTCGCGGCAATACCTTTCCTCATCGCTGGATTCATCCCACAAATATGCTTCAATGGCAATTTCAAGCGCTAAAGAACAAAATGATATGCCTATGCTTGCTGAAGCTTATAAAATGGTCGGGAATATTTATTATTACCAGGGAAGAAATAATGAGGTAATTGGGTATTATGATTCCAGTCTTAATGCCTATGGAATTATTAATGATTCATCCGGAATGGCTAAAGTATGGAATAATCTTGGGATCATATATCAGCAAATTGGGGATTATGAAACATCGATGGAATACCACTTTAAGTCATTGAATTATAAAACCAGTATAAATGACTCAATAGGTATCATTAGCTCTTATAATAATATTGGCTCGATATATTATGATCTCAGTGAGTTTTTAAAATCACAGGAATATTTTCTGAAGGGGCTTGAATTTTCTGAAAAACTTAACTCCTATGAATACAAACAAAGCATTTTGAATAATCTTGGTTTGATAAGCCAGGAGTTGGCTAATTATGATAAATCAATTGAGTTTCTTAAGCAGTCCCTTATTATCAGTGAAAAGAACAACGATCAGAACGGGATGGCTAACATTTATCACAATTTGGGTAAAAGCTATTATTCAATGAGTGAATACCAAAAAGCCCTTGACCATTATTTTATTTCTGTAAAAATCTGCGATAAAATCGGTGTTAAAAATAGCCAGACATTGAATAATATAGGACAGGTTTACATCGAATTGGATTATGTTCCGCAAGCACTGAAATATCTTTACAATGCCCTGGATATCGCAAAAAAGAACAACCAGTTTTCAACTCTTCGCGATATATATAAAAATCTATCAGTTGCTTTCGAGAGGCAAGGCCAGTTCAAGAATGCATATAACAATTATATCCTCTTTAATCTCTATGATGATTCCGTCAGGAATCAAATGTATTCCAACCGGATAGAAAATATTTATAACCGGTCCAATCTTGAAAGCAACCGGAAAGAGTTGGAAAAAATGAATCTGGAAACACAATTGATCCTGTCAAAGAAAGATTCATCAATCCGGCGAAAAAATTTCCTGATCTATTCATTTATAGCCGGCATTATTTCAATTCTTGCAATCGCACTTGTGTTACTGAATTTATTCAGGCATAAAATAAAGGCGAATACGTTGCTAAAACAACAAAATGAAGAGATTACAAGATCCGATAAGATCATTAAAAAAATAAATAAAGCCCTTACGCAAAATGAAGAAATGCTTCGCAGTATTTTTGATGCATCGCCTTCTGCAATCATCGTTATCAATAACGAGTTTTCTGTTGTTGACTGCAATAATTCAAGCATTACTATGTTCGGCGCAGGAAATAAACGTGAGATCTTAAACAAGAGGATTGATCACTTTATTGTTTCTGATCAGATAACAAAGGCAAAGGAATATTTTAGTAATGCATTCGAAAATCAATTGGTCATAAAGGCCGAGTTTCTCCTTTCAAGAAAGGATGGATCGACATTTAATGCTGATGTGTCAGGTGGTTTGATCAAGGATACATCGGAAAAATTTATTGCCTGTGTTTTGATCATTAGCGACATTACCGAGCGCCTTCATTTTATTGAAAATCTGAAACAGGCGAAAATGGATGCCGAGGAATCAGACCGGCTGAAGACTGCATTCCTTGCAAATATGTCACATGAGATCAGAACACCCATGAATTCCATCATCGGATTCTCAAATCTTCTCAATGACCAGGATTTAAAGCAGGAAAAGAAAGAGGAATACCTGCGTCATATTCTTCAAAGCAGTAATTCATTATTGAGCCTGATTGATGATATTATTGATATTTCGAAAATTGAGGCCGGGCAGGTAAGTTTTAATCCTGTGGAATGTAATGTAAATAATTTGTTAAAGGATTTATTCCGATCTTACCAGGAGACTTCCCCAAAGGAGGGGGTTGAATTCAGGCTTCACTTTCCGCCCGAAAGTGAGTTGTACAAACTGAAAACAGATCCTATGCGTCTGCGACAGATACTGGCAAACCTGATAGGGAATTCATTTAAGTTTACTGAAAAAGGCTTTATTGAGCTCGGATATTGTGTCAGAAGTACAGATGAGAAAAAAGCGATCGAAATTTATTTGAAGGATACAGGAATCGGGATACCGAAAGATAAACAGGCTATCATCTTTGAGCGGTTCCGTCAGGTTGATGATTCACGGACAAGAAAGTTCGGAGGAACAGGCCTTGGACTTACCATTTCCAAAAAATTAACAGATTTATTGGGCGGGACTATATGGGTGGAATCCGAACCAAAGAAAGGATCAACTTTCTTTCTCTCCCTTCCGGCAGAGGACATTGATAGTGACAGAATCCTTCAGACCGAGCATTTCAATGCCTTTCTTTATGACTGGTCAGGGAAAATCATTTTGATAGCTGAAGACGAAAATTCCAATTTCGAATTACTGAAAGCAACCATCAACAAAACAAAAGTAAAAATCATCAGGGCAAGGAACGGTGAGGATGCTTTTGAACAGGTGAAAATGAATGATAAAATCGACCTGGTTTTAATGGACATACGCATGCCCATAATGAACGGTTACGATGCTACAAGACTTATTAAGAAATTCAAGCCCTCACTGCCTGTTATCTCTGTAACCGCCTATGCCATGTCGGAAGATGAAACCAAAAGCCTGGCAGCGGGGTGCGATATGTATCTTTCAAAACCGATCCGACCCACCAACCTTCTCAACCTCCTGAACGGATATTTGAGCTGATTCATAATTGTATTTTACTATAAGGTTTTCCGGATAAGTTGCTGAAAAATAATTCCAAGAATGATAAGCAGTAATCCAACAATAGTTGAAATCAATATTTTTTCACCAATCAGGCTCCTGATAACAACGAGAGAGATAAAAGGCGAAAGATAAACAAGGTTTGAAATGGCGGCTGTATTTGGGGTAAGTTTTAAGGCTTTAAGCCATAATACATAAGTCAGTCCCATTTCAAATGTTCCGATATATATTGCTCCTAACATACCGTTCAGGTGTAATCCACTAAATCCTGAAAAGTAAAGCAATGCTAATAATACATAAGCTGATCCGAATAAAAAATTAACCAGAAGTTTAACCACCTCGTCTCTCTTGTCTTTTATATTCAAAATCCAGAATAATGCCCAGAAAATGCTGCTGCCTATAGCAAGGATGACACCCAGTGGTTGCTTAAATTCAAGGGTTGTCAGTCTCCCTTCAGTAGAAATGATGATAATCCCTAAGAAACTTATCAGAATAGCAATTATACTTATCCAGCGAATTCGCTGTTTCAGCATAGGCACCGATAGCAATACCAGGATGATTGGCCATATATAATTCAAGGTGCCGGCCTCCTGGGCTTTAAGGAGCGTATATGCTTTAAGCAGGACAAGGTAATATAAAAAAGGATTTAGCAACCCCATAATGGCTGAATGCATCAAATCTCTTACGTTTAACATTTTTAGCAATGAAAGCTTACCCTGTAACACCAGTATTGTAAAAAGGATGAAACATGAAACAACAGAAGCAAAAAAAAGCAGCTGGAAATAATCGATATACTTTAAGGTTATTTTGAAAGCTGAGGCAATTGTTGACCAAAGCAATACAGTTGTTAGTGCCAATATGTATGATTTTGTACTTTTGCTCATTGCCATCAATTTTTAAGTATTCGGTTCAGAAAACCTTATCGAACAGACTTTCTATATAACGGTATACAAGGACTAGCCTGTTCCTGATTTCATCCTTTAAAATCCGGTTCAGAATCTGACTTACAAATTCGTGGTGAATATCTTTATAGAGCATCCAATAATCGTGGAGGGTTATCAGATTATAGGAATAAGATGCATAATAATTATTCGGAAGATCAATCATGTCTGCAATCCGGTATATATGAAGCGGTGAACTGATGTTAATGACCGTATCGAAGTGCCAATTTATAATTATTTTCCTGGCTTCCGTCAAGTTCGTAATTGTATTATAGGAGGCTGAGTCATACAAAATATCCGCAGCGGAAACCTGGTTTTCAATAAGGTATCTTTTCATCATGTGTGGTTTTCCTTTCCAGTGCCTGTAATGATAGCCGCCAACACAAATTATTTTTCTTATTCTTTTATCTTTGTAAAAAGCTACAGCTTTTTGAGCCCTTTTTTTACTGTCAATGCCCAATTCGCTCCCTTTATTTATATAATCACCAAAATAAATAACTGCTGCATCACCTTGCATACGGGCTGGTTGGTGATCTACGAAAAGAAGAACCCGGTGATAGTAATACCATACTGCTGTGATATCAGTTAAAAATACCAGCAAAAGAATCCCTGTGAAGAGAATTAATCCTCTTATTTCCGATCCAATCCTAATCATTAAAAAATAATATCCTGTCCAAATTAGACTTCATTAAAAAAGATATCCAAGTCCAATATATAAACCATTACTTCCGTCCTGATCATCCAAAGCAATCCCATAATCAGCCGCTATTACGAAATTCGTGTTGATTGCAATCCTCAATCCTCCGCCCATCGAACAGTGCAATGATTCGCTTCTGCTGTCAATATTTAAATTTTCCGATTCAGCATTTATTTCTTCAAAGTTTATTTCGGTTTTCTGCACAACAGTCCCGGCATCAAAAAATAAGTTAAGACCGAGATAAATATTCTGGTTCCATATTACCGTCTGAAGGAACCTCCACCTTAATTCGAAATTGCCGAAAGCAATCCCATCTCCTACAACCCTGTTAAGGAGTACACCACGAATGGTCTTTTCTCCGCCAAGTCCATCGGTTGTCGTTGTTTTTGCATACGAATTCAGCATGTAGGGCTTCATATAAAAAGGAATCCTCCCGGCAATTTTACCCTGGTAGCCAAGCCGGTACACAAAGCTCAGTTTTTTCTTTATAATGGTGAAGTATTGCCTGTGGGTCAAAGCAAGCTTGAGGTAAAAGAAGTCTTTATTCCCGAGAATTTCAGGAGCTATGAATAAAAGCGCTTCAGACCAGATTCCTTTCATCGGATTAGCATCATTATCCCGTGAATCATAGATAAATCCTGTTTTTATACAGGGAATATTGCCTCCATTTTTTTCATCTACTTTTATAATTTTTGCAGCGACATATTCATCATAAAGCAAAAGTGTATCCGGAAGTTTATCCTGCTCCTTTTTCCCTTTGTTCAATTTATCAATGTCGACTGTTGATATTTGGGCACTGAAATAGCCGATCCCGAAGAGCCAAAGGAATTTGTCGGAATAAAGTGGTCCTTGAAAATCAACAGTAACCCGCATTAATTTTCGCTGGTGACGGTAAAACATTCTCGAAATATATTGTTCTGACGCATCATTCTCAAATGCTTCATTGTATTCAGCTTCATAGCCATTGAAACCATAAAAATTCAACGCCTGCTGTGTTAAATAGCTTATATCGGCAGTTATCCTTAAATGGTAAGGCAATAGGTATTTTGAGTCAAAAAAAAGCTGGTTAATGCCTCCTCCTTTTGTAGTCCTTGAAATTTCGGAGTATATGGAATACTTATATTCGGGATATAAAGTCCCATCACCGTAATTATAAAGGTCGAGCAAAATCCCATATTGCAGTCCAATATCAGAATTATAGGCAATTACCGGCAGGGGATTCCAGTTTAAACCAACCTTTTTTCTCTCTGTTTTCTCTGGTGCCAGGCTATCCGGTAAATGGCCGAAAGAAAGCATCGAATTCGACAAACAATGCATCAGAATAACTCCCGCCAATATGATTTTGAAATTTTGCATTTTAATTTCTGACTCCGAATCGATAGAACCCTATTCAAATTGTGGGATAAAGATAATTCTAATTGACCATTAGCGGCATAAGAAAATAAAAAAAGTAGATCAACATCTGCTATTGATCAAGCTATTGATAAAAAAAGGTGCATTTTTCCTAATAGCTAAAAATTTATAGATTTGCCAGCAAATTTCACTTAATAAGCATGAAAAAATTGGCGGTAGTCGCTTTTGGTGGAAATGCTCTGCTACAGGCTGGCCAGAAGGGAACAATTGATGACCAGGAGAAGAATGCCTTTGAGGCGAGCAAGAATCTGCTGAACCTGCTGAATAACAATTATAATATAGTCATTACTCATGGAAATGGTCCTCAGGTCGGAAATATTCTTCTTTCCGATCAGGCTGGTAATAAACTTTACAACCTGCCTTCGATGCCATTGGATATTTGTGTCGCTTATTCGCAGGGCTTTATTGGCTATATTATTGAGCAGCAGCTCAGGAACGTCCTGGCTGCAAATGACATGGATCGTGATATTATTACGATCATAACACAGGTATTGGTCAATAAGGATGATCCGGCATTTGAAAAACCTACCAAACCGATAGGCCCTTACTATTCGAAAGATGAAGCTGATAAAATCATTTCTGAGACAGGTTCTGTTTTTTCAGAAGATAAAAAAAGAGGTGGCTGGAGAAAAGTAGTTGCCTCTCCTCGACCGCTCGTTATCAGCAATAAAAAATCTATTGAGCAGCTTGCCCGAAACGGACAGATTGTAATAGCCGTAGGCGGAGGTGGTATTCCTGCGTTTTATGTCGAGCCAAACAAGTTGCAGGGTATTGATGCTGTCATCGATAAAGATCTCGCATCATCATTGCTGGCCAAACAGATCGGAGCTGACAAACTTTTTATTCTGACGGATGTAGCTAAGGTCTGCCTGAATTATAATACTCCTCAGGAAAAATCAATCGACAGGATGACCATTGCTACTGCTAAAAAATACCTGGCCGAAGAACAATTCGCCGAGGGTAGCATGGCACCAAAAATAAGAGCAGCCATCGACTTTGTTGAAAATACAGGTAAAGATGCCATCATTACCAGGACAACCCTCCTCGGTGTGGATGATGGCGGAACAAGGATAGTTATTGTTTGATTATAAAAATTTAAATGTAAATGTTATGGCATATAATTTAAGAAACCGGCATTTTTTAAAATTATTGGATTTTACTCCTGAAGAGATAAAATTCCTGCTCAATTTATCAGTTGACCTAAAGAAAGCGAAGTATTCCGGAACAGAACAACAAAGACTAAAAGGAAAAAATATTGCGCTTATTTTTGAGAAAGCATCAACCCGCACCAGGTGTGCATTTGAGGTTGCGGCCTTCGACCAGGGTGCACAGGTAACTTACCTCGGGCCCTCGGGATCGCAGATAGGGCAAAAGGAAACGATGAAAGATACAGCCCGTGTTCTTGGCAGAATGTACGATGGTATTGAATACCGCGGTTATGGCCAAAGCATTGTTGAAGAACTTGCCCGGTATGCAGGAGTTCCTGTATGGAACGGACTTACAGATGAGTTTCATCCCACTCAGATTCTGGCGGATTTTCTGACTATGATGGAACACAGTGATAAGCCCCTGAATAAGATTTCGTTTGCTTATCTTGGAGATGCAAGGAATAATATGGGTAACTCTCTAATGGTGGGTGCAGCGAAGATGGGTATGGATTACAGGGCTGTCGCTCCAAAATCAGGTCATCCTGATAAAGCATTGGTTAAAAAATGCCTTGAGGTTGCAAAGTCAACAGGAGCAAAAATTACCATCACTGAAAATGTAGCTCAGGGAGTAAAGGGTGTTGATTTTGTATATACCGATGTTTGGCTTTCGATGGGTGAAGATCCTTCATTGTGGGGAAAAAGGATAAAGGAAATGGTTCCTTACCAGGTGAATGCTCAGTTAATGAAGAAAACCGGTAATCCGAAAGTGAAATTCCTCCATTGCCTGCCGGCATTTCATAACCGGGATACAAAAGTCGGTGAAGAGATTTATCAAAAATACGGACTTGATGGGATGGAAGTAACTGAAGAGGTATTTGAATCGGAAGCCTCGATTGTGTTCGATCAGGCTGAGAACAGGCTTCATACAATTAAAGCAGTCATGGTTGCTACACTGGGGAGCTGATTATATTAACTTACAAACAAACTAATACTTTTAACAAGTGATTAAAGTTACCGGTGAAAATAAGTTGAGAAACCTGATTGTGGTCGGAGATAAAATCCTTATCAAACCGGTAAAGCACGATTCAAAGACCAAAGGAGGTTTGTTGCTTCCTCCGGGATATAAGGAAAAAGAGGATGTTCAGTCGGGATATGTCATCAAGGTTGGACCTGGGTTATCCTATCCCGATTCCCGCTGATGATGCTGATGAGCCCTGGAAAAATGCGGAGGAGAAAATAAAGTATATTCCACTGCAGGCTAAAGAAGGCGATCTTGCAATTTTTTTACAGAAAGGCGCGGTAGAAGTGATCTATGAGAATGAGAAATATTACATCGTGCCCCAATACTCCATCCTTCTTCTCGAGAGAGATGATTCTCTTTTTACCTGATCAAATCCTTAAAGGAATTAGCTACTTTAAAGATTATTTGATGAATTATTTTTCAACTCTTGCCAGAACAGGGAACTTTAACTGTGCAAGGTAAAAACCTCCAAAGAATAGTGTACTGAAGAACAGGTCGCCAAGAATTCCATTATTGAGGAAGGGAAGTCCGGCAACATAACATTCCATCAGGCCGGCCGCATTTTGTGGATAAAACGGACTACCCAGCCAGATAGCAAAATTGGTGATAATAAAGAACAACAGACTCGACATAACGGCAGCAAGCAATACACTACCAACCCTGACCCTGTTCCTGAGATAAATCCCGATGAAAACAACAATGGCGAAACTGGCGTAAACAGCCAGCATCCATTGATGCAGCCCAAGGATCAAATCACTGATGAACATTGCCGCCAGGGGAACAAGCAATGCCAGATGCTTTTTCTGGAAATATGCCCCGCCAAATAAAGCCATCGCAGCAATGGGTGTAAAATTGGGCCAGTGAGGAATCAGCCTCATGATTGCTCCAAAAGCGATTACACTTATAATGAATACAAGTCTTGCGTTTAATTTTATTTTGTTCATCATTACTTTTTTTTAATGGAGCAAAAATAAGAAAAACCTAATTCCTTTCAGATAATGAACAAAATTTCTTTCCAAAAGTTTACCGTAATAAAACTCTTGGTGAACGATTACTACTAATTAATTATTCGAATCCTGATTTGCAGATTGGGCTTAATATTACTAATTAATTGTGATTTCAGCCTATGTCGTCTCATTAAATTGATATTTTTGGTGTCTGATTTTTTTTGAACATTAATTTTCAATCATTTTAAAATATAAATGAAAGACCTGACCACAGGTAACGAAAGCAAGCTGATCCTTCAGTTTGCAACACCTATGCTGCTGGGAAATGTTTTTCAGCAGCTTTACAATATTGTCGACAGCATTGTGGTAGGCAATTTCATCGGAAAAGAAGCCCTTGCAGCAGTGGGCGCCTCATTTCCCATCATTTTCACACTCATTTCACTTGTCATCGGATTTGCGATGGGAGCAACCATCATCATTGCCCAGTATTTTGGCTCCAGGCAAATGCAGAAAGTGAAGCTTACAATAGATACCCTTTACATTGTATTGTTTGCAGCCTCTCTTTTGACAACTATAATCGGAATTACTCTTGCAGGACCTATTCTCCGGCTTATTCAGCTCCCCGAAGAAGTTTTTCCACAGGCTCGTCTTTATCTTATTATTTATTTGTCAGGGCTTGTGTTCTTTTTCGGATTCAATGGGACTTCGGCAATTCTGAGAGGACTTGGCGATTCAAAAACTCCGCTTTATTTTCTGATCATTGCAACCCTGGCGAATATTGCACTCGACTTGCTTTTTGTCGTTGTATTTAAGTGGGGAATTGCCGGTGTAGCTGTTGCAACTGTTATTTCGCAGGCAGGTGCATTTTTTACTGCCCTCATCTATCTTGACCGAACCCACCCGGTAATGAAATTTTCATTTTTTAAGCTGAAGTTTGACAAAGAAATATTCTGGAACAGCATCAGGATCGGGCTGCCTTCAGGACTGCAGCAAACCTTTGTATCGCTGGGGCTTCTGGCAATAACCTGGATAGTGAACCTGTTCGGTGTGAATGTGATCGCCGCCTATTCCATCGCTATGCGGATCGACTCGCTGGCGTCACTGCCGGCAATGAATTTTTCCGCTGCATTGTCAACATTTGTCGGGCAAAATATCGGCGCTGGCAAAATTGAAAGGGTCAGAGCAGGCTTAATGGCCACTTTGAAATTGACAGCATTGATTTCCATATTCTTTTCCCTGGTTGCCATTTTGTTTTCAAAATTCCTGATGGGGCTTTTTACCCGTGATCCTGAAGTAATTGCAATCGGTATACACTATCTGATCATCGTAAGTTCATTTTATATTTTCTTTTCGACTCTTTTTGTTTTTAACGGAGTAACCCGCGGAGCCGGTGCTACATTGATACCTATGTTCATCACGTTATTCGCGTTATGGGTTGTCCGGATTCCTATTGCTTTATTTTTATCCCATAAGATGGGCGCAACGGGTATCTGGTGGTCAATACCGATCGGATGGTTTTTCGGAATGGTGATGGGAATTATTTACTATTTATCAGGCCGTTGGAAGTTGAAATCCGTGATTACGTGAAATGCACTTACTGAGGACTGGATTTTTTCAGGAACAAGGTTTATTAATGAGGATTTTCTGATGGAGGTTTTTCACATCTGCAAAAACAAAGCTGAACCGATATTTCTATTTGATTTTGTCCTTATTCTCTGCCCAAACAGAAATAAATTGTTTCCTTCCATATTCAATCATTTCTTCAGACCTGTGAAATCCGAAAATCTCGCAGGCATCCTTTGAAATTTCAATAAGAACATCAGGTTTGTATTTCTCGATTGCAAACTGGGTGAGTTTCATTTGCATCGTATAAATCGATTCGGTTATCAGATCAAAATAGCCTATGCTTTTGTGACTTTCCTTGTGAAATTTCGACCACTGCTCATTAATGAGTTCTTTTGCTTTCAGATAAGCTGTTTCGTGTTCAGGGGAAGGCTTGACGGATTTGGGTTTCTGGTATGGAATACTTGAATTCAGATCGACTGCTATTACAAAATCGCCTGAAGTCCGCTCAATGCAATCGAGGGGAAGTGGGTTAAGAACCCCGCCGTCAACCAGGTCGGCACCGTTACAGGTTTGAGGAAGCAAAACAGTTGGAATCGAGACGGATGCTCTGATGGCCTCGATAAGGTTTCCTTTTCGCAGTATTATTTCCTTGTGGCTTCTCAGGTCAACAGCAACCGCAACATAAGGAATGCTTAAGTTTTCAATATCCGTATCGAGAAGGAAATCGTGAAGTTTGGTAAATACTTTTTCTCCCTTGATAAATCCTTTTTTACTGATCGCGAAATCCATGAGACGGAAAACATCATATTTCCCGATCTGTCTTATCCAGTCTTTAAATTCGTTTAGTTTGCCCGAAGCATAAACTCCGGCAATAAGCGATCCGATGGAAGTGCCGGCAACGGAGGTAATCCTGTAGTTTCTTTTCAGCAATTCCTCAATAACACCGATATGTGCCATTCCTCTGGCGCCTCCGCCGGATAAAACCAATGCCACATTTTTCTTATCCATCATGGATCATTCAAGTTTAAAAAAATCTTTCGCTTCTATCCAAACTACCTCATCACTAAACGATCTGTTATACGAACAAACTGAAAGTTTGTATGCGTCGTCGATGGAATATTGTTTAAAAAAAATTTCTGCCTTCCGGCTACCGCTTTTTTCAGTCATCCTGAATCCGCCGTTTACAAATTCAACGGTAAAAGAACTGAGAGAACGGGTAAGTCCTGTGCCTATCATTTTCAGGTAACTTTCCTTAAGTGTCCACAGGTCGAAAAAGTATTCGAGTTTGCTGCTGCCCGATTTTGAGTTTAAAGCGGTTACTTCTTCGGGAGAGAAAAACCTTTCGGCAATGCGGTAATTAACAGGACGTATCTGCTCAACATCAATTCCTGTGTCATGATCGCTAAGCGCAACTGCAACATATTCGCCCGAATGGGAAAGGTTAAAATGAATTCCGGATGCTCTAAGGTAAGGCTTTCCGTTTTTTGATTTGCTGAAAACGATTGCTTTCCCGTCTATGCCGAGTCTTTGTCCGAGCACGTGACGTAAAAGCAATTCCCCGAAAAGCGACCTTTGAGCGCTTGAATTTCTCCTGAACCTGGAAATAAAATTCCTGTTTTCAGGCGGAAGTAGTTCCAGTAACGATTCTTTATGCGAGAGGAAATCGTTTTCTTCCAAAATCCCAAGGGCAAAAACTTCCACCATAGCTTAATATTTTCCGATGGGCATAATATAAAGAGGTTCTTCATCTTCGGGCAGTTGCATAACAATTGAAACCATATCGTCGGTAAATGCACCAACAGCGCAGGTGCCAAGACCAAGGGCGCAAGCCTGGAGATAAACATTCTGGGCCGAGTGCCCCAGGTCCATACAAACATACCGCTCGCGGCCACGATTGCCGTATTTCTGGGTTGTCCGGCTGTATACTGCCGAATACATCAATGAAGCCGGTGCGGTTTCAAGAAATTCCTGATCAAGGGCTGCGGCTGCAAGGTCTTTCCTAACATCACCTTCCGAAACCAGTTCGAGTGAGTGATCTTGTGAAAAATATTTGTAAATCCCTGCTTTCAGTCCAGTGACTTTGCCGGCAACAAGATAGATTTCGAGCGGATAAAGCGCTCCTGCAGAAGGTGCGGTCCTCAAGCCACCTCTAAGAAAGGAAGGGGAGGAGCGCTCTTCTGTGATACCATAGGCTGCCCATAATATTTGGGAGACATCCTGGATCGTAATGGCTTCATTTTTGAACTCTCTGACGGAACGTCTTATCAGCAGCGCTTCTTCAACCGAAATATCCGATGTAAGTCTGGGCTCAGGGAGTTTTACTTTTTGTGGAATCATAACTGGTAGCATTGTATTTGATTTGTCATTACTGATATAAAAAGATGTAGTAAGCAACAAAACGAAAATAATCATTAACATCCTTTTGAGTAACTTATGTGTTTTCATTTGTTTATATTTTAATTTTTTGTTTTTATCAATTTGTTCACCTGAATGCCCATAAATAAAGAAACTTTTTGCCTGATGAATAAAATCATAGACATCGCATAACCCGTGTTTTTTTGAAGTTCAAAAATATAATAAAAATTCCAAAAGTCATTAATCCAATTAAATCTAAATTTGTGATCTGTAAATTGACCTTTGATGAGACATAAGATCGCTGAAATGTGGGAAAATCAGCCCCTGAAACTTATTCTGCTGCTTGCTATCCTTTTCAGGCTGGTTGCTGCAGTGTTTTCAAAAGGATTCGGAATGCATGACGATCATTTCCTGGTACTCGAACCTGCGCAATCATGGGTTGACGGTTATGATTACAATAGCTGGCTTCCGGAAAGCAGGCCTGTGCCTACACCTTCAGGCCACAGCTTTTTCTATGTGGGTATTCATTACCTTTTCCTTTGGACGATGAAATTTGCCGGTATTGATAACCCTCAGACCAAGATGTTCATCATCCGTCTGATCCACGCGGCATTCTCACTGATTACGGTCTATTTCGGATACAGGATCACATTAAAACTTTCGGATCAGAGAACTGCGAAATTTACCGGGCTGTTACTTGCTGTTTTGTGGTTCATGCCTTTCCTTAGTGTGCGTAACCTCGTTGAAATCGTATGCATCCCTTTTTTGGTTTGGGGAACATGGATCATTATCGACAACTGGGATAAGGCAAAGCGACTGAAGTATTTGTTTTATGCGGGCCTGGTTACAGGACTTGGGTTTTCCGTTCGCTTTCAGATCATTACCTTCGCTCTGGGTTTAGGATTGGCACTGTTGCTGCGGTTACGCTGGAAAGAAGCGCTGATGTATGGTTTAGGATTCATCGCTTCAGCTTTTGTCATCCAGGGAGGAATCGATCTGGCAGTTTGGGGAAAGCCTTTCACGGAATTCCAAGAATATGTCCGGTATAATGTAGAAAATGCCTCAAATTACATCACGAATTCCTGGTACAATTATGTTTTACTGATCCTCGGAACCCTGATCCCCCCGGTCAGTATTTTCCTGTTTGTCGGATTTTTCAGGTCATGGCGGAAGCATCTTATCCTTTTCCTGCCAGCCTTCGTGTTCCTTTTGTTTCATTCCTTTTTCCCCAACAAGCAGGAACGATTCATATTTCCTATCATCCCTTTTATTGTTATTCTTGGAATGATTGGATGGAGCGATTATATTGCAAACGGAAAAGGGATAAAGCCCGGGAGGAGATTCCTGAAAACCTCATGGATTATTTTCTGGATATTGAATATTGCAATGCTGCTGCCGTTTTCCGTCATGTATTCGAAGAAATCAAGGGTGGAGGCGATGGCTTATCTGGCAAAATTCGATGAAGTGCAGAAGATCCTTGTGGAAAATACCGTTGGTGGTTATCTGCCGATGAGTCCGATATTTTATTCCGGCCAGAATATATACGATTATACTGCGAGCGCAGAGAAACCGGCCAGCACTTTACCTGAAATCGTAAAGAATAACAAGGATTACCAGCCAAGGTTCTTTTTGTTTTATGAACCGGACAGCCTTGAGCATCGTGTAGCTGAAATGCGGAAAGTATTTCCGAACATAGTTTATGAAACCACTATTGATCCCGGCATGATCGATAAGATCCTGAACTGGCTCAATCCGAGAAACGATAATCAAACCATAACAATATACAGGAACAAGGATTTTTATCCCTGATACTCAGATGGAAAAAGAGATTGCTAAGTCGAGAATAAAAGAGCTGACCGATTCGCTGAACGATCATAATTACCGGTATTATGTGCTTTCAAAGCCGGTGATCAGCGATTATGATTTTGATATGCAACTGGAAGAACTGGCGAGGCTGGAGCAGCAATTTCCTGAATTCGCGCTGGACGATTCACCAACCAAAAGGGTAGGGGGAGAGGTGACCAAAGAATTTAAACAGGTAAAGCATACAATCCCGATGCTTTCGCTGGCCAATACATATTCGGAGGAAGAGATCAGGGAGTTTGAGAACAGGATTTTTAAAGCGCTTGGTTCGGCAGTAGAATATGTTTGTGAGCTGAAATATGATGGTGTTTCCATCAGTCTGACTTATAAGAACGGAAAGCTGGTGAGTGCTGTTACGCGAGGCGATGGTGTTCAGGGAGATGATGTAACAACCAACATTAAAACGATTAAATCGATACCCCTTCGGCTAAAAGGAGATTACCCGCAGGAGTTTGTTATCAGGGGTGAGATCTATATGCCGAGGGCCGGATTTGACCGGATGAATGAGGAGCGGATTGAAAACGGAGAAGAACCTTTCGCCAATCCGCGCAATGCGACGTCAGGAACCATCAAGATGCAGGACTCTGCTGAAGTGGCAAAGCGACCGCTGGATTGTTTCCTGTATAATATCATGGGTGCAAATCTTCCTTTCAAAAACCATTATGATAACCTTGTGAAAGCCAGGGAATGGGGCTTTAAGGTTCCGAAATACATTGCCAAATGCAGCAATGTGGACGAGATCATGGAATTTATCCATGCATGGGATGCAGGACGGAGCGAACTGCCATTTGAGATCGATGGTATTGTGATTAAGGTGAATGATCATGACAAACAGGAAGAACTTGGCAATACGGCTAAATCGCCACGGTGGGCGATCGCTTATAAATTCAAGGCGGAAAGGGTTTCAACGAAGCTGATCTCTGTTTCGTACCAGGTAGGCCGGACCGGAGCCGTGACACCGGTAGCGAACCTGGAGCCTGTGCAGCTTGCCGGAACCGTTGTTAAGCGGGCATCTCTTCACAATGCCGACATCATTGAAACACTTGATGTGCGCGAAGGCGATATTGTTTTTGTGGAAAAGGGGGGTGAGATTATACCAAAGATCATTGAAGTAGATTTATCCAGGCGGGATGAAACATCAAAGAAGCTTATATTTATTCAGCAGTGTCCTGAATGCGCTGCAACTCTGGTGAGAAAAGAAGGGGAGGCGGCCTGGTACTGCCTGAACGAGGAAGGCTGTCCGCCGCAGATCAAAGGGAGGATCGAGCATTTTATCAGCCGCAATGCAATGAACATCGACAGCCTGGGTGAAGGGAAGGTGGAGATGCTGTTCGATAACGGCCTGATCAGAGATGCTTCGGATTTGTACTACCTGACTTATGATCAGTTGCTCGGGCTGGAGAAAGTGATTGAAGCTACAGGCGATAAAAAGGAGAAGAAACTGAGCTTTAAGGAAAAAACAGTAACCAATATATTAAAAGGTATCGAAGCCTCGAAGGAGGTCCCCTTCGACCGGGTGCTGTATGCGCTTGGTATAAGGTATGTGGGTCAGACTGTGGCGAAGAAACTGGCCAAACATTACCGGGACATTGAAACGCTGAAGCGGGTAACGTTTGAAGACCTTATCCTTGTTGATGAGATCGGGGAGAAGATAGCCGGATCGGTGATGGAATATTTTGCCAGGGAAAAGAACCTCGAATATCATCGAACGGCTGAAGCAAAAGGGTGTGCAGTTTGCACTTACGAGGGTAGCGGGACCTCTTTCGGACAAGCTGAAAGGAAAAACGATTGTTGCGAGCGGAAGGCTTGAGCGGTTCAGCCGGGAAGAAATTGAAGAGACCATTCGTCAGCATGGGGGAAAACCGGCATCATCGGTCTCGAAAAAGACGGATTACCTGCTGGCAGGGGAGAACATCGGGCCGAATAAGCTGGCGAAAGCGAAGGAACTTGGGGTGCCGATCATCAGTGAAGAGGAGTTTATGAGGATGATTGAAGTTTGAAGTCACGCAAAGCGTGATCTTCGCTTCGCTGCGATTTGAGAGTCTGTTCTAAAAACTGTGTCAGTAATTTGAAACAGATATTGAAATATTGATAACTCTACAGTGGCAAAAATTGTAAGCTGTGTACTAAAAGTGCCGAGTTATCAACATTTCAACATCACAACAACAAGTAAAATGTTTTATTAATAAAATTACTGAAAATGAAAAAGAAAACATCAGAAAATTCCAGATTAGAATCAAAGGATTTTGATTTGAACGAATTTGAAAAACAAGCTATTGACAGTTTAAAACAAGGAAAGCCACTCGAAGGAAAAGACGGGATACTAGCTCCCTTGATCAAACGGTGGATAGAAGCAAGCCTGGAAGGGGAACTGGATGCTCACCTGAAACAGGAACCAGTTCCCAACCGTCGAAATGGCAAAATGGGAAAGAAATTAAAGACAGGTTTCGGGCCAGTAGATATCAGTACGCCACGCGATCGTAACTCCACCTTTGATCCCCAGATTTTACCCAAATGCAGACAACCCTTGGAGAAGCACTGGATCATAAAGTGATTAGCATGTACTCGCACGGAATGAGTTATAACGACATCTGCACCCACCTGGATGAGTTATATGGATTAACCGTATCGCCATCTACACTAAGCGCCATTACCGACCGTGTGATTGAAGATATAAAGCAATGGCAAAGCCGGATGCTGGAAAGTGTATATCCGCTTGTTTGGCTGGATGCCATTTCATTACAAAGTAAAAGATCAGGGAGCCATTGTCACCAAAGCTGTTTATTGCGTCATCGGCATCAACAGGCAAGGCGTAAAGGATCTCCTGGGGCTTTATATCGGAGAGCGCGAAAGTGCCCGGTTCTGGTTAAATGTATTGAGCGATTTACAAAGCCGGGGAGTAAAAGACATACTCATTGCTTGTATTGATAATTTAAGTGGATTTTCAAATGCCATCGAGAGTATTTTTCCACAAACAGAAGTTTAGCTGTGCATCATTCATCAAATACGAAATTCCACTAAATACATAGTATCCAAAGATCATAAGCAAGTGATGAGCGACATGAAAGAAATATACCAGGCTGCCAATATTGAACAAGCTGAACAAGCACTCAAAACGATGGAGATCAACTGGAAAGAAAATATCCCTACATGATCAGAAGTGGAAAAACAATTGGCCACTGCTCTCAACTTTTTATCGCTATCCAAAAGATATCAGAAGAGTAAATGTATACAACAAATATCATTGAATCGTTTCACAGCCAGTTAAGAAAAATAACTAAAACAAAACGGATTTTAAGCAGTGACCAATCTTTACTTAAGCTAATATATCTGGTATATCAAAATAAGAAGGAGGGGTGGCAAAGTTCAATTAACGCATGGAAATTAACGTATTCACAAATGATGATTATTTTTGAGGACAGAATGAGTCAACCATGACACAGTTTATTAAACAGACCCCGATTTGAAGTTCGAAGAGGGTTCCCGGTTCTCTGTTCTCGGTTTTCAGCAGAAAGGAATTTCATTTCATATCATTTATATACGGTTTTATCAGGGGGGGAAGGGAAGAGGGGATGGGCCGGAAGGGGATACGACCTACCGGAACCTGATTTCGTTTATTTCGGGGAGGGTTTTATGCATCAGGAAAGACATTTTGCCCGACGCGGATTCAGATTCATGTGTCCGGGAAGGCATTTTGCCTGACGAAGTTTCCGATTCATGTGCCCGGGAAGGCATTTTGCCTGACGAGGATTCCGATTCATCTGCCCGGAGTTGACTTGTCCTAAAAAAAGTTTAGAGGATATTATTTAAATCCTGGTATAAATTTTAAGGGGTATGTGAAATAGGCAGAGACTGAATTTGGGTTAGGTTATTTCTGTTCAAATAATGTTTTTTGTTGTTGCAATAAGCTTTTCAATGTGAACTTAAGCGGTTTTTTTTTAACCTGACCACCGGCAACACCACCCTATATTCTTTTTGGCTTTCCTTTTCTTTCCAATAAACAATAAAATGAATCCAGGCATCATGAAATTTGTACCCCTTATCGAACCAACGGTTCAGCTTTTGACTGAAGTCCTTCGAGAAACAGGTAACCACCCTGCCGGTTTCGGTTTTAAGGTGGACTTTATCATCTGATAAAACAAGTTTTATACCTGCCTGTAAATTTGAAATATTGCCAGCTACTCCATCTAATGTTTGCAAACCCAAATCAATATCACGATGGGTAAGATAGAATATTATTTCTTCAGGTTCACCATAATCGTTGTCATCAATATGTTTTTCAATGCCTTCAACCCTGAGGTCGTGAAAAATATCCCTGTTTAAATGGATCAATAAGTTATTCTTTGCCCGGGTTAATGCAACATATAACAGCCGTTTATCCTCATCTTTTTCATCGTTAAAATCATTGAGCAGTAATACCACATTGTCAAATTCCTTACCCTTAGCCTTGTGCATGGTGGAAACCAGAAACGAGTCATTACCCGGATGGATAAAGTTCTCAAGCTGCATTTCAGATATATAGGTCAGCCACTCGGTTTTTAGCTTTTTATTGGATGCTTTACTGAAATGGTCAATTATTGTCAATGCCAAAGCATAATTTCCAGAATATTCAAAATGAGCATGTAGCCTGTTTAATCCGTTTTGCCAATCCTTGTCAGCAATAAGCCCGATGTTTTGTTTGGTATTCCGGCAAATTTGTTCGGTAAATAACCTGATCTCATGCAGGTCTTTTATCCTGAATGAATCATTCGATAAAATGAGCTTCGATTGTTTCCCTGCGCTTCTTAACAACGAATCAACGAGAACTGCTTCGTCATTGGTCCGGGTTAAAATGGCTGAACTACCATTTAATGTTATGTTTTTCAGGTAATTAATTAATGGAGTAATAATGTTTGATGTGCTATAATGAATGATTTCGATATTTCCACTTTTGTTAGTGTTTGAAAAAAGGTTTCCCTTTTTTAACCGGTTTTGGATGCTTTTTGCATATTGGTTGGTAAAGTCTACCAGGTTGCTTTTGCTGCGAAAGTTCCGGATCAGGTTATACTGTTTTGCACGATGGTCGGTCTTAAAATTTAACATGTATTCTATCGAAGATCCCCGAAAGCCGTAAATGTTCTGGTCATCATCGCCAACAGCAATAACCCTGATGTTTTCTGCATATTTGATGATGGTTTTAACAAGAAGATATTCCTCCTGGTTTACATCCTGGAACTCATCGAGTACGAGCATGCTTTTATTGGCGATTTTCTCAGCCGGGATTTCTCCTGACTCAATCCTGTCAATAGTTTCCCGAATGATGTTTTCAGATTTTTCCAATGTACCCATTCTGCCACAGATGTGAAAACAATAAGAATGGTAAGTAAAAATATCAATGTACCCGGCTATGCCGCCAACCAGCTTTTTGAGGCGAGACTTAAATTCCAGGGAGGCGGCGCGGGAGAAAGTGAGCATCAGGAATTGTTCGGGTTTAACATCTTCCATCATCAGCACGGAAGCGATTTTATGAACAAGCAACAGTGTTTTTCCGCTTCCAGGACCGGCAGTTACAAGTATGAAATTATTTTTACTATCGCGGATAATCTTCAGTTGTTCAGGTGAGAGATTGCCAAAAACTTTCTCGAATTTTTCCGGCGTTAGCGGCTTTCTGATCTGATCCCTGCGTTCCTTAAAGTATTTATCAACAAATTGATCATACGGCAATTTGAAGTATTCATCCGCAAAAGTTACGGCACCCTTGTAGTCTTTCAGCATCTTTGTTGCATACTCGCCAATGATATGGATCTGCTCAATTTTTGCCTGGTAAAAATCGGCCAGTTTCTGATAATCCTCTTTTTTAAATTTGATTCTGGGATCCGATACCCGCTTAGTAATGGTCATGGGCCGATACAGAATGATAAACCCTTTGTCCAGTTTTATAGCCGATATATGATTCAAAAACAATAATGCCCGCTCGTAATCGGTTAAGGAAAACACCTCATTGAAAATGCCCTGTGATTTTTCAACCTCAGTTTTCAATTCGACTACCGAAAATTCAACCGGTTTGTTTTTATTTTTCGCCGGTTTTGAAACCAGGCTCATTTTATATTTCTTTACCAGGTATTTCAAAATTAATCCTGCAGCTTTTGCCTTCGTTCCAAATTTTCCCTGAAAGGCGCCAACTCTTTCCGGTAGCTTATTTGATAAGCGCCCGTGTGCTGGTCTAATCTGTCCTTTTTTACGAATCCCTTTATTTCCCAGAACCTCAGAATATCAAGAATTTTATCCGGAGTAGATTGGGTAATCCCATTTTCAATCAAAACCTCGTTGATCTCTTTCAGATAGATCAGTTTCTTTTCGCAATTCAGAATATTTAATAAATGCCTTTCAAGCCTGAAATAAAGGGTTGCGGTTTTTATCGAATCATTGGTCGCATTGCCGGCATCCACGAAAGCCGCTAAATCCTTGGCATCGCCCAGTATTTCTTTCTGTCTCATTATCCGGATCAATTGCTCCACATCATCCCTTTTTATGCCAAGCACATCCGACAGGTAATCAACGCGGGTTTCATCTTCCTTGATAATCCTTTGAAGTATCCTTGTGGAATCCAATACTTGCTCCGCGGTGATATCGGAGGCTGACTGCAGAATCTCCACAGCAGCATTATAATTTTTTACTAAAAAACTATTGGCAAATATGCGTGGTGAATCCAATCCCCTTTTCAAATAACCGGCTTCTTCCAAAACGGCAATGGAAGTTTTGATTTTGGTTTCCAGTTCCTGTATTTCGCTATCCCAACCGGATGCTTTGGCGATTTCAAGCGCCGATTGGGATAATTTTTTCCGGGTTTTCGACAGTGATTTAATACCTCGCCAGACCTGGGAAATTTCTTTAAAATTTAATCGCGCGTGGTAATACAGGTTAAAATGTTTATTCAGGTCATTTTTATCAAACAATATAAAGCAATTGGCATTAATTTCAGGGCTTCGACCGGCTCTTCCCGCTTCCTGAATATAATTCTCGAGGGATTCAGAAAGGTCGTAATGAATAACCATATGCACATTTTCCTTATCAACCCCCATCCCAAAAGCAGAGGTGGCAACAATGATATCAATCTCCCCGTTCATGAATTTATTCTGGTTGCTGATCCTGGCATCGCGGTCCATCTTACCATGATATGGAAGGGCTGAAAACCCGTCTTCCCCGAGTTTCACAGCCAGGTCTTCAACAGCCCTGGTGCGCGAAACATAAATGATGACGGGCTCTGACACCGTCGAAAGAAGTTGAACCAGTTTCCGGTATTTGTCATTGTCATCTTCTGCCACATAAACTCCATAATGCAGGTTCTCTCTTTTTATAGGAGCGATGTAGGTAAGCAGTTCCAGCCCCACTCGTTGATAGAAATACTGCCTGATATCACTGATCACCGCCGGTTTGGCCGTTGCCGTAAAGCATGAAACAGGTATGGATTTGTCCAATCCTTTCCGGGTTTGCAAATCTTTAATAAACTCTCCAATATACAGATAATCAACCCTGAAATCGTGCCCCCATGATGAGAAACAATGCGCTTCGTCAATCACAAACCTGGCTATGGTTCTCGAAGTGAGGATTTTAGTGATGGTTCCCGATCGGAGTGATTCAGGAGAAATATACAGGATATGAGCGCCTCCTTCCGCTACCCTTTCAATTGCCTGCATGCGTTCAAGGGGTGAAAGCAAACCGTTTATCGTAACAGCACGGGTAATTCCGTGTCGTTTTTCCAACACATCAATCTGATCTTTCATTAAAGACTGCAGCGGTGATATCACAACAGTAAGTGAACGGGTGGCATCGCCATCAATTAGTGCAGGTAACTGAAAAGTAAGCGATTTACCCCCTCCGGTAGGGAATATGGCGATCAATGATTCGCCCTTGAGTGCAGATTCAACGACCTGTTGCTGTAACGGCGCCTTTTCTTCTTTACTGAATTTCCTGAAATCATCGTATCCGAAAAATCTGGATAATCCTTTTCGGGGATCTAGTTTATCAATGCAATACCTGCATGCAGTATCCGCGCATTTACTGAATCTCAATTCATTGATGATCTCATATACCTCCGGATGCTGCATCACTATCCATTTCGGTAGGATAGACTCGTTGTTATCAGTATTGATCATGGCGAGGGCAAAAGCCAGGTTTACCGGTTCACGCGTCCAACTATCAAACCGAGCATTTTTACAGATTCTTCCAACGAAATAATTCCTGATTGATTTTGTTATATCACTGCATGGTTCAGCATGAACAATGTGAAAGAAGCCGCCAAAAGGTTTTTCATTTTTAAGAAGCGTGAAAAATATATTCTGCAATTTACAATTGAGAGAATTGAATTTTGCGACCTCATCGAGTAATAATGTTTGGCAAAGCTTTGAATCGGCCAGGGGGTTATTGATATCAGAATTGTCATCGAACAATTTGTAATCTTTTACCAGGTGATGGTATGGCTTTTCAGCAAATAAGAGTGCGGAAAGGTAGAGGGTATCAATAAACGATTTCCCTGACAGCACCTGTTTAAGGCTGTTTTGTTCCAGGGCAGGAATATCATGTCCAATAATGTTGTGTCCGCAAATTAAACCTGATTTTCCAAGGAAGTGACCGAATTGTAAAACAGAAGTACCATGAAATTCCTCCCCGTTAAAAACCGCGCCAATATCCTGTATGCGGCTGGATTTCGGTTTAACTTCAAGGTCGAAAAAGATGATACTCTCCATAAAATATTCATGTGGGACAAAACGCGTTCAAATATAGGGTTTCTATAAAAACACACATTTATTGTGAAAATATCTTTAAAACTTTTCCGAACTTCCCATGCAGGATTATATATTTTTAGCCTGAAATTTTTAGCATATTTAACAACATGGAAATAGTAAAAATAATAGAAGCGCAAATCGTAAATCTAAAGGAAACATTAGATAAAAAGGAGCTGGCTCTGGGCGAGATTCTTTTTCTGAACGGAACCTGCCAGATACTCTCGCAATCTCAATTGATGTATGAACTCGTGATGACTTCGGAAGATTCGGAGGAACCAACAGAATACCAGTTAATGATCGATCCTGAAGATGGAATAATCAGCCCTGCAGAAAAAAATAAAATTCAGGATTGGGACAGGCATTCATTCGCCTGTCTTTTACAGGTAGAGAGCGAGTTGCACCTGCTCAACCCCGGTTCACATGTTGAGCATAAGAAATATACCCGCAAAGGAATGATCCAAAGGGTGCTGAAAGAAAGAATGCAAAAAGCCGAAAGCGCTGATTACCGAATACAATGGGCGAATAATATTTATGGCGACCATATCCTTACCAATGAAAAAGGGGTAAGATACATTGTTTTTCTCCGTGATTTTGATAACGAAACCGGTTACAGCAACAGCATGGATTCGAGGATCAACAAGCTCGGAACCACCAAGCATATCATGTTTGCCTTCAATCACCTCAAACAAAACAAATCGCTTTACAACCGGCTCGATAAAACCTTTCCCTTCATTGAAATCTATTGCGATCCGTTAAACGATTATAAAATAAGCTGGTATTATCCGCATGAGCTTTCCGCTGGAAGAAAAGCTTCTGATATCGCGATATTTCAAAAAGTCACGTTTCATTGAAGATAAAGAAGCCCTGAGCCTGCTTCCTTTCATGAAAGATATATCCGGGAATAAGAAGATACGTGTGAGACCCGAAGTACAGGAGAAACTCGAAAATGCTTTTGATGATGACCTGCTGAAGGACCTGGAGAAAATGCATCAACCGGATTTCACCCAATTAAAAATAGATCTATTTCCATACCAAAAGGAAGGCATTGCTTTTGCCCTTTTCAGAAGGGCAGCCATTATAGCCGATGAAATGGGTCTCGGAAAAACCGTTCAGGCCATTGGCGCGGCCATCCTCAAAAAAAAGATTTTCGCCTTTAGCAGAACCCTGGTGGTTTGTCCGGCATCTTTAAAAGAGCAGTGGAAAAAGGAAATCGAAAAGTTTTCGGATGAAAAAGCTCTGATTGTACAGGGTTTCCCGCGCGAAAGGGCTGAGCAGTATGCAGATGACCGGCATTATTTCTTCATTGTCAATTATGAAATGGTGATGCGCGACCAAATATTGATAAACAAGGTTGGATTCGACTTCCTGATATTGGATGAGGCTCAGCGCGCCAAAAATTATGAGACAAAAACTGCCGATTCGCTGAAAAGGCTGGAGGTAAAACACAAACTGGTAATCACCGGCACGCCTATTGAAAACCGCCTGATCGATATTTTCTCCATCATTGGCATTCTCGACCCGTTTTTCCTGGGTCCGCTTTGGGAGTTCTCCTACCAGCATTGCCTTTTCGATCCGGTAAAATACAACAAGATAAACGGGTATTACAACCTGAAAAGCCTGAACGAAAAGCTGGAGAAAATACTTATCAGACGCGAAAAACGAAAAGTGATTGATCAGTTGCCGAATTACAGCAGGTAAATATCCCTGTTCATTTGTCCCCCCTGCAAGCCGATTATCATGCTTCCTATGCGAGGGGGCTTGCGCAAATATTGCATAAAAGATTCCTGACGCCATTTGATATGCAGCGCATGCAGTTGCTGCTGGCTAATATGCGCATGGTTTGTGATTCTACCTACTTGATTGATGAGCTAACCAATGAATCACCAAAGCTGGAAGAACTGAAATATATATTACTGGAAAAACTTGACATCAAAAACACCCGGCGCAAGATTATCATTTTCAGCGAATGGGTAAAAGTCCATAAACTGATCGGGAAAATGCTGCGGGAGAACAACATCGGTTTTGTTGAATTGAGTGGTAAGATACCTGTGAAATCCAGGGGCGAGCTGATCAGCAAGTTCGAAGATAACGACCAGTACAAGATATTCCTGTCAACTGAGGCAGGCGGTTCCGGGCTGAACCTTCAGGTGGCCGATATTCTGATAAACTTCGAGCTTGCCATGGAATCCGGCGAAGAAAAACCAGCGCATCGGGCGCATTGACAGGCTTGGTCAGAAGAGTAACAAGCTCACCATTTTTAACTTTATCACAAAAGATTCCATTGAGCAGCAAATTGCATCGGGGCTGTTGGTCAAGCAAAGCCTCTTCGACGGCGTTTTGGGAAAAGATGCCGCCCGCGACATGGTGGATTTCAGCAACAAAGGGCGCTCACAATTCATTCAGCAACTGGAGGAGTTCATCTCCCAAACCGAATTAATAGAAAAACCGGCAGAGATGGAATTTCCTGAAGAAGTTCCCGCAACAGAGCAAATTGCAGGGGAAGTTGGCCGGCAGGGCGAACTTGATTTGTCGGGTGATGCCGGCACAGAAGTAAGTTCGCCGGAGGAAAAAGCAGGCCCGTCAACTACACCAACCCACCTTGCAGCCGAAGAAATGGAACAGGTGATGAACCACGGCATGCAGTTCCTGGCCGGCATGTTTAAAATTTCAACCGGCAAAGACCTTGGATTGGCGAATCAGCACATCAGCATCAATAAGGAAACCGGCGAGGTGGTGATGAAGTTTAAGTTGCCGGTTTGACCAGGGTGAAGGGCAAAGAGCAAAATGTCAAAAACCAAAGGATAAAAACCGAAAACCCTAAAGCCAAAAGCCAAATATTAAAAGTCCCTGGGTAGCGAAAATCAATACTGCAGGGGTAAAGGCCAAAATCCAAAAACCTAAGGCCAAGAGCTAATAGTAAAAAGCTATATTATATTCCTAACCGGTATTATTTAAAGATGACCTCCCAGTTGTACTTGCGGGGATTGATGCACATCACCGGTATCTGGGGTGTGTTGAAGATCATTTCCTCGTCGTAGCTGCCCAGGATGAACTTGGTGAAGCTCTTGTCAGGGTTGGTCATGATCATGATCATATCGGACAGGTTGGCCGTAGCGTAATCGATAACGCTTTTTGAGAAGTTGCTCCCGTCGGCTTTTGAGATGGTATATTTAACGTCTTCCTTATCGAAGTGGCCGGTGATGATCTTAATGGCTTCATCTAGCGCCGGGCTGTCGATGCGGTGAATATGGATATGGGCGCCGAAATTCTTTGCAATGAGCTTGCCCAGGTTGTTTTTTCCCACGGGCCAGCATCGGAGGTGATGGGCAGGACGATTTTTTTATATCCTTCGGAGATGGGGCGTTTCTGCACAACCACCACGGGGACAGGGGAGGAGGTTACCACCTTGAGGGCAAAGCTGCCGGTCATCTTTTGCTGCAGTCCGACTTTGCCATGGGTGCCAAGATACATGAGAGCGGCTCCAAGGTCTTTGGCTACCTGGCCTATAGTAGAAAAGATGTCACCCTCGATGGCGTGGGTCTTTACATTGATACCGTAACCGGCTTTCAACTTAGCGGCAAGGGCTTTCAGCTTGCCTTCCACTGCGCTTTCGCCTTCGTGGCTTTTTTTAAGCTGTGCTTTTGTATTCTTATCGATAACATGCAGCAAAGCCAGTTCATATTTGAGATATTTGGCGGCGGCTGCAGCCTGGTTCATGGCGTTGTCGCAAACCTCTGAAAAATCGGTCGGAACCAGAATGATCTTATTCATTGTTGTGTCCATATTATTAATTTGGATTGTTCATGATATTTAAAAACAAAAGTAGATATTTTTTAAAATGTAAGCAGGGGGGGAATATTATTTTTTTACACACAGCAGCAATTCAAGTTGAACGATGTTAGCCTGTTTTCCGGCTTCCCTCAGTTTTTTTGCGGTGGATGTGAAATAGTGATGATCTCTGATAAACTTTAACTGGGCTTCGTGCCACTCCCTGAGGGTTGATATTTTTCCCCTGAGTTTCCATTCCAATTGAAGCTTTTGTCCGGTGAGGAAAATATCATCGCGCCCTAAATAATCGAGGTCGGCATCGGCCATGATCTCTTCGAGGTGGGTTTTTGGATTTTGCGGTATCTCTGTACATTTAATCAATCCGCTTATCACATTAATATCGGCTTCACCGTAACCGAAACGGGGAAGATTATCATGAGCCAGCCTTATGGAAGCTTCCTCATGACCATCGTAGGTTTCGCAAAATCCGAGATCGTGGAAAAGGGCGCCGGTTTTCAGCAGTAACTTATCATGACCATTGACATTTTCAAGATCAGCCAGCCGCCCGACAGCATCCATTACATCCAAGGTATGTTCGACAGAATGGTAATACAGTTTTGAACTTAATTCCTTCCGAAGCTTAGTGATCACAAAATCTTTTACTCCTTCAAAATCCATTGCAATTGAGTTGAAAATATGCAAAACTAATTTAACGTTTGACAGCCCATAAAGTTTTTAATTCCATGAAATAGTTTCAATGCCATCCCAGTCGTGCGGAACACCCTTTTCGATAAAATTACGGCATCGTTTAATATAAAGCAGCAGTTCGGTCGTGTATGTTGATGGAATAAACCTGCTTAAAGACATCGAGTGCCTCGGCAAACTGCCTTGCCTTATAAAGATTGATGGCATGAGCAAAATCATCCTTTGTTTTCAGCTTTAGCTGCCTGATGTCCTCAGGATCGCCGTCGATGATCTCAAAAATATATACCGCTTCGCTCTTACCCTTTACTTTAACAATATCAAGAAACCGGTAATGGTAATGAGCAGGATTGGTGAGGCTGATGAGCGTGTCCTGGCTGATGATGATAGCGCTTCCGTAAATTTTGGTCAGCCCTTCGAGCCGGGCTGCCAGGTTAACGGCATCCGAAATGACCGTGCTGTCCATGCGTCCTTCGCCTCCAACTATGCCGAGCATCAGTGTTCCGCTGTGGATACCGATCCCGCTGTCGATGATGGGCTTGTTGAACTCGTCCATCACCTGGTTGAACTGCGACAGCTGATCCTCATTTCAATGGCTGCATTGATGGCGTCTTCGGCGTTCAGGCCGAAAAGCGCCATGATGGAATCGCCGATATATTTGTCGATGAATCCGTTGTTGTTGCGGATGACCGGCTCCATGTAGCCCAGGTAATAATTGATGAAATCGAAGTTTTCCTCGGGTGTCATCTGCTCCGAAATCTGGGTAAAGTCGCGGATATCGCTGAACATTACGGTCATCTCTTTCTGTACCTGGTCGCCGAGCTTGATGTCGACATAGCTTTCCTTGCCGAGAAAATCGAGGAACT
>CAVPSZ010000019.1:0-273156 GCA_963708435.1 uncultured Bacteroidales bacterium
ATGAACTTGAGGTCCTATATGCCGAAATAGTTCCATTACAACTTGTAACTGCCTTAACTGCCAGGTAATAAGTAGTACCGCAAGCAAGTAATGTTGTTGAAGCTGATAAACCCGCAGTAGTTCCACGATCAGTATATCCGGTCTTCATAAGTTACACCGCTCCCTGGTGTTCTACGGCCCAGTAATAGGTTACAGTTGGACTTCCAACTGGACTACCCTCTCGTTGAAGCCAGGTTAGCAGTTGTTGTTCCTGTGGGCTGTGCCAGTAGCAGTTGCAGGTGTGCCGGGGGTAGTGCAGCAGACGGTTGTTGTATTTGAACCTGTATTAGAAGAATTAAACCGTACATCCCCCGGGCTATTTTGTGGCTTTTGCATAAAAAGTATAGGATGTATTGCATGTCAGACCTGTTACAGTAATGGTACCCCAGGCAGCTTTTGTTTGATACACCTTGTACCTGAAGCGCCGGTAGCTGTAACATAATTTGCGGTTGTAACGCAATAAATTGAATAAGTAGTTATAGCAGGATTAGCCACCTGACTTTCTGTGTTGAGGCTAACATTGAGTGTTGATGATGTTGCTGAACCGACGGTTGGTGATGCCGGCTCATCGCAAGCGGTATAAATGGGAGAAGTGGAACTATAAAACCCAACTACTGTATTGTTTTGGTGTACATTTATAAGCCCTTGCCCTGTAATAATAAGGAGTATTTGGGTTATTGCCTCTGTTATCATCATAGCTTGAAGAAGATGATTCAGCAAGATCGTACCAGTTTGAATTATCAGGTGACCAGTCAAAATCATAACCATTTGCCCCTGAAACTGTGGCACATGATAAACTAATATGGTGTTCAAGCCCATTAAGCAGGTGAAGCCAATAGATGAAGAACAGGTTGCTGGAGCGGCTGGGGCAGTGCAAGGTATAATATTTTGGTACGCCAGTGTATAGTCACCGCCACTACCACCAATACAACAACTATTTACCTCAAGATAATAAACTCCGGAAGTAGCTGCCGTATATGAAAGATATGACCCAAGTCCGCAGTAATCGTCATTATTGGAAATATTAGTACAACTTCCGTCATAAAGTCTTAAATATGAATCATAGGAAGCACTACCGCCATCTGCACTGCAAAGGCTGAAAATATATTGAGTTCCAGCATTCATATAAACATAGTACTTCTTGCAACCACCAGCGACAATAGAACTGCTATGAAATTGCCAGGAAGTAGAGGGTGTGATGGAATAATCGTAAGATGGACAGGTTTGGCAAATAATGCGGCAGGCAGTCGTTGTATTTGAACCTGTATTTGAAGAATTATACCGCACATCCTCCTGATAATTTTTAGCTTTTGCATAAAAAGTATAGGAGGTATTGCATGCCAGTCCCGTAACGGTGTTAGTTCCCCAGGCAGCCTTTGGTTGGTATACTTCTGCGCCAAGGGCTCCGGGAGCTTTAACATAAGTCCCTGTTGTAACGCAATAAATAGAGTAGGTTGTTATAGCCGGGTTTGCAGCCGGGGTTTCTGCATTAAGTGTCACATTCAGGGTAGTGGTGGTCGGTGTATTAACGGTTGGCGTCGCAGGCTCATCACATGCAGTATAGATTGGATAGGTAGAGCTATTAACATAACTGCTGTATAAACGTGGAGAACAAGCGTATGCTCTTACCCTGTAATAAAGAGCCACATTGGGATTCTCACCGTTATTTATATTATAAGAGCTATATGCGGCTTCTCAAGTCATACCATGTGGAACCATTCCATGAATATTCGAAATCATATCCTTCGGCTCCAGTAACTGTGGCGCACGATAAATTTGTATGATGCTCAACTCCATTTGCCGGAGTACCTATAGATGAAGAGCAGGAAGCTGGAGCGGCGGGGGCGGTGCAGCCACAAGTGGTGGAGTACGTCATACAATAGTGTTGCTATTGAACCATTTAGTGGCAATTATATAAATTAATTATCCTAACAATTCCGGTAAAGTAGCAGTCCACATTATTTTGAGGTCATCACCACAATCATCATCACTATATGCATAAGGAGTAGTAAGACTGAATTATTCCAAAGAGTCAATTGACCATCACATGCAGCAAGATCCTCCATCAGCAGAACAATTCGAACACTCGTAAGAACTACCGCTTGAAGTTACATTAAATAATATGCATATTCCCCTGCACAAATATTAGCTGTTGATGCTGTTTGCCATGAGGTTGTAGGTGTTATAGTGCTGATTGGGTATTGGGAACCGCTGTGGATAACTACCATTAACATTAGAACGATTGAGCAAAAATGTTTTCCGTGCATATACTGAAAAACAATATCAGCAAATACAAACAAATATTTTTTAAAAAGTTTTATATTGTATGTTAACAGAGTGGAATTGATAAAAAAGAAACCAATAAAATGATGTGTGATATTTTTCTTGATTTCAGAGCTGAAGTGTACATTTTTTTCATATAGGTCAGTTTTTATTTATCATTCGTGATCATTTAATGTTTTTCATTTGCGCTATTTAAATCCAAACGGAAGAGGCGCTCATCAGAAGCTGAGGGTTGTAATCAGCATTCTTTAAAACTCCAATGCCGGCATGTTCCCGAATATCCTCATCGAATGGTTGTCCAGGTTGATCTGTAAAGGAATGTCCATTCAGGTCGTTTTTCATCAGGTAGGTTGGTGTGCTGTAATTACCATGCAGATAAGCAATAGGTTGCACAACTGGGAAGTCCGGGAACATGCGGTCGGCATTGAAGTAAATCGGTTCGGTTCGGTCGTTGCCGAATATCGTTGTAATCTTATTTATATTTGTGATTGAGTAAATATTTTATCCATTCAGGCGGGTTTTAGTTTTTTTGAAAGCTGGGTTTTCAAATCCGACAGCTTCAATGGTTCATGAATGACTGAATAGTTCACTTTTTGAAAGATGGAAAGGATGTCGTCAACCGCTTTACTGGCAATCACCACCACCTTAATATCGGGATAGTAATCATTCAGGTATTTGAGAATGGCTGCATCCCGGATGTTTTTTAAGCTTACAACAGCCTGATCAAAATGATGGGTGCTGAGTTCAGTTATTGATTCCTCAGTCGAATGAGTGATGTAAATGTTGTTATCCATTCCTTCAGTAAAATCTCTGATTTCATTGTCGGCAGCAGTATCACGCAATTGTATAAGTATATTCATCGCTATTTTCCCTTAGCGTTAAAATGGTCTTTGGGCGAGGTGCTTATTCCAAACTTGTGCCGTACTTAATGTGTTGGAAAACAGCAGTGTAAAAATGGCCGTTTGCGGACAAATGACCATAAAAAAGCAGTGTCCTTATACCGGAAAAGAAAAATTCTCAGCAGTATCGGCATTAAGAAAGGAAACAGGGCAGGAATGCCCGCTTTCGGGCATTTGCCCGGAACCGGGCATCTATTATGAACGGGGAGGTGTTAATAATTCAAACCCGTCACTGGGAAGGCGGATTGGTTATCGTCATTGCGAGGAGCGCATTTCAGCGACGAAGCAATCCCAACCGTCATTGCGAGGAGCGCATTTCAGCGACGAAGCAATCTCCAACCGTCATTGCGAGGAGCGCATTCAGCGACGAAGCAATCCCAACCGTCATTGCGAGGAGCGCATTTCAACGACGAAGCAATCTCTTCGTTATGCCAGCAGATTGCATCACTGCGTTCGCAATGATGGGTAATTCCTAAATCAACTCCTCAATGTCATCCCACAAATCCCTCCATTGCGGATTAAATTCATTTATTAATGCCATCTTTCTTGCTCGTGATCCGCCTTTAATTTGTTTTTCTCTTGCTATGGCTTCCACTATCCCCTGAAAGGCTTCATAATAAACAAGCTTATGAACATTATATCTGTAAGTAAATGATGACTTATTAATTTTTTCTCTGTGCTGAAAAACCCGGTTTCTTAAATTGCTTGTTACTCCGGTGTATAACACGGTATTGTTTTTATTAGTCAGGATGTAAATATAGCCTCCTCGTACCATTGGTTTTTTTTACAAATATACTTTTTTTATAAATGAATAGTCGATCGTCATTGCGAGGATTCTCAATGTCATTGCGAGGGAGGAACGACCGAAGCAATCCCAACCGTCATTGCGAGGAGCGCATTTCAGCGACGAAGCAATCTTTTCTTTGCCGAGCAGATTGCTTCACCGCCTTGGCGGATTCGCAATGACGGATTGGCCGTCGTCATTGCGAGGGAGGAACGACCGAAGCAATCTGTTCCTTGCCAGCAGATTGCTTCACTCCGTTCGCAATGACAGGAGAGGCCAGCAGATTGCTTCACTGCGTTCGCAATGAAGGATTGATGCCGAGTTTTTTCATCTTCCTGTCGAGGGCCTGCCTTGAAATATTCAACAACAGTGCTGCTTTGGACTTATTGTTCCGCGATTTTCTGAGGGCTTTCAGGATCGATTCTTTTTCCACATCGCCGAGATTGAACGATTCATGAAGATCCGGTTCGGCAGGGTTATTCTTCAATGAAAGAACATCAATAATGCTAAAACATTTTTCAGTTAAAATGTCCTTGTCGCACATGATCACTGCCCTTTCCACAATGTTTTTCAGTTCTCTTACATTTCCGGGGAAATCATAATTCATTAACCGGGTGATAACCGATTTCTCAACTTTTTTGATGGGTTTTCCAAGCTTCTTTGATAAGTCGGCAATAAAAAAATCAAACAGTACGGGAATGTCTTCTTTTCGTTTTCGCAGGGGCGGAATGTCGATCCTGAAAAGATTTAAACGGTGGAAAAGATCTTTCCGAAACAATTTGTTCTCCGCCATTTTCTCGATGTCCTGATTGGTGGCGGCAATCACCCTGACATCAACTTTTTTTTCGGAATACTGTCCCAGCCTCGATATTTTTTTATCCTCGATCACCCTTAAAAGCTTGGCCTGCATGCTATATTTCAGATCGCCAATTTCATCAAGAAACAAAGTCCCTTTATCGGCTAACTCAAATAATCCCTTTTGGTCCTGTTTGGCATCGGTATACGATCCTTTGGAGTGACCGAAAAATTCATTTTCAAAAAGCTCTTCCGGTATAGTGGAGCAATTGACCGGCAGGAATCGGTTATTTTTCCGCGGACTGAGGTAATGAATCGCCCTGGCGACAAGCTCTTTTCCGGTACCGCTCTCGCCCGAAATCAGCACAGTGGTATCAGATGCTGTGGAGATTTTTTGTATCAGAAGGTGGATGTTTTTCATTGCCTGGCTTTCCCGAACCATCTTAATTTCACCGCGCAAAATTTCGTCCTCAATTCGTTCCTGTTCAGCGAGGGTTCTTTTTATCGTCTTGAATTTTAAGGAACGCTCAATGCATTGTTTTAACAGATCAAACTTGAAAGGTTTTATTAAAAAATCAACAGCGCCGAGCCTCAGGGCTTTAATTACACCGTCAACTTCACCAAATCCGGTCATCATGATGACTTCAATCTGAGGATGATCAAGCCTGATTTTTTGCAACAGGGTTAAACCATCCATTTCCGGCAACCGGATATCAAAGACAGCTATGTCTATAATATTGGATTCGATCAATTGAATGGCCTGCGACGGCAGGCCTGCCGGAAATACACGGAAACCCTCCCCGGATAAATATTCGCCTATTTCGTCCCTGAATCCGGATTCGTCGTCCAGAATGAGCACATTTTGAGATGGGTTCCTATCCATAAAATCCGGTTTTGTATAATGCAAAGGCAAATTTAATTCTTTTCTGGAAACCTGGGAAAAGTAATTTTAAATTTTGTAAATTTATTTTCTTTACTTCTTACATTAATTTCTCCCCGCATATCCCTGACCAGTCCATAAACAATTGACAATCCCAGCCCGGTGCCAATACCTTCGGGTTTGGTAGTAAAAAACGGATCGAATATTCGTTTCATATGTCCGGGTTTAATGCCGGCTCCGTTATCTTCTATGATCAAAATGATTTGTTTGGGTGTGGTATCGGTTTTAATCCGGATTTCTTTAATAAATTCCGTTTCGCTTACAAAAGTCCCCTTTTCCTCCAGTGCATATTTTGCATTGGCAAGCAGGTTGAGGATGACCTGTTCAAGCTTCAGGTTGCTCCCAATGGTGAACCCTATGTCTTCCTTCAGATCGAGCCGGATATTAATATTACGATTGCGGTATTGAACCCCAATCAATGATAATGCTTTGCGGACGACTTTATTTACATTTACTTTATCCAGGGTGAACGATTCCTGGTCACGCGAAAAGGTTCTGATATGGTCAATAATTTCTCTTATTCTCCCGAAGTTTTCTTCGATCGACTGGAATTTGGCAGTAAGATATTGAGTTGTTAACTCTCCCGAGTTGATCTTCAGTTTCAGATTTTCAAAAGTAAGCGCCATTATGCCAAGCGGCTGATTGATCTCGTGGGCAATTCCGGCGGAGAGTTCACCCAGTGATTCCAGTTTTGATTTTTGTATCAGCAGGGAATGCTGTTCTTCATGCTTGCTGAGGGCATCATGAATTTTCTTTTCAAGATTTTTATTGATGGAGATGATTTTTTTATTGGCTTCTTCGAGCCGGGATTTTGCATTCTTAACCTCCGAAATATCTTCGATTACACCATCGAACCGCATCGGACGCCCATGGTCGTCAAATATTGTTTGTACCCTTAAGGAACCCCAGAATACAGTATTGTCTTTTTTAACCAGCTGAACCTCAGTATCGGTCAAATGTCCTTTGGAGATAAGGGTCTGGACCAGTTCATTTCTTTTTTCTTTTGAATAATATAAATTCAAAACCTGAACCTTCATCATTTCATCTGCTGAATCATAACCAAATATCTTTACAGATGAATTGTTTACATATGTGAGTTTGCCATCAGGACTTGTCGAAAAAATTCCTACCGGAAGTGTTTCCTGTAATTTTCTAACCTTTTGTTCGCTTCTTTTGATTTCTTCTTTTTTTACAGTCAGTTCGATTATTTTTTTATTCAGCGCTCTTGTTTTTTCTTCTACTTGTTTTTCCAGTGATAACTGAGCTTCTTTGATTTTTTCCTGGCTTTGAGCATACAATATCAAATTAACAATCCTGGCTGAAATGGATTCGATCCCTTTTTTATCCTGTACTGATATTTCTTCATGATTCTTTGAGCCGAGATTCAGGCTCCCGATAATCTCATTGTTTTTGTTGTCGATCAATGGCAGAACTGCAATTGATACTATCCTTTCTTCCAATAAATGTATTTTGATATCAGAAGATAATTCTTTTGTTTTTACATAAAGATTGCTCCCTTTTAAAAGGCTTTGCACCTGGGGGGAGTTTTTCTTGTAAACCTTTACTTTTCTGATGTATTGTTTCGACAGGCCTTTATGACAGACCAGTTTTAATGCCTTTTCACGCTTGTCGTACAAATAAATACCTCCGCTGTCAACCCAATAGAGCTTGAAAATATGATCAAGAATCAGGCTAAGTGCAGATTTTATGCCTTTTTCGAGAGAGGCAATATAATCTATTGTATACTGTACATCGATTAAATCTTCCGCCCTTTTCAAATGGGTTATGTCGACAACCGTCGTAATGGTGCCGGGTTCAGCATTGCTGCCTAACGAGAACACGTTTTTATATAAAATTACATGTATGTTTGTACCATCAGGTTTAAGAAGAGAGTACTCCTGTGAACCTGCTTTTTTACTTTTTAACATTTCTTTGTCCGAATGTTCAAATTTGGCTGCAAAATCCGGATCAAAAAAGTCGAAGGAAGTTTTTCCCCTTATCTCTGCAGATTTAATTCCGCAGAGTTGTTCAAAAGCATGGTTGCATTGAATGTATTCGCCCTTGCTGTTTTTTATTACCAGGGGATTAGGGATGGTATCCAACAGGGTTGAAAAAATATGATGATTTTCTTCCAATTCTGTTTTCTTTTTATACAGCTCAAGTTTGGTTTCAATGTGATCCTGAAGTTCGCGGGATAATTGCTTTGTTCTTTCATTTAGCAATTTTGCCTGATTTTCAGAAGTGTCATTGATCAGGCCATGCTTCTTTTTCGTTTTTCCTTTTATTAATGTTGAAGGTAAATGCTTTTCCATAAAACTGAGATGATAATAGATTAAGCAGAGTAAAATTAAATTTTTTTCTTTAACTTTTACAAAATATAGAAATAAAAAAGAGGTAAAATTATATTTTGATGTGCTATAAGTAATATTTTCTGACTTTTGCTAAATGATTTATAGACTGTTTAAAATTCAGTAAAATATTTAATATGACAATTTTGCCACTAAGGCTCTAAGTCACTAAGATACACAAAGAGCAAAAAATGAATCACTTAACTTAGTGAAACCTTGGTGTCCTTGTGTCTTTGTGGCGATGAAATTCATCTTTTTTTCAATTTTAAACAGACTCGTAATATGCTAATATTAGTGTTGGACCAATCTTTAGTTTCACACAATGGGAATCTATTAGCCCGTAGGACTTCAATATCAAGTGTGCCGGGCTTGATTTATATGCCCTACGGGCAAAAGAAAAATACCTGTTCATAAACACTTACTGTAATATAAACGAAATAAAACCGTACATTCTGAAAAGGGAATAATGTGTAAAGAGGAAATAGTGGAATACCTGATAAACAAGCCCTTATTTTCCATAATTCTCATTATGCTATAATTTACCCTGTGATAGGTATAAGAATCTGAAATACCAGCAAAATTATCCCAGTACATCAAAATAAAATATAGAAATAAAAAAGAGGCTGATTTTAAAATCAGCCTCTTTCCTAAAACGATGCTAGGACGGATTAATTCTTCCTTATCCCGGTATGTGCCAGCCTGGCTTTATTTTTCATCGGTACAGTCTTAAAACTATTGAGATAATAGGTTATCCCGATGCTCAGGTGACTGTAATAATCGAAATTGTCATTTTTTACCAGGTTATCCAGCTTATCATTCATGGCATGGTGCAGGGTTAAGTCAAGGGTTAAGGAAAAACTTTCCCCAAGGTGGTAATGGGCACCTCCGCCGTAAAAATAAATGAACTCAGGAACACCCGTTTCATGCACATAGCTGGTTTCGGTATCATTTTTCAATTCGTAAGTGGTTGCCCTGAAAAGGAATTGGCCCAAACCGGCATGTCCTTCAAGTCCGAATTTCGGAGATCGGTCAGGGAATAAGAGCCTCACAAAATCAAAATTGGCCTGCATTGAATATTCAGCTAAATTGGTTTTGAACGAAAGATTTTTATTGTTGCCCCCTTTAAATTCTCCGTAAAAAAGCTGACCTGAAATGCTAAAAAGTTTGCTGAAATGCTTGGTGATGAGAAGACCATAGGCCGGGCCGCTTTCGAAAGTGAGTTTTCCTTTTATATTCTTATCATTATAGCTAAGATCGCCAAAATAAGAGGTAACCCCTGCATTTGCATTAACCGACCAGTGATCCCAGATTCCGTTGGGCTTCAATCCTCCCCAGTCCTGCGAAAAGACCAGCATTGGCAACAAAAAAACAACAGCTAAATATTTAAACTTCTTCATAAGAAATCACATTTAATAAATTACCCTTTCATTTGGGATTTATATTAACAAAGATTATCTGATAATGTTCATAAATTTTAAGAAATGTTGCTCATTTGGAAAAAATGATGTTTTGTTTTGATTGGCTTAATTGGCAAGGATTTCGGCTGTCCCTTATTAAGATTTCGTTCAATCTCAAAATGGGAAAAGTGTTTTTATTCAGGAAAACAACGGCGGTTTATTAACAATTTCAAGCCGATATAATTTAATACCTGTTTAAAGTTTCAAACAGAAAAAAATCCCGGACGCTTGCCGGGATTTTTATTTTAGGATATTCACCTGATCAGTAGTCAGGTATTTTTCCTGTTTAGTTTAACTTTCAAAATGTTAATTGTACCTCCATTTTATTAAGTTGGAAAATCATCATTTCTAATTCGGTACCTGCGACTGATAAGCTGTATTAAGCAGCCACTTATCATTCTTATCCTGGTTATTCACCTGCGAATTCATGTTGAAATCGCCCGGAAGATAGCCCGCTTTTCCGACAGATGTTCCCCAGACGGCTGTTTTATCTGTGGGATTAACGAACTTATCTCCATTGCCATCACCTGCCACCATTCCCCAGATTCCGGTTGCCAGTTGCTTTTGTGCAGCAGTTCCACCATAAGCCTTGGCTGAATTATCGGTGAAGTCGTAGGTGTAAATCCCTCCTGTTTGTGTTACCGCATTGGCCGACATAATTCCAAGATGATTCCTGTGCCAGATAACTACATAAAGGTTCTGGGTAACATTGGCATTTACCTGTAACACACCGGACCCATTTAAATCAACAATATTTCCGTTTTTCAGAACAAATCCTGCCTTTCTTGCTATCCTTGTTCCTGATGTTGCAGTTCCGGCACCTCCGGTTGTTTGCCGAGTTCAACCAAAACCCAGTCTGTAACATTTACATTTGGAATACCGGGGACGGATTCACTTACCTGTATAAAACCAGGGAGAAACGCCATAAGGTTGCTGCAAAGGAATATTTCCTGTGCTGTTCAACAGGGTATTCATTTCCGTTGTTGCAAATGGACCCTCCAGCATGATTTTCAGGTTGAGCGAAATCAAAGGAGCATTTACAGTAACAGTTACCTGATCCGTAGAAGAACAGGTATTATTATCTGTCACAGTAAGAGTATAGGTGATCGTACTTGCAGGTGTCGAAACCGGATTGGCAATCGCAGGATTACTTAAACCGGTTGAAGGTGTCCAGAGATAAGTATAAGGAGTTGCTCCACCTGTTGCACTGCCATTCAATTGGGTATTTCCGCCCGGATTGATTGAAACATCATTTCCTGCATTGGCAATTAGCGCATTCGCGGCTATCGAAACTGTCCCGTTATTATAAAATGATGTAATTACAGTTCCTGCTAAGGTCGCTGTATTCGCAATTGCCGGGAGTTAGTATATCCCATGAAAGTGTAGATGATTGTCCGGCATTTCCTTTGAATTTATATTCAATCAGAACACCGTTACCGATATCCGCCGGATTTGTTGAAGCCCAGCTAAGTTTTACCTGGGTTCCGGTATTATTTACGATCAGCAGACCTGCAGACAATTCTCCATGGGCTGACTGGTATCCATCAAAAGTAAGTTTAGCAGGATCATAATTCAGCGCTAAGGAAATTCCGCCAACATTGTTGCAATTGGTAACACTTATCGGGATGGTAAGATTTCCGGACACGAATTACTGATGCTTCCGGCTGTTGTGGTTATTGCAGCCGCGGTCACCGTTAACAATGCTGACTCTGAATAGACATAAGGTGTGCATGTTCCGGTAACATAACATCTGTAACGATAACCATTCAGCGTAAGGTTTGCCGGGTTGATGGTCATGGTTGCTGTAAAAACACCGGAATATGGTGAGGCATTTGTCAAATTTGTGAAACTGCCTCCTCCGTTGGTACTCACCTGCCATTGATAACCCAATCCGGTTCCGGTTGCAGTTACTGAAAAGGTCGTGCTTCCTCCGGAATAAATGGTCTTGTTAATTGGATTAGCTGTAATCAATTGGTGGCTGATAAACAGTCACATTCCCGTTTGTCCATGTTGAAAAAATGATCAGTCCGTTGACGTCGCTGTATTCGCAATAGCCGGGAGTTTGTGTATCCCATGTAAGTGCGCTTGATCCCGTTACACCATTGAATTTCAATTCCACCAAAACTGCTCCGTTGGCAATGGTTGCAGCAGTAGTCCTTGACCACGAAAGATAAAGCTTTCCCCGCAAAGCATTGGCGGCAAAAGTACCGCCGCTGAGAGTTGGCATTTAGGTTCTGGTATCCGGTAAAGGTCAATACAGCGGAATTGAAATTTAATACCATTGAAAAAGCGGCCACACCAATAAAATCAGTCACATTCACCGGAACGATAAGTTGTCCGGGGCAACCTGAAATCGTTTGGCAAACAGTAATGATATTGGGCAGAACAGTAAGCAACGCACCATTTGAATATACAACTGGCGTGCAGTTTCCGCTCACTTTGCAGCGATAAAGATAGCCATTAAGTGCCAATTGTGCACCCGTAATGTTCATCGTAGGCGTCGTCACATTTGAGTAATACCCGCCATTTGATAAATCGGTGTAGAGATCCGCCACTTTGTGCTTACCTGCCACAGGTAGGTCAATCCTGATCCGGAAGCGGTAATACTGAAACTGGTGTTTTGGCCTTTGCAATCGTTTTATTGACCGGATGGGTCAAAATTGTCGGTAAACCATAGGTTGTGATATTCCCATTCACAAAAACCGAAGTGATCAGATCGCCGTTCAGGTCGCTGTATTCGCAGTTTCCGGCTGTTTGCGTATCCCATGTCAAGACTGCTGGTGCCGGTTGCTGCCGTGAACATCAATTCCACGATGGTTCCGTTTCCGATGGTAGCTGCAGTCGTTCTTGCCCAGGTAAGATAAACTTTACCGCCAATTGCATTTGCCGTAAAATTACCCCCGGATAAGGTTGGCATTCAGGTTTTGATATCCTGTGTAGGTAAGCACAGAAGTATTGTAAGAAAAAACCAGCGAAAAAGCCGCCACGGCAGTAAAGTTGGTAACCGTTACCGGCACCACAATATTCCCGGGGCAAACACTTGTTGTTGGTAAAGTTGTTGTGATTGGATTGATCACAGTGAGCGTTGCCCCGTTTGAAGTTGCCGGTGGAGTGCATGTTCCGCTAACAACACATCGGTATTTATAACCATTCATCGCAAGTGTAACTGAGGTTATTCCCAATGTCGCTGTGGTAACTCCGGAATAGGTGCTGTTGTTTGACAAATCGCTGTATGAACTTCCGCCGTTTGTGCTGATCTGCCATAGCCAGGAAATTCCTGTTGCTATGGCGCCAATACTGAAGCTGGTGTTCTGCCCGACAAGTGCTGACTTATCGGTGGGTTGTGTATTGATAAGGGGCGGCTGATTGATGGTAGCCGTTCCGTTAACATACGTGGAAGAAATTACATTCCCGTTTACATCACTGTATTCACAATTACCGGGTGTTCCTGTATCCCAGTTAAGACTGCTGGTTCCGGGTATGGCTGTAAACCGCAACTGCATCAATGTGCCCGATCCGATGTTTGCCGGTGTCGTCGAAGCCCAGCTGATGATCACTTTGCTGCCGGTTGAATTGACGATCAGGTATCCTGTTGTCAAAGCGGCATTCAGATTCTGGTATCCGAGATAAGTTAAAACCGTATTCGGATAGTTTAACATCAGGGATATGGCGCCGACATTGTTACAATTGGTCACATTGATGGGAACCGCGATTTCCCCGGGACAGCTTGTAACTGTCCCGGCGGTTGTGGTAATCTGAGCATTTACAATACCCGGCCCGAGGATGATGAATAACAGTGGTATTAATTTTCTGATTAGTGTTTTCATACTTCACATTATTATTTGGATACCACCATCTTTATCATTTTCGTAACTTCCTGGTCATTGTTTTTAATAACAGTTTTTAACATATAAATTCCCGGTTCAAGGGCTTCAGCATTCAGCTCAACCTGATGGTTTCCTGCAGGCATATTAGCTTCTTCAATCGTTTCAACCAAATTCCCGATCAGATCATACAAAGCCATCGTTACTTTCGCCTCTTTCACTAATGAAATGGATAACATTGGTTTTATTGCTGAACGGATTAGGATATGCAGTGAGTCCAAACTGTGCCAGAGGATTATCAATTCCGGTCATGATGGATTGTATTACAGGAATCGAAAGGGTAACACCATCTGATCACGCTGGCCATCACATCGGCCAGTTCGCAATCTTCATACAATGTAAGCGAAATTCCGCCGGTTAATCCTGCTCAGATCCTTGGTTTTCATTTTTATAATGACCATTGTTTCTTCCCCATTCACATTAGTGGACTCAGGTCGCACCATGCCATTCTGAACAAGCCGTCTTCTGCATTGAATACAACGTTCGTACTTCCATTTGCCAGTTCAGCACCCTGGATTTCGAGGTATTCTTCAGGATAATAAAAACCTAAAGAGATTGCACCTAACTGTACATTCTGTTTTACTTTAACCACAAATCAAATTCGGTGAACGAAGGAACTACCTGGGTGCCTTCATAAACAAGGGACAATGATTCATCTGACTTGGCTGTAGGAGCATAGCTTGCATCCACATCGCCAAAGCAAATCATATCAAAATTATTGGTAACCAGGTTGCCGTTAACAAAACAGAACTGCTGTTGTAGAGGTAATTGCCGGCTGGAAATGAAGTGATCAGACCGGTATAGCGTTTCATCACAAACAATACATCAGTTCCATTGATGGTGTGGCTGACATTGACATCTGCGGCGGCTAGTTTCATTCCTGTCAAAGGAGTTATCTGTGCAAAGTGATTCAGGATTCCAAGGGCATCCGTTGAATTGACCCCGCCCCAAACATTCGATGGCGTGATGGTCATCTGATAGTTCCCTGATGCAAATGAACCGAAAGCATAAACCCCAGAAGTATTGGTTGTGGTAGAAGCAATTGTTGTGCCTCCAAAGTCCTTGATCACCATTGAAGCATTCTTCATGGGATTGGCTCCGGTATTGGCATATTTAACCGTACCGCTCATGATCATGGTTGGGCTGGAATAGAAGGAATCTGGGCAAAGTTTCCAAAATAACGATTCCTTTTGCAATATTGTCATATTTGTCGTAAATCCGTGCTGCAATCATTGCCGAATCGCCTGTTCCCCAGTAATTATAGCGTGCATTGATATTGTTTGCTGTGTTGTTGTAAACTTCGTATCCAATGTTGTTAAAAAGGTTATTAGTGTAAAGCGCATCGTTGCCAATAACCGGCGCGCTTGATCCTTCAAGCTGAATCCCGTAAGAACCGTTATTTGTGAAGGTGCAATTCCGAATGGTGATGGTTGAACTGGTTAGTTTCAGTCCATTACCTGTCGACTGTGTCAGTATGCAATGCTCCATATAAGGCTGTCCTGAGCTTTCAGCAAGGATGTTATAGTTGGCAGCTTTTTCAATGTTGCAATATTTCAATGAAGAAGTACCGCTCCAGTTATCATTTTGATCTGTAAAATATATTCCATTCCAGCCACCAATGACATTATTATAAGGTTTGAAAGTAATGATACTATCGGCATTGCCTTCTGCATAAAGATCACCTCCATAACTAGAACCAGTACCAAGTTGTATTTTTTTGCCGGGTTCAAAGGCAAGGGTTACTCCGGGCTTAATGGTCAATCTTGAATGCCATGCATATTGCGCCATAACTATATCTCCAAGAACTCTATAGGGCACTCCATCATTATATAAAGTGCGGTTTGCATCGTATGTTCCTCCTGAAAGAGCGATATAATTGGGATTGTTCCCGGTATAGGTATTGCCTGTCAGAAGCGAATTGCATGTCCAGTTTGTATAGTTGATTGGATAACCGCCGTTATTAAGGAACTGGCAATTTTTAACAAGTGGATAGGAATTGTATTCAATTAACCCATCATGCAAAGAATTTTGAATAATACAATTTTCCATTGATGGTTGACCGGAAGTTTCACAATTAATGTTGTATAGATTTCCCTTTTCAATGGTACAATATTTCATTGTTGAAGTGCCACTCCAGTTATCATTTTGATCGGTAAAATAAATTCCTTCCCAACCTCCTGCAACGCCATTAAATGGCCTGAGGGTGATCTGACTTCCAGCGGTTCCAACTGCGTACAAATCTCCACCGTAACTACTCCCATAACCAAGCTGTAATTTTTTACCAACTGCGAACTCAAGAATCACACCCGGGTCAAGAGTTAGCTTTGAGTGACCGGCATATTGAGCCATAATTATATCATTCAATGCAAGATAAGGAACATTATCGTTGGTTAATGTCCTATCCCATGGATATTGTCCTCCTTCCAATGCAATACGGTTAATAACATTACCAGTATAAGTATTTCCGGTATGCACGGGATTTGCATTAGGATTCAGGAAATAATAGGGATATCTTCCATTGTTCAGGAATTGGGTGTTTTGAATTGTATGGGTAGAGTTTGAGTTTCTATATCCATCCAAAAATGCATTTTGAATCTTACTATTGTTGATGGTAGGTTGTACAGTATTTTCAGAAGATATATTATAATCATTGCCCTTTTCAATTACACAGTAATCCATTACAGATACTCCGCCCCAGTTATCACTTTGATCGGTGAACCAGATCCCGTTCCATCCACCTACTAAACCATTATGAGAGGTGAAGGTGATAGGGCTTACAACCGTTCCGATTGCATACAACTCTCCTCCATAGCTATTTGGGATACCAATCTGTATTTGGGCGCCACTAACCCCTTTGATTGTATTACCAGGTTCGATCGTTAATCGGGTATAATATGAATATTCACCTATCCTCACTGTACCTAATAAAATGTACGGATAGATAATTGAATTCCAAACTTTATTGCTTCCAGAAACATCTCCTCCATCAATCGCAATGCCATTATGGGTATTGCCTGTCATTGTTGGTGAACCATTCGGAGGTAAGATGGTGAAATTAGGTGATGGATAACGCATCCCATAACCATTGTTTGAAATGGTGGTCGTGCTGTACGTTGGTTCAGAGACAGAAGACGTCAGAAATACTCCTGCTCCGGTATTTGTGGTAAGGGTTGTTGCGGTAAATGTTGGATTTGAATTCTCAAGGTAAGCGCCATTTTCGAGGTTGCTTTTTAAGATGCATAAATTAAGATTGATGTTTGCCGAGTTTAACCGGATACCATTACCATCAGCATACCTGATGTTACAGCGGGTAAGTAAAGGCTCATTGGATTGGTTGCAATAAAGGTTAGCATTATTACTGCCAAATCCTGCATTTGCAATAACGGTATAAGTAAACTGAGAGGAAACACCATTATCACTGTTCGGATCGAAATAAATTCCATCCCACAGTCCTTTTTCATTGGTAAAACCGAGAAATTTCACAGAGTCCACAGCCGTCCCGCTGCAGATAATGTTTGCCTGGCTAACCGTTAAACCGGTTTCGGGCAGGAATAAAATGGTTGCGCCTGCCTGGAAGGTATGAGTTACCTGCTGTAAATGAAATATCCGAAGTAGCCCAATAAGGACTTAATGCCTGGGTAAAAGTGGTTATGGCATTCAGGTTACCGTTTAGTTGGGTTCCCGGAGTGGTGAGAGTCATATCACTGAAAGTGGAGTTAAATGTAGTTGAACCTGTAAGGATCACTTTGTATTGAAGGTATCTCTTGGTTTGATTAACAGTAATGGGTGATGTAGCTGTAAGGGCGGTCCAATCTCCCCAAATCTTATCAGTTCCTGCTAACCGATAACCCACCTGGCAATTTGCAGGTGCAGTGAAGGTAGCTGTAAAAGCAATTGAATTGATCAGCCTTTCCGCACCCAGTTCATAAAATGGATTTGAAGTGAAAACTCCATGATTCACATAATTTGTTGTTAAGGTCAGGATCGCATACCGGGTATTAAAAATGGGTGTTCCTGAAAGGTTGGTACCACCGGTATAATAAACGATTCCATTGCCTGCAAAAGCAGCTCCGTCTTTGGTCTGGTCATACATTAAATTCGGCGAAGTGTCCAATGTCCAGGTGTCCTGCATCTGCATTGGCATAATATACAGTATTATTAACTGTTCCACTATGTTCACCGGCTAGAACCATGATCAAACCATTGGCAACAACAGATGAATGATTACTGATCGCTACTGGCAATGTATTAGTTTGTGTTGTCCAGGCAGCCGTGTTGCACCATTAACACCCGGAGTTGCCTGATAAACAGTATTTGCTTTGGTTCCTCCGTTGGCATAACCTCCAAGGACATAGAGGACACCATTGTAGGTAACCATGCTGTGTTTATTTCTTGTTGCGGTTAAAGCGTTCCTGTCGAATAAGCACCAAGGGTATTATCTGCCAGCACCTTGTAATAATAGACTGTATTTAAAGCAGCGGTCTCAGTTAGGACATCCGCACCACCGGCTACATAAATAAAACCGTTAAGATAAACCGCCGTATGTCCCCACCGGCCTGCAGGAAGTGATGACGCAGAAGTCTGCCATGTTCCTATACTTCCATCGGTGTTGATGGCTGCATAATAAATGGTGCTGTAAACCTGGGTAGCGTCTCTGCCACCGATTACATAAATGGTGTTCGTTCCGATTACTACAGCCATATCTTTCATGGCTACGGGAAGGGTATTCAGCGTTGTCCATCCGCTAATGCCACCACCTGTAATGGTCGCCCTGTAAACGGCATTTGAATAGGTTAAATCGTTATCACCCTCCAACCACATAAACATACTGGTTGTTCCAGGTTGCTGCCTTGTGGCCCGAAAGGGTTTGAGGCAAAACGGTGGTAGTTAGCCATGTTTGAACATCACTTGCTGCAAACTGCAGCGAAACATTGTTGCTTCCAACCAGAACATTGTTCAATACGCCTTTGTTAAAATCGGCGTCGGTTGTTTGTGAAAACTGAACCTGGCCAAGCACAGCAGTGCTGCCAAATATCAACAGGGAAATCATTCCCATCAGCCATCTTTTTAGCTGAGAATGTGCAAAATGTAAATGGTTTTTCATAAAAAATAAAATTTAAAATTAATGTAACTATGTTTGAGACTCTATATCTTTTAAGTACTTTATTATCAGACTTTTTTTATCCGGATCAACAGGAAGATTAATCCCGTTATTTAGCAACATAAAGGTTGTGCTTCCCAGATCAAGTTTGTAAAAATAATCGAGGTTAACCATATAATTATTATGTATCCTGATAAAGTTACTAACCTTTAAGCCTTTTGCCAAGCGATTCAATATCGCTGTTGGTTTCAATATATTTGTTGTCAGCCAAATGCAGTCGCGCTGATTGCTCCCTTGCCTCGATATGAGTTATATCACGGGTATGGACGATTTCTATTTGTTGATTTGAATTTACCGCAAGTTTTTCATCTGTGCTGTAATCGGCAGCCAATTCTTCAAAAAATGCTTTTGTGGAAGTCTTCAGATTATCCAGAGAGGAATTAAAACGGATATGCTCGCGATTTACTTCCAGGAATTCTGCAAGTTCTTTTTCACATTTTTTATCATCGATGATGATGAACCGTTCCATTAAATTTTACAAGAAAGTTCGATAAAGCGGTAAAGGTAATTTGTCGAAAATATAAAATGGGTGGTAAATTATTATTCGCCGGGAACTATTTATTATTCGCTGGGATTTTGCAGGAATTCGTATTAAAAGGGGTAATAAATGAGAGGGATTTTATATCACATTTTCCCTGCCGATCTGAAAAAAAATCGTGTAAGCAATCCTTAATGGGTATGAATCAGGATATCATCTGTCGCTGTAACCTTCAAATTTGACCTCCGGGAGATACTCCCGAAATATCCGAAGCTATTAAACTAAAGATTACATTTTCTCGAATAATTTAAAAAGCTCCTCTCTTTTTCTCGAGGATACCGGAACAATTGACTCATCTGACATTACAAGGTGTCCTCCATCAACTTTTTCAAACCGGAGAATATGATCGAAATTGATGAGATGCGATTGATGAGGCCTGAAAAATCCGGAAGGCTCAAGCAAGTCAGCATAATCTTTAAGGGTTTTGGATACCATTAATTTTTCACCGTTGTCGGTTATAAAAATAGTATAATTCCCGTCAGATTCGCAACGGATGATATTCTTGAGTTGAACGATATGGATGCTTTCCGCAGTTTTGAGGACGATCTTTCTTATTTTTTCAAGGTTGGAAAGGAAGGTGCTGAGTTTTAATTCAGTTTCATCGTGGATTCTGGATTCTTCGGCTCTCTCAACCGCATGAAGCAGTTCGCCGGCTGTTATGGGCTTCAGGATATAATCAAGGGCGCTGAATTTAATGGCTTTCAGAGCAAATTCCTCATGGGCGGTTATGAAAATCACCCTGAAAGGGATCCTTTCGAATTTTTTCAGCAGGTCAAAACCGGTTCCGTCGGTCAGGCTGATATCGAGCAAAACAAGGTCGGGCTGTTTGGCAACGATCAATTCATATCCCGATTCGACTGATTCGGCTTCGCCCACCACGTCAACACCGGTTTTACTCATACCAAGGATGGTTATAATGGTTTCCCTTGCTTTTTGTTCATCATCAATAACGACTATTGAAATCATCTTGTCTCAGGTTTTATTTTTCAAAATTATTCAATTTTTTGAAATGGAAGAGTAAATTTAACAAGGGTACCTAAAGCATTTCCATTGTCGTCCTTCAAATCCACAAATTCGAGGGTGTAAGGCTTTTTCATCTTACGGTTCATTAAATCCAGCCGTTCTTTTGTAATTGAGGTTGCCATAGCTTTGTATTTTTTGTCAGTTTCAAGTTCTCGGGCTTTTTCCCGTCCGATCCCATTATCCTCCACTGAAAAGACAAGGTGATGATCCTCCTGCAGAAAGGAAATTTTAATAAACCCCGCTTCTGTCCTTATGCCTTAATCCATGCTCAATGGCATTTTCGATAAATGGCTGGGCGAGCATAGGGGGTACACGGATGACTTGCGGATCGATATTTTTTCCGACAGTGATTTGATGTTCGAATTTATTGTTGAACCTCAGGGACTGAAGTTCAAGATATATTTGAAGCATTTTTAATTCGTTCTCCAATAAAACAAACTCAACCCTTGAGTTCTCGAGAGTAATCCTTACAAGGTCGGCAAATTTGGCAAGATAGTCGCCTGCCTGAACCGGATCATTTTTGTATATATAGCTCTGGATAGCCATCAGCGAATTGAAGATAAAATGCGGATTCATCTGCGAGCGAAGCAGCTTTTGCTCCAGTTCAATTGCCTGATGCCTGGATTTTAGCCGATTGATCCGGATGAGAATATATCCGATTATGAGCAGCAGTAAAATAGCTCCAAACGCTGTAATGATCATACGGTTTCGCCGGCTGAGGGTAAGCAACTGCACCTGGTTTTTTTCGGTCAGCAATGCCACCTGCTGTTCTTTTTTCTCCAGTTCATATTTGGCTTCAATTTCCCTGATGGAACGATATTTTTCGGTATTGAAAAGGCTGTCTTTTATTCCGGTATATTTTTTATAGTTTTCAAGGGCTGCATCGGGATTATTCAATCTTTCATAGGCTATCGAGAGGAGTTCATAGGCGGTTTGCAAGTTTTGAAGGTCACCGGTCTGCTGTGCAACTGATAAGACTCTTTTCTGCAAACTCAAGAGCTTGCATGTAGTTTCCTTTTTCAAAATAAATGCGGGAAATATTACTTTGCACTGCTGACAGTGTGCCTTTGTCATCCTCCTTCTGTGCAAGCTCAAAAGCCTTGTTGTAATAATCGAGCGCTTCAGCATAATTTCCTTCTTTTTCATAAGCATTGGCGATATTGCGGTAGCAGTCGTCCAGGGTATGGGCAAATCCCTGTTCAGTATGGATTTTCAGAGAGTTTTCATAATATTCACGTGCGGTTCCATAATTTTTTTGTTCAAGATAAATGTTGCCGACATTTAAAAGACATTCGGCGATCCGCTTGTAATCTTTGGTTTCGTAAGATATATCCAGCGCCTTCTGATAATATTCGAGCGCCCTGGCATTATCCCTCTGGTCTTCGTACAGATTTCCGATGTTCATCAGTCCGATGGCCATCCGCCTTTTTTCTTTGCTTTTCTCGAATTCTTCATAGGCTTTGAGGAGATAATCCAGCGCTTTGGAATAATTACCCAGCCTCCGGTAAACATTTCCTGCATTGGCATAGCAGGCGGCTATCCAGGCAGTGTCGTTCAGTTCGATTGCAAGATCGAGTGCTCTCTCATAATATTCGAGTGCTTCCGGGTATTTACCCTGATTCTTATAAACAATACCTATGGCACCACAACACTCCGAAATCAATCCAATATCATTCATTTCTTCAGCTACGCTGAGCGCTCTTGTAGCGAATTTAAGCGACTCGGTGTACTGACCCTGAAAAAATTTTTCAATTCCTATTTCATTTAAAGCCCTGAAATGAAATCGCTGATAAGCCAGAATCAGATCTTCATCCTCATGTTTAAGCGTTTCCGGGGGCTGATTTAAAAAAGTCTCGATTTTAACGAGGGCTTGCTGATAGTAGTGAATCAGAGAATCGGAGGGACCTTCAAGAAAAAGATTACCCATTTGAAATAATAACTGTATCCTGGAGGTATCATTAGCCGAAACATGGAATTGCCGCCTGAGGCTATCCATTACTGATTGGGCGCGGACAAATGTCCCTGATAAAATAATAAGAAAGGAAAGAAGTAAAACTTTACGGGCAATATATTTTGCTGAGGAATCCATAAGTTCATTCACTCAACAAAAATAATGAATCTTATGGATTAAAAAATCAGATCAAGAAATGAAAAGAAAAACTGACAGGATGTTCTGGCACTTTTTTAAGGCACAGAACTGACTTTGCCATAATTATCAATCCAAATATCGTTTTTGTCCTGGTTATCAACCACACCATTCAGGTTGTAATCACTGTTGTTGTATCCGTAACCACCTGAAACGATTTTCCATTTAGCTTTATCCATCAGGTTGATGATTCCACTTGTGTTCCAGTCGCCGCCAACCATTCCCCAAACTCCGGGAATCAACTCCTTATAGCAGTTGGAACCATTATAAACTTTTTCCAAACCGGTTGAAAAATCATATTGATATACGTTATTATTTTTAACTAAAGGAGTTGCTGACATTACCCCTATATGATTGCGATGCCAAAGGACCACAAACAAATTCTGGCTGATGGTATAATCGAAGAGCAGATTTGAAATACCATCAAGATCAACAATGGATCCGTTTTTCAATACAAACGCAGCTTTCCGTCCGATTGCGGTGGCCGATGCGGCTGACGATGCGGTGGCAGCATCGCGGAACTCCATTAAAATCCAGTCGACAATATCCATATTGGGTATTGAAGCTACTGATTCGGTTCCGTTATAATTTAACGGTGAAAAATTAAAGGGCTGACTTAATGGTAAAAGGTTATGCTGGTTTAGGGTTGTAGCCATATTGGATCCTGAAAAATTGCCCTGAAGAAATACCTTCATGTTCAATGATGCAGCACCATTGGGTTGCCATCCCCTTATCCTTGCCATCATCCACCAGATGGCCCTTGCTTTATATTCAGTACCTAAAAGATTTAAGTGCCCGCATTCCTGTCCGTCAAATGCGTTATGCTGTACAGGATAAGTTTCACCTTCAAAGGTTGTTGTATTTTGTTCTCCATTGTACCAGGAATCAAGATCTCCAAAATCAAAAAGAACCTTGTTATGCGAAATGCAATAGTGCCGTATCATTTCATTGTTCTGATGCCTCTGGAGTCCGGCTGCTCCATATGCCTGGGCATTGGCAGTTGTATAAACAAACGTTACATTAGGATGCTCGGCTTCAAATATTTCCATTTGTTCGAGGTATGACTGCACATAGGAAGACCCGTTGCTTTCTAATTGCCAGCACCACAAAAATCCTGAAACATTCAGGGTCGGATTATAAGCCAAACACTCATTCGTCCACCCTATCCCTTCTCCTATCCAATAACCCTCCGGTGTTATTGATGTACAGCACTGCCCCGGTGAATTGAATCCCTGATTCCCAATATACACATTCATGGCACCTGCCGCTGTGGGAAGAACCATTTCAGCAACTTCGCTGTTGAATTCAGGATGCAACGATTCAAGAACATTTAAACCGCAGGGAACCTGATTTGAATGACTTTGTCCGCACCATTGAAAGCGGATGTTGTTTTTGATATCAGCAATATAGGATGGGGGAATTTGATCAACGGCAATGCAGTTGTGGTCGATTATAATACCCTGGGAATTAATAGATATTGAATAGAAAAAAGAGAGAAAAACAAGACAAAAAAATATAGCTTTCATAATTGAAATAGTTTAATATTCATAAATTTAAATAAGTAAATACCAGACCTGAGGATGCAAAAATAGGAATATAAAATTAATCGCTGGATTAATTAACACAAATTTAACCTATGGAACCTGCGTGGTTTTATTCAGATTAGGAAACCACTTATCATTTTTATCTTTGTTATCGGCATGGGCATCCAAATTAAAATCTGAGATCTTATACCCTGATTGCCCTGCTTCCTGGTTCCATATTCCGGCCAGATCGGAAATTGTGATCACACCATCACTATCTGCATCAGCGGAGATCATTCCCCATACTCCCTGGATCAGCTCATTTTGACCATTGTTATAGGCCTGACCGGTTAGCGTAAAATCAAAATTATAAGTGCTTCCTGTTTTGATTAATGGAACAGATGAAATAATTCCGAGGTGATTCCTGTGCCAGACGACAGCAAAGAGTCCCAGGTTAATCTGATGATCAAAACTCAGCGGACTGCTGCCATCCATCCCCACTACCGAACCATTGCTCAATATGAAAGCTGCCTGCCGTGCAAAGGCTGTGGTCGAAGCTGCTGACGGTGCACTGGCTGCATCCCTGAGTTCAACCAGGAGCCAGTCAACCACATCTGCATTGGGTATAGCCGGCACGGACTCAATACCGTTGTAATTCCATGGCGGGATGTTATAGGGTTGAGTGAGCGGGACAATTTCATTGCTGTTCATCCCGGTTGACATTTGGATACCATTAAACGGACCTTCAAGAAAAGCGGTGAGGTTCAGATTAAAATCTGTGGGTACATGTTCGGGTATCGAAAGGCTTGTTTTGTATATCTTGTCGCCGCTTGTACTTCCGTTGCCGTTTGCAGCATTAAAAGCGCCATAAAAGGAAACGTTTCCTGTACCGGCAGCAGGCGCTGTCCAGTTTGCCGACCAGGTTTTCATATTGCCTGAGGGTATGGTCCCTGCAGATGTGTGAGTTACCGCTTTGTTCAGATTGGTCAGTTTGGTTTCCGAAGGATTTGTGATTGCAAAGGTGCCAACCTTTATGGCAGAATTGCTTTCAGCCGTCATCTCAAATCCGAATTTTACCACGCCGGTATGCGTACCTGTAGCTGTTATCGTATAGACAGTACCAGGAACATAACCTGTTGGCGGGATATTGGTAGTTATCCAGCCTGGAACGGTGGATACCGGTAAACCGCTATGACACTGTGCACAGGTTATACCGCCATCGCCCGGACTACCGGTCTTGCCTCCCGGAGAACCGGATGAAGAGTCGGATTCTGATGTAAAGAGCAAAAAGCAGAATGCACCAATAATAAGGGTGTAGAGTAAATAAGTTTTCATATTTAAATTTTTATTTATAACAAGATGTGTTCAGCCATTGTTCAAGTCCCGAAGATAAAAATTAGTTTTTCAATTCTGTTATCGTTGCATATGGTTTACTAATCCCTGATATCGGGAAGCATCAGGTCATTTCAAACTGTTGGTAAAAAAACCTGATGGATTATCTTATCATATCATGCTGATGACCCGGGAAACGAAACAAGTTACCCAACTAACTGACATCTCCTACCATCATCATCAGGCGCCGGCTTTTGTGGAGATCAATTAATGCTTTGATTCTAAATGATATTTCTTTTGCCGAGATAAATTTGAATGAACCATAATCTGAAAAGAGGGTCAATAAATTCGATTTTGTCTCCCCACAGGTCAATGATTTCGCTGTTCTCAAGCGAAGATTTTATACGGGTGATGTTCCCCTGTGTGCCTAAGTCGTAAGTGGTTAAAGTTTCTTTCGTCGAAAATTTAGATACACCATCTGCCAGGGCTTTTAAAAAATTAATTTGCTTATTGGTTAGGTTGTCCAGTTCGCGCTGAAACATCAGCGAGTTTTGAATCAGCAATTCCTGAAGGGTATACGCAATGATTTCTGAACTGCACTTTTTATCGGTATTCTGCCAGACATTTTTGGCTAACATCTGGACAAAATAGGGATGGTACTCCATCATGGCAGCGATCTTTGCCGAAAGCTCATTTGAAATTGACTTCCCGGTAGAAGAAAATTGCCTCATAATATATTCAATCCAGTATTGCTCAGAAATTTTATTCAGAAAATCGGGTTTCCCCGAATTTATAAAACGGCATGGATTTATTTTCGAAAATTTCAGCCAGCATATGCCTTTTACTGCCATACAAACAATAGGTAACCTTCTGGTGCTTTTGCCAAACTGATCTCAATTTTTTTTGAAATGCTAATGATTGATCGAATTGAGCGATATTTTGAAACTCATCTATGCAAACTACAATCCTGATTTTTTTGGCAATTGAAATACTTTGTGGTAATTCCAGTATTTCATCCTGCGATTTTTTCAGTTCTTTCCAGTCAAATGTAATTTTGAAATCATGAACCGGATCCAATCCCATATTAAATCGTGGGATCAGGTTTGAAAAAAACTTTTTCCCGCTTTTTATCCATTCTTCCCATTTGGTTGATGTTACCCTGATAAGTTTAGTTGCAAAATCTTCATAAAAATTTTCCTCACTCCTTATGTTAAAAAGATCAATAAAACAGAAATGCAGTTCCGGGTTTTCAGTTTTTAGTTGTTCGGCTGCCTGATTAACCAGTGAGGATTTTCCCCATCGTCGGGGCGATATGAGTATAGTATTGATCCCGCTTTTAAAATTGAGTTTGAGGTTTTCCAGATCCTTTTCCCGGTTGATAAAATTTTGCCCCTCAGCTAATTTCCCAAAAATAAATGGTGCTTCCATCGTAAAAATTTTGCTGCAAATTTATAAAACATATTTGTTTTATACAAAAATGTTTTATCATTAATCATAGTAAAACAAAAAAAAACCAGCCGGCCCCTCATCACTGAAAAGCCGGCTGGTAAATTTGGATAGTATTTGCGAAGATGTCTGATTTGTATTTCAGACTGGTTTATTTTTTGGTTTTTTGATTTACCTCCTTTCTTCAAATTACTGATTTTTCGTTATGGCACCTGGCAAACCTTATTCAAATTCGGCAGCCAGTAGTTATTTTTATCCGGATTATTCACTTGTCCGTTGCGGTTGAAATCAGCATTCAAATAACCTTTCTTTCCGGCATTCGGTGTCCAGACCGCTGTTTTATCAGTATTATTGATCGTATTGTTTGCATCTCCATCGCCCGAAAACATTCCCCATTTACCTGCCACTAATAGTTTCTGGCTGTTGGCTCCGCCATAAGCCTGGGTACCGGAAGTTGAAAAGTCATAAGAATACATTCCGCCCGATAATGTTAATGGCACTGCTGACATTATACCGAGATGGTTTTTATGCCAGACAATTGCAAAAAGGTTATTGGTAATGGTTGCAGTAATGATCAGATCGCTGAATCCATCCATCCCGACAATGGATCCATCGTTCAGGATAAAAGCTGCTTGTCGGGCAATGCGTGTTCCAACCGTCGCTGATCCTGCATTTACAGCATCCCTGAGTTCGACCAACACCCAATCCACAACATTTGCATTGGGGATAACGGCAACATTTTCTGTTCCGGGGTAACTCCAGGGAGCGATGTTGTAGGGTTGTGTTAATGGAAGCAATCCAGCTGAGTTCAGGCTTGTATTCATATTGACTCCATTAAAAGGGCCTTCGAGGTAGGCATTCAGGTTAAGAATCATTCCTGTTGCGCCGGTAATGCCACCATTGGCAATCCTTGGAAGCGGAAAACCTTCATTCAGCATGATGTTATTGATGTTTACATAAGCAAATTCACCCGGCGTCAGATCGGGATTCAACTGAAACTGTATTTTGAACATCACACCTGCTGTATTAAAAGCTGGTTGTTCCGGCTAAAGCAAAGGTGATTTGGTTTCCTGAAACGACTTTAATAGCAGTCCATCCATTCGACATGGTTCCTGTGGTTATAATATCGAGTGCCGTCAATTCCGGAATAGTATAGCTAATTGTTCCCTGTATCGAAAATACGGATTGTCCGGGTGGAAGAGTTCGATACCATTCACCGGCAAATCGTAGGTTGAATTTATTTGCGCACTCGCATTGGGTATGGTAACCCAGGTATCATAAATCGTAATGTTCCCGCTCCATCCGATGGCGCCTACATTATCCGTTGCTTTGACCTGGATAATGCCGCTTTTTAAGGGCTGTAAGTAACCCGGAATGAATTAATCGTTGCTACGGCATTGTCCGTTGTCATCCATGTATATGGCGCTATTCCTCCTGAAGCAGTGAACTGCTGTGACTCACCGGATAAACCAATGTAACCGTATTTGGTGTTACGGTTATGATTGAAAAATTAATGGTTGAAAATGATCCGTTGACAGTCTTTGCTAATATGGTTTCGTTAAAAATGCTTCAGTAAAATGATAAGCCCGAACTTCCCGTATTCACTGACGAAACATTAAATTGCAGATAAAGCAAGTACTCCTGAGCCTGTAAGGGCTGTTGTACCTGCAAAAGCAAGTGTCACCGTACCCGGAACAGAAGTGTTCAATAAAATATTTGAGTAACTACTTAGTAGCGTTCCTGTGCTAGTTGTAGCCAACAGGTGTAAGGATATTTTGATTGAATGTAATTTTTATATTTCCCTCCAATTATCCCCAATCCGGTTAAAGAAGTAGTAGTGATTGGTATTTCCACGATGCTTCCCTGCCACGCGCTTGTTGTCGGCAGGGTAAGTTTCATCGCCCTGATTTCAATGTTATTATCCGTTTGGTCAATGATACCCCCATTATCCTGAACACTGACTTTTGTGAAACCGGCAGTTGTTGCAGCCATCAAACCACTTGAGTTGATTGTCGCTACAGTGGGATTGGTTACACTCCAGGTATAGGGCGCAGTACCTCCACTTACGGTAAATTGCTGCGTTTCACCAACAGACAGCAATGCTGAATTCGGTGAAACAGTTATGAATGGGGCAGGATTGATTGTTACGCTTCCATTCACAAAAGTCATAACCGGTGACCCTTCGTTGAAGAAATTGGAAACGGTGCCGCCACTAAAGGATGGATAAAGCCGTACCTGACGCAATGCACTGAAAACGAATGTAGAATAATATACCGGTTCCTGCCAGGGGCGTTGTCCCTGCATGAGCAATATTCAGAGTACCTGCCGGCGAACTATTAACTGTTGGATTTCCCCAACCGGAAACCATTGTACCAGCAATTACTGTCGAAGTGTAACTTAAGTGAGAGTCGGTATATGTTATTTTCAATTGAAACGACTTTACATTCAAGCCTGTTAAGGAATTGTCGACATAAACGGGGACATCTATGGAATTTCCAACGGCAGATGTTAGTGCAGGGATCCTCATCTGAATGGTTTGTGACCGGACAATGAATCCGGTCAGAACCAAACAGAACAATAAAATATATTTAAACTTTTTCATGATTGTAAATTTTAAGGATTAATCATTTGAGATGCTCTGTGAGTCAACCTTATTTCACAATCTGAATTTTTTGAACAACGGTTTTATTACCGGAAACCATCCTGATAAAATAAGTCCCGTTAAGTAATTTTATTCCGTTCTGACCGTTGCAATTCCACGTTAAATTATAGGAATTTGCCGAATGCCTGCCATTTGCTATTTCAGCAACCATCTGTCCGTATAAATCATAAACAGCGATGAACACATTGTCACCTTCCATTTCAACTGTGTAATCAATTGTCAACTTATCTGTCACTGGATTTGGATAACAAGCCAGCAAATAATCTTTTCCTTCTGAACTATTTTCAAAACCGGTTGCAAAGCCATTGATGGTGACGCTACCGTTAGTGATATTACCTGTCAGGTTGGATTCATTGGCCATAAAAAACTTACCCTCAATCGGGATTGTGATTGATGGTGCATTATCATTTACTTTAAAACGGATATTTGCTATGGTCAAATCACTTTCCAATGCTTCAATTCCTGCAAACGAAATTCGGATAATGCCAAATTCCTCATCAATATTGGAAAGAAGGGTCATATCAGGCATAAGGCTATTGATCTCAAGAACCGCAAGGTAAAAAGGATCATAATTCAATGTGATTTGCCCGGCAAATACCCCATCAACATTGGTCATCTGCAGCGGAAGATCAAATTCTTCACCAGGCAGTGCAGTTTGATTGCCAATAACGAGATGCGCCTCAGATGTATAATATGGCATTGGGCTGAGTAATTCGGCCGGGAAATAACTGATTAAACCGACTACATATTGCAGGATAAGAGAAGCATCCAGGGCAGTAATACCGGCAGCGCCGCTTACATCCGCAACAACCTGTTGCTTGGCATTTAAGAAAGGTACCAGCAACATGCTGTAAAACCAAAGATGCATCATACGCCTGAGTAATACCGTTAAGACTGACATCACCCATCAGCGGATTAATGACACCGCTTGTTCCGAAAGGCAAATAATCAACAGAGTTGGTAACCGGTTCTCCTGTTCCACTGGGATTTCCTGTATGTGTTGGACCTGTATTGTTTCCCCACCAGCAGTTTTCCGCATTGATAACAAATGACTGATTCACATTATTAACTGCTTTATCTTGGATTTCATAAAAATCACAAAAGCTTATCGTTGGATTTGAAGCCCCGGATGCCTGCACACCCTGATAATTGTTATTGAATGAGCAATTCAAAATGGATGGGCTTGCATTTGTTGTATTTATAGCCGGCATAACGCGTTTGTATGCCTGAAAATACAATTTGAAAAACGGGTTTGGGGATCGAATGCAACATCATTGATAGTCAATTCCATACCAATAAGTTGATCCGTATACAGTTGTCGTCCCGTCCGAATTTGAATCACCACCGTGGAAATCGTCGGTAATACTTGTAAATACTATATTGCCGGCATTCGTAGCAAGTCCTTCGGCAATCAAACCGTTATTTACTGTCATCTGACCACCTTGCCAGAATTTACAAACAACACCAGGTGCTATTGTCAAAGTAACACCGGTTCCTATTGTGTATGAGCCAAAGAAATAAGGAATATTGGTTACTCCCCCAAAAGATCTTTTAGGCAATGTTACATCCTGTGTAAGGGTTTCGTCATTGACTCTGATGCATTTGTAAGTTGTACCCGAAATAATATTACCAGTTGTTGATGCCGGATAAGATACAAGTGAAATGCTCAAAGGCGAATAATACAAATTATCGAAAGTATTATTGTTAATAACAGGCGTGCAAACACCATAATTGGAAATACCATAATTCATATAGTTGAAAGTGCAATTGGTGATGGAAGGTGATGCACTGCTCAGTTGAATTGCCGTCCAGGTATATCGTATTATCGCATGATTAATAGTGCTTGCATCATCACTCACATCGCTAAACTGGAAATAGGGTCCGTACTGTGAAGGGGAAGATCCTGATCCGTTTTGCTGGGTATCTGAAGGATTACCATATGTGTCATCTGCACAATCTGTAAAAATAACTTTGCTTCCGACTGTCCCTGAAACGGTCAGTTTCCCATTAACTGTTAATGCTTGCACCATAAGATTTAAAAACAGTTCCTGCCGGTATAGTGATGGTAGTTCCGGAATTAATTGTAAAACTGTGAAGCATATAGGTAATGTTGGTATAACCGGCAAAGCTCCTTTGCGGAATTGTGGCAGTTTGCGAGTAGGTTTCTGATTGAATGCCAAGAGCTAAATACCCGACATTTGAAACGGCGATATTGGTAAAGGTAGGACTTGAGAACATAGCCATGTATACCGGTTCCTGGGTGAAATTATACATCTGGCAATTACTGATTGCCGGATTGGCTGACCCATAAACTCCTAATGCAGTTCCGCTGCCCTGTTGAAATACTGTATTGTCAATCTGAACATAAGCATCTTTAATCCTTATGGCTCCATTATGAGTATCATTGCCAAAAGGTGCATAATACCCTCCACCGGTATATCTTACTTCACAATAAATGACTTTATTACTTGCATCAATTGACTCCGGGTAAAATATCAATCCGTACCAATCTGAATTTGCAGGAATGGTTGCATTGCCATCGTTGTTGGTATCGCCTCCAGATGAATCGTCCTTAAAAGAGGTGAAAATAATTTTCTGACCGGCAATTCCCGTGGCATTCAGGCCACCCAGAACCGAGATTCCCGCATAACCGCTTCTGAATTTCAGGATAATTCCCTGATCAAGTGTAAGCACTGCGCCTGATGCAATGGTTAAACCATCAATAATATAAGGAATGTTTGTAAATCCGGCAACGTTACGTTTAATAAGAGTAGTGTTGGAGGAAAGTGTGCCTTCAATGATCTTGATTCCATTGCTGCCATTGGCAGAAAAAGTAATATTGGTAAAGGTTGGATTAGATGTAAGCGACATTGCAATAGGGTCATAATCACAATTTTGAATAGTAACAGTATTAAATGAAGGAGCCGAATTCCCGTCAATCCATAATCCGTAATAGGATTGGTCGATCAGGGTATTACTTATAACCGGTGAGGAATTGAGCGTGTTTATTAAACCGTAAGGATAACCGGCCCCACCGTATTTCAAATCTGTGTAACTGATTGCACAGTAGAGGTCATTGCTTGTATCCCTAAACTGCACATGATGCCAATTACCTAAGCTTGGTGTTGTTGCATTCCCGTCGCCATTGGTGTCCATCGGGTTTCCTGCATTATCATCATAGAGGGAGGTCATCACAACATGCTCCGCAATGGTTCCATTGCATTTGAAACCACCGTCAATATACCATGCCTTATATAATGATTTTATTATTACTCCCGCAGCAATATCGAGGTTGGTACCGTTTACAACGGTTATGTCTTCCAATAAAACATAAGTAATATTATTATATCCCGCTACATTTCTTTTAATGATAGTTCCATTTACTACTACGTTATTACCTACCAGTCCCAGGGCATTTATCCCGACATTGGTAAAGGTATTGCCTACAAAGGTTGGATTTGCGGAAGCCGCAATTGCAAACGGAGTACCCGATATGTTGATCATTGCATTGTTCGAAATAGTAGGGTTAGCAGCCTGATAACAACAAATACCATATGTCAGTTCCCTGAATTCACAGTTTGAAATGGTAGGACCCGCCGGTACCGGAGCTATGGCACTGATGACAGCAACTGCACTTTGGTAAATGTAATGATTTTGCCCCCCATTGGGATAATAATAGCTTGATGCCTGTGCATATTTCATCCGCACATAATCCATGATGGAGGTTGGATCGCTGCCATTTGCAAAAATAATAGCTCCCATATCACCCAATGCCGGTGTCGTAATGGTTCCGTCTTTATTGGTATCCAATGGATTTCCGAAATTATCGTCCTGTGTAGAGGTAAGGGTTATCTTTTCGGCCAATGTGGCATCCGCAATTAGCTTTCCCTGCACAATAAACCTGTATGACTGAGAAGCCGATTTGATCACAATACCTGGTTGAATTGTAAGTGTCCGCCCAAGGGGAATCGTAATTCCGTCAAGCATTACATAAGTTATATTACTGACGGTAGTAAAGTCGCGTTTAATAATATTGGCATTCGCGGTTAATGTTCCTCCCAATAAACCGATAGCATCATACTGATTATCCATAAAAGAAAGCACATTATTGGTAAAGCTTGGATTGGCTTCGAATGACATGGCAATTGGGGTAATGGTGCTTGAGCCGACAGTATTATTGGTAAAAGTGGGAGATGAAGCATACTGGAACAAGGCTCCGAAATAATTTTGTTGAAACTCACAAAGATCAATTATCGGACCTGCATCATAAAGACTGATCCCGCCAATGCCGCTGTATCCGGCATAACGTAGCTGGCATCTCCTCATCACACTTGCATTGTTGCTTTCATCAAAAAAACGGATACCATACCAGTTACTATTAGCAGGGGCAGTATTGGTTCCGTCATTGTTGGTATCCCCGCCCCAGTTATCATCCAAATCGGAAGTAAAGAAAATATTTTGCCCTACGCTCGCATTAGCATTAAGGGTTCCCCGAATGTCAAAGGCTGTTCCATTGCGAAATTTAAGAATATTTTGTGAGCCAATAATCATAGTCGATCCATTTGCAACAGTATAACCGTTATACAAATAATAAGGAACCGCTGCAGTAGGCAGCGTCCAGGTTCCGGTATGAGTAGATTGGTTCACAAAAATTGCATTTACCGTATTGCCCGTAAAATCGCAGACACCGCTTATTGTCAGTACACCCGAACCGGAGTAATAAACAGGCCATACGTTTGTAGTTACAATGCAGCTGGTTAAATTAACAGTCGAGTTGGTTTCGAGTCTGTATTCCGTGTTTGCAATGGATGATGGTCGTGCCGTTTAATCCTGCAGTAGAACCAGCGGCAGCATAAATACCTTGTCCATATGGACTGTAATAACCGGTCAGGTTGATTGATACCACCGGTCATATTTAGCGTCCCCGAATTGTAAATACCATAGTAATAGAAGTTTTCAAGATTTGTACTTGAAAGAGTAGCTGTCCCACTATAAATGTAAAACTGCTGAGCATACCTTAAAAAGCAACTGGTGAAATTTGCGGCACCCGCAAATGATGCATTTCCAACCTGAATATAAAGCCAGTCGTTAGGTGCAGGAACTGCCTGATTGGATGTAAAGGTTGCAGTATTAGCAGTTAATGTACCCAAGACAGTCATTCTTTGTCCACTGTTAAACTTGACAATGACATTCGGATTAACAGTTAGAGTAACTCCGTTATTCACGGTAATTTCTCCGATTACAACATAGGGACTTCCAGCGAGGTTCCATGTTGTATTGGCAGCAATAATGCCCGAAACGTCAGTGCCCATGGTTATTCCATAAATAACCAGGCATGTAAAAAGAGTAATAAGCTTTTTCATAAGAAATGGTTTAAAAATTAAGTAACTAAGAGTAGAAATCCACAACTAATAAACAGATGGTTTATCCATTGTTCATCGTGGAAATGTTAATTAACTGTTAAATTTCCTGGGGTAAAATGATTTAGCGTCCTATAAAAAACCAGCCGGCCCTTCATCCCTGAAAAGCCGGCTGATAAATTTGGATAGTATTTGCGAAGATGTCTGTTGGTACTTTCGCCTAAATCAGGATTGTTAATAGTCTTGCTTAATTCTGGCAAACCTCCTTTCTGAGTAGCAAGACCTGTCCAGATTTATTGAGGCACCTGACAACTTTTGCTCAAATTAAATAACCAGAAATAATTTTTTATCCTGGTTAGTGACCTGTCCGTTTCGTTTGAAATCAGCACTTAAAAAAACCTTTCTTCCCGGCATTGGGCATCCATACTCCCGTTTTATCAACAAGGTTAATGGTATTGTCTGCATTACCATCTCCTGCGTACATTCCCCATTTACCTTCTGCCAGCAGTTTATGACCATTTATACCCCCATAGGCCTGGGTTTCACCGGTTGTAAAATAGTACGTGTAAACTCCACCCACGAGTGAGAGTGGAAAAGCCGACATTACGCTGAAATGATTTAAGTGCCATATTACAACAAATAATTCCTGATTAATTGAATTGTAGAAGGGAAGAGCTGAAATGCCATCCATACCCACAATCTGTCCATTGCTGGGCAGGAAAGCGGCTTGCCGTGCAATCCTTGTGGAGGGAGTTGCCGAGGCGGCATCCGGTGCATCCCCTCATCTCGACAAGAACCCAGTCGACAACATCCGCATTGGGCACAGAAAGTACTGATTCTGTTCCAGCGTAGTTCCAGGGAGCCGTGTTGAAGGGCTGCGCCAGCGGGAAATCGGGTAACCCTGCCAGGTCGGCATTCATGTCGGTTCCATTAAAAGGCCCTTCGAGAAAGACGCTCAGGTCGATCCGGTAGTCGGTCTGGGAATACTTCAGGGTGACCCAGTCGTATGAATTACCCGGCGTTATCGAAGCTGATTTACCCGACACATAGATATTTCCGAGGTGGTCAGCAACTAACCCTGCTGGCTTGTCCCAGACCAAATCAGTGCAAGCATATTCAATATTCCAGATAAGTTGGCCATCCCTGTCAAATTTCAGCGTCGTGATGTTCTCGTCCAAATTATAAGACACACTGCCGGTTGCATGAACATTGCCGCTCTCATCTGCACATATTTGCCCTGTAGAAACAATGCCGGGATGGAACAGGACCGGCATAACGACCTACCCATTTCTGGTTACCACTGCTATCATATTTAACAACAGCAAGCTCATAGGTATTCGTAGTTATTATTCCGGTTACATAGACATTGGCCTGAATCATCGATGTACATATCTGTAACCTGATCGGTATAACTGACCGGACCGTTGTAGGTTGCCACCCATTTCAGGTTTCCCGCCGGATCATACTTGAGTGTTGCGAAATCATCCCTTGCTGCAAGCCCGGTATAGATATACCCGCTCACATAAGCACACCCTGCCTTATCCAGTTTAAGCCGGACAGGCAAATTGTCAGGTCCGCCCCCGCTATAGCGCCTCGACCAGAGTGTATCACCATTGGTATCGTATTTAATGAGCAGGAAATCCATTTGACTATTTGACTGATCTTTGGATTTCGCGAGTACATATGCATGACCGGATTGATCAAGTTCAATATCAATGCCGGCATCGTAGTTTCCAAAATCAGTGTTTTTTCTCCATCGAAATACTCCATTTCGATTGGATTTCACGGTAAAAATATCGAGCCCGTAAATCTCCCCCGTGACATATACATTTGAAGAATCGTCTATGGTTATCGCATTTCCTGTTGAAGTCTCACTTATTGATCGTTCACAGGATCCCAGGAGTTGTATGAAGGGATCACATTTCCTGGTCACAGCCTGATGCGATGTCGGAAAACTTGCGTAATCGTAGCCTGTCGCATGCACATAGTTGGAATCATCTACAACAAGAGCGCCCCCGGCAGGGGATCCATATGTGTAAATAGCATTGAAGGCCAGGGAATCTCCATCGGGAGAGTAGCATATTACTGCTAAATCGCTTTCTGAGCGTCCTGCAACATAGATATTGCCGTTTGCCCCTAAAGCTATTGATGCCGGCCTGTCTTCAAATTTGTGGTTGAATACTTTAGCCCATTCCTGGGTTACCTGTGAGGCAGATATCAATGGGACACCTGAAAGAAATAAGAAGATGATTACAGTAAAAGATTTTTTTAAGCTGGTGTTTTTCATGATTTAATCCTCCATTATTTTTAGTTAAACCTGATCAATTCATTAATTAGTACAACATTTTTTGTCAAATTTTCATTTCTCCTTATGTTCCGGGCCCAGTCATTTTGCAGCGCCTGATCATAAGTCCTCCACCATTCGAGGTTGACTTGACCAAAAACCCTTAGATTAAAGATCATAAAGCAAGGGATTAAGCACCCAGAGCAAAGTTTCCAACAATTCTTGATAAATTTATTTTTTATTGATTATTTAAGTTCTAAAATTTAACCCAACAGGTTTTTTCCAGGGTATTTGTCAGAGATATCCTTGAAATGTCTTCCTTTTGCCAGGATTTTAAATAGCCTTGCTGAATGCAGTTGAACATTTGTTCCACCCAGCAAGGCTTATCCCCAGGATTGTTTAAAGTCTTGCAGAATTTTAGTAAACCTCCTTTCCGGGTTGCAAGACCAGTCCTGGCTTATTGAGGCACCTGACAACTTTTGCTTACATTAGGTAACCAGAAATTATTCTTATCTGGATTATTAACTTGTTTGTTCATATTAGCGTCACCCATGAAGTACCCGGTTTTTCCCGCCTGGGTTTTCCAGATGACGGTCTTATCATGTGTTATTGATCGTGCGTGAAGCATCCAGGTCGCCGGCAATACATTCCCCAGACATCATTCCCAAGCATTTTATGACCTGTTGAACCCCCATAGACCATGTTTTCCGCTGATGAAAAATCGTAATAATAACTGCCTTCCGAGTAGAGCCAACGGAAAGGCCGACATTACGCCAAGGTGGTTACGATGCCAGACAACTCCGAACAACTGCTGATTTACTGTGCTGTAAAATGTAAGTTCCGACACTCCGTCCAAACCCACGATCTGTCCGTCATTCCTGAGAAAAGCGGCATGTTGTGAAATGATAGTGGCGGGTATAGCTGAAGCGGCATCCGGTGCATCCCTTAATTCAACAAGAACCCAATCAACGATGTCGGTTGTCGGGATCGAAGGTACGCTTTCTCCGCCGTTATAATTCCATGGCGCGGTATTATAAGGCTGTTCCAGCGGCAGGATTCCGTTTATTGCAGTGGTCATCGCTGGTGTGCCTCCTGCATTGTAAGCGCCTTCCAGTAAAACATTCATGCTTACCCTGAAGCTTTCGCCCACAACTTCCATATTTGCCGGCAAATAAAACTGCGGCTCGTAAGGATCGTTGCTTAAGATCAGGATAAAACCAGGGTAATAATCCCGGATCATAGCCAGAAGCATCGAAGTTTACGGTTACATCAAATCCTTCGCCTCCGTTGATCGAGCCGCCGTCGGGAGATAGTGAAAGGAAATCCGAAATCATCCACATAAATCTTTACATCATCGATGAACCAGCCCGGGAAATTATTGGCCATCTCATCATCGGTAAAAAAGAAAAACCTGATCTTAACCGTTTGGTTCCAGTAGCCTGAAATATCCAGACTTGTAGTGATCCATCCACTGGAACTTCCGGGAATGTTTTCGCGAATCCTGTCCCAGTTATAACCTCCATCAGTGCTGATATCCACACAGCACTGATCGTACATCCTCCTCAACATCCCACATTTCATTGAATTCGAGTGTAATATTGCATTCTACGGGTGGAAGCACGATGGATGGGGAAATAATGGCTTCCTGCACAGTAGAGCCATTATAATAGTCGCCGGTAGTTTCATTGCCACACCACCAGCTTGTGACAGAACTATAGGCGTTAAAACTGACCTGATGCCATTGGATTTCTGTCGTCATGTAATTTTCCAATTGTCCAGTTGTCCGGTACCATTTTCCATATCATCATAGAAAATTTCAATTCCTCCGGCAACACCTGATTTTCCATTCTCGCTTGTTGATGACAAGATTTTTGTGTGATTTGATATCCGCAGTATAATATTCGGGTCGGTCCCTTTGAATAACAGGAGTGAATTTTGTTTGAACTTGGGCAACGGTTTTTAAAAATTGGTTTTCCTGCCAGATTGTTTTGCTTTTTCTGAGGCTCCCCTGCGGAAGGGTGAAATTTAATACCGATCCGCCGGCTCCCCAATTCTCGAGGTGCAGATTTTGGGTTTCAAATCCATCAGGTGGCAGAGATGCATACATATAACTGACATTTGCAATAACCAAATCGGGAGCCTCCTTCCCATAAGCCATCAGGTTAATACCTGTATATTGATTCAACGGATCGTTGCTGTCAAGATATAGATTCCGGTGAATGTACTTATCATCATATCATTGGTATAGGTAATATTCACCTCTGTTTCTTCTCCCGGTTCAAGCGAAAAAGAAGAGGGATCGGCGGATATACAAAACATATTATCACAGAAGATTCCAATTACATCCAGGGTTTCTGATCCGGTGTTTGAAACGGAGAGTTTCATCGTTTCAGGATAATGCCATAATAAATATCACCATAATCCAATGTGCCAGGTTGAACTGTACAATGCGGTCCATCCGTAACATTCAGCGTTACCGGAACCTGGGTTAACATTTCAATTGCATCATAATCAATCGTGATATTTGTTGAATATGCTCCCTGCGGTAATCCTGCTGCATCAAAGACAGCAATGAAATTCTCCGAATTTCCGACATCGATCGTTCCTGACAGCGAAGCGGAAGGCAACTGATCGAGGAAAGCATAATCTTTGGTCATCCATTATTGTCCTGCATAATCATCAGGCGGAATAAGTTGTTGCCCGCCTTGTCCGTACATGTACCACATGGCTTCAGGGGCTCCGGGATTCAGATCACCTCTTTTGATCAGGTCAACGCCATCACTGTAAGCTGGCAATCGAAGCCGCCGTTGCCGAAGCCATTCCAGATACCATTGTATACTTCAACAGCAATCCGGTTTCTGCCCTGGTATAAGCATGGTTGTAATGTCAAGTACTTCATTCCAATATTCTAAGCCATGGTCATCATAATGAAAATCATACATCATTTTACCGTTAATCCAAACCCTGCATCCGTCATCGAATCCGAGATATAAGTTTGCGGAGATAAAGCCTTCAGGAACAACAATATCTTTTACAAACTGAGCCATGTCGGGAGCAGCATTGAGCAACGTTCCCGGGACAGGAGTTGACTGATAATTCCAGCCCAGATCCAAAAACTGCTGACCTGTTGCCCTGGCAAGTTTCAGCCAGTCGTACCTGCCGTAATTCATTTCCCACCATTCCAGCTGGCTGATATCTTCAGGTGGCATCAGCATCATTCCTGTTTGTCCGTAATAATACCACATGGCTTCAGGTGCTCCGGGATTTTGATCTCCCCGTTTGATGACATCCATGCCACCGACAGTCAACTGGCAGTCGAATCCACCACCACCACCACCGGCATAAACACCATTGAACACCACTATGCTGATCCGGTTTATTCCCGGCTGAATAAAGGATGAAACATCTACAATATCATTCCAGTAGAGTAGCCACTGATCGCGGAATTTGAAGTCACAGGCGAGCTGTCCGTTTATCCAAACCCGGCAGCCATCATCGGAGCCGAGGTAAAGGGTAGCCGGGTAAGTTGATTCAGGAGCAACGAAATCTTTAATGAACATCGCCTGGTCAGGTGAAGCACCAAGTATTCCATCTTCGGGATCAAGCGGCGTGGAGCCATAATTCCATCCTAACAATGGCAGTGTTGATTCAAGGCTCACACCCATATTATATTGGAAATCATACGAAAGGTTATTTGTCAGGGTAAAGTTGTGAAATTGCTTTTCACCTGAATAAAGGGTGAGGTCAAAATAAGCTGGGTCGGTGAGAATATCGGGAATATCTACTCCGGTTCCCGTGAGGGAAATTACAACGTAGGATAATTCGGGATGATCACTTTCAACGATCAGGTTCCCTTCAGCTAATCCGATGTACGAAGGCTGGAAAACGACTTCGACATTCACGCTTTGTCCTGGGTTTAAAACAGCCGAAGGAGTGTTCGAATAAAAATCCATGTTATCGGTGTAAATCGAAGACAAGTTGATAACATTCGTGCCGTAGTTACTGATCGTCAACGTTTGCGAAGCCATTTCGCCCTGGTCCACTTCGCCGAAATCAAGGCTCAGGCTTGAAAAGGCCAGGTCAGTCAATCCCGGCCCACTGTATTTAAAAATAAAAGCCAGTCCGGTTGCATCATTAAATCCGCCCGCCCATCCGGTCGTGTTATTGACCCATTCCGAATGGTAAAACTTGATTCCTTCGCTTTGAGGAGCGTAATGCCAGTCATGACCGCCGTTAATCGAAAATGAAAGACCATTGGTTCCGAACGCACCGGTCGAGACAAGGGTGCTGACTGTACCGGGAACATGGGTAATATCCCAGTTGAGGACGGGACCTGTCGATGTAACCGGTGACCAGGTAACACCGCCGTCGCCCGTTTCATTCAGGGAAGTATAATACCAGCTTTGATGATCCATGATAACGCCCTGGTTTTCACCATAAAAAGCTGAGTACATTGCACCCGGATAGGGTGAAACAGAAACAGCCCAGGTAGCCCCGCGGTCAGTTGATCTTAAAACACGACCTTTTGTTGTCGGTACCCAGATGGAGTTAGCATAAAACGCATAACTGTCAACGGTGGCATATTCACTTGCCAGGGGAGTCGGTATATTACCCGAAGAAACCCTTGTCCAGGTTGTTCCGCCGTTGGAAGTAATATAGATTTCAAAGTATCCGCCAACCGGATCTCCCAGGGTAATCCCATGATTGTTGTCAAAAAAATGAACAATGTCAGGGAATGAGGTTGGATCGGTATAAACACCTGCCTGGCGGGTCCATGTTACGCCGCCGTTGCTGGTTTTAAAAAGTCCCGGCTGACCGGTCCAGGTTCCGCCTTTGTACATGGGCGCAAATGCCACCTGATCGCTGAGGGCAAAAATCATGGATGTATTCAGCTCTTCGGTCGTGATAATTCCGGGTGTCCATGTTGTTCCACCATTTATTGTTCGTGAAAAAACTGGCGATGGTGTTCCCGCTCCGTAGCCGGCATGAGCTGTAATCCACACCACCGACGCATCGACTGCATGAATGTGTTTTATTTCTTTGGGTACGGTAAACCCCGGATCCTGAATTTGCCACTGGGCATACATCATGGCTGGAACAAGTATTCCTGCCAGAAAAGTAAGGATTGCTTTCATAAAATCTTGTTTTTAATTGTTAATTAATCTTTTACTAAATTTATGTTGTTTGATATTAGAATGAAAAAATTTTCAACACAAATCTAATAATAAAAAGGTGTAATTAAAACAAGTAAATTATTATTCGCCGGGATTTATTTATTATTCGCCGGGATTTTGCAGGAATTCGTTTTTTTACATTAGTATTTAATCCGGATAATGTAATCCATTATGCTGATTGATTAGGTTTTCAAATCAGTGCCGACTGCAAACTGCTAGGCTAACTACATCTTCTTCTGCGCCTTTGCTTGCCGCATCTCTGTGCATCTCAGCGCTCTCCGAACCTCCGTTGTTCCAATAGTTCTATTCCACAACCTAAAATCACAATCCCCTCAAAGCATTTCATGATTTCTCATTTCGATTTATCATCCCGCAACGTCAATCGGTCATTTCTTCATTGTCTTGAATCTATGCAATAAAGAAACTTGGGTAAATCAAAGCAGCTCATTCGCCAAATTCGCCAGCTCCGACCGCTCCCCTTTCTCCAGCCTGATATGTGCATAAATCTCGTGATGCTTGATCTTATCAATCAGGTACGACAGCCCGTTACTTTGTGAGTCAAGGTATGGGGTATCAATCTGGTAAATGTCGCCGGTAAATATGATCTTCGTTCCTTCGCCGGCACGGGTGATAATGGTCTTCACTTCATGCGGTGTGAGGTTTTGAGCCTCGTCAACAATAAAACAAACATTGGAGATACTTCTTCCGCGGATATAAGCCAGCGGCTGAATCAGTAGCTTTTCGCTCTCGATGGCCTCGGTAATTTTTTTAAACTCCTTTTCCTTTTCGCTGTACTGATTCTGGATGTATTTCAGGTTATCCCACAAAGGTTCCATATAAGGATTCAGTTTAGATTTGATATCTCCGGGCAGGTATCCGATGTCTTTATTGCTCAGCGGGACAATAGGCCGCGCAAGGTATATCTGTTTGAAACTTCGTTTCTGATCAAGTGCACCTGCCAGAGCCAGCAAAGTTTTTCCCGTACCGGCCACACCCTGCAAGGTTACAAGCTTGATGTTGTCGTTGGTAATGGCATGAAGTGCAAATACCTGTTCTGCATTGCGGGGCATGATTTTATACGCAGGCCTTTTTTCGACACGTTCGATTTTATCAAGCCTCGGATTATAATAAGTTAGAACAGAAGACTTATCATTTCTTAAAATGAAATAGTGATTCGGGATGGGCTTTTCGACTTTGATGTCTTTGGCATCGCACAATCCGTCACGGTAAATCAGATCAATCGCCACCGGATCAACATCTTCAAGCAGGGTAATGCCGGAATAAAGTGAATCGAGGTCTTTGATTTTACCGGTCTCAAAATCTTCCGAAGGTATATCGAGTGATTTGGCTTTAATCCGGAGGTTTACATCCTTGGTAACAAGAATAACCCTGTGCCCCTTCTTTTCTTCGGTTACCCTTATGGCTGCATTAAGGATGCGGTGATCGGGTTTGTTTTCCCCGAAAATTTTAATGGCGTTTATACCATTGATCGGGTTTTCATCCATCTGAACTTTAAACATACCGGCATTTTGAAATTCAAGCGGATTCCAGTTCTGAAGCGATCCATGAGAGGAAAGCCGGTCCATGATCCTGATGAACTCTCTGGCTTCGAAATTTTTAGTTTCATTGCCTTTTTTAAAATTATCCAATTCTTCAAGCACAGTGATGGGAATGACCACGTCATTGTCTTCAAAGCTATTGATAGCATTATGATTGTAAAGGATAACCGATGTGTCGAGAACAAAAATTTTTTTAGGTGATTTTTTAAACCTGGACATAATGTTTTATTTCAAAAATTTCTCAATAAAAATAGTCAATAATGACATATTACTTCTCAGGTTAAAATTTAGTTATGAAACAAAGGTTGTCAATATTCTGAAATACATCACTTTCCTTTTTATATCTTTGCCACCTTAGGTTTATAAAATCACCTGCGGCTACTATGTCTGATCAAAAAAAACTCTTCCTTCTGGATGCAATGGCCTTGATTTACAGGGCGTATTTTGCTTTCAGTAAAAATCCAAGGATTAATTCAAAAGGAATAAACACCTCCGCTGTTCTCGGATTTGCCAATACATTGTACGACGTTCTGAAAAATGAAAAACCTACCCACATCGGTGTTGCTTTCGATACTATGGCGCCAACGGTCAGGCATGAAGATTTTGCTGATTACAAGGCTACCCGTGAAAAAATGCCTGAAGATCTGGAAATTGCCATTCCCCTGGTAAAAAAACTGATTGAAGCATTCAACATCCCTATCCTTTATAAAGACGGCTATGAGGCTGATGATATAATCGGCACACTTTCCAAAAAAGCCGAAAAAGCCGGCTTCATTACCTACATGATGACCCCTGATAAAGATTTCGGGCAACTGGTTTCAGAAAATATTTTCATTTATAAACCTGCACGAATGGGCGACAAAGCTGAGATTATGGGAGTAAAGGAAGTTTGTGAGAAATTTGGAATCGAAAGACCGGAACAGGTAATTGATATCCTTGGACTGTGGGGCGATGCCTCAGATAATATTCCTGGTATACCGGGCATCGGAGAAAAAAGGGCAAAAGAACTGATCTCTGAGTTCGGCACCATTGAAAATGTGATCAGTAATTCGGAAAAATTAAAAGGAAAAATCAAAGAAAATCTGGAAAATTTCCGTGAGCAGGGATTACAGTCAAAATCGCTGGCTACCATTATACTCGATGTTCCTGTGGATTTTGATGAAGAAAAGCTAAGGATCTCTGAGCCCGATCAGGGAGCCTTAAAGATACTGTTTGAAGAGCTTGAATTCAGGGCTTTTGCAAAAAGGGTCTTCACTGATATTTCTGTCAAAAAAGGCGATCCGGCTTCCAGCCAGGGGCAGCTTTTTGATGCATCGGACGATTCTTCTGGAAATACATCTTCTGAAAATGTTAAAAATATTGACCAAACACTTCATCAATATATACTCATCGATTCTCAGCAAAAAAGAAAAGATCTGGTAGCCCGCCTGCTTGAATCCCATGATTTTTGCTTTGATACGGAAACCACCGGAGTTGATCCGCAGAGTGCCGAACTGGTCGGATTGTCATTTGCAATTAATCCTGGCGAGGCATTTTTTATTTCATTGCCTGAGAATTACAACGAATGTTATGCGATAGTTCAGGAATTTAAGCAGGTTTTTGAAAATGCGGCCATAGGAAAGATCGGTCAAAACATTAAGTACGATATTTCAATGCTGAAATGGTATGACGTGGAGGTAAGAGGCAGCCTGTTTGATACGATGATTGCACATTACCTGCTTCAGCCGGACATGCGGCACAATATGGATGTGCTGGCGGAGAATTATCTCAATTACAAAACGGTAAGCTACGATGAGCTTACTGAAAAAAACAGGAATTCTCAGCTAACGATGCGGCAGGTCCAGCAAAACAAATTAAAACAACTTGTGGATTATGCCTGTGAGGATGCTGACGTTACCCTTCAGCTGAAAAATGTTTTCGAACCCTTACTTAGGGAAACCAGCACTTATAAGCTTTTTCACGAAATCGAAGTTCCGTTGGTTCCTGTTTTAGCATCTATGGAGGCTGAAGGCGTAAAGATTGATATACCTGTATTAAAAGAATATTCACTACAGTTGGAAAATGAAATTGTAGACCTGGAAAATGAAATCCATAGCCAGGCAGGGCAAAAATTTAACATTTCTTCTCCGAAGCAAATGGGGGAGATTTTGTTTGAGAAATTGAATATTACCGATAACCCAAGAAAAACCAAGACCAAACAATACTCAACCGCTGAGGATGTTTTACAAAAATTGATCAACAAGCATCCGATTATTCAGAATATTCTTGATTACCGGTCGTTGACCAAACTGAAATCGACTTACGTTGATACATTGCCAAATATGGTCAATCCGCGAACCGGAAGAATTCACACCTCCTATAATCAGGCTGTTGCAGCTACCGGAAGATTAAGTTCTGACAAGCCGAACCTGCAAAATATTCCTATCCGGACTGAACGGGGCAGAGAGATTAGAAAAGCGTTTATTCCGCGCAATGAAAAACACATCCTTCTGTCAGCCGATTATTCACAGATTGAGCTTCGTATAATAGCTGAATTAAGCGGTGATGAAGGGATGATTGAGGCTTTCCGGCTGGGATGGGATATCCATTCGGCAACTGCTTCAAAAGTATATGGGGTACCTCTTGAACATGTAACCAAAGAACAACGCCGCAATGCAAAAATGGTGAATTTCGGGATTGTTTACGGAATTTCATCTTTCGGTTTATCAGAGAGATTGAATATTCCAAGAGCCGAAGCCCGTCATATCATCGATCAGTATTTTGAAAAATATCCGGGAATAAAAACTTATATGAATAATACCATATTGAGTGCAAGGGAATTAGGGTATGTTGCTACCATTATGGGAAGAAGAAGATACATCAGGGATATAAATTCTGCGAATGCTGTAGTACGCGGTTTTGCTGAAAGAAATGCAATTAATGCACCCATCCAGGGATCATCGGCTGATATGATAAAAATCGCGATGATCAATATTTTCAAAGCTTTTTGTGATATGAATTTGAAATCAAGGATGATATTGCAGGTACATGATGAATTGATCTTTGATGTTCATAAGGATGAAATTGAAGTCGTAAAACCAGTCATCCATGATCTTATGAAAACGGCAATCCCTATGAAAGTCCCAGTCTTAGTTGAAATGAATACCGGTGAAAACTGGCTGGAGGCCCATTAGCCTAAATATCTGAAAATAATTTTTTCTAACATAGCACTTATTTAAGAAGAGCTTCAGCATATTTTAAATCAGATGGCCGTGTAATCTTAATATTCTCCGGATTTCCTTCAACCAGGTTTATTTTAATACCCAATACCTCCACAACAGATGAGTCATCTGTAAATTCTTCCCTATAGTTCTGTTCGTAAGCTCGTTTAACCAATTCGGAATGAAAACACTGCGGTGTCTGAATCAATCTGAAAAGATCTCTGTTCACTGGTTTTGAAATCCCTGTTTCAATATTACGCATCGATTCAGCGATTGAAATTGCTGGAACCGCATTTCCTTCTTTTTCTGCCTTTAAAAAAACCCTGTGCAAAGTTTCCTGGCTTACAAGAGGTCTTACACCATCGTGTATAGCGATCAGACCAGGTTCTTCAATAAATGATAAACCATTTTTAACAGAAAAAAACCTGTTCTCACCCCCCTTTATAATTTTATGCGGATAATCAAATTTATTTTTTTTCGTAATGGATTTCCAGTATTCGATATAAGGTTCCGGAAGAACAAGGATGATTGGTATACCTTTAATATATCTATCAAAGCATTTTAAAGTATAAAACAAAACGGGTATACCGTTTACATTTTGAAATTGCTTGGGAATATCCGAGTTCATCCGAACTCCCGAGCCTCCTGCAACAATAATAACATGCTTCTTCATAAATTATAATCAAAACAAAAAACCCCTCATTCAGAGGGGTCGATAAATTTTAAAGAATTAACATGGCATCACCATAAGTGAAGAATCTATATTTTTCATTTATGGCCTCCTTATATGCCTTCATCAGGAAATCAAAATCGGCAAATGCAGCAACCATCATCATCAGAGAAGACATAGGTAAATGAAGATTGGTAACCATGGCACTTGCCACATTAAATTCATAAGGAGGGAAAATGAATTTATTAGTCCAACCTTTGTACGGTTTCACAAATCCTGTGATGGAAACAGCAGTTTCAATCGCTTTCATGGAGGTGGTTCCTATGGCACAGATTTTCTTTTTGTTTTCTTTCGCTTTGTTTATAATATTGGCCTGAGACTCTTCTATGATCATTTCTTCAGAGTCTGTTTTATGCTTGGTGAGATCTTCAACTTCAATGTCTCTGAAATTTCCCAATCCTGCATGCAGGGTAATTTCTGCAAAGTGAATCCCGATAATTTCCAATCGCTTCATGAGTTCACGGCTGAAATGGAATCCGGCGGTTGGGGCTGCTACGGCCCCCTCATGCTTGGCATAAATTGTTTGATATCTGATTTCATCTTCCGGTTTTACTTGCCGCTGGTGGATTTTTGGCAAAGGAGTCTCGCCCATGCCCTGAAGGATCTTTCTGAATTCTTCGTACGACCCATCATATAAAAACCGCAGTGTTCTTCCACGAGAAGTTGTATTGTCAATGACTTCAGCAACAAGTTCCCCTTCGTCTCCAAAATATAATTTATTCCCGATACGTATTTTTCTTGCAGGATCAACAAGAACATCCCATAATAAGCTTTCCTTGTTTAACTCGCGTAAAAGGAAAACTTCAATCCTTGCTCCGGTTTTTTCCTTTTCGCCGTATAGCCTGGCCGGAAATACTTTGGTGTTGTTTATGACGAAAACATCACCTTCGGAAAAGTAATTCTGAATATCTTTAAATATTTTATGTTCGATTGTCTGATTCGCTCTGTTCAGCACTATCAACCTCGATTCATCCCGGTTTTTAGGAGGGTGATCAGCAATCAATTCCTGAGGAAGATAAAACTTGAATTGAGATAATTTCATATCTAGAGCATTTATATTATTAATTACTTAAAAAAGGAGCGCAAAGGTATAGAATGAAAATAAACAAGTCAATTTTTTAACATTATTTTTTTTACAAGTTTAAAAACAAAGCCACCCTTTCGGGTGGCTTAGCAAATCAAGGTAAGGTAATCTACATGGTAAGGTGTTCTATTCAATCGAGAATTTTCCTGAATATAAATTACTACCCTGTAGCTCGACATAATATGAACCTTTTTCAAGGAACGACGAATCCAGTGTTATTTGATCATTCTTTGTAACATCTGAACCTATTAATTGTCCATCAGCATTATGAACACTCACATAATACGTTTCCTTGTAAGGGTTGTTAAACCTGATGGTTGCAATATTTCCAAAAAAACCATAATCCAACGAAAAAGTCATAAGGTCAGCAATTTCAATTTTATTTGACCTCAGGTACTTTTTACAAAATTCGGCACAAATATAATTATTTGATTTATCATTCTCATTTTTTTGAATTATTAATGAAACGTAATCCGGGTATAAATTATTTTCATAAAGGGCTCTGTAGCTTTCAATCCATATTTTCTTTTTATAATTCCATTCTGAAATAAAATGCGCTTTTATTTGATCGTTTTCATCATAGGCATAAATTTCCCTGATCATGTTTCTTGATTTATTTCCCGACACCTTAGTTCTAGTCTTCTCTAATAATCTTCCATTATAATCATAGTCATATAAGAATACTGTATTTTCCTCCCATGAATTGATTTTCCACTCAGCTAAATTTTCATTAATTAAAAGGTCATTGGAATTATAATAATATTGATAGCGCAGAAAATTTGACCATGCTTTTTCAAGATCCGCCTCTTTGTTGACAAACTTTTGAATTATCTTTTCTTTTAACTTACCGTCTGAAGTATAAATCAGGATCTCCTTACTTGTATTGATATATTTTCCTTTAAAAATATTCTGATGAGTGATTAGCATTAGTTTACCTTCTCCGTCATAAGTATATAGCTTGCGATAGTTGTCTTCCCACCTGAGTTTTGCCTCATTCCAGTATTGCTCAAACTCTTCGACTACGAGGCCATTATCATAATAATAAGCTTTGAAGTTATAATTAATCCAAAAATCATCCTTTTTAACTTGAATCATTTCTGAAGTGACCAGGCCGTCTTCAAAAGTTGAAATGATCCTGTCAAAGCTCTCCCACTCACTGGTTTTATTGTTCCACTGCCTTGTATAGGAAGTATCATAACTTACCTGGGCAGAAAGGCTGATCGTTGCAGCCACCATCCATATTAACGTGCAGATTAACCTCATAACTTTAATTTTTAAATTATACACTTGATTTGCTTGGTGTACAATTTTACTAACTTTATGCCATCAAAGCAACACGCTGATATTAATACACTTAAGTGTTTGTTGTTGATTTTTATCGGTTTCTATTCGGGATTGGGTTTCCCATTTTGAAACCTATTTTTAATTTCAGAAATATTCTTTATTTTAAAATAACCCCTCAATTCGGTATTTTTCTGTGGATAAACAGTGCAAAAAAGAAAAATTGATAATTAACACAATAGATTCTATAGAAACTCCTTCTCCTCGCCATTTTCATAAATTGCCGTTCGAATCAGCCTTCTATCCTTATCGTAGAATTTCCACTTTCCATGCCAGTAGTAATGCATCGATCCATCTTCATTCTTAAGCTTTGACCATCCTTTTTGTTCAAGATTTCCATTTTCGAAGTAATATTTTGCCCTAATTATATTTGGATAATAATGCCATCTGAGCCTAATTTCTCCATTTTTATAGTAAAACCTGCATACCCTACATTGAGATCCCTTTTTATAATGGATTTTCGTAGATATGGATTTCTGTTCAATGTCATAATATTCAATCCATAGCCCGGTTCTTCGTTCTTCCTTGTCAAATTTATTGTATTGCCGAGAACAGATTTGACCATAAACGGAATTGCAAAATAAAGGAAGGATCAAAAATAATACGGATTGTATCGTCAAGACTATTTGTTTTCTGGCAGTGCTTGCTGCGAATCTTCAACCTTTTTGTTCTTTTCCAGGCTAAACATTATGGGTAAGTTAAACTGAACCCTGACAGGTTTGCCTTTTTCAAGTCCCGGGTTCCAGGCTGGCATTAGCGAAACAACTCTGATTGCTTCCTCGTCACAGCCACCACCGATTCCCCTTAAAATCTTTACATTGGTAGTGGATCCATCTTTTTCTACCACAAAAGTCACGAATACTCTTCCTGAAATTCCTTTTTGACGAGCTTCCTGGGGGTACTTCATATTTTCCTTCAAAAACTTTATCCGCGCCTCGTCCCCTCCCGGATAGGCAGGCATTTTTTCAACTACGACAAAAACATCCTCCTTTTGAGCAGTCTTTTCTATATTAGTATTCTCCTTTTTAGCCGGCACTGATTTTTCAGGCTCTTGGGCGATCAATCTTTCCGGAAGTGTTACGGAAAAAAACATAGAAAAGATGATTGAAACAGACAGGATAAAAATCATTTTAAAGATATTGTTCCTGTTTGATTGACCTTTTGACATCATAATAAACCTCCTTTTAATTAATGAATGATTGAAACTATTTGTAAGAAAATTATAATTTGTTCCAAATGTTTGATAAATCAGCATATTTTGGTACTCAGTTTTATTCACTCCGGTAGTTAATACACCTTCATCAGCAAGGTATTCATGTAGGTTTCGGAATGACCTCTTGATCATCCAAACGAACGGATTAAACCAGTGTATAATGGTCAGTAACTCCAACATAATTAAATCAACGGAATGATATTGCCGAGCATGTACCCGTTCATGAGCAATTATCTTATCTATCTGGTTTTGACGGGTAGTTTCGAATCCTATAAATACATAGTTGAAAAAAGAGAATGCAATATTTTTCCGGTTGGTCAAAACAACATTTAATCCTTCCTTTTTAATAGTTTCTGATTTATAAATCATCAACCAAAGCGATCCGATTTGGAAAAAAAACCGAAATAGAAAGAAAACTGAAACAGATAAATAAATGGGTACCACAATTTGATACCATTTTATGCTACCTGCAATTGTTTCGGCAATTTGATCCGGTTTGATGATGATCTCCTCTAAAATAAACAGATAATTGGCTGTGGGTGAAACCTTAATTTTAATTTTCAGCAAAGGAACGATCAGGGATAATAAAACAGACAATAAAAGGTAGGACCTTCCTGTTTTATGCGCACAGTCATTGCTCATGAACAGCCAGTAGAGACCGTACATAACTGCCAGAATTATTGCTGACGGTAATAAGTAAGAAACCAAATCATTCATGACCTGCAGATTTTTGTTTTTCTATTTCATCTTCCATTAATTTCTTAATATCTTCCATATCCTGGAGACTCAGGCTTTTATCTTTTGCAAGAAATGAAACCAGGGACTTATAAGAATTACTGAAGTAATTCTTCATCATGCCATTAAAAAAACTATTTGTATATTCATTTTTGGAAACAAGGGGAAAATATTCGTGAGATTTTCCATAGGCATTGTGTCCTATATACTTTTTCCTTTCAAGAATTCGAATGATCGTTGATACTGTATTGTAAGCCGGCTTGGGATTTGGAAAATGTTCAAGGACATCATTGACAAATCCTTTTTCGATTTTCCATAAAACCTGCATTACTTGTTCTTCCGCTTTTGTCAGTTCCTTCATTTTTGAACTATTCTTTTAGTTTAATAACTAAACTTTTAGTTTATTATTGCACAAAAAATAATTTTTTTGAAATTTTCAACAAACGGGGGAATTATTTTAATGCTGATTAATTCTGCTTCTTAACTTTATCGTCCTTTGTAAGTCCCGATAAAACTTCGATGTTTATTCCATCAGAAAGTCCGGTTTTGATATATCTTTTTTCAAAAGTCTGAGGAGCAGTCTCAATTTCTACGTAAGCCGAATCGTTTTCAAACTTCAGCAGACCTTCGCTGATGGCCAGCACACTATCTCTGCGGTCAAGCACGATATCGGCATTGGCGCTATATCCTGCTCTTACAAAAACCGTATCGATCAGGTCAATTGCAGCTTTGATCTCAAACTGGATGGCACCATTTTCTTCGACTCCTTTGGGTGAAATATTCTCAAGAATTGCATGAAAACTAATATCGTTAATAGCACCAATAGTAAGGATCAAATCCATTCCGGTTCTGATCTTACCCACTTCACTTTCATCGACTTTACCTTCAAAAATCATTTCACCCATATCAGCGACAATTGCAACAGTTGTTCCTGCATTAAATGTGTTACTTTCAATAACTGAATTCCCGATTTCAACTGGAATATCGAGGATCATACCATCAATTGTTGAAGTGATAACGGTATTAGTGGCTTCTCCTGATTTCTTGGTCTGACCCTTTCTTATCAATTCGAGATTATTTTCTGCTGCAATAAGTTCCTCCTGGGCATTTTTATATTGTAATTCAAATGTTTCAAAATCTGATTTAGGAACTACATTCTTATCAAAAAGATCTTTCTGACGGAGATAATTTTGCTGAGCATTTTCAAGAGATATTTTCGCCCGATTGACTCTTGATTCGGCGTTATTCAGGTTCACCATATCAGGAATGATGCGAACTTTCGCAATAAGATCCCCTTTGTGAATTATTTTTCCTTCCTCAACATATAATTCCTCAATAATACCAGAAACCTTTGGAGTAATTTCAATTTCTTTTCGCGGAACGACAGAACCGGTAGCGACAGTCTTTTTAATAATGTTGGTTATTACAGGTGTGGCTGTTTCAAAAACTACTGGTTTAGCTTGTGATTTATTATAAAGAAAATAAATTGTGAAAATAAAAATACCGACTATCACAACGAGGATAAATACTTTAAAGAAAGTTTTCATTTTAATTGATTTTTTTTATGATTAAATTTCATCTCTTAAAGCATCGATAGGTTTTATACTAACCGCTCTCCGGGCAGGAATCATACCAGCAAAGATACCTGAGATTACAAGTATTACCAGGGCAGTCATAGCCTTGTTAAAATCAACTTCCGGATTGTTGAACATATTGGATTGCGCTCCCGAAGAAACCAGAATATAGTTGATCAGTTCAAGTAACCCGACCCCAAGTGCCAGTCCGAAATAACCGGCAAATGAAGTTAACAGTACTGATTCAATGATTATTTGGCTCACAATATTGATTGGTGTCGCGCCAATGGCTCGCTGAACTCCGATTTCCTTTGTTCGTTCTTTAACAACTATCAGCATGATGTTACTCACGCCAATGACACCGGCAAGCAGTGTGCCGATACCTACAATCCAAACCAAAGCCCTTATTCCGGTAAAAAGGTTTGTCATTTTGCTCCATTCTTTCTCCAGATTGAAAGAACCTACCGCCCGGTCATCATCCGGATGAATACTGTGCCTTTCTTTAAGGAGATCTTTGGCCTTTTCTTCAACCACACTAGCTGTATATTCCTTTTTCGCTGTCATGGAGTACCAGCCAACCATATCACCATAATTGTAGACTTTTTGAAGTGTAGTAAATGGAATAAAGATGGCCTTGTTATCCCATTCAGCCTGTTGGTCGCCTTTTTTTGACTTGAATACTCCAATAACCTGAAAATAAACACCCTGAATCTGGATGTATTCCCCTAAAGGATCTTCATTTGCATCAAATAAATCGTTTATTACCCGGATTCCGAGAACAGCTACTTTCCTTTTTTCTGCGATATCATTTTCATTGATAAATCTTCCTGAAGTTATATCAACAGGATCGATCAAATTAATAGCCGGATAATCACCTTGAATATTGTACCCTCCGGTGCGTTCTCCTCTCACAACATTATTATTGCCTTCACCACCCCAGCCCTGCAAGCGCGGGGCAATTACATCCAGTTCAGGTATATTATCGATTAAAGCCTGTGTATCATCGTTGTTAAATCTGTAATACCTTCCCCTCTGAAATCCTTTGTAAGGCATAGAAGTATTTTGCGTCCACATAAAAATACTGTTGGTTGCCATTCCACCCATATCGTGGGTGGCTCCGTTATACAGTCCTTCACCGGCGCCCATCATGATGATCAGCATGAATATACCCCAAAATACTCCAAAAGCGGTGAAAAAAGTCCTGAGAGGATTTTTCTTCAGAGCGAAATAGATTTCATGCCATTTATCGAGATCGAATATTTTCATTGGTTTACTTTTTATTCATCTCTTAATGCAACGACAGGTTTCACTGCGGCAGCTTTGCGGGCAGGAACAAATCCTGCCAGTGCGCCGGCAACAATTAAAATCAATGTTGCACCAATGGCAACATTCATATTGATCTCCGGATTAGCGAAATAACCTGAATCGGGAGGAAGGCTTTTGGACACCAATTCAAGCAAACCCACACCCAAAACCAATCCGATATACCCCGCAAAAGCAGTGATGACAATCGATTCCTGCAAAATAAGGCTGACGATTGAACCGGGGGTTGCTCCCATTGATTTCCGGATGCCGATTTCCTTGGTTCTTTCCTTTACAACAATCATCATGATGTTACTGACTCCTACAATTCCCGCAATGATAGTTCCGATACCGATAATCCAGATGAACAGTCGGATATTGGCAAATAGCGTCATGAAGCGCATATAGTTTTCAACGTTGTTCCAGATAAAAATTGCCCGCTGATCTTCCGGGTCAAAGTGATGTCGCGTTGCCATATCTTTTCTGATCATTTCGACCATTTCCTTACTTCTCTCTACTGAAGCGTTTCCAACGGTCATAGATATTGTTCCGACTTCATCAGCACGGTTGAAAACCATCTGTGCTGTTGAAATCGGGATATAGATTCTTGATATGTCCCTGTCCCCGCCCGGATCTTCAAATACACCCACTACCATAAAGGGAATACCAGCAACCTGAATATACTTTCCAACAGGATCTTCTCCTTTGAACAATGCCTCATCCACAGTTTTGCCAATTGCCGTAACTTTTCTCAGCTCCGAAATATCACTCTCATTCAGAAATCTGCCCTTCGAAGGTGTAAGGTTTTCAACTTTGCCATAACCCTGATGAATACACATGATTTCGAAAGTACCATATTCATTTTTGTAAGATAATACTTTGTTTTCCCAAATATTGAATCGTCCGGATGCAGTTTCAACATCTTTTACTTTCTTAACCTGCTCGTAATCTGTATTTTTAAATTCGATAAACCTTCCGGGCTTATATCCTTTATAGGATGTGCTGGTGACTCCCTGGTTGACCCAAATGGTGTTTTCGGCATCGCCCTCAAACTCTTTTCTAACGCCATTTTCCAAGCCATAACCCGATCCCAGCAATATAATGAGCATAAAAATTCCCCAGGCGACACTGAACCCAGTGAGGAAGGTACGAAGCTTATTTTTATTTATCGTACTGTATATTTCCTGCCATTTATCGATGTCAAACATCTCTCAATTTTTAATTTACGATTTCAGATTTTGTTTTGAGGTTTTTATCGAACTAACAAAAATCATATTGAATCTAAAATCGTAATTTGTAAATCTTAAATTCGTCAGGCCATTACCTGCTCTTCCAGCCATTTCTTCCGTTCGCCATTACTGACAATGGACTCGATTATACCATCTTTTAAGCCTGATGATCCTTTGGGTCTTAGACGCAATATCCCTTTCATGCGTAACGATCAGAATGGTAATTCCGGTAGCATTAATTTCCCTGAACAAATCCATCATTTCCATTGAAGTTTGCGAATCGAGGGCTCCTGTTGGTTCATCGGCAAGGATCATTTTCGGGTTTGAGATTAAGGCACGTGCGATTGCAAGTCGCTGTTTTTGCCCTCCGGATAATTCATTCGGTAGATGCAGCGCCCAATCTTTTAATCCGAGTCGATCGAGGTATTCCATTGCCTTAAGGTTTCTTTTCTTCCGGCTTACTTTCTGGTAGTAAAGTGGCAAAGCAACGTTTTCCATAGCATTTTTAAATGAAATCAAATTGAAAGACTGAAAAACAAATCCGATGAGCATGTTTCGGTAATGCGCTGCTTTCTTTTCATTCATGTTCTTGATCAGTTCTCCGTTAAGATGGTACTCTCCCTCATCATAAATATCAAGAATTCCCAGAATATTTAATAGTGTGGATTTACCGGAACCGGAAGAACCCATAATGGAAACCATTTCTCCTTTTCCAATTTCAAGATCAATGCCTTTCAGCACATGTAATTTGTTCGATCCGGTATTGTATGTTTTATGAATCCCTTTGAGTTGAATCATTTTTTGTTTTCTAATTCCATTTACAATGTAAATACATTCAGCTTCAGATTTTCCTGATATAAAAAATCTATTATCATGCCAATAAAATCTGGATTTTGATATTCAACAAATTATAACGGCAAATAGTTAAAATAAATTTTAAGCAAGTGTTCGAAAAATTACAAATGTGTGCGATGGCGGGCAGAATTCATAAACCAACTTTGATCAATACAAAAAAAAACCGGCCAGGTTCACCTGCCGGCATTTTATTTTGCTTCATTAAAAACTACTTTGTCATATGTTTAGCCAGAAAGGCTTCCATTGCCCTGTAAAATTCAAATTTGTTCTCCTCGTTATGGAAACCATGCCCTTCATTATCTTTTACAAGATATTCAACATCTACTCCACGCGCTTTTAAAGCAGCCACCATCTGATCCGATTCATCCTTGTTCACCCTCGGATCGTTTGCTCCCTGCGCTATGAACAACGGCGCCACAATTTTTTCGGCCTGGTAAACAGGAGAAACTTCCCTGAGCATAAGGCTGTCAGCTTTGGGATCGCCAACCATTTCATAAAACATATCGAGCATGGGTTTCCAGTATGGAGGTATGGTTTGCATAAAAGTAAACATATTGGAAACGCCAACATAATCCACGCCTGCAGCGTAAAGGTTGGGTTCTTTTACCAAACCCATAAGAGTAGCATATCCTCCATAGCTTCCACCATAAATAGTAATCCGTTTCGGATCAGCGATTCCCTGGTTGATCAGCCAGTTGGTTCCATCGGTTATATCGTCCTGCATTTCACGTCCCCATTTCTTAAAAGATGTTTCCCAGAAAGATTTACCATATCCGGTTGAACCCCTGAAATTCATTTGGAACATAGCATAACCACGGTTTGCAAGGAACTGGATTTCCGGATTAAAGCCCCACTCGTCGCGTGCCCATGGACCACCGTGAGGATTAACAATAACCGGAAGATTTTTGGCTGTCTCCATTGTATATCCCTTCGGCAGGGTCAGGTAGCCATTGATGGTCAACCCGTCACGAGACTGGTATTTCACCGGAGTTACACTTGCCATTTCATTCTCATCAATCCAGGGACTGACATCCACAATTTTTTCCAGTTTATCGGTAACCTTGTCATAAATATAATAGGAACCCAATGAACGATCGCTGTAAGTTCGGATAATATATACAGTTTCGTCCTTGTTATTGGCGCTGATGCCAATTTCGTAACTACCCAAATCTTTATTGAGTCTATCAAAAAGCAGCTTTGTTTCTTCATCAAAGAAATGCCTTTCGCTCTTCCATGAAGTATAAGAAGCTGCAGTGATGACTTTGCGCTTGTGCGAAAAATAAACACCCTCTACATCATAGTCAGGATTTTCATAAAGCACATTCAATTCTTTTCCATTGGCAATGTCAAACTCAACAACTACACTTTTGTCACGGCCAAGATTGGATGTTCCGATCACATTTTTATTATCGAAGGTAAAGAAATAAGGCGACATATTGTCTTTAAAACTTGTAGTAAGCACATCTTTCCATTCTGTCTTTTTCGGTTTCACGATAAAGAATGCTGGTATTTACACCATCAACAATTGCAAAGGCAACCCTGAGTTTTCCGTCGTGGTCGAACATCCATCCCTGAATGTTACCCGGATTTTCAGCAAGCATGGTCATTTCGCCGGTTTTCAGGTTCAGGCGGTAAGGATCAAAAACCTCCGGATTACGTTTGTTCATGCCGATGATCACCTCATCATCAATGTCAGTAAGGTCATCAATCACCTGAGTTCTTACTCCTTCAAAATCAGTGAAGCATACCAGGTTAGAACCATCAATGTTTACCCCGTACAATTTGTAATTTTCATCCCCTCCGTTATCTTTCAAATAAAGGATTTGTTCGTTGTTCGGCCAGAAATAACCGGCGATATCCCTGTCGGTCTCGCTGGTGAGACGAGTGGCCTCGGTTTTGCCTCTTTCCTGGACGAATACGTTCATACGTGACTCATAAGGAGCCATGAATGAAAAGTATTTACCGTCGGGTGAAATCTGGTAACGGCTTTTCTCGGGGTTCTTGAAGAAGTCTTCCAATGGAATCAATTTCGCTTTCATAGGCGGTTTAGGTGTGTTTGTGCAGCTTCCGGCCAGCAGTGCCAGGCCAATCATCAGGGAAGCCAGTCTGATTACATTTGTTGTTTTCATTTTTAAAATTTTTAAATTTAAATCGTTATTGATTAGGGGCGCTAAATTAGGATATTTCGGATTATTCAATAAAAAGTATTCAAATATTCCAAAAAAGTATCCGTTATTTTGTAAAATTTTTCGAATCTGATTTCAGCTTGAATCAAATGCAATTATTCAAAAAATATCTGAAAAGAACTCTTGCTGCGATTGGTATTGTACTTGCCGCTCTTTTTCTGTTTCTATTAGTTGTCGGGTTATTTTATGGTGAAAAAGTGAAACAGGTAATTGTAAAAGAAATAAGTAAGAAACTGAGCATAGAATTAACTGTTAATCAAATTGATTTTTCTGTTTTCAGAAATTTCCCTTCTGCATCTGTTGAACTAATCGGTCTTAAATCTGCAGAAAAGTTGCCGGTAAATAACACACCTATGCTGACAGCAGGCCGGCTTTCATTGCTTTTCGATATATTCGATATGCTCTGGGGTGATTACACAATTGAAAAACTTGTGCTGAAGGATGCTTTATTGAACCTTGTCGTAATAAATGAACAACAAAATAACTTCACCATATTTCAATCTCAGGATGACGGGAAAAAGACATCATCTGTTGTTATTAATCTCCAAAAGGTCTTACTGAACAATGTTCAGGTTTTTTACTACCACCAACCCTCCGACCAGGAATACATTTTCGAAATAATCAACGGAAACCTTGAAGGAGCTTTCTCGAGAGATATTTTTACCCTTGAAATGGCTGGGGATATTCACACAAAGCATGTTCGGTCGGGTGAGAACCTTTTTCTGAAAGACCGGGATATGAAGATCAGCTTAACCATGAATATTGACCGGCTGAAAAATCTTTACACCTTCAGAGATGCAAGTATTTCATCACCCGGAATCAATCTTTCAGTTGACGGATCCATACAGGATAACTCAGAAATTAAGTTGCTGAACCTGACTATCCGGACAGATAAGACAGATATACAGGGATTTTTAGGCTTAATTCCGGAACAACTCAAAGAGGATATCAGAGGTTATTCAATCGATGGAGAATTCAGGTTAAATGCAAAAGTTGAAGGTGAATTTTCGGGCGATAAAGTACCACAGATCTCATTTGATTTTGAGGTTATGAAAGGAAAGTTAAAAGATATTGCTTCAGGCATCTTTCTGCAAAATGTCTCTTTTAAAGGTAATTTTGAAAACGGATCTTCCGGAAGCCAGGAAACTTATAAATTAGTGCTGCACGATTTTATCGCAGGAATAAATGCCGGACAGATAAAGGGTGAATTGGTTATCACTAATTTCCGGAAACCTTATATTAATGCCTCTCTTACCTCGGTTATTAATCTCGATAAACTTGATGAAATAATCCATATCGACGATCTGGAATCCATTTCAGGATTGCTTGAGCTAAATATAAAATTCAACAACACCCTTAAGAACCTTCATAAATTTACCATCAATGATTTTATATCAAGCAGGACATCGGGGACCATGAAGATCAGCAATGTAGACCTGAAGATAAAAAATAATCCGGTTGAGTACCGTAACCTGAAGGGATCATTCCAATTCAATAACAAGGATTTGCTGATTGAAGATTTCAGCGGAAACATCAATGAAAGCGATTTCAACATGAAGGGATACCTTCTGAATATACTTGCCTATGCTTTTATTCCGGGAGAGGACATTAAAATCAAAGCTGATTTTACCTCCTCGAAACTGAATATGGATGATCTGCTCAGCTTAAGGAAGGACAAGTCAGGAGCGGGTTACCGGATGAAATTCTCAGACCGGGTCAATTTCAATCTTGACCTTAAAATCGCCGATTTTACTTTCGGGACATTCAGGGCACAGAACATTACCGGCAACCCGGTTATGAAAGATAAAAAGCTGAATGTAAATGATGTAAAGTTCAATTCGATGGAAGGCAAAACAGAGCTTTCCGGATGGATTGACGGCAATTATCCTGATAAATTCTGGATTTCATTCACTGCAGGGCTTCAGCAGGTTAACATTTCGGAATTATTTTCCCAACTGGGTGAATTCGGGCAGCAGAATATAACCAGTAATCAAATAAGGGGGAAAGTAGATGCAACCATTTATTACAAATCATTCATAGACCCGGAACTGAACATTGACCCCAAAAGTGTATATGCACTGGGAGACATTGTGATTCATGAAGGTGAACTGATCAGATATACTCCATTATATAAGCTTTCAAAGTACATCAAACAAAAAGAGCTGGAGCATATTCGTTTTTCAACGCTAATAAACCAGATAGAAATTAAAGAAGAAGTGGTTTATATACCTGAGATGGATATCGAATCGAGCACCCTCGACCTAAAAATTTTCGGTAACCACTCTTTCAAAAACACCATTGATTACCATATAAGGATATTGCTCTCCGAGTTGCTTTCGAAAAAGGATAAACCGAAAGAAGAAGAAATAGAGGGAATATTTCGCGGAGGAGGACGGTTTGGGACGAACAACACTTTACCTGCACATGACCGGCAATGCTGAAGACCCCGATATCCGTTACGACACTAAAGAGGTGAGGAAAAAAATTGCTTCCGATATGAAAAAGGAAAAACAGGAGATCAAGGATGTTTTCAGCAGAGAATTCGGTAAAAAAGAAAAGGATAACCCGGAAGCTAACGATGATTATATTATTTCCCAGCCCGAAACAGGAAAAGATTTTAAAATAGAATGGGATGAAGAAAAACCTGATAATCCGGGTGAACCCAAACAACCCGATGAAGAGCCTGATAAAAAACCCGCCAAAAAAGAGTTTATCATCGAGTGGGATGAGGAGGGGGATACGCTGAGGTAAGCTCTGTTATTATATTCTGGATTCCGGCTTCCTGTTTCACAGGAATGTATTTCAAGGGAATGGTTTCCGCTCTACAAGGCATTCCTGAAAGTGCATTCCTGAAAAACCGGTAGGTTTTATCAGGAAGCCACTCTCCAAAATTATCAATGTCATTTCACTGTCCAGAACCGACTTCGCACAAATTAGCAATGTTACTTCACCGGCCGGAACTGACCTCCTAAAAACTTGGACTAATAACATTTTATCGAAATCAGACTTTTTGAGGTTTAGCGTCCTTCACCTCAAGCTTAAAACCTGCGCCATGAACATTTGTGATATAAATACTGGGATCAAGCCGGAGGTGTTTTCGCAGCTTGGTCATGAATACATCCATGCTGCGGCCGAAAAAATAATCATCACCTCCCCATACAGTTCTTAAGGCTGTTTCGCGTGGCAGTAACCTGCTTTTATAGTCGCACAGCAGCTTCAGCAATGCACCTTCTTTTCGGGTGAGCGATTGTTCAATGTTTCCAATTCTCAGGGTCAGGTTGTTGTAATCGAAAATGTACTTTCCAAGCTCATAGGTTTTTGCAGTATTTTCTGAAGTACCATTTTGAACTACCATGCAACGCTTTAATATGGCTTTTATCCTTAAACTTAGCTCCTCGGTGCTGAATGGTTTTGTGATATAATCGTCACAACCTGACTGAAATCCTCTCAGCCGGTCGGCTTTCAGTGTTTTAGCTGTGAGGAAAATAATCGGGGTTTTATCATCCAGCTTCCTAATATCCTCTGCTACCGAAAATCCGTCCTTTCTGGGCATCATTACATCCAGCAAAACCAGATCATAGCTGCCTTTGTAAAATTCCGTCAATCCTGATTCTCCATCGCTGCACAAGGTGGTATCATAATGAAGTATCTCAAGATATTCCCTGATCATAAAGCTAAGGTTCGGATCATCTTCAATTAATAAAATCCGCGGATTTACCTGTTTCATCATGTTGATTATTTAATTAGCTCATATATAACACATCAAACCGGGTTATTGTTTTTGAACCGGAAATGACAATGTAAAAACGCTGCCATTGTTGAGTTCACTTTTCAATTCAATTTTACCGCCCATTTTTTCAACTATAATTTTCACATAATAGAGGCCTATCCCGAAACCTTTAACATTATGAATGTCGCCTTGCTGTATGCCGGTAGAATTTTTTGAACACATCCTCCTGGCTTTCTTTAGCAATGCCAATACCCTTATCGGCTACTGATACGATAAACGGTTCTCTTTATTAATGGTTGTAACACTTATCTGAGGCTTGCCATGCGAATACTTAACCGCATTATCCAGAAGATTATTCATGATGTTGGCCAGGTGATCGCGATCGGCAATAATGACTGATTCCGAGGCATCAAACCGGGTCCTTATGGTTCCTTTTCTTTCGGCAACCATAATTTTATAATTCTCGATACAACCGGCGATGATTTCATGCGCATCCAGTTCCTTGTTCCTTAACCTGAATTCATCCTTATCGATGATGGCAATCTGAAGAATCCGTTCTACCATATTCTTTAGCCTTGCATTCTCATCATATATGATCTGCGCATACCTTGCAACTTTTTCAGGAGAACTGGCCACCTGTTCCTTAGTAAGAATTTCGCTGGTAACAGATATGGTTGCAATCGGGGTTTTAAATTCATGGGTCATATTGTTTACGAAATCATCCTTAATCTCCGAAAGTTTCTTTTGCCTGATGATAAAATAATATGTAAAAAAGAAACTGAACACAAGAACAAGCATGAACAATCCGGACATAACAGGTAAAATGATTATTTTATTAAAGAAGGTTGATTTTTTTTCCGGAAAATATACCGAAAGGTAATAATTGCCTGGTTCACCTGGTAAAGAAATGGCATTCTTCATAGGAGACTGAAGTAATTCGTCCGTTGCTCCATTATAATTCCCCGAAACGAATACACTATCTTCTGAACGAAATAATGCCATAGTAATAATTGCTGATTCTTTGTCAGGCTGGTCTCTCTTACCCATAACAATTGTGTAATAAGTGCCGCAATAAAAAAAATGCTTGTCAGGAGAATAATATATCTTAAAACTTTTTTACTCATAGGTCAAATTTAAGGTATACAACAAGTGCTGAATAAATTTTAACAAAAAATTAACAGTATTTAACAACTATTTAACAATACAACAATAAAACTTTTTGTATGTTTGCGCGTTAATTAGAGAAACATTAATTTAAAAAACAGTAAAATATGAAAAAAGCTCTTATCGCATTATCGTTTTTAACCTTCTTTATGGTTGGTATGGTGGCAATCAATTCAGTTGTTGCAAAACAGGTTAGTTCATCAGTTTATGATGATCCTCCAAAGAAAGATGTAAAGGCTAAAAAATCCTGTTGTTCACAAAAGGAAATGAAGAGTTGCAGTACCCCATGCACCGATAAGAAAGAAGTGAAAGCAGACGACAAGAAACAGGAATCTACAACAACTAAATCAGCAAGCGCTGAAACTACTAAAGACACTCAGAAGACTGATCCTGACAAAAAGTAAATTGATAACCTCTTGTTTTTGGTCCCGGTTTTGATTCTTTCAGAACCGGGATTTTTATTTTATCAACCTGATTCATGATTATACTGTATATCTCGTTTACTCTATCTTTGCAATTTTTCAATCCGCTTCAGAATATAATAACAAAATGGATATGGAAGAAACAGTAAAAACCACCTATCTTGGTGAGCTCAGAACCCGTGCTACACATGTTCGGTCGGGAATGGAAATCATTACCGATGCACCTCTTGATAATAAAGGCAAAGGTGAGGCCTTTTCGCCAACTGACTTATTAGCCGCTTCATTGGGAAGCTGCATGGTGACCATTATGGGAATTGCCGCCAGAGAACACGGCTTCAATATCGATGGAACAGAATTGCGAATATGGAAGATTATGGCATCCGATCCAAGAAGGGTTGGTGAAATTAAAATTGAAATTACTTTCCCCAAAAACGATTTTTCGGAAAAACAAAGAAAAATAATTGAGCGTTCGGCTTACACATGTCCCGTATACCTCAGTCTTCACCCGGAACTGACAAAGTCAATTTCTTTCATCTATTAATTTTACTATTCATATCGGAGACCTGATGAAGCCTTATGCAAAAGCCATGGAGCATTTATGCAGTATTTATGATGGCAGCAAACATGAAACAGCCAATGGATATCATTTATCAGGTAACAGCAGCAAATCTTGAACACAACAAAATAATCCCTTTGTATTGCGAGCCTATTATCTGGGGCGGAGGATTATCCGGGCAGCACCGAGAAACTTATTGCGATCATCGGGCAGGTAACAAAATTCATCGGACGCAAAGGAACCTGGCTATCGACCGGCAAGGAGACGACATTGATCTGATTCGGTTTTTCACCAGTGAGTCTTTGCAATTCGTGACCCGGATAACAACCAAACGTTATCTTCATTTGGTGGCAATACTGCCGACAAGTGAAAGCAGAACGCATCCACCATCATGTAAAATTGAAGCATAAGGCAATATCCATTTAATCAAAGACGGCAAGGATGAATTTTTGTACCTGGCGTTTGGGGCGGTTACGGTTGCCTTACCTGTAAAATAAATTTTATGAACATAAACATTGAAACCGGCAAAAGACATTACAAAGAAATAATCACCACCTCACAACATTCAGCGAAAGCTTTCGGTTCCGGCCTGGTAGATGTTTTTGCAACACCGGCCATGGTTGCATTAATGGAAAGCACTGCTCTCGAAAGCATTCACTCCAGCCTGCCTCAAGGATTTACAACAGTTGGCACTGAAATTAATGTAAAACATCTTAAAGCCACACCTATTGGTATGAAAGTAACAGGAGAATCATTTATCAGGGAGGTAAAATTTCCCAGGATTGTTTTTGAAGTTCATGCCTGGGATGAAAAGGGACTGATCGGCATTGGAACCCATACACGGGTTATTGTTGATGAAAAACAATTTATGGATAAGCTTTAACAATTCTTTCCTTCTATTACTTCCCTTTTCTTCGTATAAAATTCAAGCTGTCGAATGGAGAAAATGATCTGTGACGTTTTAAGTATCCATCTTTTACAGCATTTACATCCTCGATGGTGTAAAATGCCTTTGGATTGTAGATGTTGACTTTATCAATAAAGTCTCTGATATCCTTGCGATTGATAATGGAAAGGATCATTTTAACTTTTCCCTTCATCCCTTCCACGTCCACTTCTGTTACCCCGAACCCGCACTCACGCAAGGCTGTACTTAATTGCGTTGTTTCCTTTTGAGGGATCACACGAATCAGGACTGTACCTATCGACATTTTCTCTTCAAGCACAATACCAATATAATTTCCCATCGCAAAGCCCAATCCATAGGCAATGTAGCAAAGGACATTATCGAGGTGCTGCATAATTTGGCCAATAGCCAAAAGCCAGATGGTCACTTCAAAAAATCCAAGAACGGGAGCAAGGTATTTCATGCCCTTTGAAACAAAGATCAGTCGCATAGTTCCTATTGAGACATCGAGTATCCTTGCAAAAAAAATGAGAAGGGGCAATAAAAACCAGGTAAATAATTCCGAATTTATAAATTCTGTATGCATTGTCTATTGAATAATCGTAATACTGCAAAATTAGATGTTATATCCCCCCCGGAAAAGAAATTAAAAATAATTTATCACTAATTCGTTCAGAGTAAAAGCTGCCCGAACAGTTCATTATTTGATTTTGACCTACGACATTTGTTAACCTGAATTATTCTAAAAAAGGAAACTTAAAGCTGCATATGCAGGTTAAATAAACAACGCGGATGAACTAAGAAATTTGAATAATTTACCGAATTTTGCGTTAACAACTATTAAATAATCTTGTCATTGAATATATACGCACGCAAAAAGCGTTGGAAATGGATACTGTTTTTTCTTGCAGTAATCATTGTTATTGCATCACTATGGTATACAAATATCCTTGTCGGTGAAATAGCCAAGGATGAGCGAAATAACATCCGTATCTGGGCTGATGCCATTTATCAGAAGGCGGAACTTGTGAATTATACCGACCGGTTTTTTGATCAGATCAAAGAGGAAGAAAGAAAGAGGATGGAATTGCTGGCTGATGTTTATACCATTCTTCCCGAAATTGAACAGCCGGTCGTGCTGAATTTTTTTGTAAAATACGCTTCTGAAAACACTACTGTTCCAGTTATCGTGGCCGATAGGGATGGAAGGATAAAATTTCATAACAACCTTGATTTTAATCCCGATACCTTGCCTGTCCTTAAGGGTGACCTTTTACAGGAGTTTATGATTTATCCGCCGGTAAAAATAATGTACGGACCGAACAATACCGATTACCTTTATTACAAGGATTCAAAACTCTTCAGCGAACTTAAGCTTATCATTGATGACCTTATCGATTCTTTTTTTTCAGAAGTGGTCTTAAATTCAGCCTCAGTGCCGGTTATCATTACCGACAGCACCAGAAATCGGGTGATAGAATACGGGATGCTGGATCCGATAAAGGCACGTGATAGCCTCTTCCTTCAAAAAACGCTGAAACATATGGCGGGTGACAACGATCCCATAGAAATAGAGCTTGCAGACCAGGGAAAACGATATATTTTTTATCAGAACTCGGACCTGCTGACAAGAATGATGTATTTCCCATATGTACAGCTCGGAATCATTGCAATGTTTTTATTTATTGGCTATATCTTTTTCAGTTCCGCCCGAAAATCTGAACAAAACCAGGTTTGGGTGGGGCTCGCTAAAGAAACTGCGCATCAGCTTGGCACGCCCTTATCATCGATGATGGCCTGGATAGAATTGCTAAGGATGGACGGCCTTAGCAGTGCAACGATGGATGAGCTTAGCAAGGATATCGAGCGACTACAAAAGATTACCGACAGGTTTTCTAAAATAGGTTCCGAGCCAAAACTGAGAAAAGAAAACATAGTACGGGTTGTTTATGACAGCGTAGATTATATACGGTCAAGATCTTCAAAAAAAGTGCAATATCACATCCTTCAATCCAAGGATACCGAAATCTATGCACCCGTCAATCTTCATCTGTTTGAATGGGTTATAGAAAATCTGTGCAAAAATGCCATCGACGCAATCGGAGGAGACGGCAAAATTGAAATTGATATTTGCGAGGAAGAAAAATTAGTTCTGATTGATATCTCGGATAATGGCAAAGGAATACCAAAGTCGAAATTCAAAACAATTTTCAATCCCGGTTATACAAGCAAAAAAAGGGGTTGGGGTTTGGGCTTATCTCTTTCGAAGCGAATTATAAAAGATTATCATAAGGGGAAGATTTTTGTGAAGACATCTGTCCTAAATAAAGGAACAACTTTTAGGATAATTTTGAGAAAGTAATTTTCGTCGAAATAATCCAATTAAAAAGGAAAATCATCCTCAGGTTTGATTTTCGTATCACTTTTAACCTCCTCAGGCTTTTTCGCCTCAAGATGAACCGGATTACCTTCAACATAAATTGATTTTGGGGTGGTCGGACAGGCGTATTCGCAAGCTCCGCATCCCACGCAGATTTCCTGGTTAATTTCCGGAATTTTCAATTTTCCTTTATATTGAACCATATTCACGGCTTTTGTGGGACAATGCTCCGAACATGCTCCGCAGGCAGTTTCATCAGTATAAACAACACAATTCTCCTTCAGAAAATTTGTTTTTCCAAGTTGAATCAGTTTTTTCTTATCGGGTGTAACAGTAATTATAGCGCCTGTCGGGCATACCTCCGAACAAACAACACATTCAAAGTTGCAAAAACTGGCCTTATAATTCATTACAGGCTGAAACAAACCATCCCAGCCATATTGGATAAGAGCTGGCTCCAATACATGCGTTGGGCAGGCACTGATACATAAATGACATGCTGTGCAATTCTTATGCAAATGATCTATTCCAAGCGAACCTGGCGGTGTAACCGGATACTTTTTAATTACAGGGATTTTAGCGCTTTTAACAACCTGGCTGTTAGCATTTGATATCCCGGTTATAGCTCCAAAAGTCAATGAGACTGAATTTAAAAGGAACTGACGCCGGTCTTTGTCGATCATCTTTCCCGCAGGTAAGTTTATGGATAGCGGTTTTAAGTAAGCGAAGGAGAACTTTACACCATTACCCGGACAAACCGTCAGGCAATTTAAACATCCAACGCATCTCGTAAAGTCAACTTTTTTATTTCTTGTGTCGATGCAGCAGGATTTACAACTTGCTCCGCATGTCCCGCATCGATTACAAAGGGTTTCGTCCAATCTGATTTTAAAAACAGAAAATCCGGAAACCAGGCCAAGAAAAGTCCCAACCGGACAAACGGTATTACAGTAGAGCCTTCCCTTTTTTATGGCAAATAAAACAATAAGAACCATCATAAATGCAGAGAAACCGAAGGATATCCAATTGTAGCTTTTGAGTTTAACCGGATAAAGTGAATAAAAGTTGGTTTTTTCAAGAAGATAAACTCCAATATTATTCATTCCATAATATACGGGCCTGAATAGATCTGATACCATCTTCCCGAAAAGGCTGAAAGGGTCGAGAAGATTTAAAAGTATTATCGTACCTGCCGGTATAGTTAATAAAGTCAGGCCGAGAATGGAATATCTCAGCCACGAATGGGGCTTAGAAAACTTGAAATGATTTCTCTTATTGAATCTTTTTGAAATGAATGCCAGAATATCCTGAAGCGTGCCCAGCGGGCAGAAGAATGAACAATATATTCTGCCGAACAAAACCGTGAATATCAAAACAACGACAAAACCTGATGCAAGGAATCCAATAAGGTTAATGAATTTAATCACTGAGGGCACAAACTGAAAGAAAAGCAGCCGGTTTATAAAAAAAGCAGAAAGCGAGTTGGTGAAATCAATAAAAAGAAAAAAAATCAGAAAAAAAAATGCTAAGGAAATGACTACTCTGAGCCATTTAAGAAAAACGAATTTTCTCATTCTAAAGCTTAATCCTGTTGATGTTGAGGTTGTCGAGATTATAGGTTCCGACCCCCAACTCAGCGGCTTTTACAATATAGCCGATATCTTCCGGTTCAGAACCAAAGAGTTTGGTTGCCGCTGCATCGGCAGCTACTATATCAGGAGAAAGAATCAGGGACTTATAGGTAACCACATCACTGACTGAAACACCCCTGGGTCCGTTTTTCATCATTACCCTGTAACCGTCTATCACATTCAGGTCAGGTGGACGATGGGTGGCATAATCCGCAATACACTGGTGAAGGTTATTTCGGTGCCAGAACATCCTGTCCCAGACAACTCCCATCAGGTTCTTCATAGCAATGGACAGATCAGCCGAGCTATGGTGCTTTAAAACAGGAACATTAATAAACACATCCGATTCGAGGATGAGTTCATGAACTTTTGCTTTTTTCAGCTTTATACCTTTAGTTATATCGACTTCCTGGTAATAACTTTCGGAGTTGCCAGGTACCAGTTTAGCCCCGGCAGATTTAGCTGCATCCTCGATCCCGCTTGTTTTATAGCATTTATTCCAGTCATCACAGGTATTATCGAAAACATAAACTTCTTTGGCACCGGCATTAAAACAATGCTCAATTATTCTTTTTATAAGTGCAGGATTTGTATTACCTGCCCTTTCAGGAGAGACATCCCAGCCAATGTTTGGCTTAACAACTACCTTTTGATCCTTTTTAACAAAAGCGCCCATTCCTCCGAAAGATTCTATGGCTTTATCAAACATGGCTTCAGGTTCTCCGTTTCTTACGGCAACCATATCAAAGGGAAGCTGCGGAAATCCAGGAGGAGCTGCAAAAAGTTTATCCAGACGCCCGAAAACCATGGAAGCTGAAGCAGCAGCACTGGCACTTAAACCTTTTCTGAAAAAATCACGTCTTTTCATAACAAACAAAATTTCTCGTTTTCAATAATGGTATAAAAATACATCGAAAATTTTTCTCAGCATATATAGATTTTATTTTAATTTTGTTGAAAACAATATTTGAAGTTATGGCAACAAATGTAAACCAGGTCTTTACCCATGTTAATTACAAGAGTATTATATTCGATATCATCGCTCTTGCGGTCATCTACTTTGTACCCTCCTTATCTCATCTTTTCAATGTTCCGGTTTACCTCGTCGAACCGATGAGAATTATGCTTATTCTGGCGATGGTTCATACTACTAAAACCAATGCTTATCTGATCGCATTAACACTGCCTTTATTCTCATTTCTTATTTCAAGCCATCCCAACATATATAAAGGCCTGATCATGACCATTGAGCTGCTGCTCAATGTCTGGTTGTTTTTCGAAATTTCCAAACGAATCTCTAACCATTTTGCAGCAATGATATCAGCTATAATTATCAGTAAACTTATTTATTATCTTATGAAATGGGCACTGATCAATTTTGCAATTATTGAATCCAAGCTTTTTTCAACACCCATATATTTACAAATAATCACAACTGTAATATTCAGCGGGTATGTTTTCATCATCCTCAATCGAAAAAAAATCAGAGAAAGCTGGTTTTAAATTTTCCTTTTTAACAAGACAAATATAATCAAGCGGGACATTTACGCAGACCCTTCAAGCAATATTTTAATTCCTTACTAATTGATTATAAAACTATTTTCATAGTGGCAGGCATTTACATTCATATTCCCTTTTGCAAACAAAAATGCCATTATTGTAATTTTTTTTCAATTGCCTCATCAAAGAACAAAAATCTGTTTTCTGAAGTAATACTTAATGAAATTGAACTGCAAAGAAATTATCTGAAAGGAGAATCCATCGAAACCATATATTTCGGAGGAGGAACCCCTTCCCTGCTATCGGGTGATGAAATAACCCGGATTGCGGACAAGTTATCTGATTTTCATTTAATCGAGAAAGATTGTGAAATAACGCTTGAAGCCAATCCCGATGACCTGAATCACGTAAAGATTGCTGATTTGAGAAGAACACCAGTAAACAGGTTGAGTATTGGTGTTCAGTCTTTTTTTGATGAAGATCTGCGATACCTAAACCGGATTCACTCTGCCAATGAAGCGTTTAACTCAGTAAAAAACGTTATCGCTGCAGGGTTTTCCAATATAAGTATTGACCTGATCTATGGCATTCCGACATCAACAGACAATAAGTGGCAAAGTAACCTTGAAACTTTTTATTCATTGAATATACCTCATCTGTCAGCCTATGCTCTGACAGTGGAAACGAAAACAGCCCTTGATGTCCTGATCAGGAAAAACAAGACCTTACCTGTCAATGAAGAACAGATCACAAGGCAATTTATTCTGACCATGGAAGGAATGGTAAGCAGGGGATATGTTCATTATGAAATTTCAAATTTTTGTCGTGAGCCTTTTTTTTCAAAGCACAACACAAGCTACTGGTCGGGTAAAAAATATCTTGGACTGGGGCCGTCAGCTCACTCCTATAATGGTGAATCAAGACAGTGGAATGTTTCCAACTTAACCCAATATCTTAGTAGCATTAAAAACAGAATCATTCCAGCCGAATCTGAATTATTGACCGGGGAACAGCATTATAATGAATATATTCTTACATCTTTGCGAACAATGTGGGGAGTAGATTCAACCTTAATTGAGAAAACTTTTGGACGGAAGTATAGTTCTTATTTTCAAAAATCGATTGAAAAGTTCCTGCTCAATAAATCCGCAGAATACATTAATGGCAAATATATACTTACGAATAAAGGTAAGTTTTTTGCAGATGGCATTGCGACAGAATTATTTATTGAATGAAAATCAAATAGTAATTATTTTATTTTTGCAGGTTCATAGAATTAAAAAGTTGATCTGTATCATCAAATAGAAATGGGTTCGAAATATATTTTTCTTTCAGCTGCAATTTTTCTTTATATAATTGTGGTTTATCTGTTTTCAAGACTGGGAAAAATGAGGGAAATTGGACCACGAAGGTTATTCTGGCTGAGCCTTTTTCTTACTCCGATCATGGGTCTTGCATTTTTCCTTAGCTCACAACACAGGAAATTAATTCCCTACACTGAACCCAGCTACAAATGCGACCGGTGCGGCTATATTTTTTCTGAACAGGAGCCTCAATGCCCTTTCTGTGCTAAAGAAGGGTTTAACGAAAAATTGAATCCGGTAACAAAAATCATGACCTGAGCTACAACCGGATGATTTTTTTGGTTATTGTTTTGCCACCCGCTGATAGGATAAGCAAATATAATTTGTGATCCAGCAACTCGTGTTCAGAAAAATTAAAATTGAAATCATTTATTCCCTTCTTAAAATATCCGTTAAATAATTCTATAATCAATTGGCCATTCATATCTCTGATTTCGAGCTTACCTTTCACATTCCTTAATGAACTGATCGAAACAGAAAGGTTGTCAGTGAATGGATTGGGAAATATTTCAAGGCCGTAAATGGCTGCATTTACCTGAGAATAATTTATACCGGTGGCTGTCGTATCCTGATTGAGGTCATAGGTATACATCGATCTGCCGAATGTTGCAGCGACAAGGATACGACTTTCATTATGCAGAACCAGATCGTTTACAGGCACATTCGGCAGGTTCGTACCCAGCATTTCCCACTGCTGACCGAGGTCATAGGTGACAAATACGCCAACATCAGAAGCAATATACAAACAATTATTATCCACAGGATCAATAATTACATCATTAATAGGTGCCTCAGGAAGATTTCCCGATATGTCATCCCATGTTTGCCCTTTATCGGTTGTCCTGAAAACATGAGGCAGGAATTCATCCCACCGATACCCTGAAAATGTAATATATGCTATGCTTTCATCATAAGGATCAGCGGCTAACCTTGTAACCCAACGGTCAGGCAGAGTGGCTGAAAGATACTCCCATCCCATGCCGTTCATGGCACTTACCCATACATTCCCATCATCGGTTCCGACATAAATTATTTCCGGATTTGCAGGTGAAACACTAATGGAAGTAATTGTCCCGTAAGTAAGGTTAATTCCAGGTCCATTGGTAAGATCTGCACTTATAGCCGTCCATGTGGAAGCCCTGTTGGTAGATTTGTAAAGCCTGTTGGCACCATAATAAAGTATTTCAGGATTGGTTGGATCAAAGACGACCGGAGTACACCAGTTTTTTCTGTCCGAACCTGATATACCGTTCATAGCAGTATTAAATGTAGTTCCACCATTGACAGACTTCGCAAAATTACCGTACTGATATTCAGCATAAATATAATCGTTGTCCTCGGGGTCGACCAGTACATAAAAGCCATCACCCCAGTAAATGCTTTGCCAGTCGTTCAGATTCCCGGTCAGTGTTCTGTTGGTCCCGTTATCCTGAGTTCCTCCGTAAAGCCTTTCCGGATGCTGCTGGTCAATTTCGCAGGTATAGAACTGTGTGATTGGCAAGTTGTTGATCCATGACCATGTATTGCCTCCGTTTACCGAAGTATAAAGGCCTCCATCATTTCCTACTACCACGAAATTGTGATTCATCGGATGGGCATATAAACCATGCTGATCAACATGAACTGTTATCTCTGAAATATTTATCCATGTATTTCCGCCATTGGAAGTTTTATACAAGTCAAACCCTATGACATAAGCAATATTCGGATCAACAGGATCAATGCTTATTCTTCCGAACCACCAGCCATATGAAGCGTAACAATTACTCAATGAGCCATCATTGGTTTGAACCCAGGAATCACCTCCATTGGTTGATTTGTATACACCTTCAAAATATCCAGTTTTATCTGCATAGATGGCAAAAAGAGTATTTGGGTCGGACCTCGAAATATCAATTCCAATTCTGCCAATATTATTTCCCGGCGAAGGGAGTCCGGCTGTCAATTCTGTCCAGTCTAATCCACCATTAAATGATCTGTAAATCCCGCAGGTGATCCCTCCGTAGCTTCTCCGGTTGGGCCTTCTGATCCTTTCCCACATAGCGGCGAAAACCGTATCGGGATGCTCGGGATGTAATACAACATCTATTCCTCCGGTTGAATCCGAAACGAACAACATCTTTTGCCAGGACTGACCTCCGTCAGTTGTTTTATATATTCCTCTCTCCGGATTATTTGAAAAAAGATTACCCATTGCCGCCGTATAAACGATATCAGAATTATGAGGATGGATTACCATTCGGCCAATATTACGGCTGGCCTCCAAACCGCAATGAATCCAGGTATTACCACCATTGGTCGATTTATAAATACCTACACCATCATAGGTCTGAGACCCGCCGCCACAATTTGCCTCTCCTGTTCCAACATAAAGGACCTGAGGGTCTGATGGAGCTATGGCTATATCACCAATTGACAAACTTAGCGCACTATCAAATATCGGCGCCCAGGAACTGCCCGTATTACCCGATTTGAAAACCCCTCCTGAGGCGGTGGCAGCATAGATAGTAACCATGTCGGAGGGATGCATTTCTACATCGGTGAGTCTGCCACCAATATTCAATGGGCCAGCAAATGTCCAAACTAATGTATCTTTTTTTAGTGCCTGCTCTTTTCTGAAAATTTCAGCCGCCTTTAATGATTGTAAATACACCTCATGATTGATCTCGCCTTTTGGATATGCCCGCTGCATAAAAAACCAATCATTGGGTTTTTCTGCTATTTTCTCGGGAGTTTTAGATTGAATGAAGTAAAATGTTAAGAATACAGCTGTTGAGATTGTTGCTGCAAAAGCAGATAAAAACAACTTTTTCATCGTTTTAAATTTTTCTCAAAGCTACAAAAAATCAGAGCAGAATACAGGAAAGCAATCAATTTAAAAATTTGTTGATCGTGGCAAACAACTCATCGGGATTGATGGGTTTTGTCAGGTGCTCATCACCGCCGGCAGCAAGGCTTTTTTCACGATCTTCGGGCATTGCATAGGCTGTCTGAACAATAATGGGTAATTCTTTTCGGAACTTCTTTATTTCAACAATGGCTTCAAGTCCGCTCAAAACAGGCATCTTGATGTCCATCAGAACAAGGTCGATTTTTTTATTTTCACGGCATAGGTCTACAGCCTCTTTTCCATCCTTTGCCCAAAGAATATTTACCTTGGTTTTTTGAAAAAGAGCCTCAAGATAGGTATAATTCAGGATAGAATCTTCAGCAATCAGAAATGTTTTACTGCTCCAGTCACTGACAGGGGGCAAAGTTTGTTTTTCTTTTGGGTGTTCCCTGGTATATTCTTTCTTTACTGGTAAGGTAAGGTAAAAAACCGAGCCGCGGCCAGTATCTGAATCAAAGGTAAGGGAACCTCCCAGCAATTCTGCCAATTTCTTTGAAATGGATAGACCCAGTCCTGTTCCCATTTTTTCCCTGCCTGATGAATCGGCAACCTGACCGAACCTTTCAAAAATAATATGTTGCTTTTCTTTCGGAATTCCAATCCCTGTATCCCTGACATAGAATATGATCTTATTATCGCCCGTTGTTGTAAATCCGATCTCAATGAAGCCTTCATCGGTGAACTTAAGTGCATTTCCGATCAGGTTCGATAATATTTGTCTTATTCGGCTGGGATCCGTGCTGATATTAAATCCCTCTTCAACAACAGGTTTATTCAGACGGAGTTCGAGTGTCTGTTTTCCGTTCTTGTTTTTGATTTTAAGGAAAGTGGCATACAATTCATCCATCAGGGTGTTTACATCGCATTCCGCAATATTGATTTTAATCTGACCTGCCTCAATTTTTGTAATATCAATGATGTCTTCAATAAGGTTCATCAATGTGTTGCTTCCCTGTGTTATATAGTTGATGAACTCATTCCTTTCCTTTTTTGTCAGATCGGGATCAGATAATATTTCTGAGAATCCGATGATGGCATTCATAGGAGTACGGATTTCATGGGACATGTTGGCAAGAAATACTGATTTCAGCATGTCGGCTTCCTCTGCTTTACTTACCGCTTCCTTCAGCTTGTCTTCGGTTTCCTTGATAAGCGTTATATCGCGCACGATGAACATCAGGGCGGGCCGGCCGGAATACTGGATTTTACTGGCATGAATCTCAACCGGTATGCACAATCCCTCAGATGTTTTTGAAATCCCCCTGTAATTTCCAAATTCACCGGTTATCCATTTAGAAAAGTCTTTAGCAATAATATCTCTTTGATAATTTGGAATGAGATCGACAACATTTTTCCCGATCAGCTCATCTTTCTTCATCATGTGCAACCTGCATGCAGCCGGGTTAACATCAAGAATATTGCCATCATAATCCTCAACAAAGACCGCATCGGGTGATTCATAGAAAAGGGTTTTGAATCTTTGTTCACTGTTTCGTAATTCCTGTTCTGCCTCCATCCTGTCGGATATGTCCCTGTTGCTTGCTCTTAACCCCAGGAGGATGCCTTTCTCATTAAAGACTTTACGGCTGATGTGATTTATCCATCTTATTTGCTTATCTCTGGTGATGATCCGAAAATCAAACTTCAGCACATCTGTTCCGGGTTTCCTATGATTCTGTAAATAATTCCGCAACAAATGAGCATCATCCGGATGAGCAATTTTAATCATCAGTTCGGGATCATCGACGAACTCCTGAGGTGCATAACCTGAAATTCGTTCACAGGAAGGAGATATATAAATTAATTCATTGTCAGGAGAAAGCCAGTATTCCCAGTCATATGTAAAATCGGCCAGGGTCCTGAATTTCTCTTCACTTTTATGGAAATCGGCCTCTGCCTTTTTTCTTTCGCTGATATCCCTGATGACACCTTCAGAGCCTGCAGGAATTCCTTTGTTGTTTTTGAGTATCCGCGCATTCAGTGAGGCATCAATTACCTTACCATCTTTCCGGATTAATCGTATATCCTGGTCAGTTATGACCTCTTCTCTCAAAAGGACTTTTCCCAGCTTGAAAATATGACTTTTATCATAAAAGAATTCTCCGATTGTTTTGCCCAGTATCTCATCAGGCTCATAACCCAGAATTTTCCTGACAGAGGGACTGACTTCATCCAGGTTTCCGTCAATTTCAGCCTTGAAATAAACATCCTGATAGGAATCGAAAATTCTCCGGAACTTTTCTTCATTGTTGCGCAGTAAATCCTCATCCTTTTTCCTTTGCAAGGCAAAAGAACTAAGCTTAACGACCATTTCGATAGTCTCGGGATTTTCGATCTGCATGTTTTCGGGCAGAAAGATCATTGCGCTTCCGAAAACCGTATTGCCCCAGGTCAAACCGACCAGGTAGATACCGGTAAGATTAAGTTTTTTTTGTATAAGGCTGAAGGTGCTCTTTGGAAAAATGTTATATCCCGATTCAAAAATACCATCATTTATTTTTATAATCTTTCCGTAAGACAGGTTGCGGATCAGGTTGTGGTTCAATTTCAGGTTAAATTGCTTGGGGGTATTGTTAATGATGTCAAGCAGGTTCTTCTCGGTTTCTTCTTCGCCCTGGATATGCTGCAATCGTGTAGTACCCGTATGCTGATCGTAGGAAATCAGCAAAATGAGGCTGTCTTTCTGAATCTCCGCTATTTTCTCCCCAAGAAAACGGTATATATTGAAATCTGATTTAAGCTCAATAAATTCCAGAACCTTTTCTGAAAGGAACTCAAGATTTTTAAGGTATCTTTTTTCTTTAATTTCAGACGATTTCTTTTCGGTAATATCGCTGGCAAAAACCAATGTGGCCGGAGAATCCTCCCAATCGATGAAAACGGTATTTAGCGTGATCCATTTTACATTACCTGTTTCGTTTACAATACGAATCACATGATTTTCTCCGGTTTGTTTGCCCTGACATTTTTCCGAGATGATTTTTTTTGCCAGGTGCTTATCCTGGGAATGTATAAAATGATCGAAAGGGGTTCTTAACAATTCATCCATACTGCAATTCAAAATATCAATAAATTTTGAGTTACAGAATTTTATCTGATTATCCTGAATAATGAAAATAGCCTCATGGGCATTTTCAATGATCACTTTATAAGCCTTTTTGCTCTTAAGGAGGTCCTTTTCAATTAATTTTCTTTCGGTTATTTCATTTAAAATGATTTGGAACCCGCTAAGTTTATTGTTCTTCGTGAGGTGACTTACTCTTACCTCGCACCACAGGATTGCACCTTGTTTGCTTTCCCATTCAAATTCAAATGAAGGAGGCAGTTCATTATAATTGACAATATCTATAATAGCCTGAAACCTTGAAATGTCCTGCGATTTCAAATTGGGCAGCCGGGTGATTTTTTTACCGATCAGTTCATCCTCCTTATAGCCCGATATTTTGGAAAAGGCAATATTGACGGAGGAAATCACTCCCTTTAAATTGGCAGTTAGCAGGCATTCAGGTGAAAGTTCAATCAGGTTTCTGACTTTTTCACGAGTGGAAATCAATTCCTTTTCAAAATGCTTGGATTCTGTAATATCCCTGAAATATCCGATGGCCAGAGAGGTGTTATCATTGCTTTCGACCAGCGGGGTAAGAGAAACCTCCATCCAGAATTTACCCTTTGGAAAATCGGAACTGATCTGTAAATGACTTGTCTTACCCGTGTCAAATACTTTCCTGATGTGTAACTTCAACTCATCGGCGACAAGGGAAGGAAATACTTCATTAAGGGTTTTGCTTTTTAATTCTGAAATTTTAATCCCATACATGTCTTCAATTTCAGCATTTCCCCAAACTTCAATATGTTTGTTAAGCCTGTTGAATACAATGATAAGGGACTTACTCAGGGAATACAAGATATCCTCGTAAAACTGAACAGTACCCAATAATAGTTTTTTATCGGATCTGTTTGAATTTTGACCGTTTTCCAAATGATTCAAATCCTTTTCCCTGTTTCTACCCTCAAGACGTTTATCCTCAAAATCTGTTAACGACATACCAAATGTCTTGATTTTACCATACCTTAATAATAAGCAAGGGTTTGACTCAAAAATTGAACCAAAAAAACCTTACCTTAACCCTGATTGTAATAACTATAACTGCCTCAGCCTCTTAGTGACCAATCATTTTAAACAGTCCTCTGCAGCCGATTCCGTTATCAGCTATTTTTTGTGCAAGGTATAAACAAATCCGGATAAAAAAAATTTTTTAGTAAAAAAGTATCAAATAGATGACAGGGATAATGATACCAGCTATTGTGAGAACAGCTCCGCGGCGGGAAATTCCGTTCTTTCCCCTGATGATAAAAAGTCCGGTAATGGCTATCAATATTAAGGCTCCGGCAAAAATGTCTGAAAAAAGCGCCCACCACTTTCCGGGATTGTAATGAAGGAAGTTGACAGGATGGAATATGGGTCGGCGTTTAATTTTTTCAAGTGTTCCCTTACCCGACTCCAGATCAAGAATCACATTTCCGCCGTCAAGAAATACTTTCAACTGTCCGGGTCCGGGGTAATAATGCTTTTTATAATTATCATTTTCTCCGATTTCAGTCAGCATGTTAATGACCTCGGATTTTGTCAGTTTAGTGGCTGAAGGAGGGATTTTGATTTGAAAATCTTTTAAAGAAATAATGTAATTCGGATTCCAGTCATCAAGATGATTGATCGCTATTCCGGAAAGGGAATAAATAACGGTCATTGCAAAGAAAAAATAACCAAAATCCCTGTGTACGGCACGGTTCCATTTTCGCCACTTGAATTCCATAAACAACTATTTTGCAGTCATTACAAAAAATGGTCAGGTCTGGATTCCTGACCATAAAAGTAAAAAGTCTGGTATAAACTTACTGAATGGTATCTGCAGCTAATACTTCGTAAGCTGTGCATTCAACCGAATAGAAAGACAGATGGTCGCTACCGCTTTCTTTGATTTGTTTGCGGTAGTTTTCAATGCTTTCCATAGCACTTACATGCTCGCCCTGGTCTGCGCTTTCGCCAAGTCCGCCGCTACTGTGCTCCGCTGCAACAGAATCACTCTCCGGTTCAGGGTTCTCCATTTCATTTTTAACCTCCAGTTCCCACTCGGTCAGATAATTTTCATCAATGACCAGTTCTTTCAGCAATCCTGTGACCAAAACATCCGATCCTTCAAGGCTTGCATCGAAACTTGTCACCGTTTCACTTGCTTCGATTTTTACACGGTTATCTTCATTATCATCAAAAATGAACATCCTTTTTCCACCATGCTTGCAAGTGTGCGAAACGGTTCCCTGAATTGTAATCTCTTTTCCGACAAGATCATCGGCTTTTTCAAGAAACTCATTAACGGAAATGCTGACGGGTTGTGTAATTGTGTCCGTTTCACCGGTTTGCATTCCGGAATTCTTTTTAGTTGAAGTGCTGCAGGCTGCAAATATCACAGCTAATGCAAATAAAAGCAGAAATTGTCTCATCATATACCCTCCGAAATTTTTTAAATTTTTTTTGCGAAATTATTTAAAATCTTGAATCCCAAAAGTTTTTCATTATTTCATTTTCAAAAAACCGATTTCTTTATCATTCAGGTAACGCCACTTGCCCCTTGGAACATCCTTTTTGGTAAGCCCGGCAAAAGATACCCTGTCGAGCCGGGCCACCCTGTAACCAATTGTTTCAAATATCCTGCGGATGACCCGATTTTTACCGGAATGTATTTCGATCCCGATTTCTTTTTTGTCTGTTGCACCCTGAACGTATGCAATCGCATCGGGTCTGATAAATCCGTCTTCAAGTTCAATACCCTCGGCAATTTTTTTCATGTCACCGGTTTTTAAATTTTTATCCAGTACAACATGGTAAATTTTTGTGATCCGGTGTTTCGGATGGGTAAGTTTTTTTGCAAGGTCTCCGTCATTGGTCAGCAATAGCACTCCGGTAGTTTCCCTGTCGAGGCGTCCGACCGGATAAATTCTTTCACGACAGGCGTTTTTGACGAGAAACATCACAGTCTTTCGGTCGAAGGGGTCATCGGTTGTTGTTAGATATCCTTTTGGTTTGTTAAGCAAAACGTAATATTTTTTTTCCGTTCTGATGTTTTGGCCGTCATATTGTACTTTGTCTTCAGGTGATATTTTCACACCAAGTTCTTTTACCGGTTTCCCGTTTACAGTGATCACCCCGGAAGCAATAAGTTTATCCGCCTCCCGGCGTGAGCAAATACCCGCATTCGCAATGAATTTATTGAGCCGGATCAAATCCTGATTTTTCTCCTGATTATTTAAATTTTTACCCGGGTTATTTTCTCTCCTAATATCAGGCTTTCTTTTTTCTTTTCTGACAGGTTTTTTGTCCGCCATGTAATTAAATATTTCTCAAAAAAAATAATGCAATAAAATTTTTGCAAATATAGCGTTTTAAATATCGATTCTAAGTAATTGATAAATAAAACTATGCGTAAGTTCAAACCCATTGTTGATTTTTCCTGTAAAAAAAAAATTTGTAAAACTGTGTTTAAGTTAATTTATTTGATTAAGTTTGTGGGGTATTAGATAAAGTGTGGGTTGTGCAGCGTTCTGATTCAGAGTTATCCTTTGGTACGAAGGATTTCAGTTAAATAAAAACAAGAATTAATCTAAGAAAGATGAAAAGAAAAATTATACCACTGATCGTATTTGTCTTCATAATGTTATACCCCTTGTTTTTAAGCAATATTTTCGCCGACCAGCCCCCTGATCCGGGAGGAGGACCTGGTGGAGGAGATCCACCGGTTGGTGGCGGCTCACCCATTGGAAGCGGCCTGGTGATCATGCTCGGAATGGCGATGGGGTATGGTGCAAGAAAAGTTTATAAAGTTAAAAAACTCTGATCATCTTTTCTCCGGTGATTTTTTTCCCTTCCTAATCCTTAATCTCCTGTTTTAGAGGAAATTTTTATATAAATGCTTTACTGGTTTTGTGATTTGCACAAAGGTAAATCGTAAAAATTTATTAACAATTGTCCCGGTTAATGGTTTAGCAGTTATTAAATCATTATTTTTGTTTCCCTTTTTTACGATCAATTTTTATTAAATTGATAAAAAATTAAGTTTGTTTTAAGGCATTTGATCAGGGAAATTACGTATTTTTGAGAACAATATCAATCAAACTATAAATTTTAAAAATTAATGTTATGAAAAAGTCATTACTTATTTTATTATTCGCCCTCGGAATGGGTTACTGGGGGTGGGGACAGGTAACTTTACCGCATCTTGATGCAATTAATTATACGGTTAGTCAAGGATTGCAAACCCAAACCGGATGGACATCACTAAATTCCGGAGATAATTTATTAATTGCTTCAGGAAGTCTTGCCTATGCTGGACTCGAAACTCCCAATTTCAATAAGGTATCTTTTGATGGAGTGGAATAGATGCAGCTAAACTTTTTACCAGCAAACCACAGAACTGTCTATTATTCATTTTTGTTAAATGTTACCGCTTTGGGTTCTTTAGGTACTACTGGAGGATATTTTACTGGCTTTACAAGAAGGTACCGCAACTACTTTTGGTGGCACTGTTTGGAGGTGCTGATGGTATAGGTTATGATCTTGGAATAAATCCGCGTACAACAGCTGCTAATACAGTTTGCAACAGGAACAACTTTAATTAATACAACTTTATTTGTTGTAATTTCATATCAGATCGTATCCGGTACTGCAAACGATATCGTAAAAATGTGGATAAACCCAACACCTGGAATTGCTGAACCAACTGCAACAATGACAGCAACTAATACTGGTACTGATTTGGCAAATGTTAATCGCATTTTATTAAGACAAGATACATTCCACAAATACTCCCTTTATTGAAATGGATGAATTAAGGATTGGAACGTCCTGGGCAGAAGTAACTCCAGCAGCTGCAACAAACCAAATCGATTGGGCAAATCTACAATGGCCTGGCTCAGGAACCATAACACTTGGTGACAATTATAATGTTTATGCACAGGTATATGAACCAGGTGTTACAGACGCTATAGGCCAGGGCTGGAATAACAGCCTGGATTGGATACAGCAATACAAATTCTGATCCTTCTACCTGGCACCCAAACTGGATTACTACAACTTTAAGGCTGATGCAGGAAATAACGATGAATATACAGCTAATCTTGGCGCTGCTCTTACTCATCTGGTACTTTTTACTATGCAAGCCGTTTTCAACTTGGCACTGCCCCTTATGTTTATGGTGGATTCTAACGGAGGATTCTGGGGAGGTAGCAATATTTCAGGAGTATTAACAGTAAATCCTCCAACTGCGCAGATTGACTGGTGTAACCTTCAGTGGCCGGGAAGCGGAACAATAACACTTGGGTGGAACTTACAATGTTTATGCTCAGGTTTATGAACCAGGAGTTACAAATTCAGCAGGACAAGGAGCCGGGATCACCGCCTGGATTGGTTATAGCACCTCAAATACTGATCCTTCCACATGGTCAAGCTCAAACTGGGTCCCTGCTACATTTAATACAGATGCTGGAAATAATGATGAATATATGGCAAATATTGGATCAGCTATTCCAAGCGGTGGTACTTATTATTACGCAAGCCGCTTCAAACTTGGTCTTGCTGACTATGTTTATGGAGGTTTTAGCGGAGGATTCTGGAATGGAACAACAATGTTTCAGGTGAATTAACTGTAAATGTTCCTTTTATAATAATTAATGAAGTAGATGCTGACACATCCCGGTACTGATGCTGCCGAGTTTATTGAACTTTATGATGGAGGAGTTGGAAATACAAGTCTTACCGGCTTGGTAGTTGTTTTTTATAATGGATCAATGATTTATCCTATGCTGCGTATGATTTGGATGGATATTCAACCGATGCAAATGGATATTTTGTTCTTGGCAATGCTGCGGTTCCCAGTGTGGATTTGGTGTTCCCGTGGCAATTTATTGCAAAACGGACAGGATGCTGTTGCCCTGTATGCTGCAAATGGAGCCGATTTTCCCAACAATACTCCCGTTACGACAAGTAACATGATTGATGCAATTGTTTATGATACAGATGATCCTGATGATCCTGGATTGCTAATACTTTTAAATTCAGGCCAGCCTCAGGTAAATGAGAATGGAAAGTTTAATATGTTGATCATTCATGTCAGAGGATACCCAATGGTTCAGGCGGTCAAAGAAATACAAATACTTATACCCAAACTTATCCAACGCCGGGTGCTGTAAACGCAATTTACACAGCCGAGTGGACCGGTGCAACCGATTCAGAATGGAGTCTTGCTTCAAATTGGCAGAACGGCATTGTACCGGATGCAGGCACCTATGCCATAATTCCTGACGTAGCAAAAGCCTCCTTCCCTGCAATTAACGGAACAGCTTCCTGTGCTAATTTGACAATGTACCCCGGATCGAGTTTACAAATTAATCCTACTGGTAAGTTGACGGTTTTCGGGACATTTATCAATAATGGTAATTTAATCATAAAATCCGATGCAACAGGCACAGGCTCTCTGATTGAAAATAATGGTGTGGCAGCAACTGTTGAACGATATCTTTCCGAGGATGAAGTGGCACTATGTTTCTGCACCGGTCGATAGATCCGGTTGCCGGAGTATATCTTAGGTATGTATATGATGGAATGGGATGAACCAACAGCAAGCACTGGACATTTATTTCCGACGTAAATTATCCGATGACAACCGATATGGAAGGATTCGCAATCTGGACATACAACAATGCAACGGCAACATTTTCAGGCAATCTGAATACCGGAGCCAAATCCATTTCCTGTACCAATACAGCAGGAGAACCATCTGCAAACGACGGATATAATTTTGCTGGCAATCCTTATCCATCTTCAGTTGACTGGGACGTTAACTGATGGAAGCGGATGGTCAAGAACAGCAGGAAATATTGATCTTGCAGTTTATATCTGGAACCAGGCAGTTGGAAATTACGGAGTATATGTGAAAGGCACCGGAGGTATTCCAAACTAACGGTGTTGATAATATTATTCCTCCCCACCAGGGTTTCTTTGTTCATGTTACAACAGGATATGCAACCGGAACATTGGGAATAAATAATGGCGCAAGGATTCATGCTTCAAAGGATATTTTAAAATCCGGAGAAAGCATTACTGACCTCCTGAAACTTAGAATTGAAGGGAATAACTTCGCTGATGAAATGATCCTTCGTATCGATCCGCAGACTTCTGTTTATGCTGACCAGATGGACGCAACTAAATTCCACGGATCCGCAGCAGCTCCTCAGCTATATTCACTTTCAAAGGACAGTAAGGAATTATCCATTAATTCGTTCCCGGTCAGCGAAGAGTACATGATTATACCTGTTGGACTGGAAGTTGGCGCCGATGCGGTTTATACGATCAGTGTTACAGATTTTGCAGGATTTGAGTTTTCGTCAGGTGTTTACCTCGAAGATTTAAAAGAAGGGACATTCACCAAACTTGAAGCAGGCTCGACTTATAGTTTTAATGCCAATCCGCTGGATGAGGAGATGCGCTTCCTCCTGCACCTAAACAGTACGCTTGCAGTTCCTGAAAACAATGGTGGTTTAAGCGGGGTTCAGGTTTATTCCTTTAATTCTGATGTCTATGTGACTTCTGTAAATGGCCTTTCCGGTAAAGTGATGATCTACGACCTACTGGGACGGGAAATTGTGAACGGGAATTTATCCGGAGAAACCATTAAGAAATTTGATCTGTCAGGTCATCAGGGTTATATGGTTGTAAAAGTTGCCGGAGAAACCGGTAACCTGAACCAGAAAGTTTATATCCGATAATCGTAAAATATTAATAGTATGAGCAGAAATCTTAAGTTACTGATAACACTTAGCTTATTAATAGCTGTGTGTCTCAGTCCGGTTTTCGCCGATCAGCCGCCTGATCCGGGCGGAGGGCCTGGTGGCGGTGACCCACCGGTTGGAGGAGGATCACCTATTGGAGGCGGATTGATATCTATGCTTGTGATGGCTGGAATCTATGGCTTCAATAAAATCAGGTTACTGATAAAGTCAAACAAGGAGGAATAGTTTTCCGCACTTTTAAATTAAAAACCCGGTGGTATTTGATTACTGCCGGGTTTTTTAATGGGCTGCAAATCCGATACTGACAACACTGACTCGGGTACCGGCAGCTTTTTGGATAGTCTGAATGCAGGCTTCCATTGTCGCCCCGGTGGTAATTACATCATCTGCTACCAGAATATGCTTACCGGCAAGCTTTTCGGGATTTTTTAACTGAAAAATCTCACTCACATTTTCCCATCTTTTATACCGGCTTTTCTTTGTTTGTGTGCCTGTAGCAACCGTTCTGACGACAGAAGTGATATCGACCTCCTTGTGCATGGATTTGGAAAGGCCGTCAGCAAAAATCTCAGACTGGTTAAATCCTCTTTTTTGAAGCTTTTTCCAGTGGAGCGGCACAGGGATGATCAAATCGACTCCTTTGAAATTTTCCGATTGGGCCAATTCAAAACCGTACCGCTCACCTAAAAATAATCCTATTTCCCTATGGCCTTTGTATTTGAACTGATGGATCAGATGCTGGACCTTGCCCCCCTTTTTGTAAAAGTACATGGCGGCAGCAGAGTGGAGGTTAACCCTTCCCCAGAATACTTTGCTTACCGGATTATCCATGTCAGAGTGGAAATTGGTACTGGGAAGATGATAAAGGCATTTTGTGCAGATAACCTTTTCATTTGAAAACAAATTATTGCCGCAGGCCGGACAGGTCTTTGGAAAAAACAGCGATATAAAATCATCAATAAGGTTCATGGCGATCCAAAATTAATAAAAAGCCGGAAATAATATTACTTTTACCTTAACTATTTTTCATTGATATTTTTTATACCATATATAATATGTCTGATAGAAAAAACAAAAAGCTCAAAAACAAAGCAGCGAAAAATTCTTTTGCCCTGGCGGTATTGGATGTGTTTAACCAGAATCCCTATAAATCATATAATTTCAGGCAGCTTTCACGATTACTTGGAATTTCAGATAATGTAAGCAAACAACTCGTTAAAGAAATCCTCAATAACCTGGCATATTCAAGGGAAATTTTAGAACAGAACCGCGGTAGGTACAGGTTGAATCCGGAAAATATTAAAACCTACGGAGCAAATATTATTTCAGGGACCGTGGATATGAAACAAACGGGAAAAGCCTATATCATGTCAGGCGATCTATCTGAGGATATTTATATTGCAGCGAATAATACTCACCATGCCCTTCATGGTGATAAAGTAAAAGTCAGGCTTTTTCCTGCCCGCAAAGGAAGGAAGACCGAAGGCGAAATCATTGAAATTACCGAGCGGGGTAAAAAACAATTTGTCGGCATAGTTGAAATATCAAAAAACTACGCATTCCTGATTCCCGATGATGTGAATGTTCCGGTTGACATCTTCATTCCACTTTCTAACCTTCATGGCGCAAGGAACGGGAATAAAGCCGTTGCCGTAATTACCGACTGGCCTGAGCATTCAAAAAATCCCTTCGGAGAAATCACCGAAGTCCTTGGTAAACCCGGAGAACATGAGGTAGAAATGAAATCGATCCTTGCTGATTTCGATTTTCCGTTGAGATTTCCCGATCAATGTGGAAAAAGAAGCACAGAGGATTCCTACTTTGATTTCACAGCAGGAAATTCAAGAAAGGAAGGATTTCAGAAATACATTTACGATCACTATCGATCCGCAGGATGCGAAAGACTTTGATGATGCAATATCTCTGAAAAGAAAAGAAAACGGCAACTGGGAGGTTGGCGTCCATATTGCAGATGTTGCTCATTATGTTAAGCCGGGAACGTTGATTGATAAAGAGGCATTTGAAAGAGGCACCTCCATATATCTTGTGGACAGGGTGATCCCAATGCTTCCGGAGAAGCTATCGAATGAAGTCTGTTCTCTTAAAGCTCATGAAGACAAATTATGTTACGCAGCGGTATTTGAAATGAACGATAATGCCGAAATACATAATGAATGGTATGGCCGGACGATCATTAATTCCGACTTTAGGTATAACTATGATGAAGTACAGGAAATAATCGAAGGAAAAGAAGACCCGTACAGGGAAAGCATATTAATTCTCGACGGACTGGCAAAAAAGCTTCGCGATGACCGGTTCCGGAAAGGGTCCATTGCTTTTTCATCGCAGGAGGTAAAATTTATTCTCGACGAAAATGGTAAGCCTACCGGAGCCTATATCAGGGAGCAAAAGGATTCGAACCGGCTGATTGAAGATTTTATGCTGCTTGCCAATAGAAAAGTGGCCGAAAAGATTGGAAAAAAACAGGGTAAGCAGGAACCCAGAACCTTTATCTACAGGATTCATGACGTTCCGAATCCTGAAAAGCTTCAGACTTTTTCCGAATTCGTTGGCAAATTAGGTTATAAGTTGAATCTGGGAACCAGAAAATCGATCTCTGCCTCACTCAATCAACTGTTTGAACAGATAAAGGGAAAGGGTGAGGAAAATATGATCGAGAACATTGCCGTGCGCACAATGGCCAAGGCTGAATATTCAGTCAATAATATAGGACATTACGGCCTTGCTTTTCATCATTACACTCATTTTACTTCTCCTATCCGGCGATATCCCGACCTGATGGTTCACAGGCTGCTTGATATGTACTTAAATGGAGCACCATCGGTCAATCCTGCCGAATATGATGAAAAGTGCAAACATGCATCGGAAATGGAGCGCAAGGCACTGATGGCCGAGAGGGCTTCCATAAAATACAAGCAGGCAGAATACCTTCTTGATAAAATCGGGCAGGAATTCAACGGACTGATTTCAGGCGTCAGTAAATGGGGAATTTTTGTTGAGCTGGATGGAAACAAATGCGAAGGCATGATCTCCCTCAAATACCTGGATGATGATTTTTACTATCTTGATGAAGAGAATTACAGGGTTATCGGACATCAGTTCGGAAAGGAATACAAACTTGGCAACCCAGTCAGAATAAGGGTGCGTAAGATAAATCTTGCCAGGAAGCAAATGGATTTTGAGCTGGCCTAAAGCGGTGTGATATCAAGTGAAAAAATAAAATCGTAGAACAACGTGAAATGCAGTCCATTGTTCAGTCCTATTCGGTACAGAAGAATAAGACCAATAAAAATACCGATATACAACCATCTGATTTGGGTTGGCTTTTTCTCTTTTTCAAATGTCACCGTTGGACGTGCATTCCTGTTAAATACCATCGGCGCTATTGCAAACAGCATTGTAACCAGATTACCTGTGTCGTAAGGCATATTATTGGGGATTCTTACAAGAGTAATGATCACACTTCCGATAACATATGGAAGAATTACCTGGAAGAATAAAAACTTAGTTTTATTTTCAGTTTTCACCCTGTAGACGGATTTGGAAGTGTCAAGAAATCTGGGAACGGAATAATAGCCGATCATTCCCAAAATGAAAAGGAAAATCAAAGCGACAAAGATTTGCCAAAACACATTAAGGTACAGCCATGCCGGAACATATCCGAAACCCTGATCAAAAGAGATACCCGTTGACCATGCTCCAAGAAACAGGTTAAAGCCTATAAGAGCGATCCATAGAAAAAAAAGTTTTAAGAATCCTCTCACTTTTTGTCGAATACTCAAATAACGGTAAAAAAGAAAACCGGTTATCAGGCAGATCAGCGGGCCGGAAAGCGTAACAATAATTATATTTTGTCTTGACCATAGCGGCGAATAATCATTGAATGCCAGATCGTAATACAATAAGACCGAATCCAGTTTCCATTTTGAAGCGACAATAAGGACGGTTATTTGATAGAGTATGTATACAGTCAAATAGGCGATAATAAAAAGGGCAGTGGAGTTTACCGTATAATGAAAATAGTTTTTCTGCTGCTGTTTGATGGCTTCGGCGGCCTGTTCTGCTGAAAGCTCTTCAAAAGGCACATTGGTTCTCCGTTTGTAGTTAGGTAAGAATTTACGGATGAAATCTATCCGTGCACGTCTCCGTTGTTCCTTTTGATGACTTTTCTTTATTTTTCGTTTATATCTTTTTTTCCGGCGCTCCTCTTTTCTTAATTCCCATTTTCTGCGAATTTCTTTCAATCCCCCTGAAGGTTCTTTTTGTCTTTTCGGCCTGGCGGTAGTCCTTATTTTCATTGAATTCCGAAAAAGCTGAACCTTCACCTGAACTCTCCCTTGCCCCGGATGATTGCTGAGAACCAAGATAAGGTCTGTAGTCCTTATTGTCTGACCTTCCTGAAAAACCTAATTCCCTGAAGGATTTTTTTATATTATGAAAAAGTTGCCCAAAGAAACCTTTTTTCTTTCTTCTCCTTCTATGCTCAGATGAATGATTCAAAATTATGTGGTATTTTTTTGAGAATGCAAAATTATTAAACTTTTTATACTTTCGCCTTTTAATATTTTCTTGATCTGCAAAATTTTGTTTTAGTTCCAAACTGACATCATGAACAAAAATAAGGCACTTGCCGCAGTAAATAATTTTATTCAAAAGTATTACCTCTATGCCTTTAAAGACGTAGCTGTTTTTATCGGGATTTTATTGATTTTTCACTTTTTATTCAAAATATTCATCAAAGATTTAAGCGCAATGCGTTTTTTTGAAGATTCTTCCGATTGGCTTGCACAGAAAGTATATGTCACCAGCCGGTGGATTCTTGATTTCTTAAACGTCAAGGTGACAGCTTTTGATCAGCTGAATATCGGTAACAGTATCAGGCAAAGGGTCTTTTACTATCCTGAAAATAATGGTTTTGTCAGTGTAAACCACAGCTGTTCAGGATTAAAGCAGTTTTATCAATGGATAGTGCTGATGCTTCTTTATCCCGGGCCCTGGAAGCACAAAATCTGGTTTATCCCGCTAGGCCTTGGCATTATCCATATGGTAAATTTATTCAGGATCGTTGGGATGACATTTGTTACCATCCACTTTTCGCAGCACTGGGATATGATACATGATTATGTGATGCGCCCATTTTTTTATGTAGTTATGTTTGCTCTTTGGGTTTGGTGGAATGAGAAGTTTTATCACCGGGTGAAAACACAACCTAAACCATCAAACCATCCCTGATCAGCAGGTTATTTTGGCACTTTGTTATTCATGAAAATAAACCCTTTTGACTCTTCTCGAAATACTTGTCAGCACTTCATAGGGGATTGTACCGATAGCCTGGGCTAGTTCATCGATCGGATGCTCCCTGCCGAAAATGATCACATCCTGACCTTCATAAGCGTCTGTTCCGGTTATATCGACCATGCACATATCCATACAGATATTACCCACAATTGAAAAACCTGTTCCATTTATGTATACTTTCCCCTTTCCGTTGCTGAGTTTACGGTTAAGTCCATCTGCATATCCGATTGGTATAACAGCAATGGTCATATCTTCCTCAGCTTTAGCAGTTCTGTTATAACCAATTGTCTCGCCTTTTTTTATGATTTTAATTTGTGAGATGGTCGATTTTAGGGTGCTAACGTTTTCGAGTTTATCCTTTTCACTTTTGACCGAAGCTACACCATACAAACTGATGCCAAGTCTTACCATATCGAACTGGGCATCAGGGAAACGGCTTATTCCTGCAGAATTCAGGATATGCATCAGGATATTATGGCGGACTTTTTTCCTGATTTTTTCGGACATGATTTTGAATTGTTCAATCTGAAACCTGGTAAATTCATCTTCAGCTTCATCTTCGCTGGCAGCTAAATGAGAAAAAACCGACTGTACAAAAACAGAACGGTTTTTGGCTAGCCTTTCGGTCAGTAAATCCACATCTTCGGGAAGAAAACCCAGCCGGTGCATCCCTGTATCGAGTTTGATGTGAATCTTCACCGGTTTGTTATCCGGTAAAATGTTCACCCTTATCGTGTCTTCGAGCATTGTTAAAGAACGGAAATTATAAATTTCGGGTTCAAGATTATGCTTTAAAATGGCATCATAGCTTTGCTCATCAGGATTCATAATCATTATCGGAGCTGATATGCCGGCTTTTCTGAGTTCTACACCTTCATCGGCATAGGCGACAGCCAGGTAGTCGATCCTGTGGTATTGCAGTATATTTGCAATTTCAAAGCTTCCGCTTCCATAAGAAAATGCCTTGACCATAGCCATGATTTTCGTACCGGGATTTAATTGCCGGCGGTAATAATCGAGATTATTGATCAGGGCATTGAGATTAATTTCAAGGACCGTTTCATGAGCTTTCTGCTGCAATGCCTGACTGATCTGCTCAAATTCAAAGATCCTGGCGCCTTTCAATAATATGCTTTCATTCTGAAAGGAAGCAAAGGAATATTGCCTTAGGAATGCTTCCGTATTTGGAAAAAAATATTTTTCAAGGTCGAATTTATCAGCCTGTCCCGCAATGGCAGGCCCTATCCCGATAAGTTTGTGGATGTTTTTCTTTTTTAGTATTATGCCAATTTCGCCGTAAAGTTCATCATCATCCTGGCCGCTTTGCAATATATCCGACAATATGATCGTCTTTTTCCGGTGCTGGTTTTGCTGGTTGAGGAAATCAATGGCTATATTGAGGGAAACAATGTCGGAATTATAACTATCATTGATGATCGAGCAATGATTGATACCTTCTTTCATCTCCATGCGCATCGCGATGGATTGCAAATTCAGCATCCGTTCAGCAATGATTTTATTTTTATATCCAAGGTATAAAAGCGTTGCCCAGCAATGAATGGCATTTTCAACCGAAGCATCGTCAATGAAGGGAATGGTAATAGAAATTTCTTTTTTCTCAAAAATGCCGGTAATCGTTGTCTTCAGATTTTGATGAAATACCCGGATGATATGCAGGTTCGCTTCCTGTTTTTTACTCCATGTGAAAGCCTCAATATTATTGAGTATTTCGGACTTGATGATGGTTTCCTGCATTTCTCCGTAATCGGGACAATAAATCAGTGTTTTGACCCTGGTAAAAAGTTTCAGTTTTTCACCAACTTTTTGTTTCAGGTTCAGGAAGTTTTCACTGTGGGCAGGTCCTATATTGGTAAGAATTCCAATCGTTGGCCGGATGATCTCCTGAAGTTTTCCCATTTCGCCAGGTTCTGAAATGCCTGCTTCAAATATCCCAATCTCCGTGTCATCTTTCAGTTGCCATACCGACAAAGGAACTCCAACCTGTGAATTATAGCTTTTCGGACTTCGAACAATTTTCTTATCAGGGCTAAGTAACTGAAATAACCATTCTTTGACAATTGTTTTACCATTGCTTCCAGTAATTCCGATCACCGGAATATTAAATTTATTCCTGTGAGCAGAGGTTAATTTTTGAAGTGCTTTAATTGTGTTTTGCACATAAATGACATTGGAATTCCGGGGGAGATAATCCTTGTTGGAAAGGATGAAATTTCTTATTCCCTTCTGATATAACTCTTCAATGTAGCGGTGACCGTCATTTTTTTTCGAAACGAGCGCTATAAAAAGGCAATTACTGACTGTAATGAGTCGCCTTGAGTCAATCAGAATGTCTTTGATCTCATTATCGTCAAATTTCTGAGTTATTAAATCCCCTTCGACAATATCAGCAATTTCCTCTATGGTATATTTTATAGGGTACATGATAATATCCGGTAATTAAATCATCAAATCTGATGAGTGGTATGATTCTTTATTGATTGTTTGAATTTTGCCTCCCGGTATTGTTCAATTCATTATCAACTTTAACGGTCTGCTGTTTTGTTTGAAGAGGGTTTTTATTCATTGCCTTAAATTTTTCTCTGTTACTGAAAATATCGATTGCATAAAAAACAGCCTGACGAAACGAATCGGGTGAAGCCTGGTTTTTTCCAGCAATATCAAAAGCTGTTCCGTGAGCCGGTGAAGTACGGATGATGGGCAGGCCTGCAGTAAAATTTACACCCTCCTCGAACGAAATAGACTTAAAAGGTAACATTCCCTGATCGTGGTACATGGCCAATATCCCATCATACAAAGTGAAATTGGATGAACCGAAAAACCCGTCAGCCGAAAAAGGTCCGAAAGCCAGTATCTTGTCATCAAAGGCTTTTTGAATTGCAGGCCCGATAACCTCTATTTCTTCCCTCCCGATCAGACCCTCATCGCCGGCATGTGGATTCAAACCGAGCACAGCTATTTTGGGTTTTGTGATGCCAAAATCCATCTGAAGGCATTTGTTCATAACCTTAATTTTTTCGAGGATAATATCGGCGCTGATATTTTGATGCACCTCGCGAAAAGGAATATGGCCCGTAACAGTACCTACTCTCAGCTTCGTTCCGACCATCAGCATGAGGTATTCCTTGGTATTGTATTTACCGGCAAAATACTCGGTATGCCCCTTAAAATTAAACTTGTCGGACTGGATGCTGTATTTACTGATAGGAGCCGTAACAACAACATCTATTTTATGCCGGTTCAGATCTTCAATCGCTTTTTCAAGCGCAAGGTAAGCCAATTCGCCGGCAACGGCTGAATTTTTTCCCACCTCAATCTTTACCTCATTTTCATAACAATTAATAATGTTGATTCTTTTAGGGTTGGCGAATTCAGCCTTTTTAATCAGATTAAAATTTATATCGGATATATCGAGAGATTTCCTGTAATAGGAAGCTATTTTCGATGAGCCGTAGATAACCGGTGTAAATATGTCCAGTATCCTGGCATCCTGCATTGTTTTCATGATGATCTCATAACCTATTCCGTTAAAATCACCGTGAGTGATACCCACCCTTATCTTATTGCTCTCATTTCCTGAAGGATTCATCATTGTAATAAATTTAATTTCGCGCAAAATTATGAATTACCGGCCTGAAAAAATAATAATAATTTAAGCATTGCTAATGCTTTATCTGGGTTTAAACAATGAAGGATGATACTTGAGTCCACTCCGAAAAGTAATTTTGAACCACACGGGGAGGCAAAGCATAGAATCATAGGAATTCACATAGGTTTTTGCCTCATAATCAACTATGTGAGATTCTATGTGCCTTATGATCCTATGTGGTAAAATCATATTTGCTTACTTTTCGGAAGGGACTCAAACTTAAAAGAAACAGGGAGAAATAACCTGTGAGAAGAAGGTTTATATAATCCAGACCTTTCTGATTTATTTTCTCACCATGTTTCTGATAAAATCAAACAACAACCTTACTGTAAATCCGGTTCCCCCTGATGGAAAATAATTGTAGGATTTCTCAGTAAACGCAGGACCTGCAATATCAAGATGTATAAAAGGGTAATCGGTAAAATGTTCCAGAAATTTACCGGCTGTAATGGCGCCGCCATCGGTTCCGCCTATGTTTTTAATATCTCCTACCTCCGATTTGATCAGCTCACCGTATTCCTTCCAGAGTGGAAACTCAACAAGCCGCTCACTTACATTCTCCCCGCTTAATTTCATCTCATCAATTTCTTTTTCCGCTTTCGATTGCATTGCTGCAATCCCATATTTCCCTATAGCTCTTGCTGCCGCTCCGGTAAGCGTAGCAACGTTGATCACCAGCTTCGGATCGTATTTTTTTGCATAGCTGAGTGCATCGGCAAGGATCATTCTTCCCTCGGCGTCGGTATTGATGATTTCCACTTTTGTACCATCATGCATCGTGATCACATCACCATTTACATAGGCATTTCCATTGAGCCTGTTATCTGTTGCCGGCACCAATGCAATCACATGAACCGGAAGATTAGCTTTGGCAATGGCATAAATCGTGCATGCAACGGCAGCGGCTCCTGCCATATCGCATTTCATATTATACATATAGTCGCCGGTTTTAATATTCAGCCCGCCGGTATCGAAAACCACTCCTTTGCCAACTAAAATATATGGCTTTTTATTCACAGCTTTTTTAGGCTTCCAGTCCATGATGGTGAAACTTGGCGGATCGATACTTCCTTTGTTAACGGCAAGCAAGCCTCCCATTTTCAGTGCTTCGATTTTCTTTTTATTCAGAATTTCAACCTTGGCACCCGATAGTTTTCCCATTTTTTCTATTTCTTCGGCGAGTTTTGCAGCATTCAAAGCGGCTACAGGTTCATTAACCATATCCCGGCACCGGCAGGTAGCATCGATCATGATGTTAAGCTGATCAATGGTTGTGTTCTTAATTCCAGTGAGAAAAAATGTCAATCGAATTCAGAGGGTTCAATTTTTCCGAAGGGTCTTTTTTGTATTTCAGAAACTGGTAATTGGCAAGAGCCATCCCTTCGGCAAAGGCAAGGGATTCATCCGGCTTTTTGTTAGTGTCCGCTATAACAATCCGGTGAAGCTTGTTATCGTTGACCGCCCCCAGCAGTTTCGCCCCTGCGATCCTGTACATCTCGAGCCTGAGGGATTGAATGGCTTCCTTTTCAACCAAAACCACAAAAATCCAGCGCGTAAGTTTATTAAAGGTAAAAACAGTTTTTTTGTGTTCTTTGTGAAATGATTTGATGTAACTGATTTCTTCCGTGTTCAGGTTTTTATCTCTAAGTTGTTTCGGGTCTGATGCAAGGAATACTATGTTATCCTTTACCGTTATCTTATCAGTAATATTTATTATTGTCTGCATTTTAAAGGATGTTGGAATAAAATGGCAAAGATAGGAGAAAATGAAAAATCGGTACTTTTATCACATGAAATGAGTAAAAATGTCAAAAATCTTCGCCCTCGTCGACTGCAATAACTTTTATACCTCCTGCGAAGCAATTTTTAATCCCTCGCTTGGCGGAAAACCTGTGGTTGTGCTTTCCAACAATGATGGCTGCGTCATCTCAAGGTCGGAGGAAGCAAAAAAGGCAGGCATAAAAATGGGTATCCCTGTTTTTGAAATCGGCGATATTATCAAGAAACACAAAGTACATGTTTTCTCTACCAACTATGCCCTTTACGGGGATATCTCACAAAGGGTAATGGCTATCCTTGCCTCGATGGCTCCCGAAATAGAAATCTACTCCATCGATGAAGCCTTCCTCGACCTTACCGGAATTTCTGCAGAAAAAGCAGGTGGTCTGGCTCAAAAAGATCAGGGAGAAAGTACTTCGCGGGACAGGTATCCCCGTTTCTGTTGGCGTAGCTTCAAGTAAAACCCTCGCCAAGATTGCGAACCACATCGCCAAATCAGATCAGCAGCATAAAGGAGTAATTAACTTAATTAACCATCCCGAAAGGGATAATTTGCTGCAAGGATTTCCTGTTGGAGAAATCTGGGGTGTAGGAGAAAAGTATGAAGAGTTTTTCAGAAGGAGCAATATCTTTTCCGCTTACGATCTGAAAAATGCACCTGAGAACCGGATTAAAGAACATCTCGGGGTCATGGGTCAGCGGCTTGTGCTGGAGCTGCGGGGAACCGTCTGTTATCCTATCAACCGGAACCCGGACACCAAAAAGGAAATAACTACCTCACGCTCATTCGGACATCCACTGCAAGCTTACGAAGAACTTGAACAGGCTACAACCTCTTATGTTTCAAAAGTTGCGGTAAAACTCAGGAAGCAAAAATCACTGGCTCAGTCGCTTTTGATCTTCATTATGACAAACAAATACGCCAGGGGACCTAAGTATGTCAATTATAAGATCGTGCGGTTACCGGTTGCCACTAACCACACAAGAGAATTGATCCACTATTCGCTGATCGCCCTGAAGCAATTATACAGAAATGGCTATCTTTACAAAAAATCAGGAATCGTGGTCTCGGAAATTATTCCGGAAGAGGGCATTCAACCGGGATTGTGGGATGACATGAACAGGCTGAAGTACAAAAAGCTTATGGAGGTGATTGACAGGATTAATCATAAAGCCGGCGCTGATCAGGTTCGGTTTGCTGTGCAGGGATCGGATGAAAGCTGGAAGATGCGACAGGAGAATCTCTCACCGCATTATACTACAAGGTGGAAGGATATTATTGGTAGTGGATATGGATAAGAATTGACTAAAGTGACTAAAATTTGGATTGACTAAATTGCCAAATGCCAAAGAAGAAATTCCAAAATAAAAACTCCAAATGCCAAGGCTAAAAAAACTTGACTAAATTGAAACCTGAAACCTTGAACCAACTATGTGCGGACGATTTTCATTTTCGCCTTTAGCCAGGATCATCGAAGAAAGATTCGATGTGAAAGTTGATAATACCCGGTACAGGCCGAGATACAATTGTGCCCCATCGCAGGATCTGGCGGTGGTTTCGAATTTATTTCCAGCTGAACTAAGCTACTTTCGGTGGGGACTGATCCCTTTTTGGGCAAAAGAAAAAAGTATCGGAAATAAATTGATTAACGCCAAAGCCGAAACCATTGCTGAAAAACCGTCTTTTAAAAATTCGCTTAAGAAAAAGCGGTGCCTCGTCCTGAGTGATGGATTTTACGAATGGAAAATAACCGGCAAAAAAGAGAGAGTTCCTTACCGGATAACCATGAGGAACATGGGCTTGTTCGCAATGGCCGGCATCTGGGATACCTGGAAAGAAGCAGACGGCAATATGATTCATTCATTTGCAATCATTACCACCGCACCCAACAAATTAATGGAAGATATCCATTCCCGGATGCCTGTTATCCTTGAGCAAAAGGATGAAAAATCGTGGCTGACAAATGAGGATCCGATTTTTTTACAAAGAATGCTGAAACCTTACCCTGAAAATGAAATGACTGCCTATCCGGTTTCAAAACTAATTAATTCGCCGGCAAATGATTTTCCTGATGTGCTGAGACCGGCTGAAAATCTTATTTAAAAAACCCTTAGAATTATTGGACCAAAAGACTGCATCCCCTGATATCACTATGATCAAACCGGCCCAGGACTTCAAAGCTTTCGTCTGGGTCAATTCTGCCTAAATCCTGAGTGGCAATAAAGGAACAGGAATAGATATTGGCCAGGTCAATAATATTGATGCCTCCGGTTTTACTGTATCCTAATAATTCCTTTGGATCATTGACATCACGGATCAGCACCTTCATCCAGGGCGGACTTTTGAAAATACCGTCTCCTTTGGAATAAGCCTGCGAAAGGAGCTCAGTCATTCCATACTCGGAATGGATTTCCGGAACATGATATTTCGACTTTAATATTGCATGAAGTTCTTCCCTGATTATCTCTTTCTTTCTGCCCTTCATGCCGCCTGTTTCCATAACGATTCCGTTCCATCCGGGTATGTCAAACTTTTCAGCAAAATCAAGCAAAGCAAAGGAAACCCCAATCAAGAGAAAATTATTACCCACCTGATCATTTAGCCTTTCTTTTAATGATTCATAGTTATCAAGGTAGAAACCACATGCAGGATTTCCACTTACACTTATCAGTTTTTCAACCATGTAAACCAGTGAAGAATTTTGCCGCTCCAGATAAGACGGAAGCAAAGCAAGGATGGTATACTGGCTGGGATGACCATAAAACCGTTTGAAACAGGTAAGAAAGCTTTTCCGGTAAAGCGCTGTATCAACGACGTAATGTTTACTGGAAATATCGCCTGATGTGCCACTGCTGAAGAATGTAGTTTCCGGTTGCTCGCTTCCGGTTATGATTTTATGCGATTTAAAAAACTCTACTGGCAAATAGGGGATTTTCGTATAGTGATCAATATTTCCAACACCTGAGGTATTGAGATCAACATACTGCTTGTAAACCGCATTATGATTGTATTGCAAATGAAATATCTGAAGGGCGATTTCGTTAAATTCAGTGTCCGAACAAATTGTAAAGATTCTCTCTGAAAGATTTTTCAAATTCATACAAATCAAAAATGTTTTGTAAAGATAATGTGAAATCAAAACAATATTCTATTTTTACACAGGATAATAAATATTCAAATGAAAATCCGGCATAAATACTCAATATTGTCATTCATCCTGGTTGCTTTAATTATCATTTCCTGCAGCAAAAAGGAGGAATACCCTATCATTCCGGAGATTGAATACCTTGGGATGACTTTGGTTTACAATCCAAATCTCAACAAATTTGACCGGGGTGTGCTAAAAATATCTTTTAAAGATGGTGATGGCGATATCGGGCTGTTCGATAACGAATCCGAACCACCCTATGATTATAATTTCTTTGTTAAATATTATGAGCTGCAGAACGGCGAGGAAGTCAGGATCATAGTGAACGATTCGAACGAGTTTAATGCCCGGATACCCATACTCACTCCCATCGGATCAGTTAAAGCGATCAAGGGAGAAATAGAGGATACGCTTTTCATTTTCAATCCGCTTTCAACATTCGATACCATTAAATTCGAGGCCTACCTTAAGGATCGCGCCTTGCATAAGAGCAATACAATCAGTACCGGCTGGTTTCTTCGAAATTAGGTTTTTCAGAAACCCTCTTTCAGCATAATGATTTTCTATGATCAGGTAATGGTATTTTTATATCTTTACCCTGGTTTATAGATTTTGACATGAATGAATTTGAGATTTTTTCCGGAGGTGAATTCAAAAGAACCGGTCATCCTATTAAAATAACAAATCCATACAATGGTGCGGTGATCGGGCAAACCTACCTCGCCGGGCAAGCTGAACTCGAGCGGGCGATAAAAAAGGCCCAAAGTATTGAAAAAACATTGCGGACTCAGCCTTCCTATATGCGATATGAAATACTGATGCAGATCGCAGGACAGATAAAAAAGGACAAGGAAGAAGTTGCAGGAATTTTATGTCTTGAATCTGCTAAGCCAATCAGATATGCATTGGCCGAAACAGACCGCGCTATTCAAACCTTTCTTGTGGCTGCCGAAGAATCCAAACGTCTTCCCGGAGAATACCTCCGCCTTGACTGGACACCGGCAGGTGCAGGAAAAGAGGGTATAGTAAAGTACTTTCCCATCGGATTGGTGGCGGGGATTTCGCCATTTAATTTTCCGCTGAATCTTGCAGTTCACAAAATCGCTCCTGCTATTGCTGCCGGATGCCCCATCATATTGAAACCCTCCTCCTCCACTCCCTTATCAACTCTTTTACTGTCAAAAATCATCAGCAAAACAGATTTACCCAAAGGAGCGGTTTCCATTTTACCCATGGACAGGCAGACAGGAAATCTTCTGGTCACCGACGACCGGTTTAAACTGCTTTCATTTACCGGCTCCCCTGAGGTCGGCTGGAAAATGAAACGGGATGCAGGTAAGAAAAAAGTAATTCTGGAATTAGGGGGCAATGCAGCGGTGATCATAACTGAAAGCGCTGAAATTGACGTCGCTGTCGCCAAATGCCTTGTTGGAGGATTTTTCTATTCTGGACAGGTTTGCATTCACGCCCAGCGAATTTTCGTGCAGGATAAAGTCTATCCGATATTTACCAAAAAATTCATTAATGCTGTTAAGAAATTAAAAACCGGCGACCCTTTGGATCTGGAAACCGAAATCTCAGTAATGATTGACAGGGAAAATGCAGTAAGAGTAGAACAATGGGTGAATGAGGCCGTCGAAGGGGGAGCTAAAATACTTACCGGGGGTGTACGCGACGGTTCCTTCTATCCCCCCACAGTAATAACCCATACAAAAGAAGAAATGAAAGTCTGTGCCCTTGAAGTCTTTGGACCGGTTGTTACCCTTGAGCCGTTTTCTAAATTTGAAAAAATCATTGACCTCGTTAACCAAAGCCGTTACGGTCTCCAGGCGGGGATTTTCACCAATGATATAAGGCAAATGAATTCAGCTTTCGAGCGGCTTGAAGTGGGTGGTGTGATCATCAATGATGTACCGACCTTCCGGGTGGACCACATGCCCTATGGTGGCATCAAAGATTCGGGACTTGGCCGGGAAGGAGTGAAATATGCAATTATGGATATGATGGAACCCAAATTATTGGTAAAAAATTTTTAGACATTTTATATGAAACTAAAAAAAGATGTAATTTAGTTGGTCTATTAATAACGGATGGTTAAGAAATTTTATTAAGGTCGGCTCAACATAATTTTATACAACATTATACTAACTTAAATTTTATTTCAATGAAAAAGTTTACAAATGCATGGCTGTGGATGATGTTGTTAATCATTTCATCCCAAATTGATTTACAGGCGCAGAAGTTTGCATCTTCTGACAGGGCGCCAGGAAAGATTGATACCAATGAAGAGTTATTAAAACAGCTCAGTGGAATTAAATTTTCCGAAGAACAAATTATTGTTCTTGAAAAACATGGCATGGATATTAAATCCATTATTGACGATGAATGTTTACTTAAAGCTGCTGAAGTTTTAGGATTGGCTAAAAAAACCAATAATGAAGATAAAGCTGGTAATTATCCGGGATTATTTTTAGCGGGAAAAACTTCTCAAAGCAAAGCTATTCTTGATTTTCCCTGGATCGAAGGATTTGAGGATGTTACTATTCCTGCACTTCCACCAGACTGGCTTGAGGAAAACGGTGATTGGGTTACAACAAATAATGCAAGCAGCACTTATGATGCTGATGCCCATACCGGAACCCAATTCTTGAGGGAATCATATTATGCTACAAATGAATATGTCTGGACTCCGGGGTTTGCACTTGATGCGGGAACGCCCTATGATTTATCATTCTGGTGGGCAGGTGATAATTTTTCTGGATGGACTGGGGATATATTCTATAATACAACTCAGAATTCAGCAGGAGCAACCCAACTGGGAACATCTTTTGTTGAAGCGGGAACAACTACAACGAAAAACTATGCTCAGGTGTTATATACATTTTTGCCAACTACAACCAGTACGTATTATTTTGCAATCCGGGTTAATTGTCCAAGTTATACTCCATGGTACTTAAGCTTTGATGATTTCAGGCTGGAGCCTTCCCCTCCATGTCCAAATCCTTCATCCTTAGGAGCAACAAATATTACGTCTTCAACTGCTGACCTTGTATGGACAAGTTTATCCGGGTTATCTGATATAGAATTTGGGCCTTACGGATTCACACCAACAGGAATTCCAACAAACAGCGCAATAATAAGTCCATTCAACATTGGCGGTTTGTTGCCATCTACCTGGTATTCATTCTATGTTAGAGATGATTGCGGAGGAGGCTTATATAGTAATTGGGCAGGTCCTTTCTCGTTTTCAACAACACAAATCCTGGCTACGCTACCTTATTTTATTGATTTTGAATCAGGGAACATGAATGATTGGACCGTACTTAACGGCACACAGGTTAATACATGGTATGTAGGAACGGCCACGGCTTATCCGGGTTCCAGTTATTCAGTTTACATTTCGAATGATAATGGTATTTCGAATAATTATACAATTGGCACTTCAAGCGTCGTACATTTTTACCGGGATATTGAATTTCCAAATGTCCCGAATCCCATCAATCTTACTTTCGACTGGAAATGTTTCGGTGAAAGTACATATGATTATTTAAAGGTCTTTTTGATAGAACCTAACATTATTCCAGTACCTGGCAGTCAATTGACTACCGGTCTAATTGGCAATACTTATTATAATTTACAAAGTGATTGGCAATCTGCAAGTATTCAACTCGATCCGGGTGTAAATGGAACCATAAAAAGGCTTGTTTTCAGCTGGAGAAATGATGCATCAATCGGTACACCTCCGCCTGCTGCAGTTGATAATATTAATCTTTATGTTATAACTTGCCCCCAACCGATTGATCTTGGTGCGACCTATATTGCAGCTACTTCTGCAGACCTTACCTGGTCAAGTTATTCGGGGCTTTCGGATATTGAATTTGGTCTTGAGGGATTTACTCCAACGGGTGTTCCTACTTATGCCGGGGTGGTCAGCCCTTACTCTGTGACAGGCTTAACAGCTGTTACCGGGTATTCCTTTTATGTCAGGGATGATTGCGGGGGAGGTGATTACAGTCCCTGGTCCGGTCCTTATACCTTTACGACTCAGCCGACCTGCCCACAACCCTTCGATTTAGGTGCAACCAATATTACAATGACAACTGCAGATCTTTTATGGATCAGTTTTTCAGGTCTTTCAGATATTGAATTCGGTCCCAGTGGCTTTACACCCACAGGGATACCCACATACGCAGGTGTGACAAGTCCGTACAGCCTGAGTGGATTGAATTCAGCCTCACCCTATGATTTTTATGTCCGCGACGATTGTGGAGGAGGAGATTATAGTTTTTGGTCTGGACCCTATACTTTTTTAACGATGCCCGGAACACAGACAATGCCTGTTTTTGAAGATTTTGAAAATGGATTTGTCTATTTCAATAATGCATCTGGCAATGGCTCTGATTGGTCAATTAACAATACATATTATCATTCAGGTGGTCAGTGTGGGCATAATAGCTATGATAATTCACAGACCAATATTTTACACGAAACAGGAATCATCGATCTTTCCGCTGCCGAAGTGGTATGGCTTGATTTCTGGCAAATAGCAAAAACCGAAGGGAATTATGATCACTGCATAGTTGAAATCTCAACAGATGGTGGTTTAAATTATACTCCGTTACCAGTTGAAACCTACACTGGAAGTGGAAATTATTATGTACCTACTGCGAATCCTCCTTATGAAATTTGTTTTGATGAGGATTCCTACGCAATATGGGGTACGGGTACAGAAATCCCAGACAATTCGACCTGGTGGCAGCATGAAACCTTTGACCTCAGCAATTACCTCACCACTAATGTCAGGATCAGATTCAGACTTCACACTGATGCTAGTTTAATTAGGTATGGGTGGTTACTTGATGAAATTCTCATTTTTGAGCCTGCTTATGGGACGCTTACCGGAACAGTTACCGAAGCTGCCAGCAACAATCCCGTTGAAGGTGCAACAATAAATATCGGATCTTTAACAACGACATCAGCCATTGATGGAACTTATAATTTTCCGGCAGTTTTGACCGGTACATGGATGGTGAATTGTTCCAAAACAGGTTTTAATCCGGCTAATACTGCTGTAACCATCTTAGAAGATCAAACAACCACGCAAGATTTCTCACTAACAGCTCCACAAATAGTTTTAAATACTACATCAATAGCTGTAGAAATTGAACCTAACGCTACTGCAGATGAATTAATCAACATCAGTAACACAGGAAACGGAGAATTGAATTGGAATGCTGATGTTTCAATTTTAGGTGATAACAGCGATGACATCGGAGATATTCTGCTTGAATTGGATGTCACAGCCGCCGCAACAGAAACTCAAATGCTTGGCGGTGAGTGGGACGGAACCTATTTCTGGACAACCGGAGGAAACTCAGGAGCCGATCCGAATAAACTGTATAAATTTGACATTAATGGCACTTTGATAAGTACCTATGATCAGCCGGCAGCAAGCACAGGATGGGGTATTCGTGACCTTGCCTGGGACGGAACTTATTTATATGGGGGAAATGAAAGTCAGTTTTATCAAATTGATCCAAATGACGGAACATTTACTTTATTGTTCAATCAAAGCTTCAGTATCATCCGTGCACTTGCATGGGTTCCATCGGAAAATGCCTTTTATACTAAAGATTTTGGAAATGCCTTGTATAAATTCGACATTGGTGGCAACGTGCTTGAAACCATAGATGTACCTGAAGCAGCAGCAGTTTACGGAGCAGCCTGGGACAACATTAACAATAAATTATGGCTTTTTGATCAATCGGGACCATCTGCAACGCACGCAACCACCTTTGTCGAATTTGATATTTCGACCAATACTGTCACCGGGACGACTTATCTTATACCCCTGCTTACAGGCTCGACTGAACAGATAGCCGGAGGCGCTTTCTTTGCTACTGATTTGATTTCCGGTAAGGCTGTTTTAGGAGGAGTAACACAAGGAACACCAGATGATATAATCTTTGCTATGGAACTGGGAGATGCATTTAGCTGGATCACAATTAATCCTCTATCAGGGACTCTAGCTCCCTCCACAAATGAGGACATTGCCGTCCATTTCGACGCAACGGAATTGCTACCTGGTGTTTATCAGGCAGAAATCCATTTCTCGACTAATCCCGATGTGGGCTCGCCTGTCGTAAATGTAACTATGACAGTTGAAGGGCTGATCCCGGCGGTTAATCTTACTGCGGGACATAGTTGTACCGATGTGGAGCTTACATGGGAAATGCCTATCGGCGGAAATCCCGACAGCTGGAATGTTTACAAGGACGGTACTCTTCAGGGCAACGTAACATCAATGGAGCATACTGATCCCATGGTAACGACCGGTGTAGAAATTAGCTACTATGTTACAGCTGTTTATGCCGGAGAAGAATCAATGCCATCTACCCCTGCTACAATTACAGTTCCAATTCCGGGAAGCTTGCAGCCCATAGGTTTATCAGCTGAAGCAAATACACCCAATTATGGGTATGTAACCTTAGAATGGAATCAACCCAATGCCTGCCTTGATCCGGATGGTTACGATGTTTACCGCGATAATGTTAAGGTCAATACGGCACTGGTTACCGAATTGACCTATATAGAAGGCCCATTGCCTTCCGGGCTTTACGAGTATAAGCTCAAGGCAGTTTATTATTTTGGAGAATCAGGATTTTCTACTCCGGCTTATGCATTTATCCCTGTTGGAATCGAAGATGCCGAAGAAAGTAATTTCAGGATTTACCCTAATCCGGCATCGCAACTTATTAATATCGAATCCGGGATAGAAATAACCGGTATTAAGATATTGAATAACTCAGGTCAAAAATTGTTTGACGAGACATTAAATATTTTCAATTACCAAATTGATGTTTCCCGGTTTGAAAAGGGCATATATTATATAGGTATCAAAACAAAAGATAGCGAAGTTTACAAAAAAATCACAATAGATTAATAACTGGATTGGTAATAAGCTTTGAAAGACACTGATTTTCATGAAGGCCGGAAAATTTCCGGCCTTTGTTTTTTTCTATTACCTATACATAGGTGAAAAATATTTATTAAAAAATTTGCAGTATTGATTTCTTTATCTAATTTAGTGGCTTCTTTTAAAGTTGATTTTATTGCAATTTAAATTATAAAATATCTGGCTTCATTTTATTATTCATTAACTTAAATTTTTTTATTATGAAAGTGTTTACTAAATTATTGAGTGCGATGATTTTGTTCTTTCTGTCATCTGCTCTTGTTTTCGGACAAAACATGAATTCCAATCCGTCAAACAAACAGTTTACAGATAAGTATGCGAATCCTCCAAAGAAAGTTCTTCCTGAAGTACAGAAGAAAATGGATCTCATGAATCTCAATTCTTCAAAGCTTATTAGTCCTTATGGCCCAAATTATCAGGCTAAAGGTGAATTGGATTGTCCCGAAGGTTCAATATTCGACCAATCCTGTATGGGTTACACTACAGGTGTAACCAGTGAAGTTGACCCTGGTTACAAGGTTTTCCAGTATTATAGCGGAATGAGTGAATCCATTGGTTCTATCACTTTCTGGGGAATCAATGCATGGTTCAATGGTTCAGGCTGGCAAGCCTGTACTGAGGACCCTATGGATTTCAATATTGAAATCTACGGCGATAACGGCGGAGCCCCCGACCTTAACAATCTGTTGGAATCTTATACTGCGAACCTTGACGGTTTCGAAACAGGTGAGTTTTTCGCAGGCGCCTATGAGATTTTGCGGTATACTTACGAAATAACTGCTGGAATAACCTATTCCGATGCATGGATAATGGTTCAGGGAAGCGGAAGTGCAAATTGCTGGTTCTTATGGGTAGATTCAGGAACTCCCGGAACACTCTCCTATCAGGATGCCGGAACAGGCCCCGCTCAAACTACCTATGTTCAGAGTTTGTGTCTTGGCGCAGGAGGCGTTCAATATACCAACGACATTGGAATTCAGACCATCCTGACACCCGTTTCAGGCCCCGATTTAGGGGATGAAATTGTTTCCGTGAGGATAAAGAATTTCGGAACCGCTCCACAATCCAATTTCAACATTTCCTATACCCTCGACGGAGGTACTCCGGTTAACGCAACAATAACTTCTACTATTGCAAGCGGAGCTACCCTCGACTACACCTTCCCGGGAACTGTTAACCTGGCAGGTTATGACATCTATACTTTTGTTTCCTGTACTTACCTGACCGGTGATGAAAACACTGGTAACGACTGTAAAACCAAAAATGTTGAAAACTATCCTCCGTTCTATTGCGATGCAACGACAGTATTTGAAGATGAATATATTGCAAGTGTTGAGTGCGGAGATATCAATAATCAGACCGGATGGCAGGCCGGTGTTGCTGACTATACGGCAATTACTACTAATATAAATTCCGGTTCATCAGAAGACATTACCGTTTTAAACGGACCAAATATTTATGCTTCTGACCAGGTTACCTGCTGGGCCGACTGGAATATGAACTATGTTTTTGACCAGGGTGGAGATGAAGAATTCATACTGGAAAATGTGGGAGGAACCGGCGCTACTTATACAGGGGTAATAACTGTTCCTGTTGGAACACCTAATGGCGATTACAGACTGAGGATCAGGATGACATACAATGTGGCTCCAATGCCCTGCGGTGAATCAAGCTTATGGTGAAATTGAAGATTATACGATAGTTGTTGGTCCTCCGCCTGATAATGATCTGAGTGTTGATTTGATCTCATCACCGGTTACCGGACCCAATCTCGGAATGGAGAATGTAACAGTATCCATTTCAAATTTAGGTTTACTTACTCAATCCAACTTTGCCGTTCATTATACAGTTAACGGAGGAGCTCCGGTTAGTGAAACCGTTGCACAATCATTAGCCTATGGCGAAACCATGGAGTATACTTTTACCCAGCAGGCTAATCTTACTGCTTATGGCAACTATGAAATTGAAGCCTGCACCGACCTGGTAGGCGATCAAAAGCCGATTAACGATTGTAAGACTGTTGATGTATTAAACTATGATCCAACCCAGCAATGTGATTTTTATGTTATGCTCTATGATTCCTATGGAGATGGATGGAATGGTGCAGCACTTACCATTTCAGTTGCAGGAACAGTTGTATTGGACAATATCACATTTAGCAACCGGATTTGGCCCCGAAACATATGCTTTTACTGTAATCAATGGATCTGAAATTGTCTTGTGTATTTAATGCTAGGCGGTTCTGGCCTGATGAATGTTCATACTATTATTTATAATAACGATGATGAAGAAGTATTTTCTGATGGGGAGGTGGTATTGCACCAACCGGCGGTTCATTTACTGGTACTTGTATACAATTCGTTTATGGGACCCTTTCAGGAACAGTTACAGCGTTATCGGGTGGCCCAATTGCAGGAGCTACAGTGACGGTTGACGATATGGAAGAGCAAACTGCTGCAGACGGAACCTACACCTTCCCGCTCGTGATGATTGGAACATGGGATGTTACCTGTACCAAAGAAGGATACAATCCAATGGTTGCAAACAATGTTACTATTTTAGAAGCGCAAACCACTACTCAGAATTTTGCCATGACGGCTCCGACTATCAATGTCAATCCGCTTGTCATTAATGTTACCCTTGAACCTAATGCGCAAACAGACGAGTTTGTCACTATAACTAATAATGGTAATGGTCCACTTGGCATGGGAAGCTGAATTAGCAACTATGTCCAAGGGTAAGGCCTACGGTTACTCAGGTATTACCAAGAATGTAATTGGCAGCCAGGAAGCTTTAAATGCCGATGTTATTGCAGTAGGTAATCAGGTTCCGGTTGATCAGTTGCAAAATACCGATATTCCGCTGCAGACTACTTATCCGAATATTGGCGAAGATCCGACCGATGAAATAGACATTATCGGAGGCACGGTTAATTCTTATGTCAACGGTCCACGTACACGCGGAAACATGTTTACCTGTACAACTGAAAAAATGCTGGTTGAGTTCATGGGATGGCATTCCGTAACTGCCAATCCAACACAAATGTGGATGCTGGTTTACGAAAGCGATGTCCAGGTAGGCATTTATGATCTGGTCGTAGCGGTTGATATAACCCCGGCTCCTATCGGAACAGGATGGGTCAGTTCTGGTGTAGTAAACTATATGCTGCAAGCCGGTAAATACTACATGATCGTTGCTTCATTCGAGCAAATGTGCGGTTATTTCAATGATCCGGCTGTTTCTCCGTTCCCGTATCCTGTAGCCTTTGGTGAAGCAACCGGCGGAGCAGGTTATACATGGGCGCCGACTTCAAATTTCCCGCCCGATCAAACTATGGATGTTCCGGCAGATGTTTTTCTTGATCCTGTTTTATACTACCAGCAACTTGTAACTGCTGATCCAATTTCCTGGGTAGCAATTGATCCAACTTCAGGAACAATTAATCCCGGAAGTAACGAACAAATGACCGTTCATTTCGATGCTACAGATTTACTTCCTGGTATTTATGAAGCTGAAATCCAGTTCATCACTGATCCTAATGTAGGCTCACCGGTGATAGATGTTACACTTCAGGTTGCGGGGCTTATTCCTGCTACTAATCTGGAGCTCGATTTCGATTGTACAGATGTTGAACTTACCTGGGAAACGCCGACCGGAGGAAATCCTGACAGCTGGAATGTTTACAGGGACGGCGTCCTTATAGGAAATGCCACCCAAGAGTCTTATACTGATGAAATGGTGGATCCTGAAGTTCAATACGGATATTACGTAAAAGCTGTTTATGCAGGTGTAGAATCCATGCCGACAGCAACACAGAATATTACTGTTCCAACGCCTGAGGATCTTGAACCACTCGGACTTGAGTATGTTGTTGATGTTCCAAATGAAAATGACGTGACCCTTAACTGGGATTTACCGGATGCATGCCTTGCACCTGAGGGATACAATGTTTTCAGGGACGGCACTCAGATCAATGCAAACCCGGTAACAGTTACGACTTATGTAGATCCAGGCCTGCCGATGGGCTTATATGAATACTATATCACTGCAGTATTCTATTTCGGAGAATCCGATCCTTCCGATCCGGTCTACACTTTGGTCACCGGAATAGAAGATGTTGACTCCGACCTGTTCAGGATTTATCCCAATCCTTCTTCAGGAACTGTTAATATTGAATCTTCCGCCCAAATCAACGGCATTCAGGTATTTAACAATGCAGGCCAGATGATTATGGATAATGTAGTAAAAGCCGGTCAGTACCAGTTTGATGTTTCAAACTATGAAAAGGGCGTTTACTATATCAAACTTGAAACTTCCGAAGGAAAAATGTTCCGTAAGATTACTGTTAATTAATTCCTTACAGAGACATTTTTCTTATACTGAAGTAATAAATTAAGCAAAGGCAGGTTTTAAGACCTGCCTTTGTTTTTTTATTTATCAGGTATTGTAACGTCATAAAAAAAGGATCGTATTTTATTGTATTAGTATATGTTTCATTTTGAGGTCGGTTTGCAGCAACCTATTTGTGGAACCAGATGTCATAATGAACAGCATTTTATAATTTTTATAATTCAAATTCCTTAGAATATTATTGGTTTTGATGAAAGCAGCCTTGATTAATATATCATATTTTTTGACAGCCCTGATTTTATCCTGTTCCGGAATTTTCGCTCAGGATACAGCCTTGCTTAAAAACATCATGGAAGAAGAGGTTGCTAAAAATATCCACCTTAAGGGAAAGGATAAATCTGTAGAAAGCTTGTGTCAGCCTACTTTTACATATGGGTGTTCGGATGATGACGGCTTTACTGATTTTGCTCTTGAGCAAATCCAGAATTTAAATAATGGTTGCGCCGATAATACCGGCTTTATTGGTTGGAGTGAATATTATAACCTGGGTCCGGCTTTATTGAACCAGGGAAATACCTATATTTTGTCACTTGCAACCGGATATCAAAATCAACACGTAAATATTTGGATCGATTTTAACGATGATCTCCTTCTGTCGTCCGAAGAGATTGTTTTAAATGACTATGAATTAGTTTTACCCGGAATGATCTATGAAGTACCTTTGACAATCCCGGTCACTGCAACTGTCGGGCAACATGCAATGAGGGCAATGGCTGTTTTTCAGATGACTTTTGTCGATCCATGCTGGTCCTATTTTTATGGTGAAGCTGAAGATTACTATGTACAGATTGAACCCGGTGAATTTGGTTACCTTGAAGGCATCATAACAGAATTAAGCAATGGATCTCCGGTTGAGGGAGCAGCGGTAACAGTGGGAGAAATAGCTTCAGGCACCAGCGATGCAAGTGGTTATTATTACATCGGCCAGGTATTGGCCGGAACCTGGATCGCGACCTGTACAAAGGAAGGATATAATCCAGCATCTGCAACCTTAATTATTCAGACTGGTGTGATAACCAGCCAAGATTTCCAGCTTACAAAACCACAATTGGTCGTTTCTCCTTTAACGGTTTCAGTCTCCCTCGAACCCAATACAACTGCAGAAGAGACACTCAACATCAGCAATACAGGTGACGGGCCTCTGGATTGGAATGCCGAAATTACCATTACGGGCCAGGAAGGTACCGGATAATTTATTTGACCTTCAGTTTGAATGGCCTATTGGTATTGGCAGCGGGGAAGCAGGAATAGAATGTGACGGAAATTTCATTTATACCTCTCAGTGGAATGGAAATGAGTTTTACAAGTATGAACTGGACGGCACCTATATCGGTTCTTTCACCTGCGGCAGTGCAGCATTAATCAGAGACCTTGCCTACGATGGGACCTATTTTTATGGTGCGGCAGCCAATTCCACCGTATTTCAAATGGATTTTACAAATGGCGTGGTGGTGAGCCAGTTTATTGCACCTACTCCCGTCAGGGCGATCGCCTATAATGAGGATGAAAACCTGTTTTATGCGAACAACTTCGATTCCGACATAACAGCTTTCAACCTTGCGGGTAGCAATTTGGGAAGTTTTGCTGTCGGGCCGCTGGGATCAAGTTATTATGGTTTTGCCTATGACAAATACAGCAATGGTGGGCCATACCTGTGGGGCTATGCCCAAACAGGAAGCACATTGAACGAATTGATACAAATACAACTTCCTTCAGGGATCGAAACCGGCGTTTCATTTAATGTGGGCAGCGTAGTTTCGGTCGGGAGCGGCCTTGCAGGAGGTCTTGCCATTACAAACGCCGTGGTTCCCGGATACTATACTTTACTGGGCAGGGTTTTATCGACCAATGTCTGGGGTTTGGAATTATGCGGATCAGGATCTTTCTGGGTAACGATTAATCCGAATTCCGGCACTCTGTCCGAAGGAGACAATCAGCTATTATCGCTTTATTTCGACGCAACAAACCTGATTCCAGGTTACCATTACGCTGAGGTACATTTTACATCCAATCCCAATGCTGGATCCCCTGTGGTAGATGCAACATTATTTGTCGAAGGTTTGATCCCTGCCACCAATCTCGACTTGAATTACAATTGTACTGATGTTTATATTTCCTGGGAGATGCCTTTCGGCGGAGATCCTGATAGCTGGAATGTTTATCGCGATGGTATCCAGATCAGCAATGTCACGATAATGTCCTATCTCGATATAATGGTTGATCCGCTGGTTAATTACAGTTATTTTATTAAAGCAGTTTATTCAGGCGAGGAATCACTGCCTACATCTACAAAAAGCATCACATTACCCATACCTTCTGATCTTGAGCCTCTGAATCCACAGGCAATATACATTGGCAACAACTCTGCGGAAATTTCATGGGAGACGCCGGAAGGGTGCCTTGTCCCGGAAGGGTATAATATTTACAGATTCGGTAACTTAATTGGAAATTCAACTACCCTTTCCTTCATCGATACAGGTATTCAAGCCGGAAACAATGAGTATTTTATAAGAGCCATTTATTATTTTGGCGAATCTGTTAATTCACAAACTACAAATTTGCTGGTTGGAACCGATGAAACCAGTGCAAATCATTTTAACATATTTCCGAATCCCACAGCTGGCTTTATTACTATCCAATCACCGGTCGAGATCATTAAAATTGTCATAAGGGATAATTCGGGCAAGCTTATTATGAATATGCATGTTCAAAGCACCAGAAGCCGAATTAATGTATCCGGATTAGAAAAGGGATTGTATTTTATTATTCTGGAAACAGCAGAAGGGAGGATCATTAAAAAAATTACCATTCATTAATCAGTCCACGGGAAAAAGAATTTTTAAAGGTAATCCCTGATTCCTATCTAATAATAATGCAGGATTTTAAAGGTTAGTTTGTATGCCTTTTGTACATTTACGCCATTCTTTCAAAAAAATTAGAATGAAATCATATAAAGCAATGATTCTTGTTGCATTCATCATTCTGACGACATCAGCCGGATCAAAGAGTCAGCAGGAATTTAATCATATCGATCGCATATCAGCCGAATTCAGTAGGGTTGAGCATCCTGCCGGGCGTATTACAGTTTCCGACCCGGTCAAACTCTGGAAAGACGACTTATGCACACCCGGATATTCTGCCGGATGCTCTGATGGAGATGGATTTACCGACTTTGCAGTAGCTGAAATTGAAAATTATAATACCGGTTGTGAGAACAACGCCGGAAATGGCTGGAGTCAATACCTTGAGATGGGACCCGCGGTATTGATTCCCGGGATTTCGCATGATTTCTTTATGAAAACCGGATATAACAATCAATATGTAACCATTTGGGTTGACTTTAATGATGACCAGGAATTAGCCCCTGAAGAAAAGATACTTTTTGACTTTGAAATGGAAACAGCCGGAGTAATGTATACTGTTCCTGTCGAAATTCCTGCCGATGCCACTCCAGGTCAGCATTATATGAGGGCAAGAGCACACTGGTCGGCTTCATGCAACGATCCCTGCGATGATTACCAGTATGGCGAAGCAGAGGATTATTATGTAATTATCGGAGTGCCTTCTTTTGGCTCTATTGATGGCACAGTCACGCTTTTACTAAACGGCTCGGCTGTCGATGGGGCCTCGGTTACCCTTGCAGGAATCTATAATTACACAACATTAACATTATCCAACGGGTCTTATTCCATTGAAAATGTCATGGTTGGTGATTATACGGTAAGTTGTGCTAAAGAAGGATATAACTCTTTGACAGCTCAGGTAACAATTATTGAAAATGTCGTCTCCACACAGGATTTTCAACTTACCCAACCAACTATCGAAATTGCGCCGGCTTCCGTTTCGGTTACACTTGATCAAAATGCCACTGCCGAAGAAACTGTCGCCATAACCAATAATGGAAACGGGATGCTCGACTGGTCCGCCTCCATTGTAATTTCAGGTGAAAACTCAGAAGACTTCATGGACCTTCAATTCCAATATCCGGTAGCAACCGGAGGAGGGGAAGCAGGAATTGAAACCGACGGAAGTTATTTTTATACTTCAAAATGGACCGGCGCCAATATTTACAAATACGACCTTGATGGAAATTACATTGGAACTTTTACCATTGCAGGGGTTTCAGGAATAAGGGACATGGCTTACGATGGAAATTATTTTTACGGTGGCGCTGGATTTTCGACTGTTTATGAAATGGATTTTAATAATCATATACTGGTCAGCTCATTTACTGCTCCGACTGATGTCAGGGCCATTGCTTACAATGGAGACCTCGATGTCTTCTACGCCAATAACTGGAACAGCCCCATTGTCCGATTTGATAAAGCCGGAAATAACCTCGGGAGCTTTAATGTAGGTCCAGAGGGAGGCGAATACTACGGTTTCGCTTATGATAATGCTACCCTGGGCGGACCTTTTCTATGGGGTTATGCACAGATCGGGGATTCTGATAATGAAATTATTCAAATCCAGCTTCCATCCGGATCAGAAACGGGTTTTACTTTGGATGTTGCTACCAAGCTTACCGGGCTGATCTATGAAAAAGCAGGAGGTTTGTTTACTTTTCCCAACCTGGTCGCAGGCAAATGGACGCTTGGGGGATTAGTACAAAATGAATGGATATGGGGACTTGAACTCGCTGATGCCCAAACCTGGATTTCTGTCAGCCCCAATAGCGGCTCTATCGGAGGAGGTTTGAATCAGGATGTAACAATTTCGTTTGATGCTTCAGGTTTGGATCCGGGAATTTATCATGCAGAAATTCATTTTACATCTGTACCAAATGTCGGAGTACCTGTTGTCCTGGCAGAAATGATTGTTGAAGCGATTACCATAATCCCGAACAGGGTTGCTGGTTCTCCTGATATTCTGGTTTTTCCCAATCCGGCTAATGATATGCTTTATATCCAATCTGATGCTCAGGTTACTCAGGTGATAATTTATAACACTTCAGGACAGACCATTTTATCCGAAAATAAGATTGATGGGATCATTAATTTGAACACAGGACAAATGGAGCCGGGAACCTATTTACTGAGATTAAATTCAGAAACGGGAGTTGTCATCCGGAAGTTTATTGTAAAATAATAACCGGGAAGTTTATATTTCTCTTAGAGACTGTTTTAAATTCAACGAAAAAATTAATAGTGATTCTTTTGCCACTAAGCCTCCAAGTCACTAAGGAAACACAAAGAGCAGGAAATGAACAACTTTACTTAGTGAAACTTAGTGCTTTTGTGTCCCCGCCTGCCCTATATAGGCTTTTGCCCGGGCGGGCAGGTTTGTGGCAAATAGAAATCTTCAGATTCATCATTTTTAAACGGTCTCTTAATAACCAGTCAAATCATCCGGCAGCAATTTTTATAATTTTGCCTTCTTCCTGAACAGAATAAAATAATGATTTCAGTCAATAATCTTTCAATCCACTTCACAGGTAATGATCTTTTCAGCAACGCTTCATTCCTGATAAACCAAAGGGACAGAATCGGACTTGTCGGAAAAAACGGTTCAGGGAAAACTACGTTGCTGAATATAATTGCCGGAAAGGTTATTCCGCAGCTTGGAGAAGTCGTTGCCCCTTCAGGAACTACTATTGGTTTTCTTCAGCAGGAAATGGATACCCATAGCTTAAAAACCATATTTGAAGAATCGATAAGCGCTTTCGATGAAATCCTGAAACTCGACGAGCAAATCCGGAAACTGACTGAAGAAATAGCTGCAAGAAGCGATTTTGATTCAAAGGAGTACCATCGCCTTATCCATCAGCTTTCAGATGCAAATATGCGGTTTCAGATCGTCGGAGGACAGTCCATTGAAGGTGAAACGGAAAAAGTATTGACCGGTTTAGGTTTCCGCAGAACGGATTTTTCCAGACCTGTGGCGGAATTCAGTAGCGGATGGCAAATGCGGGTTGAACTGGCCAAGATTCTGCTGAAAAAGCCGGATGTCGTTCTTCTCGACGAGCCTACCAATCACCTCGATATCGAATCCATCCAATGGCTGGAAGATTATCTTGTCAATTATGACGGAGCAGTGGTACTGGTTTCTCACGACAGGGCTTTTCTCGATAACGTTACCAAAAGAACGATCGAGATTTCACTTGGAAAAATATATGATTATAAGGCCGGGTACAGCGCTTTCGTTCAGATGAGGGAGGAGCGGCTCGAACAGCAGGTTTCCGCTTATAATAACCAGCAAAAGCAGATCAGCCAGATCGAACGGTTCATCGAGAGATTCAGATATAAAAACACTAAAGCCAAGCAGGTTCAATCGCGAATAAAAATGCTGGAAAGAATGGAAGAAATCACTTTCGACCAAATAGACAGGTCGGCCATTCATTTCCGTTTTCCACCGGCTCCGAATGCGGGCAAGGTTGTGCTCGAAACCATTGAACTTGGGAAAAGCTATGGCAACCAGCAAGTACTCTCGAAAATCAACATAGTAATTATCAACGGTGACAGGGTTGCGTTCGTCGGACGCAATGGAGAGGGCAAAACCACCCTTTCACGCATCATTGCCGGCGAACTCGAATTTACAGGAACCCTGAAATTCGGACACAACATAAAGATTGGATATTTTGCCCAGAATCAGGGAGATTACCTCGATCCTGAAAAGACCGTTTTTGAGACCATCGATGATATAGCCACTGGTGACATCAGGAAACAGATAAGAACGATCCTTGGTTCGTTTCTTTTCAGCGGCGAAACAATTGATAAAAAAGTCAAGGTGCTATCAGGCGGTGAAAAGTCGCGGCTTTCGCTTGCCAAACTTCTGCTTACCCCCTGCAATCTGCTGATCCTCGATGAGCCTACCAACCACCTCGACATGCAATCGAAAGACATTCTTAAGAACGCGCTCATTCACTTCAACGGAACACTTATCCTCGTATCGCATGACCGGGATTTTCTGCAGGGATTGACCAACAAGGTTTTTGAATTCAGGGATCAGAAAATAAAGGAACACCTCGGCGATATTTATGACTTTCTCGAGTACAGAAAAGTTGAAAACCTTAAGCAACTGGAGATTGCAAAAAAGGAGGAAAAAGAAAAAACTGTTATTGTTTCAGATAATAAATTAGCCCGGGAAAAGAAAAAGCAATTTGAAAAAGATCAGCGGAAACTGAACTCACAAATAGCAAAAACAGAAGAAAAGATCAGTACGATCGAAAATGACTTGAATAAGTTGAACGAAATACTGAGCAATCCGAAAAGCTATTCCACCGAAACCGATTACTTCGAAATCTCACAACGATACGACAGGCTTAAACTCGAACTGGAATCGGAAATGAAGAATTGGGAAAAATTACATCAGCAGCTGGAGAACCTGATAAAGCGATAATTATCCCTATCCTTAAAAATTTCGGCTGTTAAGATTATCGGCTATTCTTTTCAAAATGACTTTTCTTTCCGGTTCAATATCTATTTCATCCAGGTAACGGATTGCTTTCTGATAGAAAGATAGTATTTCGGTTTCGGTAATTTCACGGATATTCAATTCTTCATAAATTTCAAGAACTTCTTTTATTTTTTTGGATTGATCAATTACTCCGTAAGAGAAGGCATGCCTGAGCTTATTTAAGGTTTCGCCTTTTGCCAAATCAAAGGCTTTGAGAAATAAATAAGTTTTTTTGTTTGCTGCTATATCTCCGCCCTTCATTTTTCCAAATCCGGCATCATCACTGAAAGCATCGAGCAGATCATCTTTAAGTTGAAATGCTATGCCGATATTTTCTCCAAATGAGTAAAGTTTATCGGCATGATGGTCCATGGCGCCACCAATCAGTGCACCGATCTTCAGGCTTGCTGCAAGCAGCACAGCCGTCTTCAGGCGGATCATTTCAATATAATCGGCAATTGTAACATCCGGCCTGGTTTCAAAATTCATGTCATACTGCTGGCCTTCACATACTTCAATGACGGTTTTATTGAAAGCGGTAAAAACCTTATTTCTCACCTCTTCAGGAGCTTTCATTATAAATTCGTAGGCCATTGCCATCATCGTATCACCTGAAAGAATAGCAATATTTGGATTCCACTTTTTAAAGACTGTCGGGTTACCTCTGCGGATGGGAGCCTTGTCCATAATATCATCGTGAACCAGTGTAAAATTGTGAAAAATCTCAATCCCGACTGCCGGGTCAATAGCTTTATCGATCTGCCGGTTAAACATACCACAGGCAAGCAGACAAAGAGCAGGCCGCAGCCGCTTGCCTCCAATACTCAGCGAATAAGCAATAGGTTCGTACAGTTCAGCAGGATCATGAGGAATGGCAATGGATTTAATCCTGATGTCGATGATTTCCCTGATTTGCTCGAGGCTGTGCATTTTCCCTATTTTCCGTCATTAACGAGATTCATAAGGTATTGGCCATATCCGCTTTTCAGCAAAGGCTCTGCGAGTTTGACCAATTGCTTGTCAGTAATAAAGCCTTTCCGGTAAGCCACTTCTTCAATACAACCTATTTTGAGCCCCTGGCGCTGTTCAATCACATATACGAATTGAGAGGCCTGCAAAAGGGATTCAAATGTTCCGGTATCAAGCCAGGCGGTACCACGGCCTAGTATTCCTACTTTCAGCTTATTGTGTTCAAGGTAATATTTGTTAACATCTGTAATTTCATACTCTCCACGGGCGCTGGGTTTAAGGTTTCTGGCGACTTCTACAACGGAATTATCATAAAAATACAAACCCGGAACAGCATAGTTCGACTTTGGTTGCCTGGGCTTCTCTTCGATTGATATAACTTTCTCGTTAACATCAAATTCAACAACCCCGTATCGCTCCGGATCAGAAACGTGATATGCAAATACAACCCCACCATCAGGATTACTATTTTCAATAAGGAGCGGTTCCAATCCAGTACCATAAAAAATGTTGTCACCAAGGACAAGTGCAGCTTTATCGTTCCCGATAAAATCTGCCCCGATCACAAAAGCTTGAGCAAGGCCATTAGGAATTTCCTGTATGGCATAATGAAACGAGCACCCCAAATTTTTTCCGTCTCCCAGTAGCTTTTCAAAACCGGGAAGATCATAAGGGGTTGAAATGATCAGGATATCCCTGATCCCTGCCAGCATGAGAATGGACAAAGGATAATAAATCATCGGTTTGTCATAGATCGGCATAATCTGCTTGCTGATTCCCAGTGTAATAGGATGAAGGCGGGTACCAGCGCCTCCGGCTAAAATGATTCCTTTCATATGTCTGTTTAATTTTTATGTTTCATGCTATTGAAGGCTATTCTGTCAGATTCTTTTAACTATTATCAATTATACTTTTATTAAGAAAATTTGATACAAACTCAATCATAAAACTGGAAGTAAAAATAAAAAACTTATCATACTGCTTCATGAAGACCGTCTGGATTTATTTTCGGCTCACTAAGCTGAGTCCTTTTTATCAATCTCCTCGATTTCCAGGTCCTGGAGTTCAATGGTATCATCCTCCTCGAGTAATTCGATCATGGGTTCTTTGAAGGTCTTTGTCGTCATCCATTTATCAAGAGTCAGAATGAGTGAAGGAAGAATAAAAAGGTTGGAAAGCAGGGCGACCACAAGTGTAAAGCCGATAAGGTAGCCCAGGGATTGGGTTCCTCCAAATGAAGAAAGGACAAAAATGATAAATCCGAAAAAAAGCACAACAGAGGAATAGATCATGCTGAATCCGGTTTCACTGATAGCCGCAATTACTGATTCCCTGATTTCCCACTTATGATGCTTAAGCTGCAGACGGTAACGGGACAGGAATTGGATGGTATTGTCCACAGAAATCCCAAGGGCGATACTGAAAATTAACACAGTGGATGGTTTGATAGGTATGCCGAAATAGCCCATCATGGCGGCAGTCATAAAAAGCGGGATGATATTGGGGATGAGAGAAACAAGAATCATTCTGACTGAAGTGAAAAGCAAAGCCATTAACAGGGAGATGATGAGTACTGCCAGCAGAAGGCTGGTGAAAAGATCCTTATCGAGATAATGCGTCCCTTTCAGAAAAACGACACTGGTACCAGTAAACTGAACATCAAACTTGTCTTTCGGGAAAATTGAATCAATTTTTGGACGCAACTCCTTTTGAATCCTTTCAATATCATTGGTCCCGATATTCGCCATCCTTGTGCTTATGCGGGTGTATTGTCCGGTGCTATCGACGATGGAACTGAGCAGGTTACGCTCACCGGGCTTTGCAACAGGCACATAAGACAAAATGAAGTTCTTCTCATTGTTATTGGGAAGACTGTACATATTCTCCCTGCCATTATAGAACGCCTGCTTGGCAAATTTCAAGACTTCAGCAATTGAAAGGGATTTGGACAGCTCGGGATACTGTTCTAATATCTTTTGCAAGTCCTCAATCGATTGAATCGTTGACATACGTTGAACACCCTTTGCTTTTTTTGTGTCGATGGCAATCTCGAAAGGCATGACACCTTTAAAATTTCTTTCAAGGAACATCAGATCTTTGTATAAAACATCCTTGTGGGGTATATCATCTACGAGACGACCTGTTGTTTTAAGCTGGATTATGCCAAACACCGAAATAATTATTAAAACTAAAGCTATAACATATGCGTGATTTCGGCGATGGAGAAATACAAACCTGATCTTATCGAGCAAACTACCCACCAGTCCTTTTTCAAGATGCTGTGTATGGCGTGGCTTGGGAGGCGGAAGATAACTGAAAAAAGTTGGAATCAAAATCAGGCAAAGCAGGTAGGCGATCATGATATTAATAGAGGCAATAACGCCAAATTCCACCAGAAAACGGTTACCTGTGCTGATAAAAGCTCCGAATCCGGCCGCGGTGGCAGCATTGGTGATCAGGTTGGCGCTGCCTATACGCTGAACCGCCCTGGCAAGGGATTTTATCTTATTCCCATGGCTTTTGAACTCGTAATGGTATTTATTCAGAAGAAAAATGCAATTCTCAACAACAATAACAATAAGTAAGGGCGGAATAATACTGGTAAGCATTGTAATTTTGTAACCCATTAAAGTCATGGATCCCAATACCCAGAAAACACAGATCGTCACGATGATCATCGGGAAAAGCACTGCCTTGAATGATCGGAAGAAAATAAAAAGAATTACAGAGGTTATCAGCATGGCAAGGCAGACAAACAGCAACAGCTCATTTTCGAGTTTTTTTGCGGTGACGACCCTGAGGTAAGGCAATCCGGAATAATGGAGAGTGGTATTGTTCTTTTTACTGTAGCTTTCTGCAAGGTCTTTTATCTGGCTGATCAGCCTTACCCTGTCTTTTGTTCGCAGTTTGGCTTCTTCAAGGGTAATCGCCATCAGGTGAGCTCCTGTTTCTTTATTATAGAGCAGACCCTCGTAAAACCTTAAGGAATGAATAACTTTTTTCAGGCTGTCAAGTTCCGTTTGCGAAACCGGTTTATGATCGAGAATTGGTTTAAAATCGAATTTCTTTAATGAATCATTTTTAACAAGATTATAAATTTTTGTGATCGATACGACTTCCTGGACACCATTGACTTTTCTAATATCGCTTGTAAGATCATACCAGTCGTTGTATTTTTCAATTTTAAAAAAATCCTTATCTTCAATAGCGATAAAAAAAACTCCGTCTTCTTTCCCGAATCTTTTACTGAATTCGCTGTAAATTATACTTGCCGAATCGGAAGCAGGCAGCAAACTTCCAGATTCGTAAGATAACTGCACCCGGAAAGCCATAACCGCCATAAAAACAGTAAGCAATCCAATGCCAATGATGTTTCCGAGGCGGTTACGTAATATATGCCGGACGATATAGACCCACATTATCAGTGCCAGTCAAGTATTTTAAGAAAGTCGAACTCTTCAGGATTTTTCACATATTGACGTGCGGCTTCATAATCTTCTTCTGTTATAAAGTGAAGATTATTTCTGAAAACCAGTTCCGATTTCTGACAATTGATATCTACTAACCTTGGTTTTACTTTGCCGTTTTCATCCTCAACATCCTTCAGGTAAAGGGGTGCAATGTCCCCTTTAGGATCGGAAGTAACCATGCAGCCGGTTTTACCCAGATCGAACAATTTCTTCACTCCGATACCAAGCAGGGAGCAATACAATAAATCAAAAGCTGTGGGGATAACGCAGCGCAGTTCATATCCCAGTTCAACCGGCCTGCTCTTGACATTAATTTTGAGGGTTTTGAGTTTTCGCTGTAACAAAAGGTTGAAGATATGCGCTTTGCTGACATTTCCAAGTTCAGGATGACCGTGGTCATCATAGGTAAATGAGATTTCAGTCGCCTTGATCTCTGTATCGGTCATGAAATGGAAAACACCCTCGCTGATAACGGCGGCACCGTAGTTTATTCCAAGAATTTTCCGCTTTAGGATGCTCGAAATGATCAGGTTGATAATTTTCTCGAATGACACCCTTGTTTCATTAAACATTTCCGGAATAATGATCATGGGATAATGGCATGCCGCGCCGATTCCGAATGCAAGATGTCCGGCTTCACGCCCCATTGCTGAAACGATAAACCAGTTACCGCTCGTACGGGCATCCTCATAAACCGTCATGGCAATTTTAACTCCGGCTTCCTTGGCTGTCTGATAGCCAAATGTAGGGGATCCTTCCGGCAGCGGAAGATCGTTATCAATGGTTTTGGGTACATGGATATTTTGAATGCTGATATTGTTTTCAGCCAGAAATTTACTGATGCGGTTTGCCGTTGAAGCGGTATCATCGCCGCCAATCGTTACCAGAAGTTTGACATTATTATTTACAAAAAAATCCGTCTTGAATTCATTGTCTTTGGGTTTGTGACGGCTCATGTGAAGCAGAGATCCGCCCTGATTCATGATTTTGTCGCAGGTCATGAAATCAAGATCCATCATGTTGGGTTTAGGGCTGAATAAACCTTTATAACCGTCATGGATTCCAATCACCCTGTATCCGTCTTTCATAAAAACTTTCGCCACAGAGGAAATAACAGTGTTGATACCCGGTGCAGGGCCACCACCGGCCAGTATTGCAATAGATTTTTTCATGTAAATTTTTGCTTTATTAGCAGGCAAAGATATAAAATCAATTAAATAGGGAACTCCTTTAAAGCCATAATTTTCCTTTGAAAAATCAATTGATCAATAATCCTGAATTCTGCGTTTTCTGAAGAAGCATAGCAATCAACCGAAGGTCACCCTGATGAAAATGATTTACCCGTGCAAAGTTGTTTAAGGACAAGAATTGGGATGATTCGAGAAGCCGCCAGGGCTTTCTTCGAAATATTCAGGCTGGGATAAAAAAAATTTTTATAATTTTGTTTTTCTTTAATAACATTTCAACCTTATCATTTCAGGTTTGTTGTTTCTGCTAAAATTTTAAAACAATGAGATATTTATTGATTTGTATTTTTTCGGCTTTTATAGCAATTTCCTCATTTTCGCAATCTGAAACCGATGTTGAGGAATTGACAAGGTTTGCTGCGAAGCAGACTATCATTTACCAGCAGAAGAAAGCGGAAGCCATTGAATGGGCAACCCAAAACGGTTATCCTATTACGATTGAGGCCGATGGTTCTTTCATTGAAATTCAATACATTGATGAGTTCGGGCGTCCGCAATATTATCAAACAGATAATTCCACTGCTGCGGCTACAATATCGACCAACAAGGTTTATCCGGGCGGCGGAGCGGGTTTAAGTTTAACAGGTTCAGGAATAACCGTCAGAGAGTGGGACGCAGGTAGCGCCTTAACTACCCACCAGGAATTTGGAGGCCGGGTGACCAATGTCGATGGCGCTTCTTCCCATTATCATTCTACCCATGTTGCAGGAACCATCATGGCATCCGGTGTTCAAGCCGCCGCTAAAGGCATGGCTTACCAGGCAAATTTACGTTCCCGTGACTGGAATAATGATGTATCAGAAATGGCTACCGAAGCTTCCAATGGTGCCCTGATAAGCAATCATTCTTACGGGCTAACACGAGGCTGGTCATGGAATGGATCTTCATGGAATTGGTATGGCAATTCATCCATTAGCACAACCGAAGATTATTTATTCGGATTTTATGATGCTAATTCCCAGCAGTGGGACCAGGTAGCGCGCAATGCACCCAATTTTCTGATTTGTAAGTCAGCAGGAAACGACCGTAACGAAGGTCCCGGAACAAGCCCTCCGAACGATGGACCCTATGATTGCATCGGTCAGCAGGGGATAGCAAAAAATATTTTAACAGTTGGAGCAGTTGAAGATATACCCGGAGGCTATACCAACCCGGCCAGCGTGGTGATGAGTTCATTCAGCTCGTGGGGACCTGCTGATGATGGGAGGATAAAACCCGACATCGTCGCCAACGGTGTTGAACTTTACTCTACTGACAATGATAACAACACTGATTATTCCATCCTCAGTGGTACCTCCATGTCCACCCCATCGGTGGCCGGATCGCTTGCCCTTCTTCAGCAACACAGGAATACCCTTACCGGAAGCTATATGAAGGCAGCCACCTTAAAAGCTCTTGTTATCCATACAGCTGACGAATCAGGCACTACCACAGGGCCCGATTACAAGTTCGGGTGGGGTTTGATGAATACCAAAAATGCTGCATTAAGAATATCTGCTGACCAGACAAATGATGTTATCAGTGAACATACGCTGAGCAATGGCGGAACTTATACACGGGATGTCACCGCTCTGGGATCAGAACCCCTCAGAGTCACTATAGTTTGGACAGATGTTGCAGGCACACCGACATCAGCGCAACTTGATCCTATCACCCCGATGCTTGTAAACGACCTTGATTTAAGGCTTACAAGATCAACGAACACTTATTATCCCTGGAAACTCGACAGGAACAACCCTACCAATGCAGCCACCAACTCAAGTGAAAACAATGTTGATAACGTTGAAGTTGTTTATATTGCTAGCCCAGTGGCAGGCGGAACCTATACCATAACCGTTGATCACGATGGCACATTAAGCGGAGGTTCACAGGCATTTTCGATGGTGATAAGCGGTATTTCGACCGGTTCACCACCAGTTGCTAATTTTTCTGCCAGTACCACCACACCGAATGTCGGGCAAACCGTTACATTCACTGATCTTTCAACGAATAGTCCTACCAACTGGAGCTGGTCTTTCACACCCTCTTCCGTTACCTATGTGGGCGGAACAAGTTCAACCTCACAGAATCCCCAGGTTCAGTTTAATGCTACAGGTTATTATACGGTTACTCTTACTGCTACCAATGCTGCAGGTTCTGATGGTGAAACAAAAAACAATTATATTTTGGCATCAGCGCCTCCTGTAGCGAATTTCAGTGCAAACAATACCGCTCCGGCTATAGGTCAAACTGTTATATTTACCGATCTTTCAACCAATTCGCCTACATCCTGGACATGGTCGTTTACCCCGCCCACCATAACTTATGTCGGAGGAACAAATGCCTCATCTCAGCATCCCCAGGTTCAATTTACAGCGGGTGGCAATTATACGGTTTCCCTCACAGCCGCCAACGCTGCGGGATCGGATAATGAAACCAAAACAAATTACATTTCTGTTCTTTTCCCTCCGGTAGCAGACTTCGACGCCGATAACTATTCACCCATCATCGGCCAAACGGTATATTTCTGGGACATGTCTTCAAACAGCCCAACCTCATGGGTATGGTCTTTTAGTCCGCCTTCAGTAACTTATGTTGGCGGTACAACTGCAAATTCTCCGGAACCCCAGGTACAATTCACCGCGTCAGGATCCTATACTGTTACACTCACAGCAACCAACGCCAGCGGAAGTGATTCGGAAATTAAAACAAATTTCATCAATGTACCTTTTCCTCCGGTGGCTAATTTTTCGGCCAGCACCACAACCCCCATCGTCGGACAAACTGTTACATTTACAGACCTTACAACCAATTCGCCAACAAGCTGGTTTTGGTCATTCAGCCCTGCAAATGTAACTTATGTGGGAGGAACATCACCCGTTTCACAAAACCCTCAGGTTAAGTTCAACGCGGGAGGTTTTTATTCAGTAACATTGACTGCCACAAATGTTGCGGGATCAGACGCAGAAACAAAAACAAATTATATTTTTGCCACAGCACCACCCGTTGCAAATTTCTCTGCAAGTACAACAACACCTTATATTGGTCAGACTGTCACATTCAGCGATCTCTCCACCAACATTCCAACCTCGTGGTCATGGGTATTCAGCCCGTCAACGGTGACTTATGTGGGTGGAACAACCTCTGCTTCTCAAAATCCACAGGTACAATTTAGTGCAGGTGGTTTTTATACGGTTACTCTCACCGCAACCAACGCGGCAGGCAGTGACCCGGAAACCAAGACGAACTACATCTCAGTGCTCTTCCCTCCTGTCGCCAATTTCAGCGCAAACAACACTGCACCGGCCATTGGACAGACAGTTGCCTTTACTGATCTTTCAACAAACTCACCTACTTCGTGGGCCTGGTCTTTCAACCCGGCAACAGTTACCTATGTGGGTGGCACAACATCTGCTTCACAAAATCCACAGGTTCAGTTTTCAGCAGGCGGTTTATATACAGTCACCCTCACTGCAACTAATGCGAGCGGAAGCGACGGAGAAACGAAGACCGATTACATCTCAGTACTCTTTGCTCCGTTGGCTGATTTCAGCGCCGATAATACCAATCCGGCTATAGGTCAGACGGTTACCTTTACTGATCTTTCAACCAATAACCCGACTTCATGGTCGTGGGATTTCAGTCCGGCGACTGTTACCTATGTGGGTAGCACAACATCCGCTTCACAAAACCCACAGGTTCAGTTTTCAGCAGGCGGTTTATATACTGTCACTCTCACTTCCACTAATGCGAGCGGAAGCGACGGGGAAACAAAGACCGATTACATCTCGGTACTCTTTGCTCCGGTGACAGATTTCAGCGCCGATAATACCAATCCGGCTATAGGCCAGACGGTCACCTTTACTGACCTCTCAACCAATAATCCAACATCATGGTCGTGGGATTTCAGCCCGGCGACTGTTAACTATGTGGGTAGGCACAACATCCGCTTCACAAAACCCACAGGTTCAGTTTTCAGCAGGCGGTTTATATACAGTCACCCTCACTGCCACTAATGCGAGCGGAAGCGACGCTGAAACAAAGACCGACTACATCTCGGTACTCTATGCACCCGTGGCAGATTTCAGCGCCGATTTAACCAATCCGGCTGTCGGTCAGACGGTCACCTTCACAGACCTCTCAGCCAATAACCCAACATCCTGGTCGTGGGATTTCAGCCCGGCGACAGTTACCTATCTGGGTGGCACAACATCGGTTTCGCAAAATCCACAGGTTCAGTTTTCAGCAGGCGGTTTATATACAGTAACCCTCACTGCCACTAATGCGAGCGGAAGCGACGGGGAAACAAAGACCGATTACATCTCGGTACTCTTTGCTCCGGTGACAGATTTCAGCGCCGATAATACCAATCCGGCTATAGGCCAGACGGTCACCTTTACTGACCTCTCAACCAATAATCCGACATCATGGTCGTGGGATTTCAGCCCTGCGACTGTTAACTATGTGGGTAGCACAACATCCGCTTCACAAAACCCACAGGTTCAGTTTTCAGCAGGCGGTTTATATACAGTCACCCTCACTGCCACTAATGCGAGCGGAAGCGACGGGGAAACAAAGACCGATTACATCTCGGTTCTCTTTGCACCGGTGGCAGATTTCAGCGCTGATATAACCAATCCGGCTATAGGCCAGACGGTCACCTTCACCGACCTCTCAGCCAATAATCCGACATCGTGGTCGTGGGATTTCAGCCCGGCGACTGTTACCTATGTGGGTGGTACAACATCCGCTTCACAAAACCCACAGGTTCAGTTTTCAGCAGGCGGTTTATATACAGTCACTCTCACTGCCACCAATGCGAGCGGAAGCGACGGGGAAACAAAGACCGATTACATCTCGGTTCTCTTTGCTCCATTGGCTGATTTCAGCGCCGATAATACCAATCCGGCTATAGGCCAGACGGTCACCTTCACCGACCTCTCAGCCAATAATCCGACCTCGTGGTCGTGGGATTTCAGCCCGGCGACCGTTACCTATGTGGGTGGTACAACCTCTGCTTCACAAAATCCACAGGTTCAGTTTTCAGCAGGAGGTTTTTATACAGTCACTCTCACTTCCACTAATGCGAGCGGAAGCGACGGGGAAACGAAAACCGATTACCTTCTGGTCAGCAATCCCATCATTAATCTGGATATTACCGTTTATCTCGAAGGTCCCTTTAACGGTTCCGTGATGAATGCCTTGCCGATTACATTTATACCTTTCAGCCAGCCTTACAACATTACTCCGTGGAATTACAACGGTTCCGAATCCGTTGGCGCGATTCCCAATGCCAATGTAGTGGACTGGGTATTGGTAGAACTCAGGGATGCCGCTGATGCAGCTTCCGCTACTTTTGCAACGATGATGGATCGCCAGGCTGCATTTCTGTTAAGCAACGGCAAGGTGGTTGGCCTGGATGGAGCCTCAACGCTGCAATTCACCAATTCCTTAACTCAGCAATTATTTGTCGTGATCTGGCACAGGAATCATCTCGGTGTTATGTCGGCCAGTTTCCTTACCGAATCGGGAGGAACCTATTCGTATGATTTCAGTACCGGGGCTTCCCAGGCTTACGGAAGCACTGGTGCACACAAGCAAATAGGAAGCGGAGTCTGGGGAATGACGGGCGGAGACGGTAATTGTGATGGAACTATCAACACTACAGACAAAATCCCGATTTGGGAAATGAAAGCAGGCAAACAGGGTTACTTTGGAAGTGATTACAACTTTGATGCGCAAGTTGACAATAAAGATAAAAATGATATCTGGATTCTTAACGAAGGCGCCGGATGTCAGGTGCCCAATTGAATTCGGGTTAATTGAAGTTATATTGTTAACAAATCCTCTGAAAAATTTTTCAGAGGATTTTTTTTATTGAATCCAATTTCTATATATTTGGAAATTCAAGTATTTAAATGGTTGATCTGATTCCTGAAATTGGAAAATTGAGCAATTTAGTTGTTTAGTAATATCAAATTATTTTTGATTAATTAATGAAAATGAAATCATATTACCGATATCCATTCCTACCATGCATTTCTATTTCCGGAAATGAAAAAACAAATAACAAATAAAAATTATACCCATGAAAACAAGATTTTTACAAATTGGACTTTTAATCGCATTTTTCTTTTTGCTATCGACATATGCTGAGGCAAAAACTACAACCTGGAACGTTACTATAGGTGGAGCATGGACTGCAGCCGGTAATTGGGATAATGGAATCCCGGTTGCTGGTGATGATGTTATTATTAATAGTGATCAGTCTGCTGCAATTACAGCAGTGCCAGCGATCAGTTTAAATAGCCTTACAGTGAGTGGGAATTGTTCTCTATCAGGCTCTGCTGCTATAACTATCACTGTTACCGGTACTTTTTATGTATCAGCTAGTAAAACACTAACTGTAGGTAATGGTACAAATCCAAACAGAATAAACATTACGCTTTCCAGTTTGTGTATCGGAACAATTGAAGGAACTGTTACTCTGAATACTGCTGGAACCAATGAAATCTTTACCAATTTGGGTAATTTAACGATAGCACCAGCTGGTTTAATTGACGACATTACAAATGCTGCAGATTTTGTTTTAAGTAGTGGGGCTATACTTCAAATAGGCTCCACATCAGGTATTTCCAGCACAGGTGCTTCGGGCAATGTACAAATGTCAGGGAATAATACCTTTAATTCAGGTGCAAATTATGTTTATAATGGAACTGCTGCGCAGATAACCGGAACCGGATTAACTCAAAACACACCAGCGAATCTGACAATTGATAATAGTGCAGGAGTTACATTAACCGCAGCAACCACCATTTCAGGTTTACTTACTATGACCAGTGGTACTTTGAATATGGCAAATACGAATATGACAGTCGGTTCATTGACTGGATCCTCCAACCTCACTCACTCATCAGGTATAGCGGGAAACAGGACTTTAACAATCGGTTCTGATGGCACAAGCCCTTCAGCTTACAATGGTGTTATAAGTAATGGGACTGCAACATCTGTGATAATCACAAAAAATGGAACCGGGACATTAATTCTGTCAGGCGATAATTCTTATACTGGCTTAACAACCATCAGTGCCGGTACTTTAAAACTGGGTGCAACTGGAAGCGGTTCAAACAGTCCGCTTGGTACAGTAGTCGGCGCAACTTCTGTAACGAGCGGTGCTGCATTGGATTTAAACGGGTTCACACTAGCTACTGCGGAGCCATTGACTTTGAACGGAACAGGCATTTCATCCGGTGGCGCATTGACAAACAGCTCGGTTACTGATGCAAGTTATAGCGGGTTAATAACTCTTGGCAGCACCGGTGTCAGCATAGTCAATAATGGAGGAGATATTAACATAACTCATACGGGCACAATAACAGGAGCAGGATTTGCATTAACATTAGGAGGTTCGGGTAATGGAAATGTGACCAGCATTATTGGAACAACAACTGGAACATTAACAAAAAGCGGGACTGGAATATGGACGCTCTCCGGTGCAAACACTTATACAGGCCTTACAACTATTAGTGGAGGAACGCTGCAGTACGGGACAAACAATGTGTTATCAAATGGTGCTGTTACTGTTAATGGTGGAATTTATGACATTGTAAGTTATAATGATGCTGTTGGTACTGTAACTTTAATTAATGGTACAATTGCTGGAACTTCAGGAATACTGACAGGTACTTCATATGCAGTGCAAAATGGTTCAATAAGTGCAATTCTTGCAGGAGCAGTCGCACTGACAAAAACAACAACAGGGACCGTTACAATTTCCGGTACTAATACCTACACAGGCGTAACAACAATAAATGCAGGGATATTGAGTGCAGGAACCATTGGAAATGGAGGTGTCGCTGGCAATCTTGGTGCTGCTTCAAATGCTGCAGCAAATCTGGTACTGGGCGGAGGAACTTTGGAATATACCGGTATTACAGCTTCGACCGATCGAAATTATACCCTGACATCGGGAACTACTTCCATAATCGACATTACAATTAGCGGAACAACTCTTACAATTTCAGGGGCAAGCACAATTACAACTGGTGCCTTGACAAAAACAGGTCCGGGTACACTGAAATTTTCGGGAGCGAATTTATATACCGGTTTGACTAGTGTATTAGAAGGAACACTTCAATATGGTATTGCAAATGCTCTGTCAAATGGTGCAGTTACTGTTAATGGTGGTACTTATGACATTGTAAGTTATAATGATGCTGTCGGTACTGTAACTTTAATTAATGGCTCAATTGCTGGAACGTCAGGAATACTGACAGGTACATCATATGCAATGCAGAGTGGCTCAGTGAGTGCAATTCTTGCCGGTGCTGTGGCTTTAACCAAAACCACAAGCGGAACTGTGACCATGTCAGGGGTAAGTACTTACACAGGTGTGACCACTATTAGCGCCGGAATATTAAGCGTTGGTACAATTGGTGATGGAGGAGTCGCCGGAAACCTGGGAGCAGCCTCTAATGCAGCAGCTAATTTAGTGCTGGGTGGAGGCACTTTGCAATACACCGGAGCTTCGGCATCTACAAACAGGAATTATATTTTAAGTGCTGGCACAACTTCAACTATAGATCTTACAACTAACAATCTTACTATCTCCGGTGCCAGCACCAACACTACCGGTGCCCTTACCAAGATTGGGACAGGGACGCTGACACTGTCTGGTAATAATTTATATACAGGTGCAACTACGATAAATGAAGGCACACTTAAACTTGGCGCATCCGAAAGGATTGCAAATACAAGTGATTTAACAGTTAATGGAACTTTTGACCTGGCTGGATTCAGCGAGACTGTCGCAGCGCTTTCCGGAACTGGAACCATTACCAGCAGTGCATCAGGAAACCTTACACTTACCGCTGGTGACGCAACCAACACCACTTTCTCCGGGGTCATTGAGAACGGCTCTGCAACATCTGTAGCTTTGACCAAAAGTGGAAACGGTACATTAATACTATCAGGGGCAAATTCTTTTACTGGAACTACCACTATTACCGCAGGTACATTAATGTTGGGAGCATCCGGTGTTTTAGCTGATGGAAGTTCTGTAACATTAAATGGAGGTACTTTAAGTACCGGTTCCGGGGCTGGGTTTTCGGAAACTATAGGTGCCCTAAACCTTAAGTGCAACTCAATTATTTCATTAGGCACCGGGGTTCACACACTCACAATTGCCAACAGCAGTGCAGTTACATGGGGCGGAACTAATTAACCGTAACTGGCTGGACTGGTTTAGGAGGAGCTAGTGGTACAGCAACAGCCGGTAAAATAATGGTTGGTGTTGGTGGTTTAGTAGCAGGCCAACTTAGTAAAGTAGCTTTTAGTGGTGGTTACCCGACAGGTGCAGTTATTACTGCTTCCGGCGAATTAGTTCCAAATACAACTACTATCTATTACTCACAAGGTAGTGTTGCCCCCAATACGCTTGCTAACTGGAATACAATCAGACTTGGCGGTGGGACAACTCCTGCCAACTTTACTTCGGGTAATATTTTTGTTGTTCAAAATACACATACAATGACAACATCTGCTGCATGGTCTGTTTCAGGAACCAATTCCAGGGTATTAATTGAAAATGGGGGAACGTTAGTTTCTACATCGGCCATTACCCTTGCAGCAGCAACTTATTTGCAAATAGATAACGGGGGAACATACAAACATCAAAATACTGGTGCATGGGCTTCAACAATTTTCACCGGGACTGAAGTGTTTGGAAATTCAAGTACCATAGAGATCAATCAGACAGCTACTACCCTGCCAACCAATGCATCTTACGGTAACCTGACCTTTAACCTGACAGCAGATCCTGGAGCTGCTCTTAGTTTCGGTGGTAACCTTACCACTATCAATGGGAATTTTACCATTCAGAATACGCAAAGCAGGGAAGTCAGAATAAGTGCAAATACTTCTCCTTCAGTCACAATTGCAGGGAATTTGTCCATATCCGGTTCGACCAGTTCATTTACGCTTACTTCAGGTACCGGAAGTCCAATTGTTTCTGTTGCCGGAAATATTTCAATGAGCAATGGAACATTCAGCCTTAGCGGAGGAAGCGGTATTGGTACTTTAAATATTGCTGGCAACTTCTCACATACAGGTGGTACTGTAACAGAAACCAGCAGTGGTAGCGGCTTCATTGTTTTCAACGGTACCGGAATCCAAACCTATACTTCTGGAGGGACTGTTTCTAACACAGTTAATTTCACTGTTAACAATGGCTCCACCTTGTACATAGGTACAAGTTTGCTGGGGAATGGTAGCGGAGGTACTTTTACTCTTTCCAGCGGAGGAACACTTGGAATCGGCGATGCTCTCGGGATAACAAGTTCCGGGGCTAATGGTAACATCAGGGTAACCGGAACCAGAACATACAATACCGGAGCCAATTATATTTACAACGGCTCAGGATCTCAGGTATCCGGCAATGGCCTGCCTTTAACTGTAAATTCACTTACTGTATCTGGAACCTCCAATCTTTCCTTCACAAACAGTCCATCCTTTGCAACTCCACAAATAGTGACCAATGGATGTACAATAAATTCAGGTGCAACGCTAACTGTAGGATCAACGCAGGCGTTAACTGTAAGTGGTACGCTTACCAATAATGCAGGAGAACCTGGTCTGCTGATTAAATCCGATAATTCCGGCACTGGTTCATTAATAAGTTCAACTACAGGCGTTGATGCAAAAGTGGAAAGGTTTTTGACAAAGATGAAGTGGCATTTTATAGGGATGCCGGTTGAAAGTGGGGTTGCGGGTGTATTCCATTTGCCCTCCGGTCATTCGGATATTTATTTAAAAACTCATATTGAATCTACCAACACCTTCGGTCCCTATATAGTTCCTGTTACCACACCTTTGATACAGGGACGCGGATACGAAGCTGGGTGGGCAATACTGGATTCAACCAGGATGAAACCATTGTGTTTCCTGGTAAGTTAGGTGCTGGTAATTACACTACAGGTTCGGGCAGTTTCTATCCTCTTGAATATACTACAGGGCATGGTTTGAATTTAATTTGTAATCCATACCCTTCAGCATTACAGGCAAACATAAGTTCATGGTCGAAAAGTAATATTGCCAACAAAGCTTGGATATGGTCTCCGGCCTTTGGCAATTATGTTTTCTGGGGAAGCGGAGATGACTATGGCACGGAAATTACGGAACGATGACTGGTGGTATAATACCCGAAATGCAGGCTTTCTTCGTTGAAGCCACAGGATCAAATCCTTCACTTGACAATTCCGCAAAGCGCCGTATTCATAGCAGCCAGGCTTATTATAAAGATTCAGAAATTCCTATGAATACATTACGGTTTGATGTTGCAGGCAATGGTTATCAGGATGCCATTTTTATCAATTTCAATGAACTATCAACGGAGGGCTATGATACTGATTATGATGTTGAAAAGCTATTATGGATTGGATGAGGCTCCGCAGCTATATTCTGAAATACCGGGTAAAAAACTTTCCATCAATGCTCTGCCTTTATTGGAAGAAAGCCTGATCGTACCTATTGGATTTGAGTGCGGTGCACCTGCTGACTTTACAATTATCTGCTTCCGGAATCGAAGGTTTTGACCAGAGTGTCGAGTTCTACCTCGAGGACTTGAAAGAAGGAACCGTTCAGAATCTCAGAGAAAATCCTGTTTACATCTTTGATTCATCTCCTCTGAATGAAGCATCACGTTTTCTGCTGCATTTTGAAAATCCAAATGCAGTTGGTGAAACTGTAATTAATCCGATAAGAGTTTATGCTGACAACAATGAAATTCACATCCTCAATCTCACACAGGGACAAGCTTCAGTTTATGTGTTTGATATTATGGGAAGGCAGGTAGCCGAACAACATTTAAATGGCGAAAATTCCACAAGTATTAAAATCCAGACAGGAACCGGTTATTATCTTGTGAATGTTCAGACCGGCGATCAATTCACGACTCAAAAAGTATTTATCAGATAACATTTCCCGGCAAACATTTTAAACAAGCCCCCGATGAAGAATCATCAGGGGCTTTTTTTTATTAACAATTTGTTGTTGGTAAAACTAATTAATTACATTTGAACCGTCAAAAAAAGGTTGATCTGTCTTTTTTAATAAAATGATCTGTTATATGGAATTGTGCAGAAGCGGCTAATCTACTTCTCAGGAATATTATTATCTGATATAAAAAGCTTTTTACCAACGAATTACAAATAAAAATTAACCGATATGAAAAAATTTACTTATTACTTTAAAAAATTTGAATCATTACTTTTTATTACACTGCTTTCAATCATATTCAATTTTGTTAGCAGTATGCAAGCACAGGTGCTTATACCTTTTTCCGGAAGCAATTCTATTGCCTGCGGAACCAATACTGGATTATGCACGCATGCGGGCTGCGGAGTAACTTACAGCAATAGTGCCAATGGCTATACTGTAATTAACTCTGCCGGAACTGCTGTAATCAATATTTCAGGAAGTTATTCCACGGAGAGCGGGTACGATTATATTCGTATCTATTCGGGTTCGGGTACCGGAGGAACTCTCATTCAAACTTATCAGGGCAGCGGTTCGATCAACTACACCGGATCTGCTGGACAGACACTGACTGTTCAATTTACTTCTGATGGAAGTGTAACTTATACTGGATTAAATTCAACAGTGTTACTTTCAGCGGATCATGCAGTGGTGGCGGATGCCTGACTTGCCCCAGCTATAATTTTGGTCCTTTTACACCTGACAACTACTCCTGCAACTCATTCAAGCAGTCACGGCTTCCGGTGCAGAATGTAAAATTTATGCTTTTAATGTCACGTCAGGCCTGCGAATATGTGTTTACGACCTGTAGTAATGGTGGTGCCTATTCGGGTGACATCTAAGGATGATATCTTTATAATAGTTCCTGCACAGAACTTGCTAATGTAGATGATTTTTGCGGTGTTGGACCTCAGATTACATGGACAGCAACCTATACAGGTACGGCTTATATCCGCATGGCGCATTACAGCATGGGAGGAGCTGTTTCATGGACTCTGGCTTATTGGAGTCAGCGTTGCCCGGAGAAAACTGTTCCAATCCCCAGGACCTGGCATCCTTACCAAATCCTTACAGTGGCACTACAGTCGGATATGCTGATGATATTAGTATATGCCGTACAGGCTTATCCTGACAGGATTTTTTATATTGATGTTCCCAATGGTTACATTTTAGATATATGGGCAACCCACCAATGGTTATGATTCGAATATGAATATGTGGGTTATGGAGCAACCTGTCCGGGAACTCAGATCCAATGTTGGGACAATGATCCGGATTTAGCAACATACAATATGGACGAATACTACCGGATCAACTCAAAGAGTGTTGGTGGATTCAGGATGGATACAGTGGTTCGGGTACTTTTACCTGCAATGGACACTTACCCCTGGATGCACTGCTCCGGCAGCACCGGCAAGCTGTTCTTCCTCGATCGGGACTCCGGCAAACGGGATTGAGCACCATACAACGATCAATTGCTCTGCTGTTTCAGGCGCTGACGGATATTCTTACGATTATTCTATTGATAATGTAAACTGGAATGTAAACTGGTTCCAGACTACCTCTACCTCTGTCGATGTCAATAACGGAGATTCCCCCAATGCTCCTTATTATTACAGGGTACGGGCATACAAGTGTTCACCGCAGCAATACAGCGCATATACCAATTCATCTCCTTTCCCCATCTACACCGCCTGCGATGAGCCAACCTCACCCACTGTAGGGTTTCCAACCCCAACTTCACTGAACATTAGCCTGAAATCAGAAATCCCGGTTGTGAATCCCTCTTATACTACCTACTCGATTTATTGTGTTACAACTGGAAATTATGTTACGGCATCCGGCACATTGGGAGCCGAAGTTTACCGAACAAAATCAGACTGGGGAACCATTACCGTTACAGGTTTAACCTGCGGAACAACCTATACTTTCTATGCCAAAGCTCAGAATGCCCAGGGAGATATCAGGTACAATGCAGCCAATACAGGATCGGGTACAACCGTTGTTTGCCCGCCGAACTGTGCCACCCTCCTTTCCCCGTCTGATGGAGGAATCGGAGTTCTCATTGGAGCCACATTGAATTGGTCATCAGGTGGCGGAAGCCCGACAGGATATAAACTGTACTTCGGAACCTCACCTTCTCCTCCCTATGTTGGAGACCTTGGAGGATCAACATCTTATGACCCTACTCCGGATATGAACCCACTTACTACCTACCATTGGAAGGTAGTTCCATATAATGCAGGGGGAGATGCCGTTGGCTGTCCGGTTTGGAGTTTCACCACTGGACCAACAAACGACGTTTGTGAAAAAGCAACTCCCATCAATGAAGTCAGCAATCTTGCATTTAATACCTCCGGCGCTACAGCGAATGGAGTCAGCCTTAGTTGTGTTTACGGTACAATGATAGATTTGTGGTACGCCTATACTGCAACGGCAACAGGAACTGCTATTATTGACCTTTGCGGCAGCAGTTTCGATACTGGACTAGGGGTATTCAGCTCATGCGGTGGCACTGAACTGGCCTGCAATGATGATAGCGGCCCGGCATGTGGCGGCCTGCAGTCAAGTCTTTCGTTGGCAGTCACCTCCGGTACAACCTACTTTATTATGGTTACCGGATACAACGGTGCAACCGGTGCGGGAGATTTATCCATTACCATTGTTTATCCTGGCTTGTGGACAGGCAATGTATCAACAGACTGGAGTAATCCGGGTAACTGGGATGACCTTAGCAGTACCATCGGGTTCTATTTCTGTGAATATACCGTCTTCACCATCCGGAAGCCGTTTCCCAGAAATAAACACCGGAAGCGGAGCTGTTTGCAATAATTTAACCATCAATTCCGGTGCGCATCTGTATATCCCTTCGAATAATGCACTGACAGTAAACGGAACACTTGACCAACAATGCCGGTGAACCCGGTTTACGGATTGAGTCCGATGCTTCGGGTACCGGTTCACTGATAAGTTCAACAACCGGTGTGGATGCAAAAGTCGAAAGGTTTCTGACCAAGATGAAATGGCATTTTATCGGAATGCCGGTCGAAAGCGGAGTTGCAGGAGTATTCCATTTCCTTCGGGACATGCAGATATTTATTTAAAAACACACATTGAATCGACAAATACCTGGGGCCTTTTATCGTCCCGGTTACTACTCCACTTACCCAGGGACGCGGTTACGAGTGCTGGGTGGGCGACCCATCCGATCCGCCCAATCAAATGGATGAAACTGTTGTATTTCCGGGGAAATTAGGTGCTGGTGATTACACCACCGGTTCAGGTAACTTCTATGCTCTTGAATATACCTCAGGGCACGGACTAAACCTGATCTGCAATCCTTATCCATCGGCTTTACAGGCGAATATTAGCGCCTGGACAAAAAACAATATTGCACCTAAAGCCTGGATATGGTCACCAGCGTTTGGAAATTATGTTTTCTGGGGCAGCGGTGATGATTATGGAATTGGGGCATTTGGTACTATGACCGGAGGAGTGATTCCTGAGATGCAAGCCTTTTTTGTCGAAGCCACCGGATCAAATCCTTCTCTCACAATTCCGCAAAGCAGCCGTGTGCATAGCAGTCAGGCTTTTTACAAAGATTCAGAAATTCCAATGAACACATTACGTTTTGATGTTGACAGGCAATGGATATAAAGATGCCATTTTTGTAAGCTTCAATGAACATCTCTACCGAGGGATATGATACGGATTTTGATGTAGAAAAGCTTTATGGATTGAATGAAGCCCCGCAATTATATTCCGAAATACCCGGCAAAGAACTTTCTATTAATGCTTTGCCTGTGCTTGAAGAGGATCTGATCATCCCGCTTGGATTTGAATGCGGAGTGCCTTCTGAATTTACCATCACCGTTTCAGGAATTGAAGGTTTTGATCAGAATATTGAAATTTTCCTTGAAGACTTGAAGGAAGGGATCGTTCATAATCTGACAAATAATCCAGTTTACATTTATGTTTCTGATCCCCTCGATGAATCGTCACGATTCCTGCTTCATTTCGGAAATCCCAATTCGGTTGGGGAGAATACAGCAAACTCAGTAAAAATCTATTCCACAGACAATCAGGTTCATATTCTGAACCCGGCACAGGAAATCCTCGATGTTAAGGTATTTGATGTTGTCGGCCATCAGGTTGCAATGAAGCATTTGAATGGTGAAACCAGGGCGGAGATTATGGTCACTTCCGGAACGGGCTATTATCTTGTTAAGGTCCAAACCCGGGATCAGATATTAACTCAAAAAGTATTCATTAAATAATCTGCAGGTTATGGAAAGTATAAAGTTTTTATCAGGATTTGTAAGGGGGTTCAAATACCATGAGCATAAACAAATACTCGACGTAACAGGAAACGACGGTTCGATATACCAGTATTTCGAAGTTCCTGAAAATGTCATCACTGAATTATCAACCTCGAATAACCCTGGCGATTATTACAAAAAACATATAAGGAATAAGTTCAGAAGGTTATTCAAAGCTTACGATTACACAGCGATGTTCTGACAGGACAAATCCTACTATGAGTAAGATATTATTTTAGGCGCATCTCGTTACATATTCATTGCTGATTTCATCAATTGAAATTCCGAAAAAGCCTCCGGTAAAAATAACCGGGGGCTTTTTTTGTCAAAGTATTTTCATTTAAAACCTTATTATGTAACCAATCATTAGATAAATAAGTAAAAGCATATTCTGTTATTGGGCAATAATGATTTAAATATTCATCAGGTTTAAGTAATAAGCGTTTAAAATAAAAAACTGTAATAAAATCAAAATTAGCAGATTATGAAAATTTTTTTGCATAAAAAGATTAGAATAAACCGACTTTCTGCATATATTCTGATAGTTGTTTTTTCTGGAATGATCTCAGTTGCATTGGGTCAAACTCAGCTTTATTTTCAAAATTTTGGCACAGGTACTTCTTTTCCTACTGGGTGGAGTGCCGCCAATGGTGGTACATGGACAATTAGTACTGCCAATCCCTCTACGACACCGACTTTTTCAGGCGGAAGCAACCTGGCTTCCGGAAATAATAATAATGCAAGAACAGTAACCTATACAAACAACCTCTCAACAGTTGGTTATTCAAATATTACTATTCTTTGGGGTGCAAGAAGGGCGCATACGAATTTGGTTACATGTGAGTGGTCGCCGGATGGAAATACATGGAATACGGTAAGTTTTACTGATGTAACCAATAATTCAACATGGTCATGGGTCAATGGGGGAACCAGGATAGGCTTGCCTGCCGGGGCATCAGGTGCTTCTGATTTAAGTTTCAGATGGACTTATGACAGTGATGGAACTGCAGGTGTATACAGAATTGATGATTTCTCTGTTGAAGGATGTCTCTTACCGGCTCAACCCAGCGTCATAACAGGTAATACATCGCCCTGTCAGGGCTCGTCTCAAGTGTATAGTGTAACAAATGTTCCGGGGGTAACTTATAACTGGACTTTCCCGGCAGGCTGGACACAAACCGGCGGCGGCACGACAAATACAGTAACTGTAACTGTTGGAACCGGTTCAGGAAACATAACTGTAACCCCATCCAATGCCTGCGGTAATGGAACAGCCCGGACGCTTGCCGTAACAACGACGACAGTACCGGCTCAGCCCAGCACAATAACCGGAAACACCTCTCCCTGTCAAACTTCATCACAAACATATAGTGTGACCAATGTTGCCGGAGTAACTTATACCTGGACCTTCCCGGCAGGCTGGACACAAACCGGAGGCGGAACGACTAATTCAGTAACAGTAACAGTAGGCACCAATTCTGGAAATATAACAGTAACACCATCCAATGCCTGCGGCAATGGCACAGCCCGGACGCTTGCCGTAACAACTACAACAGTACCGGCTCAGCCAAGCGCAATAACAGGAAATACAACACCTTGTCTTGGCTCATCTCAAGTCTATAGTGTAACCAATGTTACCTGGAGTGACTTATACCTGGATATTCCCAACAGGCTGGGTTACAAACAGGAGGAGGAACAACCAACTCAATAACTGTAACTGTCGGAACAGCTTCAGGAAATATAACCGTGACCCCATCCAATGCCTGTGGCAATGGAACAGCGCAGACATTGGCAGTAACAACGACCACAGTGCCTGCCCAGCCAAGTGTAATTACTGGAAGTACATCTCCCTGTCAAACTTCATCACAAACATACAGTGTTACCAATGTTACCGGAGTAACTTATACCTGGACATTCCCGACAGGCTGGACACAAACCGGCGGTGGAACGACAAATTCAGTAACTGTAACTGTTGGAACCGGTTCAGGAAACATAACTGTAACCCCATCCAATGCCTGCGGTAATGGAACAGCCCGGACGCTTGCCGTAACAACGACGACAGTGCCGGCTCAGCCGAGCGCAATAACCGGAAACACCTCTCCCTGTCAAACATTCATCACAAACATATAGTGTAACAAACGTTTCGGGTGTAACTTATACCTGGACCTTCCCTGCAGGCTGGACACAAACAGGTGGCGGAACGACTAATTCAGTAACAGTAACAGTAGGCACCAATTCTGGAAATATAACTGTAACCCCATCCAATGCCTGCGGCAATGGAACAGCCCGGACGCTTGCCGTAACAACAACAACAGTACCGGCTCAGCCAAGTGCAATAACAGGAAGCACAACACCTTGTGTTGGCTCTTCTCAAGGCTATAGTGTTACAAATGTACCTGGAGTGACTTATACCTGGGTACTCCCAACAGGATGGGTTAAAACAGGAGGAGGTACAACCAACTCAATAACCGTCACTGTCGGAGCGGCTTCAGGAAATATAACCGTTACACCTTCCAATGCATGCGGCAACGGAACAGCGCAGACATTGGCAGTAACACCAACCGCATCTGTTCCCGCACAGCCAAGTGTAATTACCGGAAATACAAATCCCTGTCAAACTTCGTCACAAACTATATAGTGTTACAAATGTGCCTGGTGTGACTTATAACTGGACATTCCCTGCAGGATGGGTTCAAACCGGCGGTGGAACGACCAATTCAATTACCGTTACCGTTGGGGCAGGTTCAGGATTTGTAAGAGTTACTCCTTCAAACAGCTGCGGTAATGGAACCCAGAGAACGCTTGGAGTAATAATCAGTCCTGTTCCAGCACAACCCAGTACAATTACCGGTAATAATGCACCTCAGGAAGGATTTCCGGAAACTTACAGCGTAACCAATGTTACAGGGGTAACCTATAATTGGACATTTCCATCAGGTTGGGTGCAAACCGGAGGCGGAACAACAAATTCAGTAACTGTAATTGTTGGTTCAGGTTCAGGAAATATTACTGTCACTCCTTCGAATGCCTGTGGTAATGGAACTCCAAGAAACCTTGCTGTAACCGTGACCTTATGCGTTGTGAATACATTCCCATGGACCGAACCATTTGAAGTGCCTTTTTTACCTGATTGCTGGTCAAAAATCGTTTATAACGGTAATGATATTACCCGCTCAAATCAGCAAAACCATACTACAGGCGGGAATTTTTCGGCAAGATTTAGTTCCGATAATAATTCCTCAAATTATAATCAATACCTTTTTTCACCACCCATTCACATTACTGCCGGATATACTGATCTTTCCTTCTGGTCAAGGAAATTTGACACCTCAAACGAATTATTGGAGTGGGGAGTAGCAACCACAACAAATCCGAATGATTTTACCTGGTTTTCGGTGAATTTATCGAATACACAATGGACTGAAACGGTTTTTAATCTTTCAAGCTATGTGGGTCAGAATATATTTATCGGATTCCATTATTATGGAAATAATATAAAGCATGTGTACCTTGATGATGTTTCGGTAAAAGCCCATGTTCCTCAGGCCGGATTATGGACTGGCAATGTGAGTACAAACTGGAATACCGCCGGCAACTGGGACAATGGAGTTGTTCCAACTGCAACTACCAATGTCACCATTCCTTCGGCTGCGCCTAACTGGCCGGTTTATTCCGGTGACCTTGCACTTGGCACAACATGCAATGATATTACGATGTATGGACAGTCACAATTAACCGTATCCGGAAATATAAGTATTTCGGCGGGCAGGATACTTACATGTTATGCAAATGCTATTGTCAATATTGGTGGCAACTTTTCGCGAATCGGAAACTTTAATGCTGGCACAAGCACTAGTAGTTTTTAATGGAAATACAACCAGTACAATTTCCGGGTCAGCTGCGCCATGGGTCATTTTCAGCGACAATTTTGAAACAAATACCGGCTGGACACTAAGCGGAGAGTTTCAGAGAGGCGCGCCACAAGGTTTGGGAGGAAGTACCGGAAACCCGGATCCTTCAACTGCATATTCAGGTTCAAATGTCCTTGGTGTTGATCTTACTGGATTGGGCACATACCCCTATGATTATGAGAGAAATCTTGCAAATCGCGCTTATCAGGCAATTTCACCAACAATTAACTGTTCGGGATATACTAATATCGTCTTGAATTTCCGACGGTGGCTGGGCGTTCAGAGACAAGACCGCGCCTATATTGATATCAGTACCAATAATGGAGCTACCTGGACTCAGATATGGAGGAATAACAATACCATAAATCCATCTTCCTGGAGTCTCCAAACAATCAACATTTCTGCATACGCCAATAACCAGTCGCAGGTTAAAATACGGTTTTGCATGGGTACCACAAATAACAACAGACAATATTGCGGATGGAATATTGATGATGTCCAGATCACTGCACAGATCAGCAGTGTCATCACATTTTATAACCTGGTCAACAGTAAAACCAATGCGGAATTAATTTCAAATGCCCACATCAATGTAGTCAACAATTTTGAATGTTAAACCCGATGCCTGGTTCACAAATACTATCAATAATGCCCTCAATGTCGGAGCCGACGCACTGTTTGAGGCGGATGCAACCGGAATGGCATCTTATATTGATAATGGCGGAACTACAGTCATGGGAACAACCAGTGTTCAGCAATATGTGACTTCTGAACGCTGGCATTTGGTGAGTTCACCTATAACCGATGCCACGATAAATACTTATTATGATGTTCACCTGAAATTTTATAATGAGCCGACAAATACCTGGACCTATTTGGTGAGCCCTACAACCATACCCATGAATATTGCGCAAGGTTATGCAGCATGGTCATCGGATCAATATAATGGGACTACCACAGTAACATTTTCAACGCCAACAGGACAGCTTAACGATGCTGAAGTTACTATAGATACGCTTGACTATACGCCGGGCGCTCCGCTTAGCGGATTTAATCTCATAGGGAATCCATATCCCTGTGCACTGAACTGGAACTCAAGCTGGCCTATGTCGAATCTCAGCGGATGGATGAGATTTATGATAACGGAGTTTACCGGGGATATAACATAGATGGGACATCATATAATGGCGGCACACCCATTATTCCCTCCACGCAGGGTTTCTGGGTGCGTGCACTGGATTCAGATGCCATCATTACAATCCCGAGATCTCAAAGAGATTCATAACACCCAGTGGTTTTATAAGGATTCGGATATTATAGAATTACCGGTGGTGAGTCTTTCCGCAGAAATCAACGGCATGAAAGATGAAGCCAAAGTGATCTTTTCTTCACTGGCCTCCAATGAGTTCGATGGTCTGTTTGATCTTGAGAAGTTTGAAAATGTAAGTGAGGCCCCGACTATTTTCACCGCATCAGGCGGAATAGATCTTGCGGTGAATTATCTGCCCGAAAATTATCAAAATGTCAGTATTCCCGTTGGATTTAAAACCGGACAGGAAGGGCTGTTTCAGATCAATCTGGAAAGTCTTGCAAACCTGCCTGCCAATGTTCATGTATACCTTGAGGACCTGAAAGAGGGAAATACGGTTGAACTGAATGAAAACGCCAACTATGAATTTGTTTATTCGCCTTTGGATGACCTGCACCGCTTTAATTTAGTATTCAAAGACAACTACTTTGGTATTGATGACCCTGAAATGAACAATATTAATATCTATGCCTTTAAAAACATAGTTTATATCAATATACCCGAAATGAACAATGGTGAAGTTGTTATCTATGATCTCATGGGTAAAGAAATCGTAAGGGAAACTGCTATTGGTGGATCCATGACTGAGATTCCGGTAAATAATGGTGACGGTTATTACCTTGTTACCGTGCAGACCGGCGGGAAATTTATTTCGAAGAAAGTTTTCATTAAATAAAGATTAGGATTGAAATCATATTGCGTATTAGCCTCCGGCGATTTGGTGCCGGGGGCTTTTTTTATACCAACACTTAACAAGTATGCGAAGCAGAATTGGTTTAGTGTCAGTTGTAAAGCTAAATTCAATTTCCATTTATTTGCAAACCCTTCCTCTGGAAGTATATATATTTAGTTTTTTACATTCAAAATAATATTATACTTTTGGCAGCAATTCTTTTATCGAGTCGTTAAAAGTTTCAAATTTATATATCAACTTACACTAAACATTTTTACATGAAAAATTTCATTTACATTTCGTTACTGGCTGCTTTTGCCTTCACGGGCATGCAGCTATTTGCTCAGACAATGGAAGGCCCTCAGGGACCTACACTCATTATGACATCAGAACCTATGGTTGAGATTCCATCTATTGCTTCCCAAATTGCAGATGGAACATTTCAGCCATCGGAAAACCTGATTAAAGAGGTCAATCCTAAAAAGTGGGGATCAAACACCTCAGTGCCCGGCAAGGGATTGCCGCAGGGCAATGATCCTTTATGGGAACAACAAATGAATGCACCGAAAAATCCCGGCAAGGCACCTTTATTCACATTTGAAGCCGCCAGCGCTACAGTTACACCTACAGATCCTACAGGAGCTGTTGGACCCAATCATTTCCTGAATTCATGGAATATGTCATTCCGGATTTGGGATAAAGCAGGAAATCCATTAACCCCACCTGCCTCTTTGGGAACAATTTTTCCTGGGACAATGGGTGATCCTATTGTAATTTATGACCATATCGCCGACAGGTTTTTAATCAGTGAGTTCTATTCGAACGGTTTTTATGTGGGAATAAGTAAAGGACCTGATCCGGTAACTTCCGGCTGGTGGACCTACTCATTTCCTACCAGTTCATTTCCCGATTATCCGAAATTTTCACTTTGGACAGATGGTTACTATATAACTGCCAATAAAGATCAGGGATCAGCCGGAACCAGCCAGGTGGTTTTTGCCCTCGAAAGAGATAAGATGCTCGTTGGAAATACCACAGCATTAATGATTGGTTTTCCCTTAACAGGTATTGTTACGAGCGGTTTTTACAGTCCCCTTGCATTTAATGTAAATGGAAGCAGCCTTCCGCCTGCCGGCAATGTACCAATTGTTTATATGCAGGATGACTCCTGGAGCGGAGTTACAACGGATCATTTAAAGGTATGGTCGGTCAATGTGAACTGGACAACTCCCGGCAGTTCTACAATTTCTAGTCCTCAAATCATCAATACCCAGCCTTTCGACGGACTTTTTGATGGCGGATCATTTTCAAACATTCCACAGGTTTCAGGCAGCGATATGGATTGCCTTCAGGCAACCATCATGTTCATGGCTCAATACAGGAGATTCCCAACTTACAATACAGCCGTTTTTAACTTTGTTGTTGACCTGAATGGAGCTGATAATTATTCAGGGATTCGCTGGTACGAATTGAGGCAACCGAGCGCCGGTGGCGCCTGGTCAATTTACCAGGAAGGAACATATTCCCAGCCCAACGGACATAGTGCTTTTAGCGGCAATATGTGTATGGATGCAAATGGAAATATCGCTTTGGCATATACAACTGTAAGTACTACTTTATACCCTGCATTAAGGTATACCGGACGTTATGCTTCAGACCCTCTGGGTACAATGACTTTTGCAGAGCAGGTAATAGCAAATGGTAACCAATCCGATCCATCCAGTCGTTATGGCGATTATTCACAAATGACCATAGACCCAACTGATGATGTTACATTTTGGTCCATTGGAGAATACTTTACAGGAGGAACAAGGAAAAACCATGTAGGTGTTTTCCAGTTCGCTCCACCGGCACTTACCGCCCAGTTTTCAGGTACTCCGACAACTGTCTGCTCAGGAGGTACGGTAACATATACGGATCAATCATTGGGATCACCAACTTCATGGAACTGGAGTTTCCCTGGAGGAACACCCTCAAGTTACAGCGGTGCAACTCCACCGCCTATTACTTATGCTGCTGCAGGAACCTATGATGTGACCCTTACTGTTTCCGATGGTATTGATACCGACCTCGAAACCAAAACAGGCTACATTTCTGTTCAGAATGTATTTGCTAATTTCAGTGGAACTCCTACGACAGTGGTAATAGGAAATTCAGTGACATTCACAGATAATTCCAGTTGTAATCCTACAGCTTGGAACTGGTCGTTCCCTGGGGGCACACCCTCAACTGCAACTGGTGTTGGTCCGCATACAATTACGTATAATACTTTAGGAAATTATGATGTCAGCCTGACTGTAACAAAAGGCGGCAGCAATGATACTAAATTGAAAACAGGATACATCACTGTTGCCCCACCCGAATTTAATATGACTAACGGAACTGTGACAACATGTTCTGGTAATTTTTATGATTCAGGCGGACCATCAGGAAATTATGCAAACAATGAAAATTTCACCGAGACGTTCTATCCCTCAACAACAGGTGCCATGATCAAATTCACTTTTAATACCTTTAACACAGAATCGGGATATGATTATTTAAGGATTTATAACGGAACAACCACAGCGGCTCCTTTAATCGGAACTTACAACGGAACCACAGGTCCTGGAACCGTCACCGCATCCAATGCATCCGGAGCTCTTACCTTTAATTTTACTTCTGATGGAAGTGTCACACCTGCAGGATGGTCAGCAAGTATTTCTTGCTACAGTACTACTGTACCTCCTGTTGCAAATTTTTCAGCATCCAACACAACACCACCAATTTCTTCAACAGTTACTTTTACTGATCAATCAGATGGAATTCCAACCTCATGGTTATGGGTATTCAGTCCAAATACAGTAACATATGTTGGAGGGACAACTTCAGTATCTCAAAATCCACAGGTGCAGTTTAATGCTCTTGGTTACTATACTGTTTCTCTCACGGCTACCAATGCTTATGGTTCAGATTCTGATGTTAAGATAAATTATATCAATGTGATCAATTGTTCTTATTGTACGACTTCCTTTTCAAACCTGACAGATGATTGGGTAAGCAATGTCACTTTCAACACCATAAACAATACTAGTGGATCAACCACTTATTCTAATTTTACAGCTATTTCAACGAACGTTATTCCCGGTTCAACCTATCCCATATCAGTAAATGTGACAGTGACAGGAGCCTGGGTACAACATGCCATAGTTTGGATTGATTGGAATAATAATTGCACTTTTGGAGATACGGGCGAAACCTTCGACCTCGGTCAAACTCCAGGCACCTCAGGCACTTTTACATTGTCGGGAAGTGTATTGATCCCAGTTACTGCAATCATTGGATTTACGAGAATGAGAGTGTCAGAAAGATATAACCAAAATCCGGGGTCATGTGATGTTGCAACTTATGGAGAAGCGGAAGATTATACCATTATTGTACAAAGTGCTAATCTAAGTGTCGATCTTACTGCCTTCCTTGAAGGTCCTTATAACGGATCAACAATGACCCAGGGATTGACTGGTTTGGTGCCTTTGAACCAGCCCTATAATACAGCACCATGGAATTATACAGGAACGGAGAGTGTGGGTTCTGTCCCAGCACTTGCCGTTGACTGGGTTCTTGTTGAATTAAGGGATGCAACTTCAGCAGCTTCTGCTACCAGTGGCACCAGAATCGACCGCAAAGCAGCATTTGTTCGCAATGATGGCAGAATCATCGGGTTAAATGGTACTCCGGTTCTCGACTTTGGTGCCCTGACGGTAACCAACAGTCTCTTTGTCGTTATTCATCACAGGAATCATATCAGTGTGATTTCTGCAACCGGACTTACCCAGACCGGAGGAGTTTACACTTACAATTTCTCCACCGGATCAGGACAAGCCTATGGAGGAACAGCAGCACATAAACAAATCGGAAGTATTTGGGGAATGTTTGGAGGCAACGGTGATGGCAATGGGGTAGTCAATTCTTTCGATGAAGACCCTGTTTGGGAAACAGAATCCGGGGCTAAGGGATATCTTAAAAGTGATTACAACTTTGATACTGAATCCAATAATAAGGATAAGGACGACATCTGGGAGCCCAACCAGGGAGCTGGTAACCAGGTGCCGAATTAGAAAATTAGTTATCAGAAATATTTGAATGTGGAAGCCTCCGGATGATGTATTCCGGGAGCTTTTTTGCACAGGTTTTTTTATTCAAAAAAAGATATTACATTTGCGGTTCAGTTATTTATAGGTCGGTAAAGTCTCTGAAATAATTTATTTTAAGTCGAACATAATTTTGCTATTCTATACAATTTATAAGTAAAATCGTTATTAATATGAAAAAATTTTATTTTGTTTTCGCAGTGGTTTTGTTTTCGTTTTTCAGTTTGGTTGGACTGTCTCAGATTGAACAAGGTGGTTTGCCCCTGAGCATCATAAATCCTCAACTATTTAAAAGTGTCCTGGTTTTTGAAACCATGCCTTCGATAGACATCGAAAAACTGATGTCAGAAGATACAATCAATGACAAATACAGTGACATACCATGGCGGTTTGGTGAAAATATTGAGGTAAAACTCAACCTTAACAATTCAGGTTCGTGGGATTACTTTCCAAAAGGGGATAGAGTTTGGAGACTTGGTATTAAATGTCCGGGTGCGTTTACCATCAACCTGACATTTGACAATTATCATTTACCCCCTGGCGCTAAATTGTTTGTTTATAATATTGATCAAACCCACATTATCGGAGCGTTTACAGATTTTAACAATCAGGAAGACAAATTATTTGCTACAACCCTGCTGAAAGGAGATGAAATTATCCTTGAATATTATGAGCCTCCTTACCCTGAGTTTCAAGGCGATTTGAACCTCACACAGGTAACTCATGGCTACAGGGATGCTTACGGGTATGCAAAAGCATTTGGCAATTCAGGTTCATGTAATGTAAATGTAGCTTGTCCTTCGGCAGCCGGAATGGAAAATCAGATCAGAAGTGTTTGTATGCTTGTTTCCGGTGGCAATGGTTTTTGTTCAGGTGCGTTGATCAATAACACTTCAGCGGATGGGAAGCCTTACGTTTTAAGTGCAGATCATTGTTATTCTACTCCCGGGTCAGTGGTTTATTGGTTTAATTGGCAAAGTCCCACCTGTTCCAACCCTGCGTCTTCACCACCCTATAATTCCATGAGCGGCGCAACCCAAAGAGCAAGAAATTCCACATCTGATTTTTGGCTTGTGGAATTAAATACAAGTATTCCTTCCAATTATAATGTCTATTTTTCAGGCTGGAACAGGACAACGGATAACTATATAACAGGTAAAATTTGGGGAATACACCATCCCTCCGGAGATATAAAAAAAATAAGCTGGTCAACCCTGGGTGTTTCCACGACTACCTATCTTCAGAATACGGTTCCGGGTAACGGGAGTCACTGGAGAATAACAAATTGGAGCGATGGAACTACTACCGAGGGTGGTTCATCTGGCTCGCCGGTCTTTGATCCTGCAGGAAGAATTATTGGTCAGTTACATGGAGGGTATGCTTCATGTTCCAGTATAACTTCTGACTGGTATGGCAAATTTGGTGTTTCATGGACCGGCGGCGGAACAAATGCAACGCGGCTTAGCAACTGGCTTGATCCAATAAATTCTGGAGTCATTACCCTTAACGGATACGATCCAAATGCTACATCAAATCCCCCTGTAGCCAACTTCACGGCCAGCACAACAACACCCAATGTCGGTCAGACAGTAACTTTCACTGATCTTTCAACCAATACACCTACAAGTTGGGCATGGTCATTTAGTCCTGCAACCGTGACCTATGTAGGAGGCACTACTTCAGCATCACAGAACCCACAAGTGCAATTCAATGCAGCAGGTTATTATACTGTCACCCTCACTGCTACTAACTCTGCTGGTTCCGATGGTGAGACAAAGACGAATTATATTCTTGCTTCTGTTCCTCCTCCGGTTGCTAATTTCTCTGCAAGTACTACCACTCCGGTCATTGGTCAAACGGTAACATTTACCGATCTTTCGACTAATTCACCAACATCCTGGGCATGGTCATTCTCTCCGGCCACTATCACCTATGTAGGAGGGACTACTTCCGCTTCCCAGAATCCTCAGGTGCAGTTTAATGCAGCAGGTTATTATTCCGTTACCCTTACAGCAACCAATGCGGGTGGTTCTGACGGCGAAACAAAAACAAATTATATCCTCGCATCTGTTCCTCCACCGGTCGCTAATTTCTCTGCAAGTATTACAACACCGATAGTAGGACAAACGGTAACCTTTACAGATCTTTCTACCAATTCTCCCACTTCCTGGGCATGGTCGTTTTCTCCGGCTACAATAACATATGTAGGAGGTACTACTTCAGCTTCTCAGAATCCTCAAGTGCAATTTAATGTGGCCGGTTATTATTCCGTAACGCTCACTGCTTCCAACGCGGGTGGTTCTGACGGTGAACTAAAGACCAATTATATTATCGTATCAGATTTTATTACATCTACTGCTACCTTGAGGTTACCGGACGTTTCGGTAGCAGTGCCCGGTGAAATAGCTGTCCCTCTTCATTTGGATGCCATCTCATCAAACCTGATTACTACAATGCAGATTTCATTTTATTATAATCCAGCTTATATTTCTTGGAATGGAACTTCATCAACACCAGAAAATGGTATTTCATATATCAATCCAGCTTTTTCTCCTCTTGGAGGTGATTGGTTGTGGAATTCCTTGCCTGGAAGTCTGAGTTTCAGCTGGATAGACCCCGCATTAAGTGGCGTACTTGTTTCACCAGGAAACCTATTGGTCTTTAGGTTTAATTACCTGGGAGGCCTTTCGTATGGGCAATCCACACCATTGACCTTTTCTCTAGCCTTTGATTATAATAAAGAAGGTGAAGAAAAAATTATTAATGAGATAGCGGATGAAAATTTTCAAACGTACATTTTAACCTTGATCAATGGTGCCATAACAAATGAGGGCCTTAAGCAAACAAATATTAAAGTTTACCTTGAAGGTCCTTACAACGGTAGTGCGATGAACTCAATGCTGACAGTAGTTCTTCCGTTAAGCCAGCCTTATAATGTCAGTCCGTGGAATTACAATGGGAGTGAAAGTGTGACGAATATGCCAGCAAATATTATCGACTGGATATTAGTAGAGTTGAGAGATGCAGCAACCCCTGCACAAGCAACTGGTGATACCAAAATAGAAGAGCAAGCAGGCTTATTAAGAAATGACGGAAAAATATTAGATATGAACGGCAATGATGGTTTGACATTTCCAAACCTGACAGTTTCTGATAACCTGTACGTAGTGATCCACCACCGTAATCACCTGAGTGTAATGTCCTCAACTGGTCTAACGGATGTGGCAGGTGTCTATAGCTATGATTTCACTACAGGAGCAGCGCAGGCCTATGGAGGTACTTCGGCTCACAAGCAAATCGGGCCCGGTGTCTGGGGCATGTTCGGCGGCGATGCAAACAGGGATGGCGATATAACGGCATACTGACGAATCTCCACTCTGGGAAAGCCAGTCAGGTACCCAAGGGTATCTCGAAAGCGATTTTAACCTGGATACACAGTCCAATAACAAAGACAAGAACAATATCTGGGCACCCAACCTCGGAGCAGGTAGCCAGGTGCTCGATTAGGACATTATTCTTAATCAAAATTAAAAAAAACCTCCAGAAAATTTTCGGGTTTTTTTTGTTAATTAAAAAACTTGTTTATATTTGCCGGTTCTTTAAAAACAGGTTGAAAACAATAATATTTATCTTCTAAAAATTAATAAAATGAAAAAGTTTACGATTCTTTTTCTGGTAGCGTCATTTATATTAACGACTATAAGTTATGCTCAGAAAATTAAAAATGTTCCGGCGGAGGAGGTCAATTACCGGATTGACAATATGGGCTATTGGAAAAGAATGGCAGAAAAAGGGCTTGTTCCCTACAATGCTGAAGTTCCGGTAAAACCAGCAGAATACAAAGGCAGCCAGATAGAGTCCAAAGGGGTCATGATTGCTGATTCGCCAGATGTCCCCGTAACAAGTTTAACCAATGTTACGGAAAGTGAAAACTCAATTTTCATTGATCCGGATAATAACCAATATGTGTTGAATTCAAATAATTCTACCAGTTGGAGTGGAGGATCTGTTGGGACACTTTATGGAGCAAACTATTTTCAAACTTCCAATGGAGGAACAACCTGGGGAGGAATACCAATGGTGCAGGTGGAAGTAATTCTGGTGATCCTGCAGCTGCCATTGGTCGAAACGGAAGACAGTTTATAAACTATATTAGTAATCCAGCGGACAAGGAGTGGCTTATTCAGATAATGGAAATACGTTGGACAACAAAAACAATTGCTCCAAATCCAGGTTCATTGGCTGATAAGAACCATATGTGGATTGATAATTGCCTGACAAGTCCCTACAATGGATATCTTGTATGCTGCCTGGACTGATTTCGGGGGCAGTTATGATTACCAGGTGGTTATTTCCAGATCCACGGATAATGGAAATACATGGTCAACACGAATTCCTATTTCCGGAACAATTTCGACTTTTGATCATGGTGTTAATTTGCAAACCGGACCTAATGGTGAAGTTTATGCATGTTGGGCAACCTATCCAAGTTCCGGATTAACAGAGGATGGAATTGGTTTTGCTAAATCAACAAACGGAGGAGTCTCATTTGGAACTCCATTTAAAGCAATTTCAAATATTAAGGGTATCAGGGAGACAGGTGTCTTGAAGAGCATGAGGGTTAATTCATTCCCGGTTATGGCAGTTGATATCAGCGGTGGACCTAATAACGGAACTATTTATATCGTTTGGACTAATATTGGAACTCCGGGTACTAATACTGGTACCAATAAAAGCGTTTACATCATTAAATCTACGAATGGTGGCACATCATGGTCAACTCCGGTTAAAGTAAATCAGGGAGCTTTTACAAATGGAAAAGAAGCTTATTCTCCCTGGATCACCTGCGATATTGAGACAGGAGCTTGGCTGTAGTTTTTTATGATGACCGTGCTACTTCCAGGCATGCCTGCGAAACATGGGTAGCCTATTCAACAAATGCCGGGAGTACATGGACTGATTTCAGGGTGAGCGATGTTTCATTTACTCCTAATCCTATTCCTGGCCTTGCAAGTAGCTATATGGGTGATTATTTAGGCATTACATCGAAAGGCGGAAGGGTTTACCCTTGCTGGACAGACACCCGAAACGGATTGTATATGACTTATGTTTCTCCTTTTGTTTTAGGATTAAATGCTGATTTTACGGCTAATAATACTAACATTTGTACTGGAAGTTCAGTTACTTTTACTGATCAATCCTCAGGACCACCTACAAGCTGGTCATGGAGTTTTCCAGGAGGAACACCCTCTACCGCAGTGGTGCAGGGCCGCAGGCAATTACATATAGCACACCCGGAACCTATAATGTATCTTTAACTGTTGGAAATGGTACAACAAATGATACAGAAACAAAAACCGGGTACATTACAGTCAGTAACGTTATTGCCGATTTTACAGGGACTCCAACCACAGTTGTAGTTGGGAATACGGTTACCTTCACAGATAATTCTTCATGTTCACCAACGGCCTGGAGCTGGACTTTTACAGGGGGAACTCCTTCAACAGCAACAGGTCAGGGACCTCATGTAATTACTTATAATACGGTTGGAACTTATAATGCTTCCCTTACTGTTACAAAAGCATCAAGTACTGATACGGAAACTAAAACCGGTTACATAAATGTAATAAATGCCGTTTTCAACATGACCAACGGAACATTTACTACCTGTTCCGGTAATTTCTATGATTCTGGTGGATCGTCAGGAAGTTATGCAACAATGAAAATTTTACAGAAACTTTTTACCCTGCGACACCCGGTGCGAAAATCCGGTTTACTTTTAGTTCATTCAGTACAGAATCAGGATACGACTATTTAAGGATTTATGATGGTACAAATACAGGTGCCACATTAATTGGTACATACAATGGTACAACCGGACCAGGAACAGTCACAGCGACCAATGCTTCCGGTGCATTAACATTTAATTTTACATCTGATGGAAGTGTTACTTCAACAGGATGGGCTGCAGCAATTTCTTGTATTGGTAGTGCGATTCCGCCCGTAGCCAATTTCTCAGCCAGCACAACGACACCCAATGTAGGCGCAACAGTGACCTTCACTGATCATTCAACCAATACACCTACAAGTTGGGCATGGTCATTTAGTCCTGCGACGGTGACGTATGTAGGAGGCACAACTTCAGCATCACAGAACCCACAAGTGCAATTCAATGCAGCAGGTTATTATACTGTCACCCTCACTGCTACTAATTCTGCTGGTTCCGATGGTGAGACCAAGACGAATTATATTCTTGCATCTGTTCCTCCTCCGGTTGCTAATTTCTCTGCAAGTACTACAACGCCAGTCATTGGTCAAACGGTAACATTTACCGATCTTTCGACCAATTCACCAACATCCTGGGCATGGTCATTCTCTCCGGCTACAGTAACTTATGTAGGAGGGACTACTTCTGCTTCCCAGAATCCTCAGGTGCAGTTTAATGCAGCAGGTTATTATTCCGTTACCCTTACGGCAACCAATGCGGGTGGTTCTGACGGCGAAACAAAAACAAATTATATCCTTGCATCTGTTCCTCCACCGGTCGCTAATTTCTCTGCAAGTACTACAACACCTGATCGTGGGACAAACGGTAACCTTTACCGATCTTTCGACCAATACACCCACCTCCTGGGCATGGTCATTTTCTCCGGCTACAGTCACATATGTAGGAGGTACTACTTCTGCATCTCAGAATCCTCAGGTGCAATTCAATGCTGGCGGGTTATTATTCAGTAACACTCACGGCTACCAACGCGGGTGGTTCTGACGGTGAAACGAAAGACAAATTATATTATCATAGCACATGGTATTACATCCTCCAGTGGCAACATTAAGATTACCGGACGTTTCGAAGCCGGCACCGGTGACAGTGTTAGTCCCTCTTCACTTTGGATGCCATTAATCAATCCTGATTACTACGGAATAGCAGATTTCTCTCTTGGTTATTACTACGATGCCACGCAGGTTATATATTGCCTGGCCCATGGACTTCGTCAATTACCAGATTATAATGCGTAGTTTCCATCATATCAATCCAGCAATATTATTCTAAACCTCTTGGAGGTGATTGGTTGTGGAATTCCTTGCCTGGATAGCTGCTGAGTGTTAAGCTGGACAGGATCCTCGCATTAAGTTGGCGATATTTGTTTACTATACACCAGGAAACCTATTGGTCTTTAGGTTTAATTACCTGGGAGGCCTATGTCGTATGGGCAATCCACACCATTGACCGTTTTCTACGTAGCCTTTGATTATAATAAAGACGGTTAACCGAAAAAATTATTAATGAGATAGCGGATGAAAATTTTCAAACGCTGCAGTTTAATCCTTGATCAATGTTGCCATAACAAATGAGGGTCATTAAGCAAACAAATATTAAAGTTTACCTTGAAGGTCCTTACAATGGAACCGCGATGAACTCTATCTGAATAGTCCTGCCATTAAGCCAGCCATATAATGTCACTCCCTGGAATTACAATGGAAGAGAAAGTGTGACGAATATCCCAGCAAATATAGTCGACTGGATATTGGTTGAACTGAGAGATGCAGCAAATGCAGCGTCAAGCTACCTCATACAACAATGATGGCCCGTAAGGCAGCCTTCCTGCTGAACACGGGAAAGTAGTTGGATATGGACGGCAATTATCCTCAACATTTCAATTCAACAATTCCTTGACTCAGCACTTGTTTGTAGTGATCTGGCACCGTAATCACCTGGGGGTAATGTCGCTCAATTATCTCACCGAAGCAGGCAGGATTCTATAGCTATAATTTCAGTACAGGTGCAGCTCAGGCTTATGGAGGTTCTTCGGCTCATAAACAGATCGGACCCGGTATCTGGGGTATGATTGGCGGCGATGGAAACAAGGATGGACGAAATCACGGCAACCGATAAATCTCCGATCTGGAAATCCAGTCAGGGACACAAGGGTTACCTCGAGAGTGATTACAACCTCGATACACAGTCCGAACAACAAAGATAAAAACAATATCTGGGCACCCAACCTCGGAGCAGGTAGCCAGGTACTCGATTAATATTCAGACTATAATACTCTAAATAAACCAGAGCTATTCAAATCCGGCTCTGGTTTTTTTTATTTTCTCCTATGTCAACCCTTTAACGATAATCAATTAATTGATTGTATTTTTGCTTGTTTTAAAAAGTTCAGGTCTTATGAAAATCTTATATTCAGAACATCGATTGCATTTCTAATGGTATGTCTGCCATTTTCAGTATTGACCCAGGTTCACACTTCTTATCTCTGGCACTTACACCAACCCATTTACTGGCCTGAACAAAGCCTCTGGAATCAGCATGCATACCAGAAAGCCTGGGAATCGCACTGGCAGAAAATGAATAATGGAAACTGGTATTCTGATGGCCAGCAACATCCTTTGAACGATTTGTATGATATATTTAACAAGGACGACCGTAAAGCCGTTTATCAATGGCGGGTAAAGGATGCCATTCAATCTTTACTGGTGCATCCTGAAGCTGGTGCACAGGTTTGTTACTCAGGAAGCCTGATTGAAAATGTGAATAGCCTGGCATCTGCAGGACAAATGGGGTATAACAATGGCTGGCAGAACAATTATATTACGGCTCGTGGCTGGCAAACTTCAGGCGGAAAACCCAGGCTTGATATTACTACCTTCTCAATGCACCATTCACTTTCACCACTTGTAAGTGAGAGGGTACTGCAAAAGCAGTTACAGGTTTATAAACAAGCCTACAATGAAACTTTCGGGACTTCTCCGAATTATTCAAAAGGTTATTGGCCGGCAGAATGTTCCTTCAGTGAACGTATTATTAAAGTGCTTGCTCAGGAAGGCATTGAATGGAGCATCATAGCCAACAGTCACCTTGCCCGCACCTTGAACGATTATCCGCTGAATTTTGGAACTTCGGGCTGTAATATTGATCCCCCCAACGGTGCAGACAAAGTTTCTGCAAATGGAACACATTGGTGGAACGGTCAGATCGATGGCAGAGGCGGAGCTTTCGCCGCACCCTATTGCTACCAGTCTCATAAAGCGAAATACGTCGATCCTGAAAACGGATCAGAATACTTCATCACCGTGGTTCCGATGTGCGACCTGCTCAGTTATAAAAACGGCTATTCCTTGATGGGAACGGGTGAAATTGATTCCTACATAGCCCCTTATAATGATCCCAATCATCCTTCAATCGTTCTCTTTGCCCATGATGGCGACAATGCCTGGGGTGGCGGCTACGATTACTATGCCAACTCGGTTCCCGGGTTTGCCAATGCCTGCGCAGCCAATGGATATGTTCCTACGACAATTCAGCAGTTCCTGACCAATCATCCGGTTCCGGCAAACGATATTGTTCATGTGGAAGATGGTTCCTGGTTCAATGCGGAAAACGACTGGGGCCACCCGCAATTCATTAACTGGTTATGGCCAATGTATACCGGTGATTTTAATTTCAATCCCAATGGCTGGACTGAGGATGCACGAAACTGGGCGGTTCTTGTCGCTGCAGAAAACAGGGTGAATACAGCCGAAGATTTATCAGGTGGAACGGATATCAATGACATCTTACATCCCACTGCTGGTTCAACTGCTGCTGAAAAAGCCTGGCATCATATTCTTCCTGCATTCGCAAGTGATTACATGTATTACGGAACTTCTCTCGACATGGAGGTGAAACAAACACTTGCCTGCAACATCGCTTGCGACTATGCCAACCAGGTGATCAATGCAAACCCCGGAACTGACAACACTCCACCCTCGGTTTTTATTCCTCAACGATATCCCTATAATCCCGGCGGAATTGGATTCGGCCCAACTTATGGTTATCAGCAGCATCAGAATTCTTCTGACTTTACAGTGTGGACATTTGCCTATGATGTTTCCGGACTTCAATCTGTAAATTTAAAATACAGGGTGGATAACGATGGTCAGAATCCGTTGACCGATAATGTAAATGATACCTATGCTGGTGGTCCGGGTGTTCAGCCCTGGCAAACGTTACCAATGACCGAGAGAATCTTTCCGACTGGAAATGTAACAGGAAATCCGGATATAAACTTTTTTATTCTTCCCGATTATATTGCCAATGAATACTATGCTCAGATAACCGGATTGTCGGATACTCTTGTAGATTATTATGTGGAAGCAACTGATCAGGAAGGGAATGTTTTTAAAAGTCCTATTCAGCATGTTTATGTAGGAAATTATAATCCCGGAGGAAGCGGAGGTGAATACAGTGTTTCCTGGCAACCTGTTAATCCCGACGAAAACGATTTGATCACAATTACAGTTGCTAATCCCGCCTCTTTTCCTAAACTTCACTGGGGAGTAAACAATCAGGGAAGTACCTGGCAGACCCCAATTAACATTTACTGGCCTTCCGGAACATATCTCTTTAATGGTTCAGGTCCGGCGATGGAAACACCATTTAACGGACCCAATCAGAATAATGAATACACCCTGACGATTGGACCCATTTAATAACCCTGCTCAGACTGTATCAACGATTGCCTTTGTTATCCATTTTCAGGATAATTCCTGGGATAACAACAATGGTAATGATTACCATATAACACTTGATACCCAGATTATCACAGGAGTGCAATGGGAACCTCAAAATCCGACACAACTCAGATCCGATAACAGTTTATGTTGGCCAGGCAACAATTGGAGCGAAACTTCACTGGGGAGTAAAAGTTAACGGCAACATATGGCAAACTCCTAATATCCAATTACTGGCCAGCAGGCAGCTATCTTTTCAATGGTTCAGGTCCGGCAATTGAATCACCCATGATCGGCCCGGTGAACGAAATTCTTTCATTGGTTATCGGTCCTTTTAATAATTCTTCACAGGTTGTTCAGCAGGTAGACTTTGTTATTCATTACGATAATAATACATGGAACAATAACAACGGCCAGGATTTCCATATTCCGATAACCAATATTCAGCCTTTTACGCTCAATCTGACAGCAATGCTTGAAGGACCTTTTAATGGTTCTATGATGAGTACAAATTTGTCTTCTTTACCCGATTTCCCAACTTCCCAGCCATTCCAGTCTTCCCCATGGAATTATACCGGCGGTGAAAATACAGCAGTAGTTCCTTCAGGAGTAGTAGATTGGGTGCTTGATTGAACTCAGGGATGCCTTATCGGCTCCCCTTGCAACTACTGCAACCAGAGTAGCACGTCAGGCTGGTTTTATCCTTTCGGATGGAAAAATAACCGGGACAGATGGTGTTACCGATTTGCAATTTCTCATTAATGTGCAGCATAATCTCTTTGTTGTCGTTTATCAGCGTAATCATCTGGCTGTCATGTCCGCAAATCCGCTTGTTAAAGTCGGCAATATCTATTCCTATAATTTTTCAACCGGAAGTCAGCAGGGCTATGGTGGTGTTGAGGCACAAAAACAATTAACCTTTGAAACCTGGGGTTTGATTTCCGGGGATGGGGATAAGGATGGCGAAATCGGCCCTTCAGACTATAATCCAAAATGGATCAACGAGGCAGGCAGAAAGGGCTATTTAAGCAGCGATTATAATCTGGATACGCAATCCGATAACATGGATAAGAATGATATACTGGTTGCCCAATTCGGGTAATGGAAGCCAGGTGCCGGATTAAAAAAATAAGACAAAAGGTTTTTCTCCATTTTTTTTTAATCCCAGACAAATTTCAGACTTTTTTTTGGTTACATCGAAAATTCATTATATTTGCGCCATTCGAAAAAATAAATTAATACAAATATTTAATAATTTAATTTACATGAAGATGAAAAAGTTTACATTAGTGTTTTTCTGATAGCATTTATTGGTGTTTCACCAGTAAGCTATGCCCAGAACAAATCAAAAGCCCCGGACAAAAATGCTCCGGTCGAAAAATTAGATACCCGTATTGATAATATGGGGTATTGGATGAAAATGGCAGAAAAAGGAGTGACTCCTTACAATGCCCAGATTCCTGTTAAACCGGCAGAATACAAAGGAAGTCTGATCGAATCCAAAGGGATTACAATTGCCGATTCGCCTGATGTTCCGGTGACTAACCTTACAAATCTTACTGAGAGTGAGAATTCAGTTTTTATTGATCCTACCAACAACCAATACCTATTAAATTCAAATAACTCCACAAGCTGGAGCGGAGGATCGATTGGAGATTTATATGGAGCCAATTATTTTCAATCTTCTACAGGAGGAACAACATGGGGTGGAAGTTATCAGGGTGCAGGAGGAACAAATTCAGGAGATCCCGCAGCAGCCATTGGCCTTACAGGCAGGCAATATGTTGGTTACATAGCTGCTTCCTACGATATGGGTGTTGCCTATTCTCCGGACGGAGCCTCTTTTACTCACGTTCAGGTTGCAGGTGGTGGCTACGTTTTGGACAAGAATCATCTCTGGATCGATAACAGCCCTTCAAGTTCACACGAAGGAAATTTGTACAGCACATGGACAAATATGCAGGGTGGTGCAACCAACAATGAGATTGAAATTTCGCGTTCAACAAATGACGGCCTAACTTGGTCTGCAGCTCTTGAAATTAGTTCTGCAGTTAATGCCGGAAGTCACAATCAGGGTGTTAATGTTCAAACAGGACCCGGCGGAGAAGTTTATGTATGCTGGGCCATTTACGATAGCTGGCCATCGGATGAAACAGCCATTGGTTTTACAAAATCTACAAACGGAGGAGTGAGCTATGCAACTGCTACCAGAATATTATCCAATATTAAAGGGTATTAGAACCACTGCGGTTTTAAAAAGCCACAGGGTGAATTCATTCCCTGTGATGGCTGTTGATATCAGTGGTGGACCAAACAACGGCTACATCTATATCGTTTGGACAAACATTGGTGTTCCCGGAGTAAATACAGGAACCAATAAGAGTGTTTATATTATCCGTTCAACAGATGGCGGTACTACATGGTCAACTCCTGTTAGGGTTAACCAGGGACCAAATGCTGCCGGAAAAGAAGCCTATTTCCCATGGATCAGTTGCGACCCGGAAACAGGTGTATTGAGTGTAATTTTTTATGATGACCGCGCTACTTCTTCTGCTTCCTGCGAAACATGGGTAGCTTATTCATTGGATGCCGGAAATACCTGGACAGATTTCAGGGTGAGCGATGTTTCTTTTACACCTTCTGCTATTCCTGGTTTGGCCGGTGGCTACATGGGCGATTATTTAGGTATTACATCAAGGGGCGGAATGGTATATCCCTGCTGGACAGATACCCGTAACGGACTTTACATGACTTATGTTTCACCCTTTACATTAGGATTAAATGCTGCTTTTACAGCCAGCAATACCAGTGTTTGTACTGGAACTTCAGTTACTTTTACTGATCAATCTTCCGGTCCACCAACAACATGGTCATGGAGTTTCCCGGGAGGAACACCAGCATCAGCTACAGGAGTTGGACCTCATACCGTTACCTATAATACCCCAGGCACATATAATGTTTCATTGACAGTTGGTGACGGAACAGAAACTGACACGGAAATAAAAACAAATTATATTACCGTTCAGAATGTATTTGCCAATTTCACCGGAGCACCTACCACAGTGGTAATAGGTAATACAGCGACATTTACGGATAACTCAACCTGCAACCCAACTGCATGGAGCTGGTCATTCCCTGGTGGAACGCCTGCAACGGCTACCGGTGTTGGCCCTCACACAATAACCTACAATACCCTTGGAACATATGATGTAAGTTTAACGGTTACCAAAGGGGCAAGTAATGATGTTGAAACAAAGACGGGATATATTACTGTAATGCCGCCTGAATTTAATATGACTAATGGAACGGTTACAACATGTTCAGGTAATTTTTATGATTCACACGGACCAACTGGTAATTATTATAGATAATGAAAATTTTACAGAAACTTTCTATCCTTCCACGCCAAACTCCATGATCAGGTTTACCTTTAATTCCTTTCAAACTGAATCGAATTACGACTACCTGTATATTTATAATGGAGAAAACACATCTGCTCCTTTGATCGGAACTTACCACGGAACAACAGGTCCCGGCACTGTCACCGCATCCAATGCAGCAGGAGCACTGACCTTTCAGGTTTACTTCTGATGGTAGTGTTGTATATGCAGGATGGTCAGCAAGTATTTCATGCTACAGCACAACTGTACCTCCTGTTGCAAATTTTTCAGCATCCAATACTACTCCTCCAATTTCTACACCTGTTACGTTTACTGATCTTTCAGATGGATTCCCAACTTCATGGTCATGGGCATTCAGTCCGAATACGATAACCTATGTCGGAGGTACAAACTCAACGTCACAGAATCCACAGGTACAGTTTAATGCCCTTGGGCAATATACTGTTATCGCTGACTGCTACCAATGCCTATGGATCAGATAGTGAGGTTAAGACGAATTATATCAATGTCATACTTTATGAATATTGTATTCCAACCTATACTTCTGGGTCAGGTTATGGAGATTACATTACACTTGTTCAGTTAGGATCGATTAATAATGCTACTGGAGCCTTTACCAAGTCCTTACTACTTTTATTATAGCACAATGTCAACCGATTTGATTCTGAATAATCCATATACCATTACATTAAGCCCCGGAACTTGGAGTAGCGGAAATTATATTGCTGTTTGGATCGATTATAACCAAAATGGTGTGTTTGATACTGCGGAAAAACTAGGAACAATCCTTATCCCTCCGACTCCTTCAACCGGAACCATTAATTTTACTGTTCCGATAACTGCCTTGAGTGGAACCACTCGAATGCGTGTCAGGGAGGTATACAGTATTTCTGATTTTGATCCATGTACTTCCTATACCTATGGCGAAACAGAGGATTACAATGTTTTTATTGTTGGTGCCAGTGTGAGTGTTGATCTTACTGCCTATTCTCGAAGGTCCTTATAATGGAAGCGTTATGTCACAGGGGCTTACTGGATTTGTCCCGCTCAATCAGCCATATAATGTTGCTCCCTGGAATTACACAGGAACAGAAAGTGTTGTTTCAATTCCGGCAAATGCAATTGACTGGGTATTGATTGAATTAAGGGATGCCACAACAGCCGGCGGAGCAGGAAGCGCAACAAGAATTGGCCGCAAGGCTGCCTTCCTCCGCAATGATGGAAGGGTAATCGGATTAAATGGTACTCCCGTATTGGATTTTGGAGCCCTGACAATTACCAGTAACCTTTTTGCTATTGTACATCACAGAAATCATATGAGTGTGCTTTCAGCTACCGGCCTCACCCAAACAGGTGGAGTTTATACTTACAATTTCTCAACCGGCTCAGGACAGGCTTATGGAGGCACTAACGCTCATAAGCAAATTGGTCCCGGTGTCTGGGGCATGTTTGGAGGCGACGGTGATAAGAGTGGTGGTATCAGCAGCGGAGATGAATCTCCTTTATGGGAAGTTACGGCCGGAACCAAAGGCTATCTTGGAACCGACTACAACCTTGATTCGCAATCAAACAACAAGGATAAAGATAACGTTTGGGTTCCAAATATTGGAAAAGGCACTCAGGTACCAAATTAGGTTATATTTATTACAAACAAAAAAATCCGAAATATTTCGGGTTTTTTTGTTTATGTTAAAAGTCCTTTTACTTTTGCTGATTAGGATAATTCAGGAATAATCATTTAAAAAATTATTTGTTATGAAAAAGTTTACCTTATTATTAATTACAATGCTGATCTCATCTGGCTATTATCTATGGGCACAGGAAAAACCATTAGGTCTAATGTTACAAAAGATTTGCTGGATAAAATGAATGACAACAAAAATAATGAACTGATCAGGATAAATATCCGAATGACAAGTCAGTTTGATATTCAAAGTTTCGATGCATGCAATGTCAGGATCTAAGCAGGGAGGAAAGAAAAGAATTCGTTACCAATGAACTGAAGGATTTCAGCCAAAGAACCCAAAAAGGGGTAATGAATTATTTATTAAGCAAAGAACAGGAAAAGAAGGCTAAAATTATTTATACTTTATGGATCAATAATGTTATTACTTGCCTTGCTTCAAATGAAGTAATTTCAGATCTTTCACAGACGAAATGACATTGACCGTATCGACTGGGATGAAGAACGGAAAATGATCATTGAAAACGAAATTGAACCGGCTGATGAACCCGAAGGTGGAAATGGAGGCAAAGAAATCACCTGGAATGTTACCAAAGTTAATGCTCCTGCCGTATGGTCACTGGGTTACACAGGCACAGGCATTAAAGTTGGCGTGCTCGATACAGGTGTAAATTATAACCATGTTGATTTAGCTGATCACATGTGGACTGATCCCTCCTATCCAAATCATGGATATGATTTTGCAAATAGCGATAATAATCCGATGGATGATCATGGGCATGGAACCCATTGCGCCGGGACTGTTGCCGGTGACGGAACAGCCGGTTCACAAACCGGTATGGCCCCAAATGCCACAATAATTGCTTTAAAAGTTCTTGATGCAGGTGGCAGCGGACAAGAATCCGGAGTCTGGGCAGCCATTCAATTCATTGTAGATCATGGTGGTGATGTTATCAGCATGTCATTAGGCTGGCAGCAGGCCTGGGGACCTGACCGTCTGTCATGGAGAAACTCATTTAACAATGCACTTGCGGCAGGTGTGATCTCTTCTGTTGCAGCGGGCAACGAAGGTACTTCACCAGGAGCTCCAAACAACCTAAGGACTCCCGGTGATGTTCCGCCACCCTGGTTGCATCCTGACCAGACTTTGACCGGAGGTATTTCCGGAGTTGTCAGTGTTGGCGCTACTGATATAAACGATGCAATAGCTTCTTTTTCAAGCCGCGGACCTGTAACCTGGTCAACAATCAATCCTTTTAATGATTATGCTTATAATCCTGGCATGGGATTGATTCGTCCGGATATTTCTGCACCTGGTGATAATATTAAATCTTTAGATTACTCCAGTAATACAGGGTATGCAGATGGCTGGAGCGGTACTTCAATGGCAACGCCCTGTGTGGCTGGTGTTATGGCATTGATGCTTGAAAAAAATCCCAATCTTACTCCTGCAGAAATTGATTATGCAATTGAAATGAATGCCCTGGAATTAGGTACTGCCGGTAAAGACAATACTTTTGGCGCAGGGCGCATCAACGCTCTTGCGGCAATTAATGCTTTGGGACTTTCTGCTAATTTCTCAGCAAATATTACCAATGTTTGTACAGGAAGCTCGGTTATATTTACCAATTTGTCAGGAGGCGAACCCACAAGCTGGTCGTGGAGTTTTCCCGGAGGTACACCCGGAAGTTACAGCGGAGCCAATCCTCCTGCAATTACCTATAATACTCCCGGTATTTACAATGTATCGTTGACAGTAAGTGATGGAATTGATACCGATACTGAAACCAAAACAGGATACATAACTGTTCAGAATGTGTTTGCAAACTTTTCCGGAACGCCTACAACAGTTGTTATTGGAAATACAGTAACTTTCACAGATAATTCAACCTGTATCCCTACAGCATGGAGTTGGTCATTCCCGGGAGGAACACCGGCAACAGCCACAGGTGTTGGTCCGCATACAATAACTTATAATACCCTTGGAACTTATGATGTAAGTTTAACAGTTACCAAAGGTGGAAACAATGATACTGAAACTAAAAACAGGATATATCACTGTTACTCCACCTGAGTTCAACATGGCGAATAGCAACCAGTTACAACATGTACTGGTAATTTTTACGATTCGCAGGGACCCTCTGCCGATTACAACAATGGTGAAAACTTTACTATGACATTCTATCCCTCAACTTCGAATGCTATGATCCGGTTCACTTTTAATTCTTTCAGACGGAAGCGAATTATGATTACCTGTAGTATTTATAATGGTGAACAACAACTGCTGCTCCTTTAATCGGAACCTACCATGGAACAGCAGGCCCGGGTATTGTAACAGCATCCAATGCCGCAGGTGCGCTTACTTTTAATTTTACATCTGATGGAAGTGTTGTGTATGCTGGATGGTCGGCAAGTATTTCCTGTTACAGCACAACAGTTCCTCCTGTTGCAAATTTTTCAGCTTCCAACACTACTCCGCCAATTTCTTCAACAGTGACCTTTACTGATCTTTCTGATGGTTTCCCAACTTCATGGGCATGGTCATTCAATCCAACTACCATGACATTATGTTGGGTGGAACAAATGCCAACTTCTCAAAATCCACAGGTCATATTCAATGCTCTTGGGCAATATACGAGTGACACTCACTGCCACCAATGCTTATGGTTCGGATAGTGAAACCAAAATGAACTATATCAATGTGATCAATTGCACATATTGCCCGGCAGGAGGAGCTAACGGGGCATGAAGAATGGATTGCAAATGTAACCTTTAATACCATCAATAACTCTTCATCAGCAGGAACAGGGTATACTGATTATTCCGGAATTTGCACTACCGTTACCCCGGAAGTACTTACCCGATTTCAGTTAGTTGCGGTTCTATCGGTTCATGGACAGAGCATATTTGGGTGTTTATCGACTGGAACCAGAACTGTAGTTTTTTAGATGCAGGTGAATCTACCGATTTAGGCCAGATTACAGGGCCAGGTGCACTGTCCGGAAGTATCACCGTTCCTGCAGGTGCAGTGAGCGGATCGACAAGATTACGTGCCATGCTGAAATTTTCTGGCGATCCAACACCATGCGAACTCAACTACAGTTACGGAGAAACAGAAGATTACTGTGTTACTGTTCCAAGCCAAACTTTATATGTTGATGTCAATGCTTTCCTCGAAGGCCCCTATGTCGGAACTTCAATGACTCAGGGGCTTATCGGGCTATATTCCGCTCAATCAGCCTTATAATGTAGCTCCCTGGAATTATACAGGAACAGAAAGTGTTGTTTCAATCCCCGCTAATGTAATCGACTGGGTTTTAATTGAGTTGAGGGATGCCGCAACTCGCCGGTGGAGCAGGAAGCGCAACGAGAATTGCCAGGAAGGCTGCCTTTATAAGAAATGATGGCAGGATTGTTAATTTGAATGGAGATCCCGTACTCGATTTTGGAGCTTTAACTGTAATCAATAACCTTTATGCAGTTGTTCATCACAGGAATCATATCAGTGTATTTTCAGCAACCGGCCTCACCCAAACAGGAGGAGTTTATACCTATAATTTCTCCACCGGTTCAGGACAGGCTCATGGAGGAACAAATGCTCAAAAACAAATTGGCGCCGGTGTGTGGGGAATGTTTGGCGGCGATGGAGATAAGAGCGGATCAATCAACAATGGCGATGAATCACCGCTGTGGGAAGTTACTGCAGGTACCAAAGGTTATCTCGGAACCGACTACAACCTCGATTCACAATCCAACAACAAGGATAAAGATAATGTCTGGGTGCCAAATATCGGCAAAGGCACTCAAGTGCCAAACTAAGTTATATTTATAACTACTCAAAAAAAACCCGGAATATTCCGGGTTTTTTTGTTTTTCTTAAATTCTTTTATATATTTGCAGGTTAATAATTTTTCCGGTTGAAATTCTCACTTTAACATAATTAAATAAATAAGATCATGAAAAAGTTTACAATGCTTTAATTTTCATTGACTTTACTGTTGGCATGGTCAATGAGTTTTGCACAAGATGCAAAAAAACCTTTTCCCAAGGGAAATTCTAACGAAACGGTCGATACCCGTATTGATAACATGGGTTACTGGATGAAAAAGGCGGAACAGGGTCTTGTTCCCTACAATCAACCCATACCAGTACTTCCTGAGGAATATACAGGGAATAAAATCGATGTTAATGGCATCAAGTCGAAAGAATCGACCGACATTCCGGTAACAAACCTTACCAATGTTACCGAAAGCGAGAACTCGATATTCGTTGATCCAAACAATGCAAATTACATACTGAATTCCAATAACTCAACTTCCTGGTCGGGAGGTTCGGTTGGAACTCTTTATGGAGCAAACTATTTTCAATCCTCCAATGGCGGAACCACCTGGGGAGGAACACCGAACGGCGCCGGCGGGACAAATTCCGGCGATCCAACAACAGCCATAGGCTTGAATGGTCGTGAATACGTGAACTTCATCAGCAGTGCAAGTGGTCAGGGGATTGCTTATTCTGATGATGGTTCTTCCTGGTCAACAGCTACCATTGCTCCAAATCCAGGTTCGCTGGCTGATAAAAACCACATGTGGATTGATAACAAAACCGGAAGTCCCTATGAAGGAAATCTTTATTGTGCCTGGACTGATTTTGGTGGAGTCAAACAACAATAACATTGTCATTTCAAGATCAACAAATGATGGATTATCATGGTCATCACTTCATGAATCTAAGTTCAGCAGTTAGCGCAGGAAGTCATAACCAGGGTGTGAACATTCAAACAGGTCCCAATGGCGAAGTCTATGTTTGCTGGGCTATATATGACGGCTGGCCGACAGATGAAACGGCTATTGGTTTTGCCAAATCCACCAATGGAGGAGTAAGTTATACAGCAGGAACAAGGATTAAAACGGGGCTAAAAGGTATCCGGACAAGCGGATCCACTAAAAACCATAGAGTAAATTCCTTTCCTGTCAATGGCAGTAGATATTAGTGGTGGGGCTAACAATGGAAATATTTACATTGTCTGGACAAACATTGGAACACCTGGTGTAAATACCGGAACAAACCGAAGCGTTTATATGATACGTTCCACGCGATGGAGGCACCACCTGGTCAGCAGCCATCAAGGTTAATCAGAATCCGTTTGTAGATGGAAGGGCATCCTATTTTCCTTGGATAAGTTGCGATCCGGTGACAGGTGTTTTGACAACCGTATTTTATGATGACAGGAACGTCGGTGGTTCGCAGACTGAAATTTTTTCCGCATATTCACTCAATGCAGGCACTACCTGGACCGATTTCAAAGTGGGAGATTATGCTTTCACACCGACACCAATCTCAGGGCTTGCAAGCAGCTATATGGGCGACTATTTGGGGATCACCTCAAAAGGAGGCAAAGTGTATCCCTGCTGGACTGAATATAGAAGCGGTTTATTTATGACTTATGTATCACCCTATGAATTGGGGTTAAATGCTGATTTCATGGCAAATAACACAACACCTTGTACCGGATCATCGGTAACTTTCACCGATCTGTCTACCGGAAGTCCGATCTCCTGGTCATGGAGTTTCCCGGGAGGAAACCCTGCAACAGCAACAGGTGCAGGCCCTCATACAATTACCTATAACACTACCGGTAATTATAATGTTTCCCTTACTGTATCCGATGGTTCAGCCAGTGATACTGAAACCAAAACCGGCTACATCAGTGTTCAAAATATTGTAGCCAACTTTTCCGCTTCTCAAACAACTGTAATAGTAGGTGGTTCAGTTAATTTTACCGATCAATCATCGTGCAATCCGACATCCTGGTCATGGACATTTACCGGAGGAACACCAGCAAGTTATTCCGGACAAAATCCGCCTGCTATTACTTACAACGCTGCAGGAACTTTTGATGTTAGTTTGACAGTAACAAAACCCGGAGCATCAGATACCGAAACAAAGACAGGTTATATCAATGTTATTAACTTGTACTTATTGCACTGCAGGAGGATCAAATGGTAGCGAAGAGTGGATCGGAAACGTAACATTCAATACAATAAATAATTCATCTTCGGCTGGAACCGGATATACCGATTACACTGCAATTTCAACAAACGTTAGCACCTTCATCAACTTATACAGCTTCTGTAACCTGCGGATCCATCGGTTCCTGGGCAGAGCATATCTGGATATTTATCGATTTCAATCAAGACTGCGATTTTACGGATACTGGTGAGAGCTTTGATCTTGGACAGGTCACAGGACCAGGAACCTTGACTGCAAGCATTACAGTGCCTTCAGGCGCCATATTAGGAACTACCCGCATGCGGGTGATCCTTAAATATAGTGCTGATCCGACTTCATGTGAATCTTATTCATATGGGGAAACTGAAGATTATACTTTAAATGTTCAGGGTACCAGCGGACCACCTGTAGCCAATTTTTCAGCTTCAAATACCACTCCCGGCACGGGCGAAACTGTAATATTCAGTGATCTTTCTTCCAACACTCCAACTACCTGGAATTGGTCATTTAGTCCTGCTTCTGTGACTTATGTAAATGGCACGAATGCAAACTCTCAAAATCCACAGGTGCAGTTCAATGCTTCAGGATTTTACACTGTTACATTGGCTGTAAGCAATACCTACGGATCGGATTCAGAAGTAAAAACCAATTATATTAATGTGGTTCAAACAATTCCTCCTTATGTTGACGGTTTTGAATCTTTTGCCTCTGGAAACTATGTTGCCCTTACCTCACCCTACTGGACCACATGGTCAAATTTACCAGGAGGAACGGAAGATGCAGTTATTGTAACTACCCCAACTCATGCGGGAACGAAAGCCGTTAAAATTGACGGAGTGAACGACCTGGTTTTGCCATTAGGCGATAAAACCTCAGGAAAATACATCGTAAGCTTCTATATGTATGTGCCTTCAGGTTATTACGGATATTACAATCTGTTGCATTTATTCAATGGCACCAGCAGTGAATGGGGTGCAGAAGTTTTCTTCAATACCGGCGGAGCAGGTTATGGAAATGCTGGGGGCTCGAATTCATTTACATTCACTTATAGTTATAATACCTGGATATTTGTTAAGAACGTAATTGATCTGGATAACAACCTGGCTCAAATTTGGATGAATGGGAATTTACTGAAACAATGGCAATGGAGTCTTGGAGCATTAGGTACGAGCAATCTCAAACAACTTGGTGGATTAGACATGTATGCCTGGAATGTTAACGGAACTCCGTTATATTATTTTGACGATATCAGCTATTATGAAATCGCCCAGGTTGACATGACCGTTTTGCTTCAGGGTCCGTATAATGGCTCAGCTATGGTTCCTTACCTGAATGGTATACTTCCGCTTGCTCAGCCTTATAATGTTGCTCCATGGAATTATAACGGAACAGAAAGCGTTACTATAATTCCCAATGCAAATGTTGTTGACTGGATGCTGATCGAACTAAGAGATGCTGCAACTGCTGCTCAGGCTACCAGCGGAACAATGGTCGCTCGTCAGGCAGCATTCATCCTCAACAATGGAAAGGTTGTCGGAATGGACGGCACTTCGGTTTTAAGGTTTGAAGCTCCCGTCTTCAATAACCTTTATGCAGTTGTGAACCACCGTAACCATATCAGCGTGATGTCTGCTGCGGGTTTAACAAAGACACTCGGAATTTATACCTATAATTTCTCAACCGGTGCAGGACAAGCTTATGGCGGGAATCCTGGCACACAAACAAATAGCTCCTGGTGTTTGGGGTATGTTTGGTGGCGACGGAACTAAAAACGGATCGGTTGGACTTAATGATGAATCCCCGACCTGGGAAGTTACTGCCGGAACAAAAGGTTATCTCGGAACTGATTATAACCTCGACACTCAATCGAACAACAAAGACAAAGATGATATTTGGGCGCCCAATTTCGGAGCAGGAACCCAGGTTCCGAATTAGATTAAATTGAAATTGTTCGTTAAAGCTTCCGCAGATTGATGCGGAAGCTTTTTTATTTTTGTTAAAAATATTGCAAAATGAGAGCAGTTATCCAGACGGGTTTCATGAAGCTTTAGTAACAATAAACAATGAATTGAAAAGCAGTATTGGTAATGGGATTGCTTGTACTGGTTGGCATTGAGGAAGCCGATTCAAAAGAGGACATAGAATGGCTTAGCGGTAAAATTTCTCGACTTCAGTGATTTTTGATGATGAAAATGGAGTGATGAATGTTGTCAGTGGTGGAATCTAAGGCGGTGAAATATTGGTGGTCAGCCAGTTTACGCTTCATGCAAGCACAAAAAAAGGGAAACCGGCCTTCATATATCAAAGCAGCAAAACCCGAAAAAGCTGTTCCACTATATGAGCAATTTATAAATCAGATTCAAACCGATATCTGGTATAACTGTTCAAACAGGTAAATTTGGAGCCATGATGAAGATTCACCTGGTCAATACTGGACCGGTAACCATCATTATCGACACAAAGCACAGGGAATAGCAGAATATGCCCTTTGCACAGTTAATCCGGGGGAAGATTTTATTGATGTTAAAAAGTAAACATCAGGCCAAAACTCGGCATTACGGGTAACTGATAAACTTTTTCGTTGGTTGTCCGGTCAACATAAAATATGTTCTCTCGGTTATATACATTGGTTATGCTAAGGTTAGCTTCAAGTTTGGAGTATTTTCGTAAAAGTGAAAATCTTTTTTAAACCTGCATCAAGCCGGTGATAGGTAGACAGCCGGCCTGTATTAAGATCGGCATACAAGATCCCCAAATCTTCGTTTTCGGTCGTATAATCTGTATAAATGCCGCCTGTAAAATTGATCAGAGGGATAATAACCTTGTGTCAGGGTAAAAGGGAAACCCGATCCGAAATTCCAGCGGGCATTGATTTCCCAGTCTTGCCTGGTTCCCTAAAGTATAATTGGCGACAAGGTTAATATTATGACGCCGGTCATAATGTGGATAATATTCCTTTATCGATCCGTCAACATCTTCGTATTTCCTGATGACATAACCCAATGAATAAACAGCCCAGAAATAAAACCGGTTGTAATCGTATTTAAGAGTTGCATCGGCGCCTGTGGCATATCCTTTTTCAATTATAAAATTCTTAGTGATAATATCGGGTTCTTCAGGATATAACTCCTCATCCAGCAGTTTATTCCTGTTCAAATTGGTTAATTGTGAAAAGTTTTTATAATACCCTTCAAGATTTACAGTTATGTTGCGGGCAAGATCAAATTCAAATCCTAAAATGGCATGCTGCGCCTTCTGAAGCTTGTGATTTATAGGCTTGCCGTCAAACTCTTCAGGGACACTCTCCGGTCCTGATAAAAACCCATAGAAAAGATTCACTACATCCTTATCTGAAGTAGCGCTGATAAGATTCTGGGAATAGAAACCTCCGGCAAATTTTATCCTGAACCTGTCTGATACATTATATTTCATTGCAAGGCGCGGCTCAAGAGATAAATTGGCAAGAGATGCATACCATGCCAGTCTGATGCTCGGTTCAAAAAGTAATTTGTTAATGGTCTTTTTGTACTTGACATAAGCCCCTATTTCAGATGTGTTATCCTCTTGCTGGATTTCAAGTCCGATAGAATTTGAAAAAATAAAATCCGTAGTTGATCCTATAACCTCAAAGCCATATTTTAATTCATCTTTCCCGATGAAATAAGTGAAGTCAAATCCGACATTAAAACTATTAATGGAACTTGTTCTTGGCGGACTGGTTTTTTCTTCAAGCGCGATTTTATATTGCGAATAGGCAAGGTGCCCTCCTATCAGAACCGACGATTTTCCTGGTATGATCAGAAAATTGCTCCCTACTCCAAAAGATTCCCAATGGTAGTCCGATAGTGCTTTGTAATTGTTCACCCTGTCATTATAGCTGAATCCGAAAAGATTAACCTTACTGCCGTTTGCTCCGGAAAAGGAGACCTTTCCGTAGATGATCCGTATAATTAAAAGGCAGGCCGTCTTCGTCGATATATTCGTAAAAAATTTTCGAACTCTGCTCAAGGTAAGAGTTTTTTGCCGAAAAAATAAAGGAAGAGCTACCGTCATTTGCATCTTTTTGCTTTTTAATTGGGCCTTCTATCATCAGGTTTGCGCCGAATGTACTCATGCCCGCCTTACCGGAATATCTTGTCTTATTGCCATCGCGTGTGGTTATATCCATAACAGAAGATATGCGGCCGCCATATTCTGCTCCAAAACCACCGGTATAAATATCGGCATTGCGAAGTATGTCGGTATCAAAAACAGAAAACAATCCAATGGAATGAAAAGGATTATACACTACCATTCCGTCGAGAATGACCTTGTTTTGTATAGGTGACCCTCCCCGGATATATAGCTGACCTCCCTGGTCCCCAGTAAAAACAACACCCGGCAAAACCTGCAGGTACTGTGCAAGATCAGGTTGTCCGCCGATTGCAGGAATTTGCTTTATTTGTTTGGGTGTGATTTTTACAACCGAAGTGCGGGTTTCGGTTCGTGCCTCCTCTCTTTCGGCCGATACCTGAACCTGCTCCAACATATAAGAACCTTTCACAAGGTAAAGCTGCTTGTTGATAATTTCATTGGCTTTTACATTAACCTCCATTTTCAGGGTATCAAAACCAAGGTATGTTACCAGGAGGATATAATTCCCGGCAGGAATTTTCGAAATGGCAAAATATCCGTTCACGTCGGTAGCTGCCCCATAACTGGTATTTTGAAGATAAACATTGGTATAAATAACAGGTTCGCCACTTTCCTTTTCATACACAAATCCCTTTATCGTACCATATTGTGCAACCAAATAAAAAGGAAAGAGAACAATTATTGCGGTGAGAATAATAAATCTTGAAATGTTGATTTGATATTTCATAAAACCATGTTCGATCCAACTGAAAAATTAAACCGGCAAAGTAATGAAAAAATTAAACGTCAGTAAGCTTATTAATTTTTTAAAAGGAGACTGAATCAGTTTTCGGATGGGAAAAATCAGTAAACGGTAAATAATCTAAGAGACTGTTTAAATTTCGCAATAATGAATATTGCATAAGGTTGAATTTGTAATAAATTTTTAGTGAAACTTTGTGTTTTAGTGCTTTTGTGGCAAAATTTTTCCGCCACAAAATCTCAAAGACACAAAAAACCACAAAAGTTAAAACACTTAAAATCAAATGTTAATCTAAATTTTAAACAGTTTCTATATGTCGGCAGGAACCCTTTTAATATTAAGGCTTGAAACGGCTGCATCAATTTCGATAATGATCTGGTTAGCGGAATCAGAAAAATTAGGTGTTTGGTAAAGACCTCCGGAAATTTTATTAAATCCGTCAATATCGCGCGAAGAAAGAAAGGTGTTTGTGCGCAATTCACATGCAGATTCATAAGGTACCTCGATATCGATGGCCGAATGCTCCAGCATCAATATTTACTTCAGTTCTTTTGTATTTCGATCCGATTTTCATTTCAACTTTGGATGCTCCTCCGTCTATGTCGATCCTTTCTACCCTGAAAGAGGTAAGATCAGCTTCAAGTTCAGCAGCCCCAACGGCTATATTTATATCCCAAACCGGTGACTGATTTAATGAAAGCCAGGCCGAATTGTCAAGATCATGCGTATGAATTTTATTCTTGTGCCTGATGTGAATGACAGCAAGACTGTCTTCATAACTTGTTGTTATTTTGTAAGGATCGGCATTACCTTCATTATTAAATTCAAATAATTTTTGGCTGACATCCCTCATATAAAATTTTCCAGCGGCAGCATCGAGGTCAAGCCGTACACAAGTGATCGTAGAATCATAATTTTCAGAAAAGTTCTGCTCACCAGGAGTTTCTTTGCTAATATCCTCCTTAAATTCATAGTCAATATTTTTACCCCAGTCGAACCAGCGATAATCATGTTGTGGAGAAAAAGCAAGGATTAATATTCCGGCTATTATCGTCAAACCAACAAGAATTAACTTTATTCCCTGCTTTACAGGCAGAACGGCTATACCCCAGAAAACAAATATCAGCGGCCAGAGCCTCAGTAATGAACGGAGACTGAAATTAAAAATATCAAAATTTCTGAATAACAGCAAAGTACCAAGGGTCAGTAATAGTATACCCCAGAAAATATCTCCTTTTTTCATACCTAATAAATTATATTCATTATCATTTCTAAAGGTTAATTTTTATTTCGCTGAATGCTTTTGGAAATAAGTATAACGCCGATCACAATAAGAATCAGTGGCCATAAATCTCCGAAATTTATATCGGGTACGAACCTGTCAATCAGAAAAATTGCACCCAGTGCGATAAGGATTAATCCGCCCCAAAGATTTCCATCGTTTTTCTGTTTTTTTTGATCTTCCATTTTCTCTGAATTTAATTTAACATCCGGATTTTCTTCAAATATGGTATTTGTATTCTCTTCTGTCCCTGGAATTGCATTTTCTTCAGAGGGAGTAATGATCCAAAGAATAATGTAAACCAGTACACCTCCCCCGCCTGCAAGAATAGCAATAACAAACAATCCCCTGATCAATACTGGTTCGGTATTGAAATAATCAGCAAGACCGCCGCAGACCCCTGCTATCAATGAGCTTTTGCGACTCCTGTATAATCTTTTATTTTCCATAATTAAAACAAAGTTAATGCATTTAACCTTATTAATATATTGACGATTCAATTCTCTTTCAGTTACAAGTAAATTTTAAATGAGTTGAAATAATTACATTTTTCACAATTTTTAGCTTCGACAAAACAATTTGTTAAATTGTTTTGTACTTTTACAGGCCTTAAATATGCAAGTTTTTACATTAATGATATTCAAAAAATGATCAATACGGCCGGAGAAAAAATCAGAATGGTTGACGGAAAATTAGAGGTGCCTGATTTTCCGGTTATTCCTTTTATAGAAGGAGACGGAACGGGTCCTGATATCTGGCATGCCGCTCAGCGTGTTTTTGATGCCGCGGTTGAAAAGGCCTACCATGGTAAACGCAAAGTCATCTGGAAAGAGGTTTTTGCTGGAGAAAATGCCTTTAACAGGTATGGTGAATGGCTTCCTGATGCCACTATTGAAGCCTTTAAGGAATATGTTGTTGGCATTAAAGGCCCGCTGACAACTCCCGTTGGCGGGGGAATTAGTTCACTCAACGTAGCGCTCAGGCAAATTCTTGACCTTTATGTTTGTCTTCGCCCCGTAAAATATATCGATGATGTCCCATCTCCAGTTAAAAAACCCGAAGATGTGGATATGGTAATCTTCAGGGAAAACACTGAAGATATCTATGCCGGTATTGAATGGAAAGCCGGATCCCCGGAAGTAAAAAAAATAATTGATTTCATTCAGAATGAGATGGGCGTTAAGAAGATCCGGTTTCCTGAAACCTCCGGGATTGGTATTAAGCCAATATCGAAGGAAGGTTCCTACAGGCTATTAAAAGCCGCCTTAGACTATACCATAAAAGAAAAAAGAAAGTCCCTTACCATCGTTCATAAAGGCAACATAATGAAATTCACGGAAGGCGCCTTCAAAAACTGGGGATATGAAATCGCCAAATCAGAATACCGGAACGAAATTATTACTGAGCGAGAAAGCTGGATCATCAGTAATAAGGATAATAATCCGTTACTTACTCCGGAGGAGAACGCCGCAATGATAGACCCGGGTTTCGCTCTAATGACCCCTGAGCAAAAAGCAGGGGTGATAAAAGAGGTAGAAGAAGCTTTGAAACTCATGCCATCCCATGGTAATAGCCGCTGGAAAGAAAAGGTTATAGTGAAAGATTCAATCGCTGATATTACGCTTCAGCAGGTGCTGACCAGAGCAAATGAATTTGATGTAATTGCTACTTCAAATCTGAACGGGGATTATCTCTCCGACGCACTGGCGGCTCAGGTAGGCGGAATAGGAATAGCTCCCGGTGCAAATATCAATTATATCACCGGCCATGCGATTTTTGAAGCTACTCATGGTACCGCTCCAAAATATGCTGGATTGGATAAAGTGAATCCGGGCTCGGTTATTCTCTCAGGTGCAATGATGTTCAAATATATGGGCTGGAATGAAGTGCATGACCTTATTTGGAATGGTCTCGTGAAATCCATAAGACAAAAAAAAGTAACTTATGATTTTCATCGGTTGATGGAAAATGCTTTATTGTTGAAATGCTCAGAATTTGGAAGTACAATTATTAAAAACATGTAAGAAAAATTTAATATGTCGAATTTAAAGGAAAAATTACGCCAGAAAATTGAAGAATGGCGACCCCGAACCGAAAGGTTAATGAACGAATATGGTGATGTTGTTGTCGATAAGGTAACTATCGGCCAGATCATTGGGGGTATGCGAAGCATTAAAAGTCTCGTTACAGATATTTCATACCTTGATCCGAATGAAGGAATACGTTACAGAGGATATACGCTGAAGGAGGTTTTCGATCTGCTTCCCAAGCCAAAAGGATGTGAAATGCCCTTTGTCGAAGGGCTGTTTTATCTTTTGTTAATAGGCGATATTCCTACTGAAGAAGAAGTTCTGGACCTGGTTGATGAATTCAGCAAAAGGAGGATTATCCCTCGATATATTTACGAGGTGATTGACGCACAGCCATGCTGCAGTCATCCAATGACCGTTTTCTCAACGGCAATCCTCACCATGCACCGTGAATCTTTCTTTACAAAGAAGTATTATGCTGGCATAAACAAAAAAGACTATTGGGATCCTATGTTTGAAGATGTTTTGAATCTTCTTGCCAAATTACCTGAAATTGCCACCTATACCTATGCAAAAATTTATCGTGACGGCAAAAGGATTCAGTCCAATCCAAACCTTGATTTTGCAGGCAATTTTGCATTTATGATGGGCAAACCCAAACCCTATGACGATGTCTCTAGGCTTCACTTTATCCTTCATGCTGACCATGAAAGCGGCAATGTAAGCGCCCATACAGGACACCTGGTCGCAAGCTCACTATCCGACATCTATCTTTCTATCTCGGCAATGGTTAATGGATTGGCCGGGCCATTGCACGGACTGGCTGCACAGGGCGTTTTACAATGGCTTCATGAACTCATCGAGCGAATGGGCGGGGAAGGCGTAGAGCCTTCAGAAGCAGAGGTAAAACAATATGTCTGGGAAACGCTAAATTCGGGTTTTGTTATCCCTGGCTTTGGTCATGCAGTTTTGCGAAAAACTGATCCACGCTATACCCTGCAGAGGGAGTTTAGCCTTAAGCATATGGCTGATGATCCCATTTTCAAGTATGTTGATATTCTTTATAAAGTAGTACCTCCAATATTACAGGAACAGGGTAAGGCAAAAAATCCCTGGCCTAATGTGGATGCACAATCTGGTGTTATTCAATGGCACTACGGCGTTAGAGAATACGATTTCTATACTGTATTGTTCAGTATCGGCAGAGCGTTGGGTATTTGCGCCAATATCATTTGGGACAGGGCACTGGGTTACCCGCTCGAACGCCCTAAATCTCTTACCACAGATATGCTTGAAGAAATTGCCGGCATTAAGAAAAAACCGGCAGATAAAGAGAAAGCAATTAAAAGTAAATAAATGGACAGGTCCTGGAAACAGGACTTTTTCATTTTTCACCCTAACTCTGCAGGAGATATGATTGAACAAATTGAAATACTGTTGCCTTCATATAAAAGAGGATTTCACATTATTACTGGTTTTGTAAGGTCGAATATTCCAAAACTGCCGGAAAACGGATTGTTGCATTTATTTATCAAACACACCTCCGCAGGTCTAACGATAAATGAAAATGCTGATCCAACCGTCAGTGCAGACCTGGAAAGGACTTTTAATCAGCTTATCCCTGACGGATCAAAAGACTATTTCCACAGCACTGAGGGCCCTGATGATATGCCTGCACATATTAAATCATCGATGATCGGCTGCTCAGTCATTATTCCAATTACCAATCACCGTCTTAATCTTGGTACCTGGCAGGGTATTTTCCTTTGTGAATTTCGTAATCATGCTGTTCAAAGAAAACTGGTTGCAACAATTTATTCATGATATTATGCAGATCAGTTCATGATTTGCAAAAATCAATTAATTACCTGTTGGAAATAATCACAAGGCTGAGAAAGCATATGAATTTGTTTGTATTTTTGCAATCAGAAACTAAATATGAAAACATATATGAAAAGAAAAGACTTCTCTTTCGCATTTTTGTTACTTTTTGTTTTACCTCTATTTTTAACCGCTCAAGTCAACATTGAAGTAACCAATGAAAAAGCAACCCTGTCCGCAGGAAATCAAAATGTTTATAAAGTCATTATTCCCGAGGCCAATCTTGAAACAGTAAAAAAGGAGTGGACTAAAATCATCAGGCAAAACACAAAGTCAAAGGTCATTCTTGCCGGTACTGAAATTAATATTGCCGGTACACTTATCAAAGAGATTTACGACAAACCTATCAATATTTACAGCGCCCTCATAAGTGATAATTCCTATGTCACCGTTTTTGCTGCTTATGAAATCGACAGCGCCTTCTTTGAGTACACGATAGGTAACAAAACTATACAGACTGATAAAATTAATAGTTCTATCAATGAATTAATGAGAAGCTTTGCGGTCGGTCAATATAAAAATGCTGTTAGTGAAAAGCTGGATTTGGAAGAAAAAAATCTGGAAAAACTTAATAAAGAATATGAGAACCTGAATAATCAGGTTGAAAGTGACAGAAAAGAGATCAAGGAAAATGAACAGAATATTAAAAACGCTGAAGATGCAATAGCCAGCAATGAAAAAGAAAATGAGAGAAAAGTAACCCAGATAAACAGTAAGAAGGAAGCACTGGCTGCTGTAAAAGATGATCCGGAATTGAATAAAATTACGAAGGATCAGTTAAAAGAACTTGAAAAGGAAAAAAGATCAATTGAAAACGAACTTGAAAAAGGCAAAAAGGAAATTATTACTTACCAGGCCAATATTGAAGATTTGAATCGTCAGATAGAAGACAACCTTAAGATCATCGAAGAAAAGAACACTGAAATTACAACTCAGCAGCAGGTTGTCAAAGACATATCAAAAGTTTTGCAGGGAATCAGATAACCTGATCTGTTCACAAATTTTGCAGATTTTTGAATTCATTAATTTTTCTGGTAACAATCAGGACTGGAAAGCATTTTACGCGAAAAAACAACAATTTCAGGGAAAAACTCAACAAATTCACTTTTGTACAATTCATAATCTTTCCGGAGATCCGCAACGGCATTTTCCATTCCTGATTTATAAGGCGTTCGGATGGCCATCCCATTCAACGCCCTGCCCAGGCCCTCAAAAGTTCCATAGCCTGTTAACCAGTTGAATTTTTTCATGTAGGCGATGAACCGCTGACTTTTATCTGGAAGAATGGGAAACCGTTTTATGATAATGGAATGCATCCGGTCGGAAAAATCTTCAAGGCTTTCCTCTGAATAGGCTTTCCATTCTGCTGAAAGAAAATGGTCATAAAACATATCCGTCACCACGCCTGAATATTTATGGTAATTCACTTTTAATCTTTCCCTCGATTTCTGAAAGACCTTGTGAGCGTCGGTAAAAACATCGATTTCCCTGTGTAATCTTATTCCCGATTGAATTCGCGGTGCGTATTTCATTATTGCATCGCCTTTCACATGATCGGCGATAAAATTACCTGTGATAATTTCTTCGTCACTCCCTGAAAGATATAAATGGGCAAGAAAATTCATATCAGCAGCGCTTTCGGCAAAACTAACCAAATCACCTCACTAAATAAGTTATTATTTAAAATGGATATTGATTAAAAATCTATTTTGAAATAAGAAAAATTTCTTTTTAAATTTGTTGGGTCTACAATTTATCGATTTTTTACAGCAACAGGTATAGTATGGAAAGAGTATTATTATTAGGAGACGAAGCCATTGCTCAGGGTGCTATAGACGCGGGAATCTCAGGAATCTATGCATATCCCGGAACGCCTTCGACCGAGATCATGGAGTATGTAATTAACTCAAAAGAAGCCTCAGGAAAAGCCATTCGGTCGGGATGGGCTGCTAACGAAAAAACGGCGATGGAAGCAGCCCTTGGGATGTCTTACGCCGGTAAAAGAGCCATTGTTTGTATGAAGCATGTCGGGCTGAATGTTGCTGCCGATGCATTTATTAATTCAGCCATTACCGGCGCAAATGGCGGCCTGATAGTGGTTGCGGCAGACGATCCTTCAATGCATTCTTCACAGAACGAGCAGGATTCAAGGTTCTATGGAAAATTTGCCATGATTCCAAGCCTTGAGCCTTCAAACCAGCAGGAAGCCTACGATATGATTCATTATGGCTTTGATCTTTCCGAACAATTCGGAGTACCGATCCTATTAAGACTCACGACCCGGCTTGCACATTCCAGGTCAGGAGTGGTCAGAAAGAATCCCAGGAATCAGAATCCGATTCAGTTACCGAAAAATCCCAGGCAATACATACTACTTCCGGCCAATGCCAGAAGACAATTCAGGCATTTGATCGACTTACAGCAACAATTTCAGGAAGATGCCGACAAGAGCCTTTTCAATACCTACAAGGATGGAACTGATAAAAGCCTTGGAATTGTCGCCTGTGGTATCGCCTATAATTATCTCATGGAAAATTTTCCGGATGGAAATTTGTCTCACCCGGTGCTTAAAATAGGTCAATATCCTATTTCCAGGCCAAAAATGAAAAAACTTTACCAGGAATGTCAGGAAATACTTGTCCTGGAAGACGGATATCCTGTCGTTGAAGAACTGATCTCTAATTTTTTCGGGCAAGGCAAAAAGATAAAAGGACGTTTGGACGGGACCATCAGACGGGACGGAGAACTGAATCCGGGAAAGGTGGCAAAGGCTTTGGGATTTTCTGTTCCCGAAACACGCCCTGTTCCAGAACTGGTCACAGGCCGCCCGCCTAAATTATGCAAAGGCTGCCCTCATATTTACTCGTACAATGCATTGAATGAAGCCCTTGCTGAATATAGCAAAGGAAGGGTGTTTTCCGATATCGGCTGTTATACCCTCGGCGCTCTTGAACCATTCGATGCCATCAATTCCTGTGTTGATATGGGCGCCTCCATTACTATGGCCAAAGGCGCCGCTGACGCCGGATACACTCCTGCTGTAGCGGTTATCGGCGACAGCACTTTCACACATTCAGGCATGACCGGTTTGTTGGATGCTGTAAATGATAAATCTTCCATTACGGTCGTAATACTTGATAATGCCACGGTTGCCATGACCGGAGGCCAGCATTCATCCGCCTATGGTAAAATAGAGGCCATTTGTGAAGCGCTCGGCGTTGAAAAAGACCATATAAAAATAATGAATCCTTCACCCAAATACCATGAGGAAAACATGAACACATTCAAAAATGAGATTAATTACAAAGGTGTTTCGGTAATAATACCCCGCAGGGAATGCCTTCATACCGCTGCTAAACGGATCAAGGAGGAAAAAAGAAAAACGGAAAAGGAAAAATTACAAACCATTGTTTAAAAAAAAGAAGAATCCATTTATGAAAAAAGATATCATTTTAGCTGGTGTCGGAGGCCAGGGTATTTTATCGATAGCCGCTTCCATAGGAATGGCGGCAGTTAACTCAGGATTGTACCTGAAACAGGCAGAAGTGCACGGCATGAGCCAACGGGGTGGCGATGTACATTCCGATCTGAGGATATCTGACCGGGAAATTGCTTCCGACCTTATTCCCGAAGGTAAAGCCGATATGATCATTTCTGTTGAGCCGATGGAATCCCTGCGCTATATCCCTATGCTTGCTCCCGACGGCTGGCTGGTAACCAACACTACTCCTTATGTGAATATTCCCAACTACCCGGATATTGAATCTGTGCTGAAAGAAGTGAGGGCTTTTCCTAATCATATTGCCATAGATGCAAACAACATTGCTACTGAGATCGGTCAGAAAAAGTCGGCCAACATGGTAATCCTGGGAGCTGCATCCTTATTCCTGGGGCTGGAATTTTCGGAACTGGAAAAGGCAATATCCGGATTATTTAAATCAAAAGGAGAAGAGGTTGTTTCTCTCAACATACGGGCACTAAATGCAGGAAAAGAATTTGCAGCAAATTATATAAAAAATTAATTTGTTTTCGTTAGTTTATTAAAATTTTGTAATTTCGCCCGTTGCTTTTTCTCAATAAACTCAGAAAGACAATATTGCGATTAAATAATTAATGTTTCACTAAAAATTAAATGATTATGAAAAAAGTTTTATGTTTATGTTTAGTTTTGAGCTTTACAATCTTCGGATTTGCTCAAAAAGGGTCTTCATTACCCAAAAACCTGCGAGACTATTCAGTGCAGGTTAAGGCACCCGTTATGATTGACGACCTGGGTAAATTTGAAAATACTGTCAACCCTACCGTCAGCACCAAGGCAACTTTAAAAGATCAGGAACCTATCGGGACTACACTTTACGACCTGCAGTCCAATCAGGCAGTTGGAAGCAGCAGGATAAAAGTATTTGATGATGGTACAATCAGCGCCGTTTGGACAATGGGATTTGACGGTGCCGACCCATGGAACGACAGGGGTACCGGTTATAACTATTTTGATGGAACTTCCTGGGGACCTGCACCTACTGCAAGAATAGAGAATGTTAAAACAGGCTGGCCAAACATCGCACAGTGGGGAGCAAATGGAGAAATAAATGTAGCCCATACTGGTGTCGCTCAGGGATTGTATTTCAGTCATAGGCCGGAAAAAGGCACTGGTGCATGGGAAAGCTTCTTCCTTACAGGACCCGATGCAACCAACGTTCTCGTATGGCCAAGAATGGTCACTGCCGGCGATAATCATGATGTTATTCATGTGATTTGTCCTGGTGGAAACGCAACTACCTATGAAGGTCAAACACCGGCTTTACTTTATAGCAGATATGTGGACGGTGAATGGAATCCGCAAAATATTGTTCTTCCTGGCACTGGTGCCGATTTTTACACCGGAATAAATGCCGATGAATATGTTTGGGCTGAACCGGTTAACGGTGTTCTTGCTTTTGTGGTAACGGATGCTTTCCACGATTGGTTTGTAATGAAATCGACCGACGGAGGTGATAACTGGGAGAAAATTATGATCTGGGAACACCCATATCCCTTCTTTGATTTCAATGTAACACTTACTGAAGACACGTTATGGGCACCTGATGGAGCCGGCGACATTGCTCTTGACAACCAGGGGAAAATCCATGTTGTTTGCGGTTTAGCCAGGGTTGCAAGGTTCGCAGATACTCCCGCCGGACAATATACCTATTGGCCATTTACCGATGGTGTTTGCTACTGGAACGAGGATATGCCACAATTTACCAATGAAAATGTGCACGATGCTCTCGATGCATGGGATGTTTTAGTGGAAGATGTTAATGTAATTGGATGGGTACAGGATGTTGACGGTAACGGAAGCATCGATTTTGCTCCGGATCCAAACAATCCGAACATTATGGCTTATCGTTCAGTTAGTTTAACAACAATGACAACGATTACAATAGATGGTGATAATAGTATTTATGTAGCCTTTGCTGCTACAACCGAAGGCTATGTAGGAACTGTTGGTTCTGATGAATACAATTACAAACATATCTGGACAAGAGCTAATCATTTTGGCCAGTGGGGCGATTTTATGGATCTTAACACCGATCTGGCTCAGGCTTTTGATGAATGTATTTATCCGGTTTATGCAAAGGGCACCAATGCAAGCCGTCACATGATCTATAACATCGATTTTACTCCGGGTCTGGGTCTTGACAGCGACCATCCTTTCCAGGAAAACAAAACACAATACTGGACAGATTTTTTAACATCGGTTAACAAAAATGAAAGTAATACTTCTGGTGTTGAAGTTTCGCAAAACTACCCGAATCCTGCAACCGGTCTTTCCTATGTTGAAGTTAAGCTGAAAGAGGCTACTACTCTTCGCCTCGAAGTAACCAATATGATCGGTCAGGTTGTTTATGAAATTAACAAGGGCAAAGTTAATTCCGGCACCCAGCTATTAAAACTTGACGTTTCCGGTTTTGATGCAGGTGTTTATTTCTATACGGTATATGCCGATAATACTTCTGTTACAAATAAAATGATTGTTGAGTAATATATCTCTTCAATAACCTGAGTTAAAAAAAGCTCCCGGATAGGGAGCTTTTTTATTTCCAAAAAAATTTTTTCATTGAGTTTCTATTTTTCATAACTTTGTTGATGTTCGGATTATGAAATATTATTGTCATGAAAAAATTTTTATGCTTTAGTATAATTTTGAGCTTCTCGGCTATTGTATTTGCTCAAAGGGGATCAATGATACCCAAATACCTGCGCGATCTTTCAAGGCAGGTAAAAGAACCTGCTATGGTAGATGGCCTGGGTAATTTTGAAAACTCTGCCAATCCAACTGTCTGCACCAAATCAGCATTAAAAAACGAGGAAACAATCGGAGTAACTCTTTATGACCTTCAATCCAATCAAACTGTCGGAAGTAACAGGATTCATGTTTTTGATGACGGAACCATTAGTGCCGTATGGACAATGGGATTTGCAGGAGGAGATCCATGGGAAGACAGAGGTACCGGTTACAACTATTTTGACGGAAATTCATGGGGAACATTGCCAACCGAAAGAATTGAGAGCGTTATGACAGGCTGGCCTAATATTGCTCAATATGGTACCAATGGTGAAATTAATGTTGCTCATACCGGCACTGTTCAGGGATTGTACTTTAGCCACAGGCCTGCAAAAGGTTCCGGCGCATGGGAAAGCTTTTTCCTTACAGGACCCGATACAGCCAACATTCTCCTGTGGCCAAGAATGATCACTGCGGGCGAAAACCACGATATTATTCATGTGATTTGTCCGGCGGAAACGGAACAACCTTGAAGGACAAAACCAGCTTTACTTTATAGCAGATGAAGATGGCATTGTTTGGAATCCGCAAAATATCGTTCTTCCCGGCACAGGGTATGAATATTATACCGGAATCAACGCCGATGAGTATGTTTGGGCTGAGCCAGTAAATGGCATCCTTGCATTCCTGGTAACAGATCCCCTTCACGATTGGTTTGCAATGAAATCTTACTGATGGAGGCGATAACTGGGAAAAAATTATGATATGGCAACATCCCTATCCGTTTTTCAGTTGCGATACAACGTTTACCGCAGATACATTATGGGCGCCTGACGGGCAGGAGACATCGCACTCGATAACCAGGGAAAAATACATGCCGTTTGCGGACTTACAAAAATAGCAAGATTTCCGCGTTCACCTTCGGATCCTTTACATATTTCCCTGCCACCGATGGTATTTGTTACTGGAATGAGGATATGCCTGCTTTTACAAACCCAAACCAGCATGACGCCCTGGATGCTTATGATGTTCTGGTGGAAGATGTAAACCTGATCGGTTGGATTCAGGATATTGATGGCAACGGGATAATTGAATTTGGTGGAGAACATTATGGTTTACCGTACATTTAGTTTGACCACAATGCCAACAATTACAATAAGCCCAATAATAGTATTTATGTGGCCTGGGCGGGAACATCTGAATGTTATGTCGGAACCGTCGGATCTGATGAATACAACTACAAACATATCTGGACAAGAGCAAATCAATTTGGCGATATGGGGTGATTTTGAGGATCTTAATGATCCGCCTTGCTCAGGCTTGGGATGAAAATATTTATCCGGTATATGCCAAAGGGAATAAATGACAAACTTCATCTTATTTACAATAAAGATCTTACATCCGGGACTGGGGCTTGACGGTTAACACCATTCCAAGAAAATAAAACACAATACCGGACAGATTTTTTAACTTCAGTTAACAAAAATGAAAGCAATACTTCAGGTGTTGAGGTTTCGCAAAATTACCCGAATCCTGCAACCGGTACTTCCTATGTTGAAGTTAAGCTGAAAGAGGCTACTACTCTTCGCCTCGAAGTGACCAATATGATCGGTCAGGTTGTTTATGAAATTAACAAGGGCAATGTTAATATCGGCACCCAATTGTTAAAACTTGATGTTTCCGGTTTTGATGCAGGCGTTTATTTCTATACTGTATATGCCAATAAGGCTTCTGTTACAAATAAAATGATTGTTGAATAATATATCTCTTCAATAATCTGAGTTAAAAAAAGCTCCCGGAAAGGGAGCTTTTTTTTACCCTGAAATTTTTAGGATTTTCAAATGATAATATCTTTTACTAATTTTGTTACTGGATAATTTAAGTAACTTTTTAAAAATTTAATATCATGAAAAATCTTTTATGGCTTATCGCAGCAGCATTATTTGTTGCTTCAACTGGTTCATCTCAAAACAGGGCAATGATCTCAAAGTCCCTGCGAAATTATGAAGTCGTTAAACCTGTTCATTTAAATCAACCCGAAGAACTGGTTAATGAACCCAATCCTTATGTCAAAAACGCAGAAAGTTTTTATGACGAATACACCGTCGGAGGCACAATGTATGATAATCAATCAAACGGAAGCATACAAAACCGGATGTATCTCTACGGCGATGGTACCATCGGAACTACATGGATCATGGGGTATGCCGGTGCCGATCCCTGGGGCGACAGGGGCACAGGTTATAATTATTTCGATGGAACAAGCTGGGGAAGCAATCCGACAGCGAGAGTTGAAAATGATAAAACCGGGTGGCCATCTTATGCTCCCCTTGGCCCAAATGGAGAAATAGTTATCGCTCATACCGGAGCATCGGGTTTGAACATATCAAAACGTGAGCAAAAAGGATCCGGAACATGGAATCAATCCTCGTTAGCCGGGCCGGGAATGCACATGCTCTGGAACAGATCCATTACCAGCGGACCCGATCATAACCGGGTGCATGTTCTGGCCTTGACTTTACCCCAAACCCATAGCGGAACCTTCTACGAAGGCCTTGATGGCGCTCTGGTTTACTCAATGTCAACTGATGGTGCTATAAACTGGGATATAGAGAATCAAATACTCCCCGGTATGACATCCGATGATTATTATGGCTTTCAGTCTGACAATTACACCTGGGCCGATCCGAAAGGGGATGTGCTTGCCTTTGTAGTTGGAGCAGACTGGTACGATATGTTTCTGATGAAATCAACTGACGGGGGACAGACATTCGAAAAAACCTTGATCTGGGAAAATCCCTATCCATTATTCAATACCTTTGAGCACAACGTTGTTACTGATACATTTTATTGCGTTGATGGAGCACACAGCCTTGTGATCGATGACGACAATCTGGTGCACGTTGTTTTTGGTATAAACAGGGCAAGGTGCGATGGAACTAATTCATCCTGGTATCCATTTGTTGATGGTATTGGTTACTGGAATGAGAACATGCCCGCATTCTCCAATCATAAAAATGCACTTAGCCCTTACGGCGATCCTGGCTCGGAACTAATCGAAGACTATAACCTGATCGGCTGGACACAGGACGTAGATGGGGACGGTCAGATTACATTAGTTGGTTACGAAAATGAAAATATCGGTACTTATCAACTGGGTTTCTCGAGCATGCCTCAACTGGTGATCAACGATAATGATTTATACCTGATTTATGCTTCAGTTACAGAAGGCTTTTTTACTGGAACAATTCAATTCAGGCATTTGTGGGAGAGGCATTCTTATGACGGCGGTGTTACCTGGGGCGATTTTACAGATCTCACCGGAGATCTTGCTCATTCTTATGATGAATGTGTTTATCCAAGCTGTGCACCAAAGACCGACAACAACTATTTATATTTCATTTACCAGCAGGATAACAGTCCCGGGAATTTTGTCTGGTTTAATCAGCATACTGTCGGTGATAATAATATAATTATGATGAAAGTGCCGATATTACCGGTTGGAGTTCAAAACTCAAATGACCTGAAAAATTGTGTATCTCAGAATTATCCCAATCCATTCCGGACAGATTCGGAAGTATATGTAACTCTTGATAAACCTGAAAAATTGACACTTGAAGTGACAGATATAACCGGCAAAATAGTATTTGAAAATCACAAATCTGATGCACTGCCCGGAAGGAATACATTCATCATTAATGCTTCAGACCTGTCGCCCGGACTCTATTTTTATACTGTTAAATCCGAAAATTCTTCCGTCACTAAAAAAATGATTGTGGAATAATATTGTACTTTACTAATCTTTAACCCCAGCGATTTTATTCGTTGGGGCTTTTTTTAATCTTTAAGTTGTGAACAACAAAATCTAAAATTTACTCAAAATGAAAACTATTTTTTTAACGCTTTTTACACTCGTACTTTCATTTATAGCCTTTACGCAAAAAAGAGCAATGGTGCCGGAACATCTCAGAAATTATTCCATATGCAGAAAACCGGTAAATTCTCATTCCGGGATCCCTGCAAAAGCACCCAATACTTTTGTCAGTTCTGCCGGAGTGATGTGGGATGAGCTGCAAATTGGAAACACCCGATATGACAACCAGTCCAATGCGAGCATCCCAAACCGGATTTATTTATTTAATGATGGAACCATTGGTGCTACATGGGCCAGAGGCATGCAGGACCCAATGTTTTCAGATAAAGGGACGGGGTATAATTATTTCGACGGTACAGCATGGGGCGATTGGCCTCAGAACGGGATAGAAATGGTGCCGGTCAACCGGCCTACCTATACCCGTTTGGGCGAAAACGGAGAAATGATTGTGGCTCACACCAGTGGTAACGGGTTGCATATTTCTTCAAGGGAAATTAAAGGTAACGGCTCCTGGGATTACAACTCCTTTTCTGGGCCTGCAGGTTATAATTATATTCTCTGGAACAGGGCAATTACAAGCGGACCTGATCGCAACAGGATTCACCTGCTTGCCCTGACATTGCCCTCTACCCATGGCGGCACACCTTACATGGGGCTGGACGGAGCTCTTCTATACTCACTTTCAACCGACGGTGGGCTTACATGGTATTATCAAAACGAGATTCTTGAAGGGATGACTTCTGAAGAATATACAGGATTTTCGGCTGATATTTATTCATTTGCCGAGCCAAAAGATGATATAGTCGCTTTTGTTGTAGGTGATAGCTGGTGCGATCTGTTCCTGATGAAATCGACCAATGGAGGTGAGACTTTTGAAAAAACACTGATCTGGGAGCACCCGTTCCCGCTATGGCAACCTGGTGTAATTGCCGATACTTTTTATTGTGCCGATGGATCGCATAGCGTTGCCATTGATAATTCCGGAATGGTGCATGTAGCTTTTGGAATTTCCGGTGCTCATGCTGATGATGAAAGTGTCTACTGGCATCCTTTTGTCGATGGAGTGGGGTACTGGAATGAAAATATGCCTTCATTTTCGAACAATTTATTTGCTCTCAGTCCTTATGGGGATCCGGGTTCAGAATTAATTGAGGATTATAACCTGATAGGATGGTCGCAGGATATCAATCAAAACGGGCAGCTTGATTTTACAGAAGAAATCGGGTCTTATTTTATTGGATTATCCAGCATGCCACAGCTGGTAATTGATGACGCTGGTTGCCTTTTTCTTATTTATTCCTCCGTTACAGAAACCTATTATATCGGCGAAAAAACCTACAGGCATATTTGGGGAAGGGGCACTTGCGATGGCGGTTCGAACTGGTCTGCCTTTATTGATTTTTCTGATGATCCGGCCCATATTTTTGATGAGTGTGTCTATCCAAGCTGTGCAGCTAATTCAGACGAAAATATTTATTTAATTTATCAGCACGATAATTCACCGGGTACCGCAGTTTGGGGATCTCAGCACCCGTTCGAGGATAATATCATTACATTTTTAAAAATCAGTAAGTCGACATTTTCAATCACCGGTACAAATGAGAATCCAGCAAAAAATGCTGCAATTGAGGTTAGTCAAAACTATCCCAACCCATTCAATGGAACGTCAGAAATCAAAGTAATCCTGAAAGAGGCAGCTACCCTGCGTCTTGAAGTAACAAATCTCACCGGGCTGAATGTCTTTAATGCATTTATCCCCGATGCCAAACCAGGAGTAAATACTTTTACTTTGGATGCAGTCAAGCTAACTCCGGGAATTTATTTTTATACAGTCAAATCAGGAAACTCATCTGTTAGCAGGAAGATGATTATAGATTAGGATTTCTTTGATTTATCGGGTTTTATAAACCTGACAGGTCTTTATTTTTTGTAATTTCGCCAAAAGAAAAACGCAGGTTGTGATCCCCCGTGACACCATACAAACCATCATCGAAGCTGCCCGTATCGAGGAAGTTGTCGGTGATTTTGTCACCCTGCGCAAAAGAGGCGTTAACCTGCTCGGATTGTGCCCTTTTCACAATGAAAAAACCCCTTCATTCACCGTTTCACCGGTAAAAGGAATTTACAAATGCTTCGGCTGCGGTAAGGCTGGTAATTCCGTTAACTTTGTGATGGAGCATGAGCATTACACCTATCCGGAAGCACTGCGTTTTCTGGCTAAAAAATACAATATCGAAATAGAGGAGGAAGAACAGACACCCGAACAATTAAAGGAAATAAATGAAAAAGAAAGCCTTTATGCTGTTACGGCTTTTGCACAGAAATTCTTCACCGATCAGTTGTTTCAAACGGAAGAAGGCAAAGCCATCGGGCTGTCTTATTTCAAAAACCGGGAGTTCAAGGATCACGTGATGGAATTGTTCCAGTTGGGCTACAGTCCTGATGCCTGGGATGTCTTCACGCAAACTGCTATCGCCAGCGGCTATGGATCTGAATTCCTTGCAAAATCAGGCCTTACTGTCGAAAAAGACGGAAAGCGTTTCGACCGTTTCAGCGCAAGGGTGATCTTCCCAATCCATAATCTATCAGGAAGAGTGATCGGCTTTGGCGGCAGGATATTGAAGCCGGATGAAAAAAAGGCTAAATACATCAATTCTCCTGAGTCGGATATTTATAATAAAAGCCAGGTTCTATACGGTATCTATTTTGCCAGGAATGCCATCATCAAAAAAGACAATTGCTATCTCGTGGAGGGCTATACCGATGTCATTTCGCTGTTCCAGGCCGGGTTCGAGAATGTGGTTGCCTCTTCCGGCACTTCCCTCACTACCGATCAGATCCGGCTCATCAAGCGGTATACACCCAATATCACTATTCTTTACGATGGGGATGAAGCAGGACTGAAAGCCTCCTTCCGTGGCATCGACATGATACTCGAACAGGGAATGAATGTCAGGATTGTGATGTTTCCTCCGGGAGAAGATCCCGATTCATTTGTCAGGGGCCATCGCACAATTGAGGTTGAAGAATTTCTCAGCAGGGAGGCAAGCGATTTTATCCGGTTCAAAACGAAAATATTAATTAAAGAAGCAAAGGACGACCCTATAAAAAAAGCCGGCCTGATCAAAGAAATAGTTCAGTCCATTTCGCTGATCCCAGATGCTATCATACGTTCAGTATATGTTAAGGAATGTTCCACCACCATGGAAATGGCGGAACAGACCCTGATGAATGAGCTGAATAAGCTGCTCAGGAAAAAATTCAGACAACCTGCAGATCAGAATATTCCTGAAGAAACAATTCCGCTGCCAGCCATTCCCGCCGAAAAACAAATCGGGGTTGATTACCACGACACTGAATTCCAGGAAAAGGATATCATCCGACTGTTGATGACTTATTGCAAAGAAAACATTGATTTTGAAGAAATAGACGAACACAACCATACGGTTAAAATGCAATACAACATTGCAAGGTTCATAGTAAATGATTTGAAGAATGACGAGATCAGCTTCTCCAACCCTCTTTACCAGAAAATATTTGACGAATTTGACGAATTCTTACAAAGGGATGAATTGCCCGATGAAAAATATTTCATAAACCATAACAGCAAGAAGGTTTCCGCCACCGCAATCGACTTGCTGACCACCCCTTATGAACTAAGCGACAACTGGGACCTTGTCGCACGTATAGATGTAGTTACAGAGGCCAGGCGATTAAAGGAGGCGGTTGTCAATTCATTACTTTCATTTAAGGCAAAGAAAATCGAGCAGCTGATAACCGATAGCCAGGCAGAGATTAAGAAAGCCGAAGAAGAAGAAAGGTATGAGGAGATCACTGAACTAATGAAAAAGCAAAAAGACCTGAAAACAATCAGCCAAGATATTAATAAGCAATTGGGGAGGATAGTGACAAGGTAATAATTCTAATAAATTGCTATAAGAAAGTCATGAAATCAACTTCTTCATCGCAGAATTCAATTCTGCTACATCCCTTACAAGTGGCTCAACTATATTTTGATCAAATTCAACAAAATCAGCATAATCAGATTCTTGTCGCCAGTCGAAGAGGTGAGAATATAATTTCCCATGTTCAATGCTCAATAAACCTGTTTTGACATAATTTTTAAACAACTGAGTCTTTACTCCATTGTGGGTTTCGGCTATAATATTATTACTGAATAACAAAGCTCCGGCTAAATAATAACTTGAATAGTAAAGCCGGTTAATACATGAGTTCCAGCGGCCATTTTTGGCAAGTAATGCTGCATCATCAAACACCTCATGCGATCTTGAGATTCTGTAATTTATATAATCTTCCTTGTTTCCAGTCATTATAGAACGATTCCGTCCCGTTTTACGGTAAGGTATAATGGTGTTATTGAATGCTTAGTTTCCCAGTCTTTTTTTGAAAAGACGAATGTCGATATGGGCTCGCCAACTTCCAGTTCAACATCAAACAATTTCTCCCGGTACTCTTTTTCCAGTTTCCTGTCAACGGTCAGATTATTTAATAATACCATGATATCCCAATCCGAATTTGAATTGCTGTCGCCACGTGCGTGAGAGCCGAACAATATAATTTCAGCATCAGGATCCTTCAGGCGCAACCTCGTAACAATAAGATTAACGATATATTGCTCTTGCTTATTCATACTGCAAATTTATACTTTTTTGAGTGAAAGAGGTGAATGAAAAAAATTGAGAACCTATTTACAGATCTCTTCATTAGCCGAAAAACCTGAAAACCATAAGCCAAGATATTAATAAGCAATTGGGGAGGATAGTGACGAGGTAAAATAAATTCAACCGTCGAGTTAAAGTCAACGTTTGAAATCAATATAACACTTTTTATTGAAAACTTTGGTCAGTCTTCTTTTAAAGGTCTCCCCTTTTATACACAATCGCAACAACCGTCACATCGTCACCACCCATGTTGATGGTCATCCCGTAAGGTCTGTCTTTGGGTATTTTCACTTGCGCTGCTCCAGCCTTACCGGTTAATTGTTCCCAAATGGTAACTGCCTGGTGAACTCCGGTTCCTCCGGTTGGATGTCCCCATCCGATAAGTCCGCCGGTAGTATTGATCGGGATTTTACCGTCGCGGGCGGTATTACGGTCAGCCACAAACTGAGCGCCTTTACCCGGTTCAGCAAAACCAAGCGCCTCGGTTGACAGAACTCCGGCAATTGAAAAACAATCGTGAACTTCAATAGTTGCCAAATCACTGATCGTAATTCCTGCCATTTCCATTGCTCTGTGGGCAGCTTTCTTTATGGTGGTGAGTTCAGTCTTATCGGGCGGATCGTTGGTAATATTCCTTTCAACCTGTGCATACCCCATGACCTGAACAGCCTGGTCTTTCGGGATACCGCATCGCTTGAGGCCATCTTCCGACATAATGGCTATAGCTGAAGCGCCATCAGAAACCTTCGAGCAATCGAGAACATTTAGACTGTCGACAAACGCTTTTCCATTCGGAACCATACCGTCATAAAGCGCTCCCAGGTCACCTACCGTATTTTCATATTCCTGTGCAGTCGGGCAAAGGCGGGCATTCTCCATAGCATTGATAAACCATTGCTTAGTCCCTTTGCGGGCATATTCCATCCCGTATTTATCATAATAAGCTTTTGCTCTCTCACTGAACTGGCCCGGAAAGAAATAGGCATGCCCGTTCTTCCTGTTCTGAAACCAACCTGCGCCGGCAAGCACATCAGCACCGTAAATGGCTTTCATTGTATTTTGAACTTCAACGCCTACTGTTAAAACTACCTCAGCTGTCTCAGCTAAAACCGATTTCATTCCGCTCATTAAAGCAAGTGCGCCCGATGCACAAGCACCTTCAGTGCGGATGCAGGGTTTCCATTGTAAATCTTCATCTATGTAAGGGATAAAACCTGCAAGATGGCCTTGTTTATTGAAACGGGCCGCCATAAAATTGCCTATTGCTCCTTCGTCAACATTTTTTGCCCCTCCAATTTGCTTCAGGGTTCCCTGCCCTGCTTCCTTAATGTAATGCTCCAACCCCGGACGTGCCTTTTTCGGATTGAACTCCTTGCGGCCGGTACCCATCGAAATGGTATTGTACCCGCCTGCCATATATACTTTTCTTCTTAATTTACTCATGATAAATTCCTTTTAATATTATCCTTTAATAAAATCATTGATTGGACCGTATGCGTGGAAAAAACCCGTTAGCATGACCGTATTAACATCCTCCTTATTATTGGCAACCTTATCAGCAACCAGTTTTAGTCCGATTTCATTTGAACGGAGATGATATTTCCTGGCAAGCTCTGCCCCGAAGGTTTTCATCGAGGACAGCTCATTGAAATAAGTATTGAGGATTGTTTCCTTTTTATCTTTACTGAAGTTAACAACTTTCCATGGTTTCCAGGAGTGTGGGAGGGATCCGAGCTTTTCATCGCATTTAGCCTGGAAGTCGTTTATTTCACGGTATGTTTTTGTTGCCGGGTCATAGACAGCAACAGGTTTGTTTTTTTCATATTTCAGGAAACCATCCTTTTGCGAACCGTCAGATTTCTGCCCGCCTTTCACTCCTATTTCCATCATTTTATCCAGCAGGTCGCTGTGCAATTCCTCATCAGGCAGATGCGGGTTCATCACTTTCATAATAAACTGAACGACATCAATCCCAACATAATCTATCAATTGAAAAATCCCCATCGGACGGATCAGGAAGTCCTGTGATACTTTATTGATGATGTAAAGCGCTTCAGTAAAGGGCATTCCTTTGGACAGGGCGTTTACTTCATGTATACCGTGAAGAGCATCGCGCATAAAATGACCGTTTCCAATGAATCCTGCAAAATCGTTTGATGGTACCAGTACCTTTTTCAGGTTCTTTGAATAAAGTTTGGCAAACTCTATCATCTGAGCCGGATTTTTTTTGGTAGTTATCAACTCTACAAGTCTTTGAACAGCCGGAGGATTATAAAAATGGAAACCAAGAATACGGCCATCCAGTTTTGCCGCTTCATCAAGAGTATAGATTGGAATGGATGAGGTATTCGAAAAAAACCAGGGTTTGTTGGGGTTGTTTTCGTTGATTTGCGACAATAATTTTTTCTTCAAATCAAGATTTTCGATAATAGCCTCAAACACAAGATGTGAATTGTAAGCCGATTCAATAGCAGTTACCGGCCTGACAATGTTCATCACATCAAACACATACTCACGGATGACTTCTTCATTTTCGATAAGATCAGCACGATCCTGATAGGCCTTGCGGAGGGCAACGACCTTTTTTTCAGCAATTTTATTTACCTGGTCTTTCAGGTATCTCATCAGGCCGGCGAGTCCTTCGGGCGAAACATCAATTGCATTCAGGCAATAAGTTTTTCCCTTGTTCTCAGGCTTTAAGCTCAGGTCGGCCATTTCAACAGCCGTAAGCAGCAGGATTCCGCTACCCATTTTTCCGGCTGCACCCAAAACCGATACATTTTGTATTTTTTCGTCGTAATTCATTTTTTAATATAATTTTAATTTTGATCCACTTAATAAATCCTTTTGAATTAATGCCAGTTGGGTTTCCGTTTCTCCAGAAATGCCTTCATCCCTTCTTCGCCCTCACTACCCTTTCCGAATAGACTACCGAATTCGGCAGCTTCAAGTTCACATCCCTTTTCGAAATCCATCCCAAGACCCTGGCGGGTTACCTTTTTAACTTTTTTAACTGCAGCCGGCCCTTTGGAAATGATGGAGTTCGCTATTTTCATAACTTCATCCATTAATTGCTCCGGTTCCACTACTTTCTGAATCAAACCAATCCTCAGCGCTTCGTCAGCGCCAATCATCTCTGCTGTCATTAAAAGATAAAGTGCGTTTCCCAATCCAACCAACCTTGAAAGCCGCTGCGTTGCAGCATAACCCGGAATTAATCCCAAATTAACCTCAGGTTGTCCGAATTTGGATTTGGTACTGGCTATCCTGAAATCGCATCCCATCGCCAGCTCAAGGCCACCACCAAGCGCAAAGCCATTTATTGCAGCAATGACCGGAATATCCATTTTTTCGAGGCTTCGGAATTTATTCTGCCCGATACGTGAAAAATCAGAGCCTTCCTTCGGGGACTTGTTTACCATCTCCGCTATATCAGCCCCGGCAACAAAGGCTTTGCCGCTACCTGTTATAACCATCACTTTTACTTCCCTGTTTTTTGTAACCGACTCAATCACATCATCCATTTCCGAAAAAAATCGGGTATTAAGGGCGTTCAACGCTTCGGGACGGTTAATTGTGACAAGGGCAATGCCGCTTATTATCTGGACATTTAAAATTGAATATGTCATAAGAAAACATTAAAATATTATTGAAAATAGTGCTTTCAAATTTATATAATTTTAGTAATAGCAAAGTTTTTTAATAAATATTTATTTGCACGAAAAACAAAACGCCCCGAAAAGGGGCGATTTGCAGAAGAAGACTTTATTTGGTATTTAAAATCCTATTGCGGTATTAATGTGTGCTTTATTACATTCTCTGCGGCAAACAGTAAGAAGAAAAATACGATTACAAGTATCAATAATAAGAAATGCCGGTCAATTTTTTCGAAGAAGTTTTTCTTGACTAATAAAATAAAATTTTTCATCACAACTAACATTAATTTTTGCAAAACTTTAAATCAAGATGCAGATTTGATATGTCGGGTTGCGTGACAAATTTTTTTTTCTTCCTAAGACTAGAAAATGACGCAACCCAAATTTATTTAATTTCATCTATATTTCAATTTGGCGTTTTGCCGGAACAATTTTTATGTATCTTAGTGGTTTTACTTAGAAAAAATATTTTAAGGTAAAACCAGTGGATACCGGCGAACTTGAAATAATAATAAAAGGTTGTGTTTCGGGGAACAGACAAGCCCAGGGAAAGCTTTTTAATATTTATTCGAATGAAATGTTCGGAGTTTGCCTCTATTATTCGAAAGATTATACTGAAGCGGAAGATACGCTTCATGACGGATTTATTAAGGTATTTCAAAAAATTGAGCAATACGAATTCAAGGGTTCTTTGTCCGGATGGATCAGGAGAGTAATGGTTAATACAGCGCTGGAGAAATTCAGAAAGCAGCACCAGTTATATGCACTTGGTGACAATATTGAAGACAACGAAGACATTAATACGGATTATGTCGTCAGCGATCTGACAGCGCAAGACCTTATAAAACTGATCCGGGAGTTAACTCCCCAATACAGGATGGTGTTCAATCTTTATGCTATAGAGGGATATTCTCATAAAGAAATAAGCGACATGCTTGGCATATCAGAGGGAACATCAAAATCGAACCTTGCACGAGCCCGGAACGTATTACAAAATAAAGTCAAGAAACACTTTTATACTTCTTCAGCAATAAAGGATGCAAAGTGAACAAGGATAAAAAAAATATCGATCTGCTTTTTGAAAGTAAGTTAAAGGGATTCAGGGTAAGCCCACCATCTTATGCATGGGATAGACTCGTGCATGATATGGAAAAGGAGAAATCAAATAAACGCTTCTTTTACTTCAGACGGATTGCCGCCTCTCTTTTGATCTTTTTAGCTTTTGGTTCCGGTTATTTTTATGCTAAATATAAAATCCATAAGTCACCGGTATTGTCGCAGGAGACACTTACCCCGCTCCCCGAAAATATTTCAGAGAATCAGTTAATCGATAATACCGGTACAACTGATCTTAAAATTGAAACAGAAAAAAAAGAATCTTTATCTGTTCCGCAGAATAATGATAATGACCTTGCGAAAGAAATTAATCGCAGCAAACAGGTTTTTGAGGAACCAACTAAACTCTCTTCCAACCAGAAAGAAAATAATAATTTATTAATAACAGAAAATATTACTCAGGTTAGTTTACATGAACCCAATATCATTAATGAATCAAATGAAATTGTGGAAGATACCACTCAAGTTGAACCGACCGAATCGTTAAAGACTATCGCATTAAATCAGGATAATTCAATCACCGATGAGTTATTTTCAATGGATCCGGATTCCAAAGTTTATGGTATGGAGGAACTGACGACCAAAAAGTCAACCTGGGCAGTTGGCGCCCAGTTTGCTCCGGTTATATCTTACAGGGATATTAGTATCAATTACGAAAATCAGGCCGTCAATACCTCCAAAGAAGAGGAATCCATGTACAACGATGCTGAAGAAGCCTTATTGACCTATTCAGGAGGAGTTAAAATCGATTATCTCTTTAGCAAGCGCTGGAGTTTGCAGTCCGGGTTATATTATTCCAAATTAGGACAGGTCAACAACAATGCTCTGAGTTTTCTGCAGGAAAATGACGCGTATTTATTGTTTGCCATTAGAACCTCAACAGGTATCATTGATGTTGCTTTTGAAAAAGTTCCCGACAATATCAGGAAAATAAATCCACCCAAAGATACTTTAGAGGCCATCGATCTGAATAACATCCGGATCATTCAGAATTTTGATTTTTTCGAGATTCCGTTTATGATAAACTATAAAATCATCGATAATAAATTGGGCATCAATGTATCAGGAGGACTTAGCCCGGCCTACCTTCTCAGCAATAACACTGTTTTACAGGTGGATAATGATAAATATGATATCGGGAATTCATCCAATCTCAACACCATGATTATTAATTCCTCTTTATCGGTTGGAATTAATTATCAATTATCAAGACAATTTTCGATCAATTTCGAGCCTAATTTTAAGTATTCATTAAGTCCGATTAATAACAATAGTCAGTTTGATTATCATCCTTATTATTTCTCATGGTTTACCGGATTAACCTATAAATTCTGAATCCAATAACCGCAAAATACTTTAATTAGCAACAAAGGTCTTCAATTTAAAGTTAACATGAAATGGATTGTTGGATTCTAAATCTGTTTCATTACATTATTCATTATGAAATTTTTCTGGTTTCCGGAGCTGATAACAATTCAGTCACTATGGATAAAGCAATTGGTCATTTATATAATACTACCTATTATTAAAGGTTCAAAGCCATTTTAAAATTTTATTATGGTTTTTTACAGTAAATCCCAACCTGTCAGGACCGACGTCACTTGCAGATAGTTAAATGATCCGCTGAGGCTTATATAGTGGACTAAATTGAAAGAGCAATTGGTATTATCTGCGTCTGCGCATCGGCAATATGCCCGGCATGTGGCTTTTTGGGTAGGACTTTTTATAGCCCCCCTTCGACTTCTTTATACTATCTATTTTATAGGTAACTCCAATACTAATGTAGGAATAATAATCATAATTGTCGTTTTTAACAAAATCATCAATATAATCATTTTGAGCCTGACGCATCGATGCATCAGCAGTGATTTTAAATTTCTCCGTGATTTTATAAGCTAATCCCGCTCCAAAAAAATACATGAATTCAGGTGTACCTGTATCTTTAACTTTAACTTTTGTTTCGTTATTCCTTAAATCATATTGAGTGGTTTTAAATAGAAACTGCCCAATACCCCCATAAGTTTCGATACTTAATTTTGAAATATTATTTGGGGAAATCAAGTTTATAATATTGATCCGGACATGAGCATTGATCTCTATCACTGAAGCTTCAAAGGAAACCATGCTGTTATTCTCACCTTTCAAATTACCGTATAACAATTGACCGGATAATCCTAATCTTGAATTTAAAATTTCTTTTGTCAGTATTCCGCTGAAAGCCGGACCGCTTTCCTGACTTAATTTTTCCATTATTTCGGTATCAAATTTACTCAAGTCACCGAAAAAAGAAGTTAATCCGCCATTGAGATTGAGGGACCAGTTTTCCCATAATCCCGGCTTTTTCCTGCTTCCCCCCATCCCTGGGCGATTATACTCTCAGGCAATACCAGACCCAAAAGACATATCGTCATTAAAATTATTTTTGAATTATTTTTCATACCTCATCTGTGTAGATTCTTACCTTGTTTTATTTTACCTTGAATTGAACATTTTGAATTATTTCCTTCTAATCAATGGTGATTTCATTCCAAGTTTTTTATAATATCTGGTGTCACGGGGTTTGTTATTTATCTTGTAAGTCACCCCCAGAGATATATAGGAATAATAATCATTATCACCCTTGTTGTTATTTGTGCCATCCAGTTTATCATTATTTACCAGTCGAGCAGTGGCTTCAATATTTACTTCAAATGCATGATTGAATTTATAAAAAGCCCCACCTCCCAGCAAATAGAGAAATTCCGGAGATTCTGACTCAACATATTTATCAGGTTCTTCCGGATCATCAAAAACCAATTTGGAATTAAATTGAAATTGCCCAAAACCTAATTTTCCATAAAGAAAAAAACGGGCATCATTTTCCGGAATCAGCAGATTTACAAAATTGATAGTCGTATTTAGAGTATATTCCATTATTTCAGCCCTGAACTGAGACCTTGTATTGGCTCCTTTAAGTGACCCCCAAAGAAGTTGACCGCTAAGCCCGAATACCGGGGTCATTTGTCTTGACAATATAAATCCATAGGCCCAGGCTCCTTCCTTAGATAATTTTTCTGAAAGTTCATCATCATACAAGCTGAGTTCTCCGAAAAATGAAGTTTGTCCTCCGTTTACATTAATAGACCAGTTTTTAAGAAGTACAGAAATTTTAGGTGGAGGCTTTTGATACTGGCCAACAGCGTTTGACCTGATTAGAAGAATTAATAGCAGCAACAGGGCATTCCAAGCAATCAGCAAGTATACATTTCTAAGTCTGTCCCGATTTTCTAAATTTGAATCTGCCATATTAAAAATAAATGGAAAACACCAAGTTCAATGTTTATACCAAAACATACATCTGTTTGACTCACTGCTAATTATGGCATTTGAAATGGGGTTTAATAAGTCGGCTGTGCTTGTATTAATCAACCAGGAAGATGGTTAAGGTGCTGATTTTGTGTTCGGTAGCAGTATGATTAGCGCTAAAAAACTTGTTTTAAATCTCCGTTTTCGTAATAATATAACCTGTACATTGTAATAGTCCAAGTTTGGGATTAAGCTATTGTTGCAATAGCATTATATATATTGCTGGAGGAGGTGTTGTTCATGTGAATACAATATTTAAATTAATCTATTAAAATTAAATACTTGCATATATTACATTGGTATCATAATTTTGCTCCCGTTATTTTATCTGGTTTTTATTAATTTTACACTTTGTCGCAGATTGTCAAAACAGAAAATATGAAAAAGCTTTTAATTCTTGGAGCCGGCACCGGTGGTACGATAATGGCCAATAAACTTCGAAAAGATCTTAACCGCAGCGAGTGGGAGATCACAATTATTGATCAGCATAAAATTCATTTTTATCAGCCTGGTTTTCTTTTTATTCCTTTTGGATACTATAAGGAAATCGATGTGATTAAACCCAAGAATAACTTCATTCCTTCCGGAGTTAATTTCATAATAGCTGAAATCGACAGGGTTGATGGAAGCTCCAATAAGGTAATATTGAAAGACGGAGAAGTGTTGAGGTATGATATTCTTATTATAGCTACCGGAACAAAGATCACCCCTGAAGAAACACCCGGATTAAAGGGAGAACTCTGGCATAAAAAAATATTTGATTTCTATACCATTGAAGGAGCAAAGGCCCTTGCTTCTTTCTTCAAGACATGGGAAGGAGGTGAATTGGTGATTAACATCGCCGATATGCCTATCAAATGTCCCGTTGCACCTCTTGAGTTTTCCTTTTATGCAGATGCTTTTTTTATTGAGAGAGGATTACGGGACAAAGTCAACATAACGTATGTAACCCCTCTTGGTGGAGCGTTCACAAAACCGCGCGCCTCCAAAATGCTGGGGAATCTTTTATCAGAGAAAAATATTAAACTGGTAACCGATTTCACATTAATGGAAGTTGATAATCATAATCAAAAAATCCTCGACTTCGGCGGACAGGAAATCGCATTTGATTGCCTAGTTTCAATACCCTTGCATAAAGGCGACCCGATGGTTGAACGCAGCGGACTGGCCGATGACATTGGTTTTGTACCCGTAAATAAAAATACCCTTCAAGCAACGCAATTTGAAAACATTTTTGTAATCGGGGATACCGGAAATTTTCCAACTTCTAAAGCAGGTTCAGTGGTTCACTTTCAGGCTGACATCCTTCACGAAAATTTGCTTTGCTACATCGAAAACCGACCTTTTACAGGGAGTTTTGATGGACACTCTAATTGCTATATCGAAACCGGCCATGGAAAAGGCGCATTGATTGATTTCAATTACGATACCGAGCCCTTACCGGGTTATTTTCCATTTCCTGGGTTGGGCCCATTCGGATTGCTAAAGGAAAGCCGTATGAATCATTATGGCAAGCTGATGTTCAGGTGGATCTACTGGCATATCCTTCTTAAAGGTAAAGAAATGCCGATCGATTCACAAATGACAATGGCTGGGAAAAGATTGGAATAAAAGCAACCTCTTTTCAGATACAAAAAAAACACAAGATGACTGAACAACATATTCAGGTACAAATAGATGAGATCAACAAAAAACTTGATCTTATACTGGAAGAAATATATGTACAGCGACAAAGTCGCGAGGCAACGAATGATCTTATTGAAGACCTCTCTATCGTTGGAAAAGATGTTTTTAAAAATTCGGTTATCGAACTGGATAGAGCCGGGGTTGAACTGAAGGGCGAATCGGTTGCAGGGATGGGCATTCGGTTAATCAGAAATATTGATAATATCAATGATTTTTTGGATACCCTTGAAAGCATAAATGATTTCCTTAAAGATGCCTCGCCTATTGCCAGGCAGGTTGGACTGGATGCCATTCAAAAATTGCATGAACTGGAACAAAAGGGATACATTGATTTTTTCAGGGAACTCACCCGGGTTTTGGACAATATTGTTACGGGCTTTAAAAAAGAGGATGTAAAAGCTTTAGCAGATAATATAGTTACAATTCTTAATACTGTAAAAAGCATGACCCAGCCGGATATGCTCGAAGCCCTCAACAATGGCGTTAAAGTTTATAAGAGCATTGATACCAAAAATATTCCGGAGTATACCATTTGGAAGGCATTGCGGGAAATGCGTTCGCCTGAGATGAGACGAGGACTCGGGTTCATGATCACTTTCCTTAAAAACCTTGTAAAAGAAGAAAACAATTCAAAATAATCATTTTTAAAATTTCATTAATTATGGCACAAAAAACGTATGCAGGTGTTACCGTCGATGTCAACGACGAAGGTTACTTTAACAATCCATCACAATGGACCAAAGAAATTGCAGCAGCAATAGCAAAAGAAGAAGGCGTTGAACTGACAGATAAGCATTACCAGATGCTTGAATATCTCAGGAACAGGTTCAATTCAGGCGAGCAATTATCTATCCGGGGGATCAATAAATCCGGAATCGTTGATGTTAAGGAGTTTTACCAGATGTTCCCGGGAGCACCCTTAAAGAAATCAACAAAAATCGCAGGTATTCCTAAGCCGACAAGTTGCGTGTAATTCCAAAGTTTCAGGTTTCAGGCTCCGGGTATAATGATCAAAGACCGGTTTGAAACTAAAACAGCGAAAAATGGAACAGTTAAAATAAATGTACAATCTTAAATTAGAGAATTATGTCAGAAAATAGTCATCCTGTTAAAAAAGTCAGTATCATTTGTGCTAAAGGAGCAATTGAAGATGTATACGCAGCGCTGGTGATGGGCAACGGAGCGGTAATGGAAGGAATTGAATGCAATCTCTTTTTTACTTTTTTCGGCCTTGAGGCTATCATGAAAAACCGCATGGATAACCTGCATACCGGTGTAGTGGGTAATCCGGCAATGCGTTTGCCTGGGGGCGCCCGCATGCCGACCTTGCTTGGTGTGATCCCTGGAATGGAAGCCATGGTTTCCTCCATGATGAAAAAAGAGATGGAAAAGCTGGATGTTCCGCCGGTAAGTGAATTTATTGAACTCTTTGTTGCGGGCGGGGGTAACCTCTATGCATGCAAACTTGCAGCCGATATGTTTAAAGTGAAGAAAGAAGATTTAAGCGAACATGTTAAAGGCATTATCACTGTAGGTGAATTTTATGAGAAAGCCGGTGGAGAAGGAAGTCACATCATCTTTACATAAAAATTACAAAGTTAAACTTTGTAAATAATTCAAGTGTTGGATCTTTCCTCAAACATTTGATACCATTCTTTTGCCTGGATCATCATTGATGAAAAACTCCTTAACGGGTATCTGAGAAAATACTTTGGTTTCGGCATGGCTTCAATCATTATGGGTAAAGCTGCAAACGACAATCCAAGTGCAAGGTAAATTTTGTCAAATCCCTTTCCGAACAAGGCATCACGTATAACCGGGTTCAGGAGTTCGACACTGAGAGAAGAAAAAGCGACTACTATAAATACAGCCCTCAGTACCATTTCTAATCCTAATCTCAATCCTTTTAATTCAAAAATTGATTCTCCGGATGCAAGCCCTTTCCAATTGACAGATGCCAGTATGACAATCAACAGAAGTTGCATCCAGAACACTGGTTTCAGCAACCTTCTCAGCGATCTCTTGTACATAAGGATGCAATACACAGAATACATTAGAATAAAGGCTAACGCATAAGCTACAGAAATTAAATTCAGAATTATCAAACCTGCTGGAATTATGGCCAGATGAATAAAAAATCTGAGTATTGAGAATTTCTGCCGAGGATCAATGGACAAAATGTTTTGGGGTATAATATACCCGGGCATGGTCAGGTTTCCGGCAGATATAACGATAGTTGAACGGCGGCCAATTGCGAAACCAATTATTGCTGAAGTTATTCCCAGCAAAACAAAAATCGCCAGAACGACTATGACTAAGGTGATGGGCCGGGCATTTTCGATGTTCAGCTGTTTGGCAAAAAAATGAAATATGTCAACATAGATGTTTACAATATTAAATCCATACAGGATGATCAGGCTTGCGATTTTATGAATCAATGCACTGGAAACACTTAATGCACCCGCAACAGTCAACGAAATAAGGTTGTTTCCAAAAAACCGGATAAAAAATTCAATGATCAATGCTTCAGTCAGGATGCCGATCATTGGTCCTAAAATGACGGCACTAGGCGAAATGGATTTCATCAGTGCACAAATTAAACCGGCTCTCCATATCAAACCTTTTATCGGCCACATCTGGTAAAATGCAACCATCAGTATCGTTCCGTTCATGGCCAGTAATGATCCTGCAAACGGAATACGAAGATTATGAAATAAACTGCCTATGATAATTTCCATTGAAGCCCATAAACCACCAAGAACTGCAGACTTAAGCCAGATTATATCCAAGTTTTTTTGAGAAATGATTCTTTTCATGATAATCCTTTTATTGAAAATTTGCATGGTTTTCAAGCATTATGAGGTCATCAGGTGGGTTCACATTTGTAAACAATGTTGGGGAGAAAAATGGAACTGCAGGGTCAATGGTTAGATAATTATCTTCTAAATTTTTAATGATATCCTGTATATTGGAAATATCATCATCTATTAAATCCCGGAAAGCGTAAGTTATTTTATGAATAGCACAAAGAGGTTCAGGAAAACCATTAAACACAAGCATCAGTGCATCAAAACTCATTCATACTTATTTTGTACAAAATTAGATATAAGTAGTTATGTTATTTTTATTTCATATAATTGTAACGGGTTTATCATCTGTAAAGCATACTAATAATGCAAATAAAAAGCCTTAAGGTGTTTGAATGGCTGATGAAAGTCCTGATGCGAAATCCTGAGGAATATATTATTGAGCATCGGATTTTTATCGCAGCCAGTTTTGTCGGAAGTATGGCTGGTTTATTTGCGACTATAATTAATATTTCTCTCTCGCTGCATTATGTGTTAATTATTACCACATCCGTCATGACCCTTGTTTATTTTCTTTTTTACTTACTTTCTGTAAAAAAGAGAATTTACAAAAACCTCGTTATTCCATACATTTTCATTTCTCTCCTTACCATTGCTTTTTTCTGGTTTATTAATGGCGGCAGCGGCGGGCCAGTTTCATATATATTTGTAACAGCACTGCTTATTTACATAATTCTGACACGAGGAACAAAAAGAATTGTAGCCCTTTCTGTAGTAGTAATAACCATAACCATTTTATATCTTTGGGAATATCTTCACCCTGAATTAATAATAAGTTATTCCGACGCCAAGTCAAAGTTTCTTGACATTTATTTTACAGCATTATTTTGTATAGGTCTAATAGCATTCATTACTTCTTTTATTGTAAGGAGCTATGATGAGGAGCGGCAAATTGTCATTAAGCAAAGAGATAAAATCATCGAACAAAACCTTGAAATAAAATCTGCTGAAAAAGAACTGCTGAAATATCAGCAAAATCTCGAAAATATAGTAAAACAGCGCACATCTGAACTGGAAGAAACCAACCGGCAATTGATTGCATCAAAGGAAAAAGCCCAAGAATCGGACAGGCTGAAGACGGCTTTTCTTTCCAATATGTCCCATGAAATAAGGACACCTATGAATGCGATCATTGGCTTTGCTCATTTACTAAATGAGCCAGGGATGAATAAAGAATTAATGGATTCATACATTGAAATCATTACAAGCAAAGGAAAATCTCTATTAAAAATCATAGATGATATTATTGATATATCGAAAATTGAGGCAGCTGAAATTGAAATAATAAAGCAAAGTTGCAATATAAATAATTTGATAAATAACCTTCATAAGAGTTTTAATGCGGTTTTAAAAACAATAAAAAAGGAGAATATTGTTTTAAAAGCTATCATTCCCGCAAAAAATGATGATTTGGTAATCCGGACAGATGCATACCGGCTCAATCAAATTCTAACCCACCTGATCGATAATGCAATTAAGTTCACTCGGTCAGGTTCTGTTGAATATGGCTATGAAATTGAAACAGTAAACAATTTGAAAAAAGTCATTTTTTTCGTAAAAGATACAGGTATCGGAATTTCTGAAGACAAACTAAGTATTATATTCACCAGATTCAGGCAAATTGATGAGTCACACACCCGTGAATTTGGAGGAACAGGAATTGGACTGGCCATATCAAAAAAACTTGTCGAATTATTAGGCGGAAAACTGGAGGTGGAATCAGCTGTTGATAAAGGTAGTAAATTTTATTTTTCTATTGCCGTGTGAAGAAGCAAATAGCTTTTATGCAAGATTAATCACTCATATTTTATCACATTAAAACCCCTGTTTCAGAAAAGTTTTTCTATCACCAAATTAAAGCTCGTATTAACTATCAATTGTTTAAACAGTTGTTATTTGAAAGCATTCTGCACAAAGGAATTAATAACGAGCCCTTATTGACGGTGTCCTATAAATTCTGCGACTTTGCCAATCCAGCCAGGAGCTTGAACATTTTCGGTAGACAAAGTAATATAATTTTGTAATTCAAAGTATTCAATAACTTTTTGTAACAGGCTGCTCCGAACAACCCAGATCATAGATTGATCCGGTAAAAAATCAGCGATTTTATGGATGGCCTCTGTCCATCCATTTCCCCCGATTTCAAAAGGGCCAATTTCATCTATTGAAACAAAATCAGAATTAATTATCCTGTCAGGATCAAGAAGTCCTTCACCAAATCTAACACCTTCAGGATTGATATAGAACTGACCTGTTTTATACCAGTTTAACTGCTGTATTTTAGAACAAAATAAAATTCTTTTTCCGGTTATCAAATCAACAAGTTCGAAGCGTGAACGGGTATTCAGATCCCAAAATCCTTCAGTTGTAAATCCTCCGGGAATCATCCCGTAATTACTTAATCCAGAAACCAGACGTAAAAGCAAAGAGGTTTTTCCGCTTCCCTGGATACCTGTAATGATGACGATTTTGTTATTCATTTTTTCACAAAGAACAAGCAGGAATCACCGTAACTTAAAAACCTGAAATCATTCCTGAGTGCATAATTATAAACTTCCTTCCAGTCATTTCCAATAAAGGCTGAAACGAGCAAAAGCAATGTGCTTCTCGGCATGTGGAAATTTGTAATCAGAACACTCGCAATCCGAAACCTATAACCCGGAACAATCATTAGTTCTGTTCGTCCGGTTATTTCAGCCATATTATTTTTATCCAAAAGTTTTTTTACAGCTTGTAATGACTCTTCTAAACTTATGTTACAATCGTAAACTGAACGATAGGGGTCCCATTGTTTTATATCAACAACACCGGTAAATTTTTTGTCAACCAACAATTTCACTCCAAACCAGTAAAGACTTTCAATAGTCCTTATGGTAGTTGTACCCACCGCAATAACCGGGTCGTTAATCTTCTCTAATATTATTTTAACAGTCCGATGTTGAATGGTTATGTTTTCAGCATGCATCTGATGATTTCTGACATTTTCCTCATTCACCGGTTTAAAAGTCCCAACACCGACATGAAGAGTAACTTCTTCTGTTACAATATTCCTGTTCTCCAAAGACTGCATTACGTTTTCAGTGAAATGAAGTCCTGCAGTAGGGGCTGCAACTGATCCTTCAGTGTTTGCATAAATCGTTTGATACCTTTCGGAATCTGATTCGATAGCTTCTCTCTTAAGATAGGGGGGCAAAGGAGTTATTCCCGCAAGCAGGAAAATTTCGGATAATGAATGTGAGGATGAATCCCATTCAAGCCTGATAAAGGAATAGTCCGTAAACTGCTCCAATCGTTCTGCATTCAGATTAATAGTTTTGCCTTTATCAACCAGCTTCTTAAGCAATCTGCCGGATTTCCACCTTTTTGAGTTTCCAATAAGACATTTCCAAATAACACCGGATTTCTGATTAAAGGCGAGGTTAAGCTCGCTAACAGGCTTTACCGGCTCAAGGAAAAACAGTTCGATGATTGTCCCGCTTTCTTTACGAAATAATAGTCTTGCCCTGATCACCCTGGTTTCATTTCTGATCAATAAACTGTTTCGGGGAAGGTATTCAGCTACACTTTTAAAAATAGTTTCTGAAAGAATTCCGTTTTTTAAAACAAGCAACTTAGATTCATCTCTTTGTGGCAAGGGAAATTGAGCGATTTTTTCCACTGGAAGAGGATAATCGAATTTGCTAATAGAGATATGTGGGATGAAATCCATACTCAAAATAAAATAAAATAAATGTACCTTTAGTAATCTGATGGTTTTTTAAATACCCTGATATTAATTAAAGAACCCGCTGAATATTATTTATACTTTTGGGATGTTATAAATGCTGACTATTATTTCATGAGTATTATAAAGCACATACCAAATTTCATTACACTTCTAAACCTGTTAGGTGGATGTATTGCCATCATTTTTATATTTGACGGTAACCTATCGGTAGCTTCTTACCTTATTTTTCTTGCTGGTTTGTTTGATTTTTTTGATGGCATGGCAGCCAGATTATTGAAAGTGAAAAGCGAAATCGGAAAAGAACTTGATTCTCTAGCCGATGTGATATCATTCGGACTGGCACCTGGTTTTATCATGATGAAATTGATACAGTCTGCATCCGGAATAAGTACAGACAATTCGGAACTGAGTCGGTTTTTACCTTATCTTGCTTTGTTGATTCCCATGTTCAGCGCACTGAGACTGGCTAAGTTTAATATTGATAGTAGTCAGACAGACCGGTTTATCGGTTTGCCTACTCCGGCTAATGCCATTTTGATCGCATCTTTGCCTTTGATCCTGGAACAACATTCAACCCTTACCGGAATCGAATTGAATCTGTTTCAAACTTTGTTTATCAATTTCTGGTTCCTATTTGTTTTAACTTTAGTTCTTTCCTACTTGCTGGTGTCTGAATTTTCATTAATGTCCCTTAAATTTAGCAAGAGTGACAAGAAAAAAAATCAGCCACGATTCCTATTGCTTGGATTATCCCTGATCCTAGTGATTGTATTGAACTTTGCAGCCATACCTCTAATTTTTGTTATTTACCTGCTCATGTCGGTATTTTTAAAATCTAAAATCTGACAACCATTATCCTCAATCGTTTGCTTTATCTTTGCGGCGATGGACGAAGAAATATCAAACAAAAAAAAACGACGGCAACCCCCCGAAAAGGAAATGTCTTTTTGGGAACATCTGGAAGAATTGCGCGGTCATCTGATCCGTTCAGCAGCCGTTTTACTTTTGTTTTCGATTGCAGCATTCATCAATAAAAAGATCATTTTTGATTATGTGATTCTTGCACCCAAAAATCCCGAATTTATAACGAACCGTATACTCTGCAAAGTCGGAGAGCTATTGTCACTTGACAGGCTTTGCATGGGCGATTTTAGTCTTTCGCTGCAAAACATAAATATGTCGGGACAATTTATGATGCACATGTATATTTCGATTATTGCAGGATTGGTGGTTGCCGCACCCTATATTATTTGGGAATTTTGGCGATTTGTGAAACCCGCTTTGCACACAAAGGAAAAAAGATATAGCAGGGGAGCGGTTTTCGCAACCTCCGGTCTTTTTCTGCTTGGGGTATTGTTTTCCTATTTCCTGATAGTACCGCTGACCATTAATTTCTTTGGAACCTATCAAATCAGCGAAAGTGTGATCAATCAGATTAATTTAAATTCCTATATCAGCACAATTGTATCCGTCACTATTGCCACAGGATTGGTTTTTGAACTTCCTGTCCTGGTCTATTTTCTGACAAAAATAGGGATACTAACTCCGGTATTTTTGAAAAAGAGCCGTAAATATATGGTGGTCATTGTTCTTACAATTGCCGCAATAATCACTCCACCTGATGTTTTCAGCCAGATTCTGGTATCATTTCCATTGTTGGGGCTTTACGAAGCGAGTATTTGGATTTCGAAAAGGGTTTATGATAAAAAACAGGCTGCACTTGCAGGGTAGAAAAATAAAAAAATCCTTCCTGAAACCAGAAAGGATTTGTACATCTGATAATTTTGATAGAAGTGAAAAATACTATATTCCGAATTCAGGTCCTATTAATTTGAGCCATTCGTTAATTCGGGCATCTGTTAATTCTTCCTGGTTATCCTGATCAATGGCAAGCCCGAAAAACATTCCATTATTTACGCCATTCGATTCCGTGAAGTCATATCCTTTTGTTGGCCATTGGCCAACGATTTTTGCTTTTCTTGATATGAACTCCTCTTGCAACACTCCGAGCCCGTCAACGAAATGGTTCGGATATAAAACCTGATCACCCAGTCCGAAAAAAGCTACTTTTTTATTGGTCAAATCCATTTCTCCGAGTAATTTGAAGAATTCATTCCATTTATTTGTATCATCCGCATCTTCCCAAATATGTGATCCGACGGTTGATCCGCCTATAATCCAATGGTCATATTGTTCCAACAATTTCTTATCAAGTTTGCCAAGTGAAACCATAATAACATCATTAGGGTCCAGACGGTTGTAAAATTTATTAGCAACTGCTTGCACATTTCCTCTTTCCGGCCAATAAATTAATGCAATTTTATTCATTTTTAAAAAGGATTTTTATTTACATTTAGAGGCAGCAAAAATAAAGAAATAATTTCACTGGAATATAGGGAAGTGAAATTTGAGGTGTATGTCTTCCGATTATAATTAAATCATCAACCTTTCATGTAATACCTGCAGGAATCCTCGATAGCTTTTTTAACCGAAGTGAACTGATAATTCAGGATTTCTGAAATTTTCCGGTTTGAATACAAATAATCATTTCCAGCGGTAATAGCTGTCTCGCGGGTGATCAGCGGTTTGGTCCGGGTAAGCTTACCATAAACGTAGGATAACCTCCATGCCATCTGACCTATCAAATGACCGGACCTTAACCGTGGTGGAGCTTTACCCGTTGATTCTGCAATCATTGTAAATAGTTGTTTATAGGAAAGATTTTCTGCCGATATAATGAACCTTTCACCTGCAATATCGCTTTCTGCCAATAGTTCGATAATTGATACCACATCTCGGACATCAACAAATCCATTAGAACCTCCGGAGTAGAACTTTAATCCTTTTAAAACAATCGAGATCATTTTACCTGTGCCGCTGTTAATTTCACCGGGTCCCAAAATTACAGCAGGGTTAATTATTACAGCCGGCAATCCTTCTTCGATTCCTCTCCAAACTTCCCTTTCAGCACCATATTTACTTACAGCATAATTTGAGTTTCGCTTAGATGATTTCCAAAGTACGTTTTCATCAATAATTTGGTGATTTTCACTTCGCCCGATTGCTGCAATAGAACTAACATGGCATAATTTCCTGACATTTTTATTCAAAGAAGCATTAACAAGGTTGGCTGTTCCAACAATGTTCGTATGCATCATTTCGTCCCTGTCTTTCGGTTGAAATGAAACGATAGCAGCGGCATGGTATACTTTGGAAATATTGTGGCTTATCGCCTCATCAAGTGAGCCCGGATCAAGCAGATCACCTTCAAACCATTCAAGTTTTCCGGATAATGACTCTGCATCATCATTATAAAAAGCAAATACTCTGTTGAAAAGATCAAATTTACTGGTTGGTCTCTTCAAAGCGATAATGTGATCTCCTTTTAAAAGTAAATGATGAATGAGATGCGCCCCAAGAAACCCTGTTCCTCCCGTAATAAATACCATTCCGCAAAACTAATGAATTTCAAAAAGCTTTATTAATTTTGCCCCCTTTCCATTCTTAACAGTAAAGGAAAATGAAACTAAAATGACTTGAATTTGTTTAATGCATTAAAATTATCTTAAAACATTAATTTATGAAACAGTCTTTGATTTTTATTACATGCCTGGTTTTCCTTAGTGTCGCAGCTAACGCCCAGAAAGGAAAAGAAATAATATTGGGTGTTGGCGGTACAGTCACAAACACCTGGATCGTTAATCAGAACTTTTATGGCGAACCGGAAGTGGATTATGCACCAAAGGTAGGTTATGCTGCCAGTCTGAATCTGGGATATAATTTTACCGGAAACATCTCAGTTATAACAGAGCTTCAGTATTCACACCAGGGACAGAAATATGAAGGTGAACAATCCTGGTCTGCAGGCGGAAATAATTATGACTTTAAGTCAGTTGAGAGAGACATTAAGCTGTATTATCTCAACATTCCTGTATTTTTTAAATATGCTTTCGGCAAAGACCTCACAAAGTTCCGGTTTATGTTGGGACCACAGTTCGGAATTCTGATGAACGCCGAGCAGGAATATTTGCGTGACGGCATAAAACAGCCCACAACGGCTTATGATTTAAACAACAAACCTTTCATTACTACTGAAACGGTTATTAAAGACCGTTATGAAAACCTTGACATTGGCCTTGCTATTGACATCGGAACAGATATCACTCTATCGGATCTGTTTTATATCAATGCAGGTATCAGGTTCAATTATGGTTTTAAAGATGTTAATGCCGGCCCTTATCAATTAGACAATTATAAGAAAGAACCCTATGAGCCGTCAAATAATCTTTGGGGAGGGATTTATGTTGGTATTAATTATAAACTTGATGTTCAGGGTTACAGTCAAAGAAGTTTTAACTAAAAGGTAACCTGTCTTTTTTCAGGTATCTTTTTTGAAAAGTTCCTTGTAAATTGCGATCATGCTTTCAAGATCAATGAGAATATTGATGATGAGATAGGTTCCGAATCCAATTAGGATAATCCCCACGATACGGTTCATCCATATCATCACTTTTATATTAAGAAAATGCTTGATCTGATGAGAAATAAAACATTTCAAAACATCCGTTGCAAATATAGATCCCAACGCACCACTAAGGAACATATATATATCCTCATTGTCAACGCCAAATCGGGCGCTTATTGAAACAACTACGGTAATCCAAACGAACCACATTCCCGGGTTAGCAGCATTCAGGAAAAATCCTTTCATAATATATACATAAAACGGTGAAGGCCTATTGTTGCCGGCGCCGTTTTCTTCTGATGAAGCGTTTCCTATCTTCCTGATAAAGGTAAAGGTTCCGAAAATAATCAGAATGATACCCCCGATTATGCTAAACAATGAGTTTTCCCGCGGATCGGTTCCGAGGAACTGAATAGCTCCGAAATAAGTTAGGATTAAAGCGGTAAGATCGCTGAAGAAAATACCAATAGCCAGGAAAAATCCCGAACGAAATCCACGCTGGATACTGGTTTGAATGAGGGAGAAAAATGCCGGCCCTAGCAAAACTGCAAAAGTCAATCCCACAAAAATTCCCTGGAGAAATGGATTCATTGACCGGCTGTGGTTTTAAGATCCCTGATACCCGAAAGATAATCTTTCCATTCCAGATGCATATTTTTTTTCAACACCCGTGGAAACTTGTTTGCTCCTCCCTCTTTTCCTTTTAGTTTCATCCAATCGGCAAATACTTGTGAGGGTAATACCTCAACAAATACATCCTTTACAGCGGCAATTCTTTCTACACGATAATCATCATTCAGCACCTTCAAATATTGATCAAGTTTTGTTTTAGCCAGTTCCGTGTTAACAGGATCATCACAACCAAGATACCATTGATGAGCGAACATTGAATCATATTCTATTCCGGCCACTGTAAATTCCCGGACATCGATATCAAGCTCTATTTCGAGCATTTCAATTGCCCTTGACATGTTATCAATGGAAAGATGCTCACCACAAATACTAAGAAAATGTTTGGTGCGTCCGGTTATCAATATTTCACTCTTTGATTTTGAAATGAACTTAATTACATCACCGATCAGGTATCTCCATGCACCGGAACAAGTTGAAATCAGCAAAGCATATTCCTTTCCTTCCTCAACATCTCTTAACGAAAGCGCTTCAGGATGGCTTTTTAAGTTGCCATCTGTATCAAAATTGTCATCAGTGAAAGGTATAAACTCGAAATAAATACCATTATCCAGAATCAGTTTCATTCCATTTACATCAAAACCATCGGTATATGCAACATAGCCTTCAGAAGCAAGGTAGGATTCCTGAAAGTAGACTTTTTTTCCAAACAGTTTCTCAAAACTTTTTCCATAGGGACCGAAAGAAACCCCACTGTGAACATAAACCGACAGATTGGGCCAAATGTCGTGTATGGATTTCAGGTTGTAATGGCTGATAATTTTTTCAAGAATGATTTGAATCCATGCAGGTACTCCCACAATAACTCCTATATCCCAATCTTTTGCTGTTTTCAGAATTTCATCCAGTTTTGTGGACCAATCTCTTTCTCTTGATATTCTTTTCCCGGGCTTATAAAAATGCTGAAACCAGAAAGGAAGCGTTCCGGCTGAAATCCCGGAAAGGTCACCCTCATAATAAGTGCCGTTATACTGAAGATGGGTGCTCCCTCCAATCATCAGGAAACCTTTTTCATAGAACTCAGGTGGAAAAGGATATTTTACCGATGATACCAGTTGCCTGATACTGGCTCTGCGAATAGCACGAATCATGTCTCCTGTAACGGGGATATGTTTGCTTGCTGCCTCTGAAGTACCAGAAGTAAGGGCAAAGTATTTGACCCTTCCCGGCCAGGAAACGAATGGTTCTCCGTTCAGCGCCCTGTACCACCATTTTCGGAACATGGAATTGTAATCATAAACAGGAACTGCCTTGCTGTAAGCGGAAGTAATATTTTTCTCTTTCAGGAGATCGGTATAATTATAATGTTCGCCAAAAGCCGTAAACTGCGCTTTACGGATAAGCTTTTTCAATTCTGCTTCCTGCACCTTATATGAATCTGTCTGTTTTTTCCTTTTCTGATCCAAAGGGAAGTTACGAAGCTCGTAAGCTTTTTTTATGATTGATCCTAATATGGGCATTCGTCAAATTTTGAAACAGGGCAAATGTAGTAATTTAAAAAAATTAAAAAATATTTGTTAATCTATTAACAATACATAATTTTGCCTGCCACGGATTAAAGTGAAAATTATTTTAAGTTGAATTAATATTTTTGATTACAGCATTTTCAGAATATTTACATATGGATCTTTGTTTCAGAAATTATACTTCGCTCTCTCCTCATTCAACTATTGCCTTAACAAATTATAAGCTCAACCCCGATACGATAATTACTTAACAGATAAAATATGGAAACGCTGACCAACAAAAGGTTATTGGAAGGTTTGGAAATTAAACTCGAACAAAACCTGGATAAGGATTTCGGCAAAAAAATTGCCCGTTTTGCACACGGAGAAAAACTCTTCGGTTGCATCCAATGCGGGAATTGCAGTGCTGCATGCCCCATGAGCATTTACATGGATTACACACCAAGAAAAATCATAGCTATGGTAAGGGCTGGATTCAGGGATGAGGTACTGGCCAATAAAACGGTATGGCTTTGTGCATCGTGTTATCAGTGTACTGTTGAGTGCCCTAAAGGAATAAAAATTACCGATGTAATGTATGCACTCAAGAGGGAGGCCATTACACAAAAAATCTATCCGAAAAATTTTCCTGTTCCCATTCTGGCAAAGACATTTTTCAATGAGGTAAAAAGACGAGGCCGAATCAATGAGGCCAGCCTGCTCGTTAATTATTACCTTAAATACAACATTGTGAAAATGCTAAGTTATTCGTCATTGGGATTGAAGCTATTTCTAAAGGGACGATTATCACTTTTTGAAAAGGGAGTTAAAGACAAGAAAAGCCTTCAAGCCATATTATCGCAAAAAGAAAATTAATGGAGGATTAAAACATGAAATACCTTTATTATCCCGGATGCTCATTGAAATCTTCAGGGAAACAATATGAAGATTCACTTCTTGAGGTTTTCAGGGTTCTCGGCATCGAAGTCGAGGAATTGAATGACTGGAATTGCTGCGGCGCCACCAATTACATGTCAATCAATGAAAGCCATGCAGTTCAGATAACAGCAAGAAACCTGGCTATTGCTGAAAAACAGGGCGGTGGCGAACTGATAGCTCCGTGTGCCGCCTGTTATATGGGCTTACTGAAAACTCAAAATTATCTTTCTTCCGATCAGGAAACGAAGCAAAAAGTATGTAAGCAACTTTCCGAGGCGGGTCTTTCCTGCCAGTTTGGAATAAATGTGAGGCACCCATTGGAAGTTTTCAATCAGCCTGAAATTTTAGAGAGGATTAAAAAGGCATCAACGAACCAGCATCCGGAATTGAAAGTTGCCTGTTACTACGGATGCCAACTGATCAGGCCTTATGCTCCTTTTGATAATCCCTACGATCCTATAACCATGGACAGGATTGTACGGACAATAGGATCGGAGCCCATTGAATGGCCAATCAAGACCCGGTGCTGTTCAGGAAGCATGACTAGCACTCTTCCGGATATCGGCTTGAGTATGAATTTCGAGCTGCTGCGTGAAGCCAAACTGCGCGGTGCCGATGTTATCATTACCGCTTGTCCGCTTTGCCAGTTCAACCTCGAATGTTTCCAGGGCAAGATTTCACGAAAATTCAAGGAAGATGTAAAAATCCCGGTTATGTATTTTACCCAGCTGATGGGGTTGGCATTTGGTATCCCTAAAAACAAGCTCGGTTTAAACAAAATGTTATCACCCGAATTATCTTTAGCTTAAAAAGACAGGAGGTATATATGACAACAAATCATGAAATACGCACGGGCTATTACATTTGCCATTGCGGTCATAATATAGCAGGTACAGTGGATGTAGTTTCCGTTGCCGAATATGCATCGAAGCTTCCTCACGTCGTCATTTCGAAAGATTATAAGTATATGTGTTCTGATCCCGGCCAGGAAATGATCATCAAAGATATTCAGGAACATAACCTGAACCGTATCGTGGTAGCTTCCTGCTCTCCTTTACTGCATGAGGCTACTTTCCGCTCGGCAACGGCAAAGGCAGGGCTGAACCAATTCTTTATGCAAATGGTCAATATTCGTGAAAACGATTCCTGGGTTCACCAGGACAATAAAGAACTGGCCACACTGAAAGCCAAAGATCTGACACGGGCAGCTATTCACCGCGTAGCCTACCATAAGGCTTTGGAAAAGAAAAAGGTTAAGGTCAATCCGGATGTTTTGATCGTCGGAGGAGGGATTTCGGGCATCAGTGCAGCGCTGACCATGGCCAATGCCGGGAAAAAAGTCTATCTGGTTGAGAAAGAACCGACTATTGGCGGGTATATGGCCAAGTTCGATAAAACCTTCCCCACATTAGATTGTGCAGCTTGCATTCTTACGCCAAAAATGTCATCGGTAAAGAAGCATCCCAACATCACCCTCTGGAGTTATTCAGAAGTTACAGGTGTCGAAGGATATGTAGGGAATTTCAAAATCCAGGTTACCCGTAAACCAAGATATATAATTGAGGATCTTTGTGTCGGATGTCTTGCCTGCATTGATAATTGTACTTACAAAACCGGCAAATTTCCGGATGAATTTAATTTTAGCCTGAATTATCGCAAACCGGTTTATATTCCATTCCCACAGGCAACCCCGCAGGTCGTTCTGATCGATCCTGAAACCTGTATCCATTTTAAAACCGGAAAATGTAAGCAGCCCTGTGCCGAAGCCTGCGACCGAAAAGCTTTCGATTTCAACCAGAAACCTGAGGTAAAGGAAATAGAAGTCGGAACTATTCTTCTTACCACCGGGTTCAAGCCTTTTAACGCGTTGAAAGCTCCGTATTATGGCTATGCCAAATATCCAAATGTTTATACATCCCTCGAAGTTGAGCGATTGGTGAATGCATCAGGTCCGACTGAAGGACATGTGGTTTTACGTGATGGTAAAGAGCCAAAAAGTATCGGGATTATTCATTGTGTCGGATCGAGGGATGAAAAAACCAACAAGTGGTGCTCGAAAGTCTGTTGCATGTATTCGCTTAAACTTGCCCACTTGCTGAAAGAACACACGGAGGCTGAGATTTATAATTTCTATATTGATATGCGAACTCCGGGTAAAGGATATGAAGAATTCTATGATAAATTGCTGAACGAAGGAGTACATTTCATCCGCGGCAGAGTCTCTGAAGTAACCGATTGGGCCGTGACCGATGAAGAAAAAAACAAGCTCATCATCCGCGTTGAAGATACACTAATCGGTGTTGTCAGAAGGATACCCGTCGATATGGTTGTACTTTCACTGGGTCTGGAACCCGGAAAAGACAGCCAGGAAATCAGGAGGCTCTTCAATATATCCTGTTCGAACGAAGGCTTTTTCCTTGAGCGTCATCCCAAACTTGCCCCGGTGGAAACCTTTACCGATGGAATATTTATTGCCGGTGCCTGCCAGGGACCAAAGGATATTCCTGAGAGTGTAGCACAGGCTGGCGCTGCTGCCTCGCAGGCATTAGCACTGATTGATGCAGGTTATGTAGAACTTGAACCTAACACGGCTTCCATAACCGAAGAAAAATGCTGTGGTTGTCAGGTCTGCATTTCGATGTGTCCCTATAAAGCCATTACCTATGATGCTGCCAAAAATAAATCAAGCATCAATGAAGCCCTGTGTAAAGGCTGTGGAACTTGTGTAGCAGCTTGTGGTTCAGGTGCTATTTACCAGAATCTTTTCGACGATGTCGAAATCTACAGCGAAATTGAAGGTTTGTTAGTTGATTAATTTATAGTTGTATGGAAACAAATAATTCTCATACTGAAAACGGATCACCAAAAATCATTGCCTTTTTCTGCAACTGGTGTACCTATACGGCTTCCGATCTTGCCGGTGTATCGAGGCTTAAGTATTCACCATCCACACGGGTTATTCGTGTAATGTGTTCAGGACGAATTGAACCCTCATTTATCCTTGATGCATTTTCCAAAGGTGCCGATGGTGTTCTGATCGGTGGTTGTCATCCCGGCGATTGTCATTATTCGGAAGGAAATTATAAGTGCCTTAGGCGCTATCATCTGCTTCAGAAGTATGTCGAACAGATCGGGATCGAGAAGGAAAGGCTGAGACTGGAATGGATCAGCGCATCAGAAGGCAAACGTCTGCAGGAAGTAGTTAATGAAATGACCGAAACTTTGGTTAAATTAGGTCCTGCAAAAATCAAAAATGTTGTTGAAACCATTGTCAAATAATCCGGAGGAAAAAGTATGGAAAAGCCGAAATTAAAACTTGCCATTTATTGGGGTGCTGCTTGCGGAGGCTGCTGTGTATCGGTCCTTGATGTTCACGAAAAACTTTTCGATGTAGTGGCTAATGCCGACCTGGTCTTCTGGCCCATTGCACTCGATACCAAATACAGGGACGTTGAGGATATGGAAGACAAATCAATCGACATTACGCTTTTTAATGGTGCGGTAAGGAACAGCGAAAATGAACACATGGCTCATGTATTAAGGCAGAAATCTAAAATTTTAATCGCCTACGGTTCCTGCGCTCACATGGGTGGAATCCCTGGACTCGCTAATTTTTATGATAAAGAGTCAATCTTCAGGAGTGTCTATGAAGAAAGTGAGTCGACCTCCAATCCTGATAAAGTCAGGCCGCAATATGAACTCTCCATGAAGGAAGGGATTATTCATATTCCTCACTTTTATAACGATGTGATGACGCTTGGTCAGACTACAGATGTGGATTATTACCTTCCCGGTTGTCCGCCTCAAACCGAGAGACTGGTGGAAGTCTTCATGGCAGTTGTGAATGGAATGGAATTGCCACCCAAAGGGTCTGTAATCGGAGGATTGCCCAGGGTTCAATGCGATGAATGCAAGAGAAAAAAATCGGAGAAAAAGGGAATTACTAAATTTTACAGACCCTGGGAAGTGGTTGATGACGGAGAAACCTGCCTTAACGAACAGGGCATTTTGTGTGTCGGTCCTGCAACCCGCGGAGGCTGCGGAGTTCGCTGCGTGGAAGGGAATGCACCCTGCCGCGGATGTTATGGTCCACTGGATGAAATAGAGGATTCTGGTGCCAAGATGATGTCTGTTATTGCTTCGATGCTCGAAGCCAAAGAACCGGCTGAAGTTGAAAAAGCCATCGATTCGGTTGTGGATCCGGGAGGTACTTTTTATAGGTTTAGTTTACCTGCTTCAAAAATTAGGAGGAAATTATCATGAAACAAATCAGCATAGACCCTATCACCAGGCTTGAGGGACATGGCAAAATCGAAATTTTCCTGAATGATGACGGTAGTGTAGAAAATGTCTACTTCCAGGTACCGGAACTTAGGGGATTCGAGAAATTCTGCGAAGGACGACCCATCGAAGAAATCTCTCAAATTGTTACCAAAATCTGCGGTGTATGTCCGGGATGCCACCATATGGCCGCCGGGAAAGCAGCCGATATGGTTTTCGGTGTAGAACCGACTTCTGCAGCAAAAAAAATACGGGAGCTCTTTTATATGGCGCATTTTGTGCATAGTCATATCGCTCATTTTTTTGCTCTCGGTGCTCCCGACTTTGTAGTTGGCCCTGATGCTCCAAAAGCTGACCGGAATATTCTGGGTGTGATCTCCAAAGTTGGAAAAGAGATTGGGACGGAAGTCATTATGCAGCGGCGGAAAGCACAGGAAATACAGGCTTTACTTGGCGGACATCAGACTCACGTTGTGTTGAACATTCCGGGGGGTGTTCGCAAAGGATTGAATGAAGAGCAACGAAAGGATGTTGTGGAAAAAGCAAAGGGTTTTATCGAGTTCTCGAAATTTTCAATGAAGGTCTTTAACGATCTGGTGCTCTCCAACAAGCAATATGTCGACATCATCCTGAATGGACCTTATAATCTTAAAATTCACAGCATGGGACTCGTGGATGATAAAAACAAGGTGAATTTCTATGACGGTAAAGTGCGGGTTGTCGATACGACCGGCAAAGAACTCTATAAGTATTCACCCAAGGAATACACCGATTTTGTCGAAGAGAGAGTAGAGCCCTGGTCATATCTTAAATTCCCCTACCTGAAAAAAATTGGTTGGAAAGGATTTACTGAAGGCCAGGATTCGGGAGTTTACCAGGCAACGCCTCTCTCCCGCCTGAATGCTGCTGATGGAATGGCCACACCGATTGCCCAGTCGGAATACGAAAAAATGTTCAGTACGCTTGGAGGTAAACCGGTTCATGCAACACTTGCTATGCATTGGGCAAGATTGGTGGAATTGGTTTATGCTTCCGAACGCTGCCTTGAACTGGCAACCGATCCTGAAATTACGAGCCCTGACCTGAGAGTTAAAATTGAAAAGGTTCCAACAGAAGGAGTCGGTATTGTCGAAGCTCAGAGGGGAACGCTGACCCATCATTACTGGACTGACGAAAGAGGGATCGTGACAAAGGCAAACCTGATTGTGGGTACCACCAACAACCATGCTGCCATCAGCATGTCGATAAAAAAGGCAGCCCAGGAATTGATTAAAAAAGGGATCGACGTTACAGATGGCGTTTTAAACCGGATCGAAATGGCTTTTCGGGCTTATGATCCATGTTTCTCTTGCGCAACCCATCATCTGCCCGGTGATATGCCTTTGACAGTTACGTTCAGGGACATGGAAGGGAAAATTATCCGTACAGTAAATCGTTAATTATTTAATTCTATTTATCCTAAATTAGCAACCTCTTCTGAAGGAGGATGAAGTGAATGAATTTGCCCCATACTAAAATATTAATTCTTGGCCTTGGCAGCGAAGCCCTGATGGATGATGGCCTTCCAATACGCCTCATCGGTGATTTAAAGGAAATACTCAATCCTTTAAAGTATGAATTGAAAACCACTGCAGTCGGTGGTATTGAACTCATCAATCTGGTTCAAGGTTTTAAAATTGCCATCCTTATTGATACTACAAAATCCCCGGAAGGAAAGCCTGGAACCGTTTTTAAATATTCACCGGAAGATATTAAAGAAACTTACAATTTGTCGAGCCAGCATGATGTTAGCTTTCAAGATGCTTTAAAACTGGGTGCTGCATTGAATATTGACATCCCCAGCCGGATTGTAATCCTTGCTATTGAAATTTTCGAAAACAGGACACTTGGATCTGATTTATCTGAAGTTTTAAAAATAAAATATTCGAAAATTCTGTCTCAGATCAAACACGAAATTGAATTAATTGGTGAATAGTTCATAATTTTATTCACAAAATTCATTATGAAAATGTTGCTGAAATTCATTGTTGTCTGTGCATTGTGCCTTGCGATTGCTGTATTTGTATATTTCATTGCTGTGATTTTATATAGCATGATAACAGAATACCGTCCCGGGAAAGAGGAAAAAATAATCATATCAACTTCTGGCGTACCTGACACAATCAATAAGACGATGGTTACTCTTATTAGTTGGAATATAGGCTACGCCGGACTTGGCAAAGAGATGGATTTTTTTTATGAGGGGGGTAAAAGCGTGAGGCCTGATGAAACCCTGAACCGAAAATACATTAATGGAATTTCTGACTTCCTGACTTCTAATAATTCAATTGACTTTTTATTTCTCCAGGAGGTAGACTTTAATTCAAAGAGAAGCCATTATCAAAATCAGGCGGAAATTTTATTTTCGAATATCAGTGATTTTATTTACGTAACGGCAATCAATTATCGTTCTGATTTCATCCCGATACCTTTTCTGAACCCGATGGGCAGAGTCAGTTCAGGATTGATGACGCTATCGAAATTTTTTCCTTCTGAAAGCAAAAGAATTTCAACCCCCGGAACCTATTCCTGGCCGAAAAGACTGTTTATGCCGAAACGCTGTTTTCTTATTACCCGGTTTCAGTTGTCCAATCAGCATGAACTGGTATTGATAAACTTACATAATTCAGCTTATGATGATGCGGATGCATTACGTGATGAAGAGCTTAATTTGATTAAAAGTTTTGCGTTTGAAGAATTTCAAAAAGGAAATTACCTGATCCTTGGCGGCGATTGGAACCAAAATCCTCCCGGACTGAAAATGCACGATTCTTTTCTATACAAAGTTAAATCGCTTCGTCCAGTACCAGTGAACCTGATGCCAGAAGGCTGGAATTGGACTTTTGACAGAAAATTGCCAACAAACAGGGATGTGGATCAACCTTTTGATCCAACAATCACAAGGTGTTCCCTAATAGATTTCTTCCTGGTTTCTCCAAATATTGAGGTGCTGGAAACCCGAACAATCAACCTTGAATTCGAAAATTCAGATCATCTGCCTGTACTATTAAAAGTTAGATTGAAAGAATAGAAGGTTTTCTAAGGATCGCCTGTTCAATGGCAATTTATTTCACAAGCGTCATCTTGTGCTTAAGAGCAACGCCGTTGGTTTTTAAAGAAAAATAATAAACCCCCGGTGAAAGCTTATATTTATCAGCATTGAACGATTCAATGTATTTCCCTGGTAGCCTTACCTCGTTATCAATAAGCGCTGCGATTTCGTTTCCCAAAAGATCATACACGCTAAGGCTTATTTTTTCGGGCTGATAAAGCTTGAATGAAATGACTGTGCTTTGCATAAAGGGATTCGGGTAATTGGGTTCAAGTGACGCAAACGGTTTTTGTTCTGTCTCTTTGATACCTGTTAAAACCGCCTCAGGATTTACAATCGCTGTCCATACGCTAAGGTAATTAATATTATCAAGCCGAGTCCATATAGGGCGTATGACATTGTTATGTGCAGAAACATTGGTGTAATCGCCAAAGAAAACACTCGACCAGGGAAGGAAAGGCTCTTCACTGATTTTAAAATTCAGAAAAGTCTCGCCACCATCGGTAGAAACAGCCATGAAAACATCTGTGTTGTCGTCGGTATAATTCCTTCTGTCGTAAAATACAAACCAAAGGTAGCCGGTTACCTGGTCGATCGCCATCCAGGTAAAAAATTGCTGTTTACCTGCCGGGTCATCATTCACCCTGATGGGAGTTTCCCATGTATTGCCGCCATCAGTCGATTTTGCAAGCCAAACATCGGTGTCATCTTCGCCATTTCGCTGATCAGACCAATTAATATAAATGTTTCCATGATAAGGTCCTCCGCTTAAATCACAGACAGTAATTGGCAAGCCATTGCTTCTCCAGACACCCGGAATACCATAGTCCCATCCTGTCGGAAAGGGATCAACAAAAATATCTTCATCAAGCCATGTTGCTCCCTGATCGAATGAGCGGTCAAATACCAAACCAGCAGGGCCGGCCCATGCAACATAGATTTCTCCGTTCGGGCCAACGGCCGGAACAGCGCCTTCAACAGTATTATCACTGTCAATGCAGTCTCCATCCACCTCATTGATGGTAATGGCTTCACTCCAGGTTTCGCCGGCATCTGAGGATTTTGAGAACTGTATCCTGCTTTTATCATCAGGACTGGAACTTCCATATTCATCAAATTCAGTCCATGTGACGTATATATTGTTATTTGTCCAATCAACTACTGCCCATTCTTTGTCCTGTGCTTTTGTGCCGTTCAAGCCCATAAAAGTACCATCGTTCCACGTAAGTCCGCCATCTGTCGACTTCTGACATACAATGCGGTCGATCCAGTTTCCGGACTGAGGGTTGGAAAGATGAAAAAAATAGACATTTCCCAATGTATCAGTAATCAAAACAGGATCACCCCAAACACCATTTTGTGTTGAAGTGAGAATCCCGGTGTTCCAGGTATATCCGCCATCAAACGAGCTGTAAACATTATTAATGTTAGCTCCTCCAACAACGTGATCTGTATTTTGGGGATTGACATGGATGGCCGGTTCTTCCGGATAATTGGAATGGCTGATCATTACATTCTGATGCTGGGCAAAAGTGAAATTCAGGCTCAATAAAATTAACAGCGCAAAACCATATATTCTATTCATCTTTTCAAAATTTGATCGTAAAATTATTCAAATCGACTGATTATATGACAGTAAATGGGTAATAAGAGTTGGATATTTCATTTAGAATTTGTTTTCAAGGCTATTTTAGATGAAACAAGTATCTCCATAAAAACAACAAGTGAAAATTTTTTTCCTCAAGTGAAAATTGTCAACATCACTAGTGAAAATAAAAATTTCATTTGAGGAAATCGGGTAGTTAATCAAAAGCTAATTCTAATCGCATAACTCGCTCAATAAAATATCAAACCAACAAAAGTGATTTCCCATAAAACTCTGTCATTATAATCTCATTAATAAAAATTTTGCAACCTTTGCTACCTTCTAAAAGTCTTTTGTTCAGTCTCTAAATTTGAAGATATGAGGAAATCGTTTTACCAGATTGTCGTTTTCGCATGTTTCATCCTGGTATCGGGTGTTCAACTGTTTGCGCAGATTGAACAGGAGAGGATAGAAAAAATTTATACACATGAACTTTCGGAACAGGAAAAAGCTAATTTTCATCTTGTAGGCAAAGATTTCCTCGAAACCGATCCGCCTCCCGGGGTTGTCAACAACATCGCCGAGTTCGATCACATGGAAGGTGTCCTGATCCGCTATCCCTTCGGCATATCTTATGAACTGATAGCCGGGATGTCGGAAGAAATCATGGTTACAACCATCGTGTCGAATGCTTCTAATCAGAATTTAGTGACCAATCAATACCAGTCGCATGGTGTGAACATGAACAACGTTAACTTTTTGATCGCCCCAACCGAAACATATTGGACAAGAGATTATGGCCCAATGTACGTTCGCTATGGCGATGATGAGATCGGCATTGTTGATTTCATTTATAACCGTCCCGACCGTCCGAACGACGATGCAATACCACAGAAAGTAGCCCAGTTACTGGGCATTGAATGGTTCGGGATGGACCTGATACATACCGGTGGAAATTACATGACGGATGGCTATGGTATTTCTTCTTCTTCCGACCTTGTTGTTGAAGAAAATCCTGACCTGACCGAGGAAGAAATAAATCAACTGGTTCTGGATTACCTTGGAATCACCACCTATCACACAGTTCCTGACCCGAACAACACCTACATCGACCACATTGACTGCTGGGGAAAATTCCTCGATGTTGATAAAGTGCTGATCCGCGAAGTGCCTTCCACACATCCGCAGTACGATGAAATTGAAGAAACTGCTGCCTATTATGCCGCACAAACTTCATCCTGGGGAAATAATTTTCAGGTTTATCGTGTTTGGACCCCTAATAATCAGCCCTACACCAACTCAATCATTCTCAACGACAGAGTTTTTGTACCCATCACTGGATCGCAATGGGACGATGAAGCTATAGCAACCTACCAGGAAGCCATGCCAGGATATGAAATTCTTGGTTTCACGGGAACCTGGCAATCAACCGATGCACTGCATTGCCGTGCCAATGGTATTGCCGACCGGAATATGCTTCACATAAGGCATTATCCTTTGCTTGGCGATCAGCCGGTTCAAACTGAATATGAAATTGAAGCCTCCATTACTGCTTACAGCGGTTCACCGGTTATAAATAGTGAAGTGAAAGTATTTTATAAAATTAACGGAGGAAACTATCAGGGGATGATCATGACCCCTGAAGGTGGTAAAATTTATTCTGCCATCCTGCCCGGAGCTTCCTATGGATCAGAAATCGCTTATTATATTTCTGCAGCTGATCAATCAGGAAAAACTTCCAGCCATCCCTTCATCGGCGCTCCCGACCCTCATGTATTTTATGTTGGTGAGCAGTTATTTCCAGGGATTACTGTCAATACAACTGAAATCAATGCTTGGGTTAACCAGGGCAATACGGATGTCGAAGAATTCCAGATCACTAACTCAGGGCAACTCGAATTAAATTATTCAATTGAATGGACATCTTCCTTACTGGAAGCTTTCAATTATACCGTTCCCAACAGTCCCAACCAGAATGCATGGGATAGCAATACCTATACAGAGCTTGGCTGGACCGATTTTGAAGTTGACAATACCGAAGGAGAAATTGGCGGCTGGTCAATCAACTACCAGTGGCTTACCGACAATTATCCCGAAGAAGGAACTTTCAGGGTTGAATCCCCTTCCGGTAAAGAAGTTGTTATTGCATCCGGATCAACCAATGGTAATTATACCATTGAGCTCGATGCTTTTAATGGCGAGCAAATGCAGGGTACATGGAAACTCTGGATCACCGATTCTTATGGCGATGGCGGCCACAAAGCCTCAAACATTACAATTACCATTTTAAGAGAATACGAAATTTACCCCTGGCTTTCGGTGGCACCTTCCACAGGAACAGTTGCTCCCGGAAACTCGCAGGCAATTCAGGTCACCTGCGACGGCTTCCAGATGCCATTGGGTGATTATGAAGGAACCATTTTTATAGCCTCCAACGATCCCGATTCGCCAATGATCGAAATCTCCGTCAATTTCCATGTCGATTTCGCTTCAGGAATTGCAGCAGAACACTATCTGGATCCCAAGATTTCTCATTACCCCAATCCTTTCACCGACCAGGTTGTCGTTACTCTTGATTTATCCCAATCTCAATTCGTAAACCTTGAAGTTTATGACGTTACAGGCGAAAAAGTTAATACTCTTACCAATACCAGGCTGAATGCAGGTACTTATCATTTCGGCTGGGATGGAACCAACAAACAAGGCACAAAAATGACAGCCGGAGTTTACTTCTATCGCTTAAAGGTTGGTGATTTTGAAAAGGTGGAGAAATTGATGCTGGTAGATTAAAGAAATGAAAGAGGCTGCCTCTGTTTCAGGGCAGCCTCCTCTCAATTGCTCTGCATCTTCGCAAATGCAACCTCAGTCAACTATTTTACATTTTTTACATACACAAGTTTGTCATCCCCATAATCATAAAAATCCGCAAACCTCGCCTTTAGGTCGTATGCATTCTTTTCATAAAAACGTTGTGTAGGCAGATAATATTCTTTGGATGATGTTTCAATATAAACCGCTTTGCCTCCAAGCTTGGCAATCTGGTTTTCCGTTTCCTTAAGCAGTATCGAACCCAGCCCCTTCCCCCGGTAATCGTTGTGCGTTACAATCCAGTACAGATCGTACGACAGCAGCGAGCACGGTATCAGCCCGAAATTACAGTAAGCCACTGTCCTACCGTCAATCTCAAGGAAAACAAATTCATACCCGCTGGCTTTCCCCTGGTTCAAGCGCTCCTCCACAAGGCTCACCGCCACAGGTATTTCATCCTCCCTGAAAAACCCGGTCGATATACAAATTTCCCTTACAGTTTCAATGTCGGATGGAAAAACTTCCATCCTGAACGTATATTTCAAATCAGTTTGTGTAGGCATCTTCAATAATTCTTTTCATTACATCAGTAAACTTATGTCCGGCCTGGCTGCATGCCACATAAAACCCCGCATCAGGCGAAATACAGGGATTGGCATTTATTTCAAGGATCAGCGGCTGCCCGTTTTCATCCACCCTCAAATCCACCCTTGCATATCCCTTCAGGTTGAACACCTGCCAGCATTTCCGGCATATATCCCTGATCTGGTTATGCAATGGAATGTCCTCCTCCTTGATCTCAAACGTGCGTGAAGTATTCTCATATTCAAACGAACCCTCCACCCATTTCGACCGGTAACCCATGATCTGAGGTTTCCCTTCAGGATAATTATGGAAAAGCATTTCCGCCGGGTTCATCACCTCCGGTCCTACATTTCCGCCCAGCACCGACATATTGAATTCGCGACCGGGAATGAACTCCTCAATAAAATATTTATGGCTGTTAGGCTCCTTTGCAAATTCAATCATCTTCGGATCGTTACCCATCAGCACCCTGTGCTCGTCAATACCTACGGAGGCGTCTTCCCACAAAGGCTTAATGATATATCGTTTCTCCGGCGAAAGCTTGCTGATCTCTTTTGGCGAGAACCAGTCGGCGGTTGGCAATCCGTTTGCCCTCATTTTCTCCTTTGCATAAACCTTATTCGATGTGAGGTACATACTATCCAATCTGCAACCCGAATAAGGAATGTTAAGACTTTCGAGCAACGCAGTGGGGAAGTAGATCAACTCAGCTTTAGCTTCCACGCCCTCCACCAGGTTGAACACAATGTCAGGGTTCGTCGTAACCAGGAGATCCCTTATCCGTTGCAGGTTCAAATCAAAAAAATCCCTCGAAACTGCATAGCCAATTTCGGTGAGCGCCTCTTCAACCACCCTGGCCTGCTCCAGAACATCCAGCTCATCCGTAGTCGGATTCTCAGATAATTTATTGATCAGGATCAATGCTTTCTTTATCATCATTTTTACTTTTTAACTTTCTTTACCGCCGACTTCATGATCATGGCAATTAATTCTTCGTAGGAGATACCATTCATTCTGCAAAGAATCGGCAGGTCCGAATTGACCGGATGCAAACCTGCCAGCGGATTCACTTCGATAAAATTGGGAATTCCGTTTTCATCACAGCGCAAATCCACCCGGCCGCCATCCTGGCAACCCAGTGTCCGCCAAGAATCAACAGCTACTTTTTTACAGGCTTCTGCAATTTCACCATCCACCAGCGCATATTCAACCACTGTTTCGTACTCCTCTTTATTGAAATAAGAGTAAACATTTTTTTCGGCATTTTGCTTCAGCACGACCTCCATCAGGCCAATGCTTTGGGCTTCGTCACCTGTCCCTATTACACCTACCGTAAATTCCCTGCCTGAAAGAAATTTTTCTACCAGTACCGGCTGTTTGAACGTTGTAAGCAAATGTTCTGTCATTTGCTTAAGCTGCTTGTCATTTTCGATCACCGATTTACCGGTGATCCCTTTACCTGTCCCTTCAGCCACCGGCTTAACAAACAAAGGAAAGGGAAGGTTAATGTTTTTTAATTCATCAACTGAATGTATGACGGCAAAACCTGCAGTCGGAATCTTTGCATCACGTATCACTGCCTTGGTCATTCCCTTATGCAGGGTCAAAGCCATAACCAGCGGATCGGAAAACACATACGGAATATAATAAGCATCAAGAAGTGCCGGAACCTGCGCTTCGCGGCCGATGCCATAAAATCCTTCACAAATATTGAAAACGAGATCCCACCTTTCACCTGCAACCAATTTCTGACACAATGCCCTAACATTCCCGATTTTTTCTGTACTAAAACCGGCTTTCTGAACCGCCATATCAATGGCATCGATGGTATCCTGCTTGTCGAACTCCGCAGTTTCCTCCATCGTAAAGCCTTGTTTCAGGTAATCTTCACGCAGGTCGTAGGTTATGCCGACTCTCATTTAAAGTGATACGTTTTTGATTAGCAAATAAAAAATCCTTCAGGTTTTCCTAAGTTGGTCTATTAATCATTAAGATGACCAGCTTAATCTGTTTCATTAATCAGGATCGGGATAATAAAACATTTTCCCTTCATAATTCTTCAGCATGGCAATTCCATCTATTTTCCCCTGGTAATATTCAGGGAGCAAAGGTATTTTGCCGCCACCGCCGGGAGCATCAATCACAAAATGAGGAATTGCATATCCTGAAGTAAAGCCACGTAATCCTTTTATAATTTCCAGTCCCTTGTCAATAGATGTCCTGAAATGACCAGAGCCCGGTATAGGATCACATTGATAGAGATAGTAAGGTCTCACCCTCATTTTCAGGATCCCATGCATTAACTTTTTGAACACATTCACATCATCATTAACCCCTTTCAGTAAAACTGTCTGGCTTCCCATCGGAATTCCAGCGTCAGCCAATCTTGTACAGGCAGCATGAACCTCTGGAGTAAGCTCATCAGGATGGGTGAAATGGATGCTCATAAAAACCGGGTGATATTTTTTTATCATCCTGGTCAGAGCAGGCGTGATGCGCTGGGGAAGCACAACAGGAACCTTTGTTCCGATGCGGATGATTTCTACATGCTCTATCGCCCGTAATTGCGATAGCAGGTACTCTAATTTATTATCCGATAAAGTCAAAGGATCGCCACCTGATAATATCACATCCCTCACTTCAGGATGATTCCTGATATAATCGAGTGCAACATCCCATTCCGTTTTTGATGCATGGCATTTGTCCTTTTTTGATACCATGTGCGACCGGGTGCAATAGCGACAATAAGTCGAGCAAAATCCTGAAACTAGAAACAGAACACGGTCAGGGTATCGATGCACAAGCTGATTCACCGGGCTGTTGTTCATTTCGCCAAGAGGGTCAGCTTTTTCTTCCGGTAAAGTGATCAGTTCATCCAGAACAGGCACGACTGTTTTACGGAGCGGTTGCAAAGCATTCTCAGGATCAAGAAGGCTTGCATAGTAGGGAGTCATTCGGATAGGAAGGTTATTTCCATTCCGGGTCGGTTTAATTTCGTCATCAGCTAAAAAGAGAAAAGATTGAATCTGCTCATAGGTAGTGTAGCTATTTCTAAGCTGCCATTGCCAGTTATTCCATTCTTTATTTGAGATATGCGGGAAGTGCTTATTCCTGAACTCCTGTGCTCTTGGATTAACGGGGAAATCAGATTCTCCGCGCTTCACCTGTTCCATCAGGTTGTTCAACTCCGTTGTAAAAAGGCTTTTACTCGGAGGTTCGGCTTCCTTATCATCAAGGAAACCGGTTGTCTTAGGCTCTTTTTCTTTTGATTTCATCTCTGATTTTTAAAATATTGTTTTTTAAATTGTTTTTACTCTTTTAATTAACTGATATATAAACATTTGCAAAGCTTCTTTTCGATTTTAAAAAAACTCGCAATAATATGAAATTTTAGATTTGTAAATATTTTATTAAAATATTTTTTAACTAATATTTTTTTAACAATTTCAAAACTGATTTACAGCCATTTAACAATCAATTCACAAATAAAAAAAATGTTGATTCAAAATTCGGGTCGAGAAAACCGTCATGCTTTTTTTATTTACCCGGCCTGTTTTATAAATTTTAACTCTAATATCAACTTATCAATGTTTCGTAAATTCTTACAACTACGAAATGCATTGGAAATTGTTTTGTTTTTTTTAACTAATCAATGGTTATGTTTTATATCCCTTTAACAGCAATGATTATAGGGTATATCGTTTCAAATTGATTTATATAGAATTTTCCATTTTTAAAAAAATTACATTAAAGAAAAATAATCCATAATCAGGCCATACTGTTAAATATTATATTTTAGCATTTTTTATTACCTTTTTTATTCAGTAACCATGCGCATAAATGGTAAATATTACCGGACTGTATGGATGGAAGGCACATCTGTTTTCATGATTGATCAAACCTTGTTGCCTTTTACTTTTAGTATATATGAAGCGAAGACATGGAATGATTGCTGCACAGCCATTCATTCAATGATCACTCGTGGTGCAGGAGCCATAGGTGCTACAGCAGGTTTTGCCATGGCACAAGCTTTCGCAGAGGCTGCAAACCGGGACGATGACAGGATTATTTTAATGGCTAAAGAAAAAATCGAATCCACAAGGCCGACAGCCAGAAATCTTTTTTATGCCGTCGAAAGGGTTTTTAAAGCAGGTAAAGTTTCTGCAGATGCAGCAATGGAAGAAGCTCAAAAAATGGCCGATGAAAATATTCATGAGGCTAAACTGATTGGTCAGTTCGGAAATGAGCTCATCAAAAACGGATACAGGATCATGACCCATTGCAATGCAGGATGGCTGGGATTTGTAGATTACGGGAGTGCGCTATCACCAATTTATACTGCGAACAATGAGGGAAAAAAGGTTTTTATCTATGTTGATGAAACCCGTCCGCGAAGCCAGGGAGCCAAACTTACGGCCTGGGAGCTTTATCATGAAGGAATTGATCATGCTATCATTCCTGATAATGCTGTTGCATACTATATGTCGAAAGGAAAAGTTGATCTGATGATCACAGGCGCCGACAGAATCGCTGCAAATGGCGATACAGCAAACAAAATCGGAACATTTGAGAAGGCCATTTTAGCTAAAGAATTTGGAGTGCCATTCTATATCGCAGCTCCGCTTTCGACTTTTGATATGGACTGCACTTCAGGAAAAGATATTATTATTGAGGAAAGACATGAAGATGAGGTTTTATTTCAAACGGGAATTGATTTAAATGGGCAGCGTGTGAAAATTAATGTTGCCAATCCCGGATCAGGCGCATTAAATCCGGCATTTGATGTTACCCCGGCCAAATATATAAATGGAATAATAACTGAAAAGGGGATCATTCCTGCTAATCCTGAATCCATAAAGAAACTTGTTCAAAAGAATTCAAACCCAAATTCTCAGTATAAAAGAAATTGATTCAATAATCGACAAACTATAAAATTTAAAAGCATGGAAAAGAAACATACCTGTTCATGGCCAAACAACGATCCGCTGATGATTGATTACCACGATAAAGAATGGGGTGTTCCGCTGCATGATGACCAGAGGATATTCGAGTTTATGGTGCTTGATGCCTTTCAGGCGGGATTAAGCTGGCAAATCGTCCTGAAAAAAAGGGAGGGATTCCGAAAAGCCTTTGATCGCTTCGACTACAAAAAGATTGCCCGATACAAGGAGGAAAAAATTCAGCAATTACTAAAGGATGCAGGGATAATCAGAAATCAGTTAAAGATACGCGGTACCGTCAATAACGCCCAGCGATTTCTTGAAGTTCAAAAAGAATATGGATCCTTTGATCACTATATCTGGAAATTTACAGGCAATAAAACGATAAACAACAAATGGAAGCATCTGGCGGAACTTCCGGCCAGAAGCCCTGAATCGGATGCTATGAGCAAGGATTTGACGAAAAGAGGTTTTAAATTTGTCGGATCAACCATTTGCTATGCTTTTATGCAGGCAGCAGGGCTGGTAAACGATCATCTTATCAATTGCTACCGATATCAGGAAATAAAAAAAACCGCTCCGAAATAATCAGAGCGGCTACATGAACTAAGGGTTATTTTATCTATCGGACGATGAGTTTTTTCGCATAGCTGATCCCTTCTCCTGAAACGTGCAAAATATATAATCCTTTTGGAAAACCCTGGATAGATATATTTTCAGCAAGATCTTTCTCTAAAAAAAACTCGTTTAATTCATAAACTTTTTGATTTAAGGAATTAAAAATCCCGATGCTGATATTTGTATTTTCATAATGTTTAACACTGATAGTGAAATCACCGCTGTTTGGATTCGGAAGAATACTAATCCCGGAAATACCGGAGTTTTCGTTTAATCCTGTAATTGCAGTAACCGTTAGTGTATTCTGTGCAAAATTTTCACAAAAATTCGCATCCTCATACGTGTAAGTAATCGTATGTGTTCCAAGTCCGGCTAAAAGTGGGCTGAAAATATTATTACTCACACCAGGACCTGAATAATCGCCACCGGAAGGTAGCCCGCCAGTCAAAGCAAAAGGCGGAGTCGATATACTCACACTGGGGAAAGGAGCGAGTGTGACATTGGGCAAATACCTTGTAACAGACAAAGCATTTGAATAAACGCCAATTCCGCAATAGTTCACGCCTGCGACTTTAAGGGTTGCTGTTCCTAAAAAATTCTCAGTCCAGACGACGGTGATATTTTTCCCGGTTCCGCTGATTGTACCGGCATCAGGTGGCTGAATCTGCCAATCATATAAAGTGATTCCTGTCAGGCCGGTTGTGGTATATGAAGAATTACCCCAGCTTGCACACAAATAGGTTATACCTGTAGGAGTCGGACAAATTGCAGGCACTTCGCCAACGGTGATGTAATTTCCCATATAAATATTTGCTGATTCTATACCATCGGAAACCGTTAATAGGACATCATAACTTCCGGCTGTAGTATAGCCTACAACAGGATTTTGCTCGGTTGATGTACTGGGAAATCCACCTTCAAATATCCAGTCCCATTCCGTTATAGGACCAACCGACTGATCAAAAAACTGAACAACATCTCCTTCGCAAATCACTGTGGTATCAGAGGTAAAAAGCGCCTCAAGCTCCATTGGGGGAAATACAATGTAATCTATAACTGCAGCATCTGAACCAGATACCACACTGCCATCCTTGTAATATCTCCATTTAAAAGTATGTGTTCCTGCGGTCACGGGATAAGATGCCTGGGTCCAGGGCACATAACCCGACCAACTGCCCAGTTCCACATTGTCAATAGTAAATTTCAGATAATCATAATTTGGTTCCGAAGATACACTGTACCAGAATGTAATATTTTCCGCGCTGTAAACATCATAGGTGAGGGATATCCAGGATTCATGGTTATTCCCGATTACACCTGAACGGGCGCAATAGCTTCCTTCGTAAGAAGTGCTATCCGTAATCGTCCAGGGCTGGTTTCCTCCCATCTGCCAGTCGAATTGTGTGAAGTTACCTGTCTCAAAATCTTCAATGCTCTCGGTTTTCGATTTTGACAGTAATTTTTTAAAAGAAAAATTTAAATTTGTCTGTGCCGATCCGAAGGATAAAATAATGACAATCCCCAGGGCTGCAGCAGTAAAAATGTAAAAGTTTTTTAAAAATGATTGTAAATGTTTGTTCATAGTGCAAAAATTTTTATCGAATAAAATATTTTTAATTCCTAATGATAATTTTACTCACATAATCAAGGTCATCCGAAGAGATACGCAGAAAATATATACCTGCAGACAAATTATGGAGATCAATTTTATAATTTAAATCTTTTGTAAAATTAATATTATCTTCTTTATATACAGAAATTTTGTGGGTATTAAAGATTTCAAGGCTGATATTTCCGGTTGTACTTTTCAAATTGAGAGTAAATATACCTTTCCCCGGGTTCGGAAAAATCATAACATCACCATTTGAACTGTTTTCGTTAATCCAGGTGCATGGGTCGACCAAAATTGTTTCTGAAGCAAAATTTTCACAGCCATCGGGATCTGTATAGGTATATGTAATTGTATGTATTCCGATTCCAGCCGAAGCAGGATTAAACCAACCGTTTATAATACCCGGCCCTGAATATTCACCACCTTCAGGAGATCCCCCAGTAAGCTCGAACGATGGCCATCCGACACAGACCCAGTCAAAAGGCTCAAGTGTGACTTCGGGTAAGTATCTTGTGATGATGATCGGATCGGAATATGCCCCAATACCGCAAATATTTTCTCCGGCAACCTTCAGCGATGCATCGCCTAAAAATCCATTAGTCCAAACCACCATCACATTCAAACCTAAATTGATCACATCTCCCGCATCGGAAGGTTCAATCAACCAGTTATAAGCCGAAATACCAGTTATTCCGGTTGTATTGTAGGATGAAACCTGCACTGCTGCACAAACAGTTCCCTCACCCGTTGGAACTGCCGGTGCTTCTAACAAAGTAATGACGGTAATGTAATCATTCAGCATAAGGGTGTTACTTTCGGTTCCGTCAGAAACAGTAAGGAGAACATCATAACTTCCAGCGGTGGAATAAATGATTGATGGATTCTGTTCGGAAGAGACAGATGGTGTACCTCCTTCAAATATCCATTGCCATGTTGTAGGATTACCGGTGGACTGATCAAAAAAGTCAACTGTATTATTTGTACAAACCAAAGTAATATCTGAACTAAAGGAGGCTTGCAGTGTGACTGTGATTCCCAGAAATTCAAGATAGGCGGCCATCAGTTCAGCCTTGGTAGATGGAGATGATCCATCAACGAGTCCGCCAAATTCATGCGAAGTACCGATGGTTTTGTAATTTCCATCATTATATGCAACGCCTGTACCATACTGAGGGGATTGATTTTCGAAAAATTTAAAAGCCGGCGCTATTGGCTCTATATGATCCATCCAGTCATTATCACCAAGATAGTCAAAAGTCATTCCTTCCGCAAAAGTACCATCCTGACCCAAAATTGTTCCCATATCTGCAGAACCATCGGCGATGCCATTGATATAAAACATCGAGTGAACAGGGGTATTCGGATCATAGGCCCAGGTATCTCCTCCTTCCATGTAAAGGGAACCTCCATTATTAAGGAAATTGACAAGAGATTGTCCCTCTGAACTGGTCAGCTGATGGCTCTCAGGAAAAATACCAAGGCACAAGAAAATGGTAGAATATAAATTAAGATCAGGAGGGAAGGATGAAAGTGTTTCAAAGGTAACATCCATCGAACTTAATAGCGTCTTCCATGTCCGGTGCTGAATTCCCATTTCCATCCATATCAAGAATAAGAACAGGTATTTGACCGATGATGACTCCAAGGTTACCTGTAGCGGTTATCCCCAAATCTGCGCCCAGCAATAAAGTCAAAGGTGTCAAATGTCCGGCCGGTGTATTGGCTGTTGCGCTGACATTGTATACAGCGTTGGATGAAGCTCCACCTGCAATATTACCAAAATTCATTTGTGAGGAATTAATGGTAACATAAGGATCGTTTTCTGTTAACTCGCCAAGAACATTCAGTGCCCCGGATGAACCTGAATTTTCAATGGTTATTGAAATATTCACAGTCTCCCCCGGATCAAATTTACCATTGTTGTTTCCTAAAGGATCCGTAAGAATATAATCGACATATTCAAGCACAGGGGCATGTGCTTCGATTGAAATATAACTAATCCAGGAATCTGATCCACTGGTGGCAGATACCTCAATGGATACCAGATGCAGATCGGGTATGTCATTTGCCACCGTATATGCAAATCCATCAGGTACAACTACCGAAGAACCTGCAGAAATATTGCCATAAAAAGCTGTATTGTCGGTAAAAGTAATGTAAGTATCTTCCGTAGTCAGAGTAACGTTTATATTTTCCGCCATCTGAACTCCGACATTTTTCATGTAAAGGTTCAGATAGTTGGTTTCACCGTAGTCCATCAGGCCATTACCATTGCCACCTGATGCATCATTGATAATGTATGTATCCTTTACCACATAAGGACCTGAAGGCTGTACAACGTATAAAACATCCTGAAATGGGATCACATTTCCACCGCGCACTGTGACATTTAATTCTTCCTCATCAATTGAATTGATGTCTAAATACGCTTTTCCTGTCGCATCAGTCGATCCGGTGGAAAAAACAGTATTTCCGGTTACACAAACAACTGCATTTGCAACTGCCTGACCTGTGGAAGTATGGGTAACAGTAAACTCGACTGTATTGTTTCCAAAAGGAATAGAAGCCGGGTAATTCACGGTTATATCCTGTGGAACCTCCTTCCAAATATGAATGCTTGGATCTCCCAAAACACAGTAGATTTTATAATGATACTCAACATAGTATTCGTTACCGAAAACATTGTACATTTCCAGTTTACCCCTAAGCAGTCCCTGACCGGGGGTTTCGAGACCCTCCTGGAACATACCTTTATAAAGACCCCTGTCAATGTTGTTATTGTATGCGGTATGAGTATTTCCGGTTGGTCCGATAAATGCTGCAGCTCCTCTTGGACTTGAGAGGGTTCCTATTTCCATCCATTCTTCTCCAAAACAATTACTACTGCCGGCATCGAACATTGCAACCCCACATCCGATGCTGGTAACAAACGTGAATTTTTCTCCATTCGCCAGGCTTGTAACATTAGATGTATTCATCGGAGTACAGGTAGCCCACCAGCCGGACGACCAGCCTTCGCCCCTGTAATTTAACCAACTTCTTCCGTTATTAATGGCATTCACAACATCTGTGACGCTATAGGTACAACCGGGATCACTCATCATGGTATCAACTGAAGTAAAGCCGCCATCCAGTAACATACGCTGTGCGGCAAACCGTTTGGTTTGTATTTGCGAAGGATAAGCATCATTTGAACAGCATATTCCCTTTTTAAACCAGCCGGTACTTGTGGTAAATGGAGTCTTTTCGTACTTTAAAAACTTGTTGATCATTACCTGCAACTGATAATCGCTTGTGTTGGTAAACCGTCCTATCATCATTTCCGGGAAATAATCATTACCATCAATTTCAACAAAGTAGTCTTCATTTGCATAACCACTTGAACTAACTGGAAAAACTCCGGCATCGCCGACCAGCAAAACGTAAGTCGGAGGAACCTCCCAATTATGGTAGGCATCGGCAATATGGTTTTTGATGATGGTGGGATTTGAAGTATTAGCACCTATATCGCTGAATTTGGTCACATGAATATCTATCCCGCTTCGTCTTTTCCAATCGGCATATACCTGAAAACTCCCGATAAATTCATCAGGCATTATACAGAGCATTAACTCATGCCCATCTTCCTTGCCGTTATAGAAATTATTTAACGCACTTTGGTAATTATAAATGAAATTTCGGTATAGTTCCCCAAAAGAGGGAGCAATTGGTTTTTTGGGAGAAATTTTGGGGTTAATCACTTCTCCGTTGTTGTAAATTATCTTTATTGTAATAGATGAAATTACTTGCAATTCCATTTTGGCAGATATATAACGCAACGGAAAGACAGAAATCCGCGTGATACGAAAATCCCGAAATACAGATGGCGGATCCAATTGAGCGAATTCTCCGGGATAGGCAGTCATCATCTTGTAGCTGTCTGTTTTTTCAGCATAAGGTGTTTCCGTTGTCCCTTCAATCCAGCTTTCCCTTGCAGGTGGCAAATAAATATTTTCAAAGGATTTAATATTTCCTGTTTCCAGCACTTCTACAGTGATACCGGCCTGGTCGGGTATAGCTAAAACTTTTGAAATATATGGAAGCTCAGGATAACCGGGACTTGTTGTGAACGACCCTGTCAATAAATCTGCCTTCTGATATGTTTTACCTTCTGTAAGGAATTTGTTCAACTCGAATCCTGTGATTTCAATCTTAATTACCGTGCTGTTTTGATCATCACTAACCAATGTTACATTCGGTGCGGCTGGAGCTGTGTTGCGATTGTTCAGCGGTTTCCATTCAGCCCTGACCAGGATTGAAGTTAACGAAAAAATCACCAGGGAAAGTAAAATCTTATTTTTCATATTGAAAATTTATATTTGTCCCAAAGCAGATATTGATGATTTTAAGTTTTCTAAATGAAACTTATTGAAGTATGACCTTTACCGTTTCTTCTATTTTGTCTGTCTTCAGTTTGATGAAATAAATCCCTTTGGCCTGACTGCTTAAATCTATTTTCAGATTCTTGCCGGTCATCGTTTCCGTTGTTTCACTGTATACAACTTTATTTAAAGTATTCACTACTTTTATTTCTAATGGGCCTGTGTTATCCTCAAATTCCATTGTAATCAGTCCACTGGTCGGATTAGGATAAATATTTATTCCCGACAGATCTGACAAGTCATTTACACCTGTGCAGGGATCAACCAAAATTGTTTCCGTAGCAAAATTTTCACAATTATTTGCATCCACATAAGTGTAGGTGATCGTATGTGTTCCCACTCCCGCTGATGCGGGATCAAACCAACCGTTTTCTATTCCAGTCCCACTGTAAACTCCTCCTTCGGGCAACCCTCCTGTAAGTTCGAAGGACGGCCAGCCCACACATACCCACTCGTAAGGCGCTAAGGTAACTTCCGGTATATAACGTGTTATTAAAACAGGATCGGAATAAGCTCCGGTTCCGCAAAGGTTCTCTCCTGCAACTTTTAGCGTTGCCTCTCCTAAAAATCCCGTAGTCCAAATAACAGTGACCGTTAAACCGCTTCCTGTTATACTTCCGGCTGTCTGGGGTGACAATACCCAATCATACGAAGTGATTCCCGTTATGCCTGTCGTGCTGTAGCTCGAATTCCCCGAATTTGCGCATACCATGGCCGGTCCCGTCGGAGAAAGCGCTGTTCCGGGTAATGCCGATACCGTAATATAATTTTCAAGGAGGAGAGTATTAGATTCGAATCCGTTTGAAACAGTCAATGAAACATTATAAACACCTGCAGTTGTATATTCGATGACTGGATTTTGTAAGGTAGAAGTTCCGGGTGTGCCTCCCTCAAAAATCCACTCCCAGCTAACTGCTCCTCCTGTTGTCTCATCATAAAAATTAATTAATTCTCCTTCGCAAATACTGGTTTCATTTGCACTAAAGGATGCTTCAAAAATGCCAACAGGAAGTACAATAAAATCGACCCAGCCGCAGTCGCTTCCAATGGCTAAACCATAATCCTTACTATACATCCATTTAAAAGTGTGAAGCCCCGGGGTTACTGCAAAAGCAGCACGTGTCCAAGGTTCTTCACCCGACCACTGGTCTTTCTGTATGTTGTCTATATAAAATTTGAGGTAATCATAATTGGCTTCTGAAGATACTCTGTACCAGAAAGAGATACTGTCCGCTCCGAATACCTCATACTGCAAGCTTAAATAATTGCTCTCGTTGTCTTCAATAGCACCGGATTTAATGCAATAATTTCCTTCATAAGGATTGCTGGAAGTAATTGTCCAGTTGGATGATCCACCTGTTGTCCAGTCAAACTGGTTCATGTCGCCGGTCTCCCAGTCTTCTATCAACATGCCAATGGTGGTCGTAAAAACTTCCTGAAGGGAATACCCTCCGGTGGTTATATTATACATGAAGCTAACACCAGTCCCGATGGGAGCATTAGCCGCAACTGTTATACTGAAAATTGCTTCTTCCATCTGACCGGCTCCAATAATCCCAAAATCATAGGAAGTATTATTCAGGGTGATAAATCCATTTGAACAATTCAATGATCCAATTGCTCCGGCAGCTTGAAAAGAACCATTATTATAGGTTGGAATGATCAAATCCACGGTTTCTCCCGGATCGAGGCGGTCATTATTATTTCCCTGTGAATCATCGATTATCATTGAACCCAACTCAATTAACGGTCCATGACCTACCACATCGAAGTAGGATGTCCAGATTTCGATTCCATCAGTCGCAGTCATTTCGAATATCACATTGTGCAAATCAGGGATGTTATTGGCGACTTCCCACTCAAAGCCATCAGGAACAACTGCAGTAGCTCCAGGCAATACTGTTCCGTACGATTCAATATTATCTGTTACTGTCACATAAGCATCGGAAGTTTCAATGGTAACTGAAACATTTGCAGCTTCGGTGATACCAACATTTTTAATGGTTAAAGAGGCCAGGATCGTTTCTGATGTTTCCATGAGGCCATTGCCGTTGCCGCCTAAAACATCATTAATAACACAGGTATCCCTGATAATATATGCACCAGACGGTTGCTCAACATCAAGGGTGCCGAGGAATGGAATTATATTCCCGCCTCGTACTGTTACATTTAACGCTTCCTGCTCCTCTGTATTAATATCAAGATAAGCCTTTCCAAATTCATCCGTATAGCCTGTGATGAATAAAGTATTCCCCGTCACGCATACTAGTGCATTTTCAGCAGTTTGGCCTGTAGAGGTAAAATTTACTGTAAATTCGACAAGGTTATTACCAAAAGGAACTGACGAGGGATAATTTACTGTTACAGTCTGTGGGACATCCTTCCAAATATGGATGCTCGGATCTCCTAAGACACAATATATCCTATAATGATAATCCACATAAAATTCATTACCAAAAACATTGTACATTTCCAGTTTACCCCTAAGCAGCGCCTGACCGGGAGCTTCGAGCCCTTCCTGAAACATGCCCTTATAAAGGCCCCGGTCAATATTATTATTGTAGGCAGTATGGGTATTGGAAGTTGGTCCAACAAAGGCTACACCACCTCTCAGACTTGTGAGACTTCCGATCTCAATCCATTCCTCTCCGAAACAGTTATTCCCATCTGCGTCAAATTTTGCCACACCGCAACCGATGCTGGTAACAAATGTTAATTTTTGCTCATTTGTTAAACCGGTTACATCTGAGGTAGCCATTGGGGTACACGTAGCCTGCCAACCTGAAGTCCAGCCTTCTCCCCTGTAGTTTAACCAGCTTCTTCCGTTATTAATTGCATTCACAACATCCGAGACACTATAAGTGCAGCCGGGGTCACTCATCATGGTATCAACCGAAGTAAAGCCGCCATCCAGTAGCATACGCTGTGCGGCAAACCGTTTGGTTTCCAACTGTGAAGGATAAGCATCATTTGAACAGCAGATTCCTTTTTTAAACCATTCTGCAGAAAGGGTATAAGGTGTTTTTTCATAATTTAAATACTTGTTGATCATCACCTGCAACCGGTAATCACCCTGATTAGTAAAACGCCCTATCATCATTTCCGGAAAATAATCATTGCCATCGATCTCCACAAAAAAGTCTTCATTCGGAAATGTCCATCCATCCATGGTTATTAATTTCTTTGGAAAGATGCCATTATCACCAATAATTAAAACATAAGTCGGAGGCACATCCCAATTATGATAGGCATCGGCAATATGGTTTTTGATAATGTTGGGATCTGTGGCATTAGCTCCTATATCGCTGAATTTAGTCACATGAATATCTATTCCGCTTCGTCTTTTCCAATCGGCATATACCTGAAAACTCCCGATAAATTCATCAGGCATTATACAGAGCATCAGTTCATGCCCTTCTTCCTTTCCGTCATATAATTTATCTAAAACACTCTGATAATTGTATATGAAGGATTGATATAATTTCCCAAACGAAGGTGAAATCGGCTTTTTGTCGGCTGTTTTCGGATTTATTATTTCTCCTTTTCCATAATTTATCCTGATTGTAAGGGATGAAACTACTTGTAACTCCTTTTGGGCAGGTAAATAACGCATCGGAAAGACAGAAACCCGTGTGATTCGAAAATCCCGAAATACAGATGGGGCATCCAATTGAGCAAATTCTATGGGATAGGCAGTCATCATTTTGTAGCTATCTGTGTTTTCAGTATAGGGTGTTTCCTTTGTCCCTTCCATCCAGCTTTCCCTTGAAGGTGGCAGATAAATATTTTCAAAAGTTTGAATATTCCCCGTTTCCAGCATTTCTAACGTGATACCGGCCTGGTCGGGTATGGCCAATACTTTTGAAATGTACGGCAGCTCAGGATAACCCGGTTTTGTTGTAAACGTACCGGTCAATAAATCTGCCTTCTGGTATGTTTTACTATCCGCAAGAAATTCGTTCAACTCGAATCCCGTGATTTCAATTTTAATTACCGTACTGTTGTTGTCATCACTGATCAATGTTACTTCCGGCGCCGATGGTGAGGTGCTTTTGCTATTTAAAGGTATCCATTCAGCCTTCGCCAGGATTGAAATCAGCATTGCTGGCATCAGTGATAGTAAAATTTTATTTCGCATATTTAAAATATTATTGTTTGCCCAAAATAAAAATTGATGATTTTTTTCTAACCTGATCTATTCACAAATCAGGGCTAAAGCCCATCGCCGCTGGGATTTCTCTTAGCCCGAATTTTAGTTCTGATTGAAAGAATTTGTGAATTTTTCACTTTTTAATGAAACTTATTGAAGTATGACTTTTGCCGTTTCTTCTATTTTGTCTGTCTTCAGTTTGATGAAATATATTCCTTTGGTCAGGCCGGTTAAATCTATTTTCAGATTCTTGCCGGTCATCGCTTCTATTGTTTCAGTGTATACAACCTTATTTAATGTATTCACAACTTTTACTTCTAAAGTGCCTATATTCTCACCAAATTCCATTGCAATCAATCCATTTGTCGGATTCGGATAAATGTTTATTCCCGACAGATCTGACAAGTCATTTACACCTGTGCAGGGATCAACCAAAATCGTTTCCGTGCCAAAATTTTCACAATTATTCGCATCTGCATAAGTGTAGGTAATCGTATGTGTTCCCACTCCCGCTGTTCCCGGATCAAACCAACCATTTTCTACTCCGGGTCCGCTGTAAACTCCTCCTTCGGGCAATCCTCCGGTAAGTTCAAATGACGGCCAGCCTACACATACCCACTCGAAGGGTTCAAGTGTAACTTCCGGCAGATAACGTGTTATTAAAACAGGATCGGAATAAGCTCCGGTCCCGCAAAGGTTCTCTCCAGCAACTTTCAGGGTTGCCTCTCCTAAAAATCCGGTTGTCCAAATAACATTTACCACCAAACCGTTTCCTGTAACACTTCCAGCAGTCTGGGGCAACAATATCCAATCATAGGTTGTGACTCCTGTTATGCCGGTAGTGCTGTAGCTCGTATTTCCTGAATTTGCACATACCATTGTCGGTCCTGTTGGTGCAGGAGCTGTTCCGGGTAATGCCGATACAGTAATATAGTCCTCGATAACCAGTGTATTGGTTATGGTACCATTGGATACGGTTAATGTAACATCGTAAACACCCGATGTTGTATACTCAATTACCGGGTCTTGCAAGGTGGAAGCACCTGGGGTTCCTCCTTCGAATATCCACTCCCAGCTAATGGCTCCTTCAGGCGACTGATCATAAAAACTTACAGTTTCTCCTTCGCACAATTCCGTAATATCCGAACTGAATGATGCTTCAAATACTGCAACCGGAAACACAATAAAATCGATCCAGGCACAATCGTCGCCGCTGGAAACGCTTTCATCTTTACTATAGGTCCACTTAAAAGTGTGAACTCCTGTGGCCACAAGGAACGATACTCTATTCCAGTCTAAATCACCTGACCAGGAATCTATTTCAACCTCATCAATAAAAAAAGTCAATGAATCATAGCCGGCTTCAGATGATACTTTATACCAGAACGAGAGGCTGTCCTCCCCGACCACTTCATATTGCAGGCTCAAATAATTATTCTGATTGTGGTCTAATGTCCCTGATTTGATGCAAAAACTGCCCTGGTAGGGATTTTCAGTTGTAACATCCCAGTTGGAATCACCTCCTGTTATCCAGTCAAACTGGCTCATATCGCCTGTTTCCCAATCTTCAACTATCATGCTTATGATAGTCGGATAACTTTTCTGATTTGAATATCCACCGGAGGTTACCTGGTATAAAAATTCAACATAAGTTCCCGGAGGGGCATTTTCAGAAACTGATACGTTGAACATCGCTTCTTCCATCAATTGTGCACCAATATCATTGAAGTTAAACGATGTATTATTCAGAGTTATAAAACTGCTTGAACAACTTAATGTTCCGATAGCGCCCTCTGCGATATAAGTACCATTATTATACGTTGGAATAATTAAATAGGCGGTTTCATCAGGTTCAAGTCGGCCATTATAATTGCCGATATAATCATCGATCAGCATATTACCGAATTCGATCAGTGGTGCATGGCCAATTATGCTAAAGGTGGAAGTCCAGCTTGAAGTTCCGTCGGTGGCCATCATTTCAAATATAACATTTTGCAAATCCGGAATATTGTTTGCCACTTCCCATGTAAAGCCATCGGTAACCACAGCGGTTAAACCTGCCGGTATAATTCCATAATATTCAGAATTATCTGTTATGGTTATATAGGGATCGGAAGATGCAATGGTTATAGTGATATTTGAAGCATCTTCCACACCAACATTTTCAACTAACAGAGATGCAAGAATGGTTTCTGATGTTTCCATTATGCCGTTGCCGTTTCCGGTTGCATCATTGATCGTAATGCCTTCATAAACAACATAAGGTCCTGTTGACGGCAGAACATCAACGTAGCCCTCATAGCGGTAATAGTTTTGCTTTGTCACGGTTACCAGCACCTGATCGGGTGGCGCCTGAGCAGGAATAGTAATTGCAACCGCAGCACCTGTTCCGGTTGCTGTTCCGATCAATTCACCATTAACACTAAGGGCAATTAAAGCATCGTTATCGGCGATAACCTCAAAACTGGTCTCTCCCATATAAAGAAAGGGATTATGTTGTACAGTCAGGTTTTGGGGTAACTTCAGAATAAACGGTTGAAAAAGCATCGCCATGATGGTGAAACAGATGATAAGTCACCTCTTTATTGGTTGTTACTGATGGCCAGTTAAGCTGTTCAAGAAAGTATTTACCCGCAGCACAGGCAAATGCAGGCAAAATACCCCTTGGCTCCGGGGTGGTAGCTATAATCAGGCATAAAGTCAGTCCACATATAATCATAAGCTCCCCATACATAGGCATCGCTTACAAAAGCGTACGAGATTCCTGAAGGTGCATTGATACCAAAGCATCCCGAGTTTTCATCCTTATGCGTATAACGGTGAATTTTTTCTGCAAAGACTTCAGTGCTGTAATTGAATTTTCCGGTAAGTGAATTTATTGACCACATAAAAGTCAGGTCCGTATTTACCAAACTATTTACATTTATATTGGTATAAGCCGGTTGTTCCCAGCCTTCTTCGAATCCATGATCCCGGTGCTGAATCATAAAAGCTCCATCATTGATTGCATCATTTATCAAACTTGCTGTCCCACCAGTCCATCCGCCCAAATCTGATGGAGATGCCGGAATATAACCCAACCCAGTTGGAGTTGGTCCAAAATAATCGATAATTTGCTGTGTGTTGGGAGCTGTAGACCAATCTGAGCCGGGGACACCACTGTATATCTCATTTATCCGGACCGGTTCTTTTCCCTGGACTTCCTGCCAATAGCCTCCTATCACTTCCGAACAAATCTGAAACCAGCTATCAGTCTGCCATCCAAGGGAGGTTATCGGGTGCTGGTAAAAATTGGGATTAGTTGGTGGGGTTCTCTCGTAATTGATAAATTTGGTCACCATAACCTGTAATTGAATTTCATCCTGGGCAGTCATCCTTGCAAATACTATATCCGGCAAATTGTTATTGTCGACATCGGCATAGATATTATCAGAGACGCAATAATTGTTATAGACAGGTGATATAATGCTGTTGGCTGCGTTTGTGCCATAATCTCCAAGCAACAGGCAAGCAGCCGGTACGATGTCCCATGTATTATAGGCATTATCAATGTAAGTCTCAATAAGGTCAGGAGTATTGCCGCCTATTTCTGCCAAAGAAACTACATGTGTCAGGATTCCCTGTGTTGTTCTGAATTTCCTGATTGAGTCAGCCCATTGCTGGAATTCTGCGTCATTGGGTGTAATTATAAGGTATTCACAGCCGGTCTCATCTTTTGACTGCAAATTTCTGTTGTATTTCATAACCGGCAGTGATTCGCAGTTAAGCAGCATGTCTGACAGCATTGGATCCCACCACCGGCTTCTCAATCGGCTATCACCGAATTGGCCGGTTCCTCCTGTGAAGCTAATTTCAATTTTCAAATCCCGATAAATGATTAACTGACGGGTCACAGGATTGTAATGAAATGGAGTAATACCCAGCATAACGACCTCTATACCCCTGATTGTTTCTTTCTTCGATACAACAATGGGTTCTTCCGGGTAAAATTTATTGGTTGAATAAATGGAATGGTTTTTCGCATAGTCCAGGGGACCTTTCTCAGTATCCCATGGAATCCGGAAGGAAGGAGCTAAGTTGACATTATTCAATGTTTCTGAACGGTATGAGACAATAGTCATTGTCACCTCAGCATTCTGCGGTACGGCAATGTACCTGCCTGAACCGGGAAGATTCGGCGCTCCTGCGTTGCCGGGAAGAAAATGACCAGGCAGTTCAAGATTTTGCATTGATTCACCATTTAGTTCCATAACATTCAAGGAAAACTCCCTGATTGAATAATTAATAATAACTCTATCATTATTCTGGGAAATAACTGTGTAACCTGCTTTACCCCAACTGTCGGAATAATTGTGAACCTGCGCTGATACACGGACGGAACTAAATACCAACAAACCCATTAATCCCGCTAAAAGTCCGGATTTCAGCTTTACTGATTGTGAATTAAATTTCATTTTCTCTTAATTATTTTATTGTGCACTTGAATTATAAATGATGGCAAATTTATAAAATTATAAATCGCTGCCTTACATTTACCTTAGACCAATTTAAATCCTGAATGGTTCGTTGTAAATGCATTAATGAGTAAATAAATCATCATGTTTTAATTATTGTACTATTGATTGATGATTAAGGATTCATTATTTCGCAAAAAGCAGTTTTATCTGCCTGTAAAACCTTATGGTTTGGAAAGGTATATTAAAACCAAACACATGGTTTATAATCCCGATTTGCGGGTTTATTTATTATTAAAGTGATCAGCATTTTCGGTAAGCAGTTTTTGCTGCTCACCGGAAATGCAGAAAATTATTTATTCTTATTGGGGGACATTTGTTCCCTTGCCTTTGTTCGGATACCAGTAACCGTCTTTGTCACGGTTATTAACCTGACGGTCGAAATTCAGGTCGGCAGGATACAATCCGGTTTTTCCTGCGTTTGTTTTCCAGCCTGGTATGAGATCGTTGTCGTCAATTAATCCGCTGCCATTGGCGTCGCCTGCATACATACCCCATATTCCGGCAGCCAGTTGTTTTTGTGAAGCGGTTCCAAAGGCCTGCCCCGATGAAGTACTGAAATCGTAGGTATAATTTCCACCTGAAAGACCAACCGCATTGGCTGATAAAACCGGCAGGTGGTTACGGTGATGAACCACAACAAAAAGGCTGTTCGAAATACCATTTTCGAAAAAGAGTGGAGAGGTTCCGTTGGTTGAGACTATATTGCCGTTGGAAAGCAGCAATCCGGCTTTTCGTGCAATACGGGTGGCCAGCGTTGCATTGGCCGCTACAGATGCATCCCTTAATTCCACTAGCACCCAGTCGACTACATTGGCTGGCATAGCAGCTACTAATTCTGACCCGCTATAATTCCATGGAGCTGTATTGTAAGGCTGTGATACGGGTAGTATTGTATTTATTCCGGTGCCCATCGCACTGACATTGAATGGCCCTTCCATGATTGCTTTAATGCTCACATTCATGCCGTTGCTTACAATCATGGTACATGGCACTATTATCTGGGGTTCATCAGGGTCATTGTTCGAGATATTAATGGTTGCATTGTAGGTTCCAACCGGATAGGCACCTGCATCAAAAGTGACAGCAATGTTCTGGTTGTTGCCTGCTGCAATAGATCCGGTCACTTCAAGTCCGCTATTTATACTAAGCCAGGTTGGCGGAGGTGCAACTGTATAATTGATAACCAAATAAGGTTTATTGGTTGAAAGACAACCATTAAAATTTATGTAATAAGTACCAGGGTCGCGGTCCATGATGCCAATTGCAAACCATCCCTGTGTGAGTCCAGCCTGCAGATCATTATTTACATTGCCTCCGAGCATATATGTTTTCCATCCGGTTGGAAGTGTTCCTGTTTCATTCCGGTATAAATAATAGCCCGAATTTGCCTCAGCATTGATATCAGGGTAAAGAACCGATGAAGATGCTGTAACAGGATCAACGGTCACAGGTGTTATACTCCAATGGGGCTGGAGGTTTCCATAAACATAGCCATGAAATTCAACTGAATTGATTGTGGCCCCGACCGGGATACTGCTTATATCAAATTTCATCCAGCCTGATTCGTTTGGCGGGATAGCCTTAACAGCGCTGGTTTGTGTTTTTGCTGTGGATGTACATGTTCCGGTCCAATAGTTAACGGCCAAAGGATAAACTGTTGTAACGTCTTTGCTGTTAGTACTGAAATTAATTTGGGCCGTGAAATTCAGAGGTATATTCCCTGTGTTGAATATATTTAAAACATCATTGACAACACCTGCGGGGAACAAGGTTTTAGAAAATGCAGCAGGTGTTGTATTTATTTCAGCTGCAAGCATTGTTGACGGTGGAAAAATAATATAATCAACCCAAGCGCAATCTGATCCTGACGAATAGACGTAGTCCTTAGCATAAGTCCACTGGAAAGTATGGATACCGCTGGTAACAGGAAAGCTCACTTGCCCCCAGGCCACTTCACCTGACCATTGTGCCTGCTGAACTCCATCGATATAAAACCTCAGGAAATCATAGCTGCCTTCGGAAGAAACCTTCCTGTAAAAGGAGACCGTTCCTGCATTGTTAACCTGAAGTTGTAAACTCAATGAAGAAGACTGGTTGTCTTCGACTGCACCTGAAATCGCTGTGTAAGAACCCTCATACTGGTTTGCAGAAACTACAGCCCAGTTGGTATTGCCGCTAAAAGTCCACGGAAATCGGGAGAAATTGCCCAATTCCCAGTCTTCCAGTACAAGGCCAACAGAAGTAAAGTGTGTGTGGCTAAAACCATAACTACCAGCAGAAATATTCATGATCAGGTCGACCGATTGTCCGATGGGTGTTGACGCAGAACAGGTAATCGTAAAGATTGCATTTACTGAGCCGCTTGCACCAATCTGACCCAGGGAAGATGTTCCTGAATTAACAGTAATATAGGGTGAAGAAGAAGTTAAAACTGCCTGCGCTGCAGGTGACAAACTATGGCCGGTGTTATTCACAACAGCCGTTATGGTGGCGGTTTCTCCCGGATCGAGGCGACCATTGTTGTTGCCGGTCGGATCGGAAATGGTGATATTGCCCATTGAAAGTACAGGAGCCTGTCCAATGATTGAAATATTGCTGTTCCAGGTGGTGGATCCACTTGTTGCTGCTACATTGATCACAATATTCTCCTGGTCCGGAAGATTGTTCGCTACTGTATACGCGAAGGCATTGGTGGCTGAAATGATTTGACCGGCAGCAATATTGCCGTAACTATGACTATTATCGGTAAAGGTGATATACGGATCAGTGGTTGAAAGAGTCACATTAACATTATTAGCCTGCTGCGTGCCGACATTTTTGACTGTAAGCGACATCAGCAACGATTCTCCATAATCCATAAGGCCATTTCCATTACCACCCCCAACGTCATTGAGCGAATAAGTTTCCCTGATAACATACGGACCGGTAGGTTGAATGACATTCAGTGTTCCGATATAGGGGATTACATTACCACCTCTGACAACTACGTTCAATGTTTCAGTTGCTTCCGAAAAAATTTCGACAAAAGCCTTACCTGTAGCATCAGTTACTCCTGTCGCAAAAATATTTGTTCCCGTAACGGCTACTACTGCATTTGTCACAGGCTGTCCGGTTGCCGTATGAGTAACGGTAAATTCAACCAGGTTACTGCCGTAGGGTATAGTGGAGGTGTAATTTACGGTAACCGCTTTCGGTATATCCTTCCAGATATGGATGCTTGGATCACCCAGAACACAATAAATTTTATAATGGTATTCAACATAGGGGTCGCTACTGCCAAAAACATTAAACATATGAAGTTTTCCCCTAACCAAAGCCTGCCCCGGAGTTTGCAATCCCTCCTGAAACATACCAATGTAAATTCCTTTATCAATTTGGTTGTTATAGGCAGTGTGCGTATTTGAAGTAGGCCCGATGAAAGCTGCCGCACCTTTTGGACTTGAAAGGGTTCCGATTTCCATCCATTCTTCTCCAAAGCAATTACCCCCGCTCATAGCGAAATTGGCAACTCCACACCCTATACTGGTAACAAAGGTGAATTTCTGGCCATTATTCAAAGTAGTTACATCTGAAACGCTCATGGGATAGCAACTGGCGCCCCATCCTTCATACCAGCCTTCGCCACGGTAATTTAAATAACTTCTACCGCTATTTATTACATTCACAACATCGGATATTTGATATGTACATGGATTATCGCTCATCATGAAATCAACTGAAGTAAAACCACCATCCTGCAGCATAATATCGCCCGTGAATTGTTTGGTTGATACCTGTGAGGCATAGGCATTATTTGAACAACATGTTCCTTTTTTAAACCAATCTGTGCTTGTGGTATACGGAGTTTTTTCGTATTTAATTAGCTTGTTGATCAGCACCTGCAGTCCATAATCGCTGCTGCTGGTAAATCTGCCAATCATCATTTCAGGGAAAAAATCATTACCATCGATCTCAACAAAATGATCCTCATTTGCAAATGTCCAGCCATCCAGCGTTACTGTCTGCTTTGGAAATATTCCGTCGTCACCAACAAGCAAAACATAAGTTGGAGGTATCGCCCAATTGTGATAGGCATCCGTAATATGGTTCTTGATAATAGTCGGGTTGGTTGCGGTGGCTCCGATGTCTGTGAATTTTGTTACATGAATATCAATTCCACTTTGGCTTTTCCAGTCAGCATAAATCTGAAAACTCGTAACATATTCATCAGGCATGATGCACAACATCAGCTCATGGCCGTTTTCCTTTCCTCCATATGTCTTTGTTCAATACACTCTCGTAGTTGAATATGAACTCCTGATATAGTTTACCGAAGGATGGTGCAATCGGCTTCTTGGCCGTGGTTTTCGGATTTATTGCTTCCCCGGCTCCGTAATTTATCCTGACCGTTATGGAACTTACAACCTGCAGCTCCTTTTTGCCCGGCAGGTATTGCATCGGGAACACGGATACCCGTGTGATCCGAAAATCCCTGAATATCGAGGGTGTGTCAAATTTAACATATTCGCCCGGATAGGCGACTGTGGAATTATAGACATCTGCATTTTCGGTATAGGGTGTTTCCGGGGAGCCTTCAAGCCAGCTTTCCCTTGCAGGCGCCAGAGTGATATTGCTGAAGGTTTGTTTTTCCCCCATCTCCAGTATCTCAACTGTTACACCGGACTGATCAGGGATGGCCAGAACTTTGGCCAGGTAAGATAATGCAGGATTTCCCGGCTTATTTGTATAGGACTCGCTTAATAAATTTGCCAGTTGATAATTTTTTCCATCCGCTACAATATCCTTAAGATCGAAGCCTGAGATTTCAAATTTTATTACCGTGCTGTTATTGTCATCACTGATCAATGTTACAGCCGGCGCCGATGGTGAGGCGCTTTTGTTATTTAAGGGTATCCATTCAGCCCTCGTAACGAAAGGCATAGACATAACAATAACCAGTGGAAGTAAAAAATTCTTTCGCATAATCTTAGTAATTTTTTTAATGTGTCAACCTGAAATTATTTTTTAGGCACCAACGAAGGCTTGCCAAAAGGATAATTCTCGTTCATTACCCGCCATAGGACAACATCGTTTGACAAAAAGGTTGTATTTACAATAGAAATTTAACAAATACAATGCTTATAGATATAATTCCTCCTGAAAGAAATTATCTTATGATGAATAATCTATCCGGTTCACAATTGTATGGATCAGAGCAGCATTATTGGGGAACCTGACTGCTTTTTCCCTGGTTCGGAAACCAACTGCTATCCTTGTCCCGGTTGTTCACCTGCCGGTCAAAATTCAGGTCGGCCGGATAATACCCTGTTTTTCCTGCATTGGATTTCCATGCCGGCACGAGATCATCGGTGCCAATTGTTCCATTGCCATTTGCATCACCACAATACATGCCCCACATACCTGTTGCAAGTTGTTTTTGTGCACTGGCTCCATATGCCTGACCGGAAGCGGTAGTGAAATCGTAAGTATAATTTTCGCCGGAAAGACCAACCGCATTGGCTGATAAAACAGACAGGTGGTTACGGTGATGAACCACAACAAATAGATTGTTCGAAATACCATTTTCGAAGAAGAGTGGAGAGGTGCCGTTGGTAGCCACTATATTACCGTTGGACAGCAGCAATCCGGCCTTTCGTGCAATACGGGTGGCCAGCGTTGCATTGGCCGCTGTGGTTGCATCCCTCAATTCCACCAGCACCCAGTCGACTACATTGGCTGGCATCGCAGCTACTGATTCTGTTCCGGTATAATTCCAGGGAGCTGTATTGTAAGGCTGTGAAAGAGGCAATATTGCATTTATTCCGGTGCCCATCGCACTTACATTGAACGGACCTTCCATGATTGCTTTAACGCTTACATTCATGCCATTACTGATGATCATGGTGCAGGGAATAACCTGTTGCCCTTCATCAGGATCGTTGCTTGTAATAATAATATTAGCCTGGTAAGTACCTACTGGGTAAGTGCCGGCTTCGAAACTTACATTGATGTTCTGGTTACTACCTGCCGCAACAGAGCCGGTAACTGTATTTCCACCATTAATTTTAAGCCATGTAGGAACTGGTGGAACAGTATAATTAATAATCAGGTAAGGCTTATTGGAAGAATTGCATCCGTTAAATTTTATACTATTGGTGCCGGTGTGGCGCTCCACTACACCAATTGCAAACCAGCCCTGGTTAAGCGAAGCAGCAAGGTCGGCATTGACATTACCACCCAGCATGTGGGTTATCCAACCAACCGGAAGTGTTCCGGTTTCGTTTCTAAACAAATAATAACCGGAGTTGGCTTCGGCATTAATATCACCATAAAGCACCGAAGCACTGGCTGAAACAGGATCGTTTGTAACCGGGGTAATGCTCCAGTAAGGAATTAAATTGTCATAAATATACCCGTGAAACTCCACAGAATTAATGGTTGATCCTGCAGGGATGCTGCTGATGTCGAACTTAATCCATCCCACTTCAGAAGGCGAAACAGCTTTTATGGCACTCACCTGTGTTTTGGTAGTGGATGTGCAACTGCCTGACCAGTAATTAATGGCTTGAGGATAAACGGTCGCCAGGTCATCAGCTATAAGTTGGATAATCCACAACGGCTTCGAAGTTGAGCGGTATATTACCGGTGTTTGCAATATTCAGAACATCATTGGCCGTACCAGCCGGGAAGATTGTTTTTGTAAATGAAGATGGGTTAAGCGTAATTTCCGCAGCTATAATAGAAGAGGCCGGGAAAATAATATAATCAACCCAAACGCAATCTGATCCTGACGACACGGAACCATCCTTATCATAAGTCCATGTGAAGGTATGAGCGCCGGTGGTTACCTGGTAGCTTACCTGCCCCCAGTCAGCGGTACCGGACCACTGACCCTGCTGTACTCCATCTATATAGAACCTGAGGAAATCATAATTCGACTCGGTTGATATTTTGCGGTAAAAGGAAACCGGACCTGCCGCGTTTACTTGCAGCATAACACTTATGGATGAGGCCTGGTTGTCTTCAATTGCTCCTGAAATGGCTGTAAAATTCCCCTCATATTGTCCGGCATTAACAACAGCCCAGTTTGCATTGCCGCTGAATGTCCATGGGAAGCGGGTAAAATTACCAAGTTCCCAGTCTTCGAGGATAAGTCCGACCGGTGCAAAATGAGTTTGACTAAATCCATAACTTCCGGCATTTACATTCATGGCCAGGTCAACGCTTGTCCCGATCGGTGGTGAAGGAGAACAGGTAATGCTAAAAACTGCATTGGCAGAAGATCCTGCCGCAATCTGGCCAGGGTTCGAGGTTCCGGAGATCAATGGTTATGTAAGGTGAGGTAGAAGTTAAAACAACGGAAGTAATAGGTGAAGCTGTGTCCGGTATTGTTGATTGGTACTGTAATGGTAGCCGTTTCTCCCGGGTCAAGCCGCCCGTTATTATTTCCTGTCGGATCAGTGATGGTAATGTTACCCATTGCAAGAACAGGTGCATAGCCCGGTACCTTGAAAAGTAGCTGTTCCAGGTGTTGGCTCCGCTTACTGCAGCCACATTGATCACAGCGTTATGACCGTCAGGGAGGTTATTTGCCACATTAAAGGCAAAGGCATGGTTGCCATTGATTGCCTGTCCTGCAGCGATATTTCCATAATTATGTGTATTATCCGTTATTGTAATGTATGGATTAGTATTAATAAGGGTAACAATAACATTATTAGCCTGCTGCGTTCCAACATTTTTAACAGTTAGCGACAAGCAGGATCGATTCACCGTAATCCATCAGTCCATTGCCGTTACCTCCTGCCACATCGTTTAATGTATAGGTTTCCCTGATTACATAAGGACCATTCGCTGGAATTACCTGAAGAATACCGATGAAAGGAATAACATTTCCACCCCGAACAGTAACAGTTAAATCTTCCTGAACTTCGTAAAATATATCAAGGTAAGCTTTTCCTGTTGCATCGGTTGTGCCTGTGGCAAAAATATTGGTTCCGGTAACGCAAACGGTTGCATTGGCTACAGGAAGTCCTGTTGATGTATGTGTGACGGTAAACTCCACCAGGTTGCTGCCAAATGGAATGGTCGGGGTATAATTTACCGTAACCGCTTTAGGAACATCCTTCCAGATTTGCATAGAAGGATCGCCTAAAACGCAATAAATTTTATAATGATAACTGACATAAGAATCGCCGCCACCGAAAACATCGTACATATATAGTTTACCCCTGAGCAAAGCCTGATCGGGAGTTTCAAGTCCTTCCTGGAACATTCCTTTGTATATACCCCTGTCAATATTGTTATTATAAGCTGTATGAGTGTTTCCTGCCGGACCAACAAAAGCCGCAGCGCCTCTCGGGCTGCCTAAACTTCCCAGTTCGAGCCAGGTTTCGCCAAAACTTTCACCGGAGGCAAACATAGCAACCCCACATCCAATACTGGTAACAAATGTGAATTTTTCGCCGTTTGCCAAACCTGAGACTTCCGTATTGGTCATTGGTGTACAGGTAGCCCACCAACCTGTTGTCCAGCCTTCTCCCCTGTAGTTTAAAAAACTTCTTCCTTCATTGATGGCGGCTGACAACATCTGCATTGCTATATGTACATCCTGGATCACTCATCATCGTATCCACCGAAGTAAATCCGCCATCAACCCGCATGTAAGCGGCGGCTTCCCGTTTTGTTTGTATCTGCGATGGATATTGATCATTCGAGCAGCAGATACCTTTTTTAAACCAGCTTGTATTGGCAGTATAAGGAGTTTTTTCGTACTTTATAAATTTGTTGATCATAACCTGCAGTCCATAATCGCTACTGTTGGTAAACCTGCCAAGCATCAATTCCGGGAAATAATCATTCCCATCGATCTCAACAAAATAGCTTTCGGAGACATATCCATTTGCTGTTGTTGTTGGTAAAATGCCATCGTCACCAACAAGCAATACATAAGTAGGAGGAACTGCCCAGTTATGAAAAGCATCCGCTATATGATTTTTGATAATAGCCGGATCAGTGGCATTCGCTCCTATGTCGCTGAATTTTGTTATATGAATATCAATACCACTTTGGCGCTTCCAGGTGGCATAAGTCTGAAAACTCGCTACGTATTCATCAGGCATGATACACAGCATCAGTTCATGTCCCTTTTCCTTTCCACCATAGTCCTTGTTCAGAACACTTTCGTAATTGAATATGAACTCCTGATATAGTTTTCCGAAGGATGGTGCAATCGGCTTCTTGGCCGTGGTTTTCGGATTGGTTACTTCACCGGCTCCATAGTTAATCCTGACCGTTATGGAACTTACAACCTGTAATTCCTTTTTGCCCGGTATGTATTGTATCGGGAATACAGATACCCGAGTGATGCGAAAATCCCTGAATATTGAAGGGGTCTCAAATTTAACATATTCGCCCGGATAGGCACTTGTGGAATTATAGACATCTGCGTTTTCGGTATAAGGCGTTTCCGGAGAGCCTTCAAGCCAGCTTTCCCTCGCCGGAGCCAAATTGATGTTGCTGAAAGTTTGTTTTTCCCCCATCTCCAGTATCTCAACTGAAACACCGGCCTGATCAGGGATGGCCAGAACTTTGGCCAAATACGATAATGCGGGATTACCCGGTTTAGTTGTATAGGACTCGCTTAGTAAATCTGCCAGTTGATAATTTTTCCCATCTGCTTCTATATCCTTCAGATCGAAGCCTGAGATTTCAAATTTTATTACCGTGCTGCTATTGTCATCACTGATCAATGTTACAGCCGGCATCGTCGGTGAGGCGCTTTTGTTATTTAACGGTATCCATTCAGCCCTCATAACGAAAGGCATAGACATAACAATAACCAGTGGAAGTAAAAAACTCTTTCTCATAATCTTAGTAATTTTTTTAATGTGTCAACCTGAAACTTTTTTTAGGTACCAACGAAAACTTACCAAAGGGATAATTCTCGTTTAGTACCTGCCTAAGGACAATATAAATTGACAAAAAGGTTGTATTTACAATAGAAATTTAACAATTTCAATATCGGTGAAGATGATTCCTTTTGAAAGGAATTGTCTTATTCTAATTAATTTATCCGGTTCACAATTGTACGAATAAAAACAGAATTATTGAGGAACCTGGCTGCTTTTACCCTTGTTAGGATACCAACTGCTATCCTTGTCCCGGTTGTTCACCTGCCGGTCGAAATTCAGGTCGGCAGGATAAAAGCCTGTTTTGCCAGCATTGGACTTCCATCCCGGCACGATATCATCAATGCCAATTGTCCCATTGCCATTAGCATCACCACAATACATGCCCCACATACCTGTTGCAAGTTGTTTTTGAGCACTTGTTCCGTATGCCTGACCGGAAGCGGTAGTGAAATCATAATTGTAATTTCCTCCGGAAAGGGTAATCCCATTGGCTGATATAATGGCGAGGTGATTGCGGTGATGAATCACTGCAAAGAGGTTATTGGAAACTGAATTGTTAAAAAACAAAGGAGAAATTCCGTCGGTTGAGACAACATTGCCATTGGACAATAGCAGCGCAGCCTTTCGTGCAATTCGTGTAGCGGAGGTAGCACTGGCTGCCGATGCAGCATCTCTCAGTTCGACAAGCACCCAGTCGACTACATTGGGAGGCATTGCAGTAACGGATTCCGTTCCGTTGTAAAGCCATGGCGAGACATTGAAAGGCTGCGACAAAGGCAGCAATGTATTGATGGTCGTAATCATCAAAGTACCGCTGAAGGGACCTTCAAGATATGTTTTAAGACTAACATTAAAACCATTTGTAACGATCATTGTGCAGGGAATAGTTATTTGAGATTCATCCTGGTCATTACTCGTAATTGCAATGTTTGCCTGATAAGTGCCTGCAGGATAAGCTCCTGCTTCGAAACTCACATTGATATTCTGATTATTGCCTGCAGCAACAGAACCAACCATTGCAGTTCCCCCGTCGATTTCAAGCCAGGTGTACGTTGGGGTATAAGTATAATCAACAACCAGGTAAGGTTTGTTAGCTTCATTCCAGCCATCAAACCTGATATAATAGGAACTTGCATCCCTGTCCATAATACCTATGGCAAACCAGTTCTGCGCCAGGGCAGCCTGAAGGTTAGCATTTACATCTCCTCCCAGCATATAGGTTATCCAGGTATTGGGAATAGTTCCCGTTTCGTTCCTGAATAAATAATATCCATTTGTGCCTTCAGCATTAATATCAGCGTAAAGTACAGAAGCAGCCGCTGTAACCGGATCATTCGTAACAGGCGTAATGCTCCAGTATGGGTAGTTATTTGCACTGACATAGCCATGAAACTCAACGGAATTGATAGTAGCTCCATCAGGAATGCCGCTAACATCGAATTTCATCCAGCCGTTTTCAGCGGGGGGATAAGCTTTAACTAGACTATTCTGAGTTTTGGAAGAAGAACTGCATGACCCTGTCCAGTATTCGATGTTGGAGGGATAAACTGTTGCCAGAGATTTGTTATCTGATGAGTAATCCACCTGTGCTGTGAAATCCAGTGGTGTTGTTCCGATGTTGGCAATGTTCAGGAAATCATTGACTATGCCACCAAGAATGACCGTTTTGGTGAATGAAATTGGTGTAACATTGATCTCCGGGTCAACAATTTCTGATTGCGGGAAAATAATATAGTCCACCCATGCGCAATCTTCACCTGAAGTCACGGAGCCATCTTTCAAATAAGTCCACTTAAAAGTATGATTGCCTGAAGAGACCGGATAGCTTACTTGCCCCCATCCGACTTCACCTGACCATTGTCCCTGTTGCGACCCATCAATATAGAATCTTAGAAAATCATAATTTGTTTCGGATGAGGTTTTTCGGTAAAAAGAGATTGTACCGGAATTGATAACATAAAGGGCCAGACTCATCTCAGTTGTTTGGTTGTTTTCTATTGCACCGGATCTGGATGTATAAGCGCCTTCGTATTGGCTTGCACTAACTACTACCCAATTTCCGTCGCCACCAAATGTCCAGGGGAAACGGGTGAAATTCCCCCACTCCCAGTCTTCCAGAACAAGGCCGACAGGTGTCTGCTGATTATTGACGAAACCATAGCTTCCGGCTGTAACATTTGTAACCAGTCCGATAAATTCACCAATTGGGGTTGAGGGTGAGCAGGTAATATTAAAAACAACATTCGCAGAACCGCCGGCTGCAATCTGACCAAGGGAAGCATTACCATTGTTAATGGTGATGTATGGCGAAGCAATTGAAAGAACTGCTGAAACCGTTGGTGACAAGCTGTGTCCGCTGTTATTTATTGTAGCAGTAATAGTAACCGTTTCCCCCGGATCGAGGCGGCCGTTGTTATTGCCACCCGGATCTGAAATGATAAAGTTACCCATAGATAAAGCAGGTGCATGTCCGACAATAGAAATGTTGCTATTCCAGGTACTGGCTCCACTTGTGGCTGCTACATTGATCACGACATTCTCCAGGTCCGGAAGATTGTTTGCTACATTAAAAGCGAAAGCATTGGTGGCTAAAACGGTTTGACCGGCTAGAAATATTTCCGTAACTATGACTGTTATCGGTAAATGTAATATAGGGATCGGTTGTTGAAAGTGTAACATTTACATTGTTAGCCTGTTGCGTCCCTACATTTTTTATCATAAGCGACATGAAGATGGATTCACCGTAATCCAGCAATCCATTGCCGTTTCCGCCTGCGTTATCATCCAGAGAATAGGTTTCCTTAATAATGTATGGACCTGTGGGTGGGACCACATTGAGTGTACCAATATAGGGAATTACATCTCCTCCTCTCACTGTGACAGTTAATGTTTCCACCGCCTCAGAAAAAATGTCGATTTGTGCCATACCGGTGGCATCTGTTGAAGCGGTTGCAAAAAAATCCATTCCTGTAACACAAACCAGTGCATTGGCAACCGGCAAACCGGTGGCTGTATGAGTGACCATAAAATCCACAAGGTTATTTCCAAAAGAGATTGATGGGGGATAAGTTACTGTTACGGCCTTTGGAACTTCCTTCCAGATATGGATGCTCGGATCTCCCAAAACACAATAAATTTTATAATGATAACTTACATAAGAATCACCACCACCGAATACATTGTACATTTCCAATTTTCCGCGAAGCAGAGCCTGACCAGGAGTTTCTAGCTCTTCCTGGAACATGCCCTTATAAATACCTCTGTCTATATTGTTATTATATGCTGTATGGGTATTTCCTGTTGGTCCGATAAAAGCCGCGGCGCCTTTTGGGCTTCCAATTGTACCTATTTCGATCCATTCCTCTCCAAAGCAATTACCACTACTGGAAGAAGTGAACATTGCAACACCGCATCCTATGCTGGTTACGAAAGAGAATTTTTGACCATTCGCTAAAGTAGTAACATTATTGGTTTTCATTGGCGTACAATTATTTCCCCCACCTAAACCCCATCCGGTCGACCAGCCTTCTCCGCGATAATTCACCCAGCTTCTTCCATTATTAATGGCGGTGACAACATCTGCAACGGAATAGGTACATCCCGGATCGCTCATCATTGTATCAACCGAAGTAAAACCGCCATCCAGAAGCATGCGGTTGGCGGCAAATCGCTTGGTTTCTACCTGCGAGGGATATAAATCATTCGAACAGCATATTCCCTTTTTTAAACCAGTCAGTGGTGGTAGTATAGGGTGTTTTCTCATACTTTATAAACTTGTTGACCATCACCTGCAGTCCATAATCGCTCTCATTGGTAAACCTGCCGAGCATCATTTCTGGAAAATAATCATTCCCGTCGATCTCAACAAAATAATTTTCGGATACATATCCGTTTACTGTAGTATCAGGGAAAACGCCGTTATCTCCGACAACCAAAACATAGGTTGGTGGTGTTTCCCAGTTGTGGTAAGCATCCGCTAATATGATTCTTGATAATGACCGGATCGGTGGCGTTGGCTCCTATGTCGCTGAATTTTGTTACATGAATATCAATGCCACTTTGCCGTTTCCAGGTCAGCATAAGGCTGAAAACTCGTAACGTATTCATCAGGCATGATACACAGCATCAGCTCGTGGCCCGTTTTCCTTTCCTCCATATGATTTGTTCAATACACTCTCGTAGTTGAATATGAACTCCTGATATAGTTTACCGAAGGATGGTGCAATCGGCTTCTTGGCCGTTGTTTTCGGATTTATTACTTCACCGGCTCCGTAATTTATCCTGACCGTTATGGAACTTACAACCTGCAGCTCCTTTTTGCCCGGCAGATATTGCATCGGGAATACGGATACCCGTGTGATCCGAAAATCCCTGAATATCGAAGGGGTCTCAAATTTAACATATTCGCCCGGATAGGTAGCCGAGGAATTATAGACATCTGTATTTTCGGTATAGGGTGTTTCCGGAGAGCCTTCAAGCCAGCTTTCCCTTGCAGGCGCCAGAGTGATATTGCTGAAGGTTTGTTTTTCCCCCATCTCCAGTATCTCAACTGTTACACCGGACTGATCAGGGATGGCCAGAACTTTGGCCAGGTAAGATAATGCAGGATTTCCCGGCTTATTTGTATAGGACTCGCTTAATAAATTTGCCAGTTGATAATTTTTTCCATCCGCTACAATATCCTTAAGATCGAAGCCTGAGATTTCAAACTTTATTACCGTGCTGTTATTGTCATCACTGATCAATGTTACAACCGGCGCTGACGGTAAGGCGCTTTTGTTATTTAAGGGTATCCATTCAGCCCTCGTAGCGAAAGGCATAGACATGACAATAACCAATGGAAGTAAAAAAAATTTTCTCACAATGTTAAATTTAAATAATTAAGCCCAAAATGATGGGAAAAAAAAGTACTTGCTCTCAACCTGAAAACTTAACAAACCTTTCAATTTTGAAATGCCATGGCATTACAAAAGCTGACAAAGTTTAACGTTATCTGGGATTAACCCCCGATTGAATTCATCGAATTCAGTCGGACTCCGACGATTAATTCAATAAAAATGAATCAATCAACCTAGAACCAGCAAATTTAGGAAATTCTAAATATCTTCAAAATATTTTTTTTTAAGGACCCCTCCCGCTGAAACCAAAATTGGTTTGTTGGCATGGTATTATTGACAGTTTTTCCCGGCCAACGACCGGCAAAAAAAAACCAGGTTTCACATCGACTGGAAACCTGGTCCAAAATTATTAACCCTTTATATCAGGGTAATTGAATTATTTTTTAATAAGGATTTTCTCGAGATAATTTGTGTAGTTCGAATAGAGGTTAATAAAGTACAAACCTTCGGCAAAACCGCTCAAATCGATTTCTCTTATGAAAATAGGGTTAATTATTAAACCGTTCTCTTCGAAAACAATTTTACCCAAATTATTAACGATCTTTAAATTCATACTTTCGTTATTATCCGATTTTAACTTAACCACAAACGATCCTGCACTGGGATTTGGATAGATCTCGATCCGCACATCGTCAACAAAGGCATTAATACCAAGACTTTCCCTAACATAAACTGAATCTTCGGCGGTATTTTCACAGCCATTGCCATCAACATAGGTGTAAATTATTGTATAGAAACCCGTTATTGTTAACTGACCGGGATTGAACCAGTATTTGTTTTCATTATCAATGGTTACACCTTCTCCTGAGTAGACCCCGCCTGATGGCTGAGCAGTATTCAGTTCAAAGGCCGGATCGTTAAAGTAGGCTGTATCTATTGACATTTCAAAATCTATTTCCGGTAAAGGATGAATAGTCACCATCAGCGTTTCAGAGGTCGCTCCCATTCCGCAATCATTAATTCCCTTAACACTGATATAAGCTTCGCCTGTAAATGCATCATTCCAGTTGACTTCGCCGGTTTCTCCTCCTCCTGTAATGGTACCTGCCGTTTCGGGAGCCAATGTCCAGGAATATGACAGGGCATTCTCTGCACCGGAAGTTTGATACAATGACTGGTTGGAAGGCTGGACGCAGAATGAGGTTTCTCCTTCAGGTGTTCCGCTCTGGCCAGGATAAACCATCACCTCGACCAGGGCTTCATCTGTAACGGTAAAAATCCCATCGAAAACCTCAACGATATAAGTAGTAGTATCCGTTGGGCTGACAAGAGGATTTTGCTCTGTTGAAGTGAATCCTGCGGGAATTGAGGTCCAGCTGTATGTAAATGTTCCTGATCCGCCGGTAATATCGACAAATAATTGTGTTTCATCTCCTTCACAAATCAGCGCCGGATTTGCATAGGCATCGGCCAAAGGTATGCTTTCACCAACTCCAAGGGTAATCGGAACGGTTACCATTGCCATATCAGGGTCATTCGAACTGATGTCGATATCGGCAGTATAAATTCCCGGATCCAGTTCAGCAGCGTCCATATTGACCTGAATTAAGGCTGAATCGCCCGGCATCAGGCTTCCGCCATAATTATCGATCAATAACCAGCCTGATACAAAAACTGAATAATCTTCAACTTCACCATACGTAGTAGTACCGCATGGGTCAACAGAACCGGTCCAGGTAATTCTCACCCTTAATCTCGTTTCACCCGGAGATGCAGATGCTGGCGGGATAATATTTGCTGTGTACGGTCCAACACCAGGGGTTCCGGAAACCGTTATCGTTTCACCGGCATCATCAAAATCCTGATCCTGGTTCCAGTCAACCCAAATACCACATTGATCGTCCGCATAATTCGTGTTGCCATTTGTAACTGAAATGGAATAGGTTTGACCGGGATTAACCTGGGTCGACAGATCAGTATAATCATGATAATTGTCGCAATCGGATGAATTATTGATGTCGCCGAAAGTAACATTGCTGATATATTCATCACACTGTTACTGGTTGCCTCGCAATAATCCTTACCGCTCTTCTTATTATTGATAAACGGGCTTACTGTATATTCAAGCTCAAGTTCACCCACATTTTTAACAACAATGGTATCGGTGGTCGATGTTCCGATAACAAGATTTGCGGTGATTTCTTCAGGGGTAACATAAATATGAGGATTTCCCCACTGGATTGATGCTATCGCTGGCACAGATTCTCCTTCGGTGTGCATGGCTGTAACACTGTATTGATAAATTCCATAATCTGGCAGATTGTCCGACCAGACTAAATCGGTAGTTGTTCCGAGAAGGGTACCTTCCCTGTATACATTAAAGTAAAGAAAATCCTTACCTTCATACAACCAGCCCATATCAATATGACCGGTCGGTTCATCGAGCTGAAGTGTGAGGTTGGTTGGCTTGGGAAGGGAATTGGTAACATAAGGTGAAACATAAGTCATCCATTTATTGTTACGGGTGTCGGTCCATACAGGATAAACCTTGCTTCCCCTAGCAGTGATACCAAGGTAATCCCCCATGTATTGTCCTGCTAAACCTGGAATAGGAGAAGGAGTAAACGATACATCGCTGACTTTAAAATCTTCCCATGTATCACCGCCATCAAATGAGTTGGCGCAATATACCTCGCATTGGCTGGAGCCAACGTTGCGGTCGTCATAAAATACAACACTTAAAGTACCCGTTTCCGGATCGCAGGTTATCCAGGGAGAGTAATGTTTTTTGCCCATTCCCGGCGCATCCTGGTTCACCTTAATCGGTGCGGACCAGGTAACACCCAAATCAGAAGACCTGATCATGTATACATCAGTGCTGGTTCCGGTATTAATTCCCGGTACTCCGATATTGGGCCAAACCACATAAATATTTCCGTTATATGCACCGCCGCTGATATCAACTGCCATAACCGGAAATGAATTTACACGCATATTCTTTCCAACACCAATATCCCGTACACCCTTAAGGTTCGAAATAATTTTAACGGGAGTTCCATAAGTAGCCCCTCCATCCGTTGATTTGTTAAATCCTATTCCGTTTTCAGTCAAACCTGAACTAGGGTAAGTGGCCCAGCAGACATATACTTCTCCGTTAGGGCCGGTATTTACATTAACACCATGATCAAACGTTGAAATTGTCCCGGAAATGGGAACTCTGGCCGACCATGTAGTACCACCATTGGTCGACCTTGAAATTACAACCTGGTAGTCATAGCTTCCCCCAAAGTCGGTCCAGGCTATGTACATATTTCCCAAATAAGTGCTTGAGGGGCTATTGTCGATCCACATGTGATTTTTGTCAGCTAACTGACCTGGGTTCGGAGCCACATTAACAGGTGACCATGTCGAACCATTGTTGGTCGAATATGCGAGACCCATTCCATAACTATTCGCAATAAAATTAACATACATCTTCGATCCATCAAGATTAATGGCCGTTGTCGGGTCACCGCTGTTTCCGCCACCCGCTCCCTGCACTGATCCACCCCATGTCAAACCAGCATCTTCCGACAGAAAATAATTCGCACCATAAAACGATCCACTGGTGGAGTAAGAATTATTGGAATTCAGAAGAAAATCATTGTCTGAAGGATCTACAAATACTGAATTTTCCGATTCGGTCATATTAGGAACAGTAGTTACCGGCACATCCGGCGAATCCTCCTTACCGCCCAATACGCTTTTTGCATTTATCATGCTTCCGGTATATACAGCTTCAGGAACCTGAACAACAGGCGCTACCGGAACCAGCCCTTTTTCAGCCATCTTTTTCCAGTATCCCATATTATCAATTCGGTAATTTACCGACTCGTTCTGGCCGGTTTTCTGTTTCGAAGAATTTACCTTTTTCTGGGCATAAGTATATCCCGAAAACAGGGAAAAAACGAAAATTAATAAAATAGTAATGTTTGCTTTCTTCATGATCATGTTTATTTATTGATTTACTAAATATAATTATCGGAATCTTTTTTAAATGACAACCGCTCATTGTTTAAAGTTGCACAGATAGGATAAAAGTACCGATTTGTGGTTATAAATTTTTAAATAAAAAGGCCGTCCCTTGAGAACAGCCTTTTGTTATTTTAATCCTCTACGGGTTACTGAACAACTATCTTCCTGATTTC
>CAVPSZ010000020.1:0-54334 GCA_963708435.1 uncultured Bacteroidales bacterium
ATTATTTTTATAGCCGTGTAGTAATACAACTACACGGCTATTTAATTAATGTTCAATATGAAAAAACTTTTTTACTTATTATTCTTTGTATTTGGGATGCTTATAGGCTTTCACAACTGCTCCAATACAACAGCCTTTGACAACAATAACAGTTTTGAGCCCGCTTCTAATAACAATGATCATTTAACGATGGCAGTTTTGTACCAGCAAACTGCCGCAGAATACAGGGCTCTGTGTTATCAGGCTTTTAACCTTGCCAGGTACAGATTAGACCAAAGTCTGAGGATAATGGCCCTGATGAAACAGCAAGCCATTATTGTGGACATCGATGAGACCATACTCGATAACAGTCCTTATGAAGCAAAATGTGTTTTAGAAGATATTATATATCCTGAATACTGGGACGAATGGGTTATCCGGGCCAATGCCGAACCACTTCCAGGAGCTTTGGAATTCCTGCAATATGCTAGCGCTAAAGGGATGAAAGTATTTTATGTGACTAACCGTAAGGAAAAACACCGTGAATCTACCCTTCAGAATCTGATAAAATTCGGATTTCCAAATGCTGATGATGAGCACCTTCTAATGCAAATGGATGAGTCAAGTAAAAAAAGCAGGAGAGAGAAAATTGCAGAAACCCATTCCATCATCATGCTAATAGGGGATAATCTGAATGATTTTTCTGATGTTTTTGAGAAAAAATCGGTCGCGGAGAGATTTCAAATGGCTGACAAATACAAGGAGGATTTTGGTAATATTTTCATTGTTTTACCTAACGCAATGTATGGTGAATGGGAAAGTGCCTTGTATAACTACGATTATTCACAGTCCCCTAAAGCGAGGTCAGGAATCAGATATTCCAAAATGAAAGGATTCTGATATGAGAAACCTTCTTAAAGGTGTTTATGTAAAAAGTTTCTTGTTTTTACTTTCCATCTTACCCTTTCTGATCTGCTCTTCTCAAAGGTATACCAGCTTTGAAAAAGCTTTGGAGAATATTAAAGGTGTTCGGATTCTGGACTTAAGCAAGGACAGACTTAATGAAATTCCACAGGAGGTTTTCCAATTTGTCAATCTTGAGGAATTGATATTGTTTAAAAACAATATTAAGCAGATACCTCCGCAAATAGAAGATCTTAAAAAGCTCAAGCGGCTCGCTTTGAGCCGTAATGAAATAGAATCACTGCCTCCGGAAATCGGTAATCTGAAAATGCTTGAAAATCTTTCCCTTTATATGAATAACCTGACGGCCCTGCCGGAAGAAATTGGTAATCTCGAAAATTTGAAAGAATTACAACTGGAATATAATCAATTAAATAAGTTACCGGCCAGTATTGGCCTGATGAAAAATTTACAAAAAATAATCCTTGGACACAATTTGCTTCAGGCCCTGCCTCATGAGATTGGAAGTTGTACATCCTTATCCTTAATCATAATAGGTAAAAATCAGATTGAGCAGTTGCCGGCAGAAATGGGAAATTTGACCAATCTAGTGGAATTAAATGTTGCCGGAGCAGGTGCATTACTTGCTATTCCTGAGAGCCTTTGTAATGTTTACAGCCTGGAATATCTTATTGTCGACAGGAATACAATTATTCCTTATTGCCTGCAGGGAAGAAGGTCACAAAAATTCCAGATCGTGGTTCAATAAAAACACCATCCCCTTTATAAAAAGAGGCTGTCCCTTTGAGACAGCCTCCTTCCTTAAAAACTTCATGAAGCCTTTTTAATCAGTCTTCATTACCTTTAAATTAGTATTTGAGTTGTTACCAACCACTCTGATATAATACACTCCCTGAGGAAGAGCAGCAATACCGAGTTCTATTTCAATTATTGATGGATCGGTAACCTTATGAGTTAATTGCAGCGCACCTTTCGAGTCGTACACCTGAATTTCTGTAATTTCTTCGAAATCCGTTGAAGCAGTTATGAAAACATTAGAATTAGTTGGGTTGGGATATACACTGAATTCCTGGTTAAATATTTCACCTGGTAATTCTGCCTCTTTTGCAGTATACCTGTACCTGACTTTGGTATTCGTTGTGCCAGTCAGGCAATTATAGCGGGTTACAACCAGCTTAACCTGTCCGGTGAAAGTTGCGGTCCAGAAAATTTTTGCATCATCGCCACAGTAATCATCGGAATATGCAATAAATGCATCATTGGCTTTGTTTCTCAGTGTGAGTTCAGAATCATAGGTGGCGCTTGCGCCATCAGCAGTGCAGAGAGAGAACTGATAATTTCTGCCACTGGTAACATTAAAAGCGCAAAACTCACCGGCCCAAACGGAATTTTGAGTCTTCCATGCAGTAGTTGGTGTGAGTGTTGTACTTGGATACTGGGTCGTGCTGTTGCATCCTGCCGAAGCAACTGTTACAGTAATCTGGATATAACCGACATTGTTCGATTCATTGCTTTCTGCTACTGCTGCGTCAGCATCTGCATAGAACAGGATATAATAAGTTCCTGCTGCAGTCGCGGATGGAATTGTCACAACCTCACTGACGGCGGATGATCCACTGGCAGCTAAAGATACAACTGCGTCAACAGCAAGATAAGTGTCACCCGTTTCATAGGTCGTATTAGTCGAAAGATAATATTTCAGATTGGAAGCACCGGCAGTTGCTGTACCCTGGTTATAAACTGTGCAGGAAGCGGTCGTTGTCGATCCGGCCTGAACAGAAGCGGGACTGGCAGCCGGACTCTGAACAATCAGGTCAGGCTGGCTTGTACCGTTTGTAACAGTAATTGCAACATAGCCCACATTATTGGTTTCACTGCTTTCGGTTACTGCAGCATCAGCATCGGCATAGAAAAGTATATACCATGTTCCGGTAGTTGTTCCTGAAGGAATCGTCACCAGCTCGCTTACGGCAGCCGAACCACTTGCAGCCAGAGATACCACAGCATCCGTTGCAAGGTAAGTGTCTCCGGTCTCATAAGTTGAATTAGCCGAAAGATAATATTTCAGGTTGGAAGCCCCGGCAGCGCCCGTTCCCTGGTTATAAACTGTGCAGGAGGCCGTAGTTGTTGAACCGGCTAAAACCGAAGCAGGGCTTGCAGCCGGACTTTGTACGATCAAATCAGGAACAGGAGCAGGTGCAGAAATCTGGAAAGATGCGATCCTGGTCTTCTTGGTTGTAGTACTTCCCATATATTGGTTGGTATACCAGAATGTTTTATCATCAGTCGGATCAACATCTATACTTGAATAATCACCCCAGCGGTTATAGGATGTCTGAGAATAAGCTCCGGTCTGAATAGTTTGTTCTGCAACATCAAGTGTTCCAGTTCCGGCAGCATAAGCTGTTGAGGATTGTCCGGCATACCGGATGCTTGGATAGACTGAGGTACTCGAAACAGAATAGCCAAGTCCAATTTCATTATAACCATTTAGCCTGACACTTCCCATCCATCTTGAGTGCGCATCCGGCGCATAGGTTCCTGTTTGCCTGACCGACCATGTGCCGGTTGTCTTTCTTAACTCATACCAGCGGATTCCTGCATGGTCTGTGTTGTCGACATCCACAGTGTGGCAGCAAACTATGGTTTGATAAGTTCCGAAATTCCGGTACTGGGGTGCATTCATAATTACCTGCGGAATAGCATCCAGTTCACGGGTTGTTCCCGGTTGTTTGATGTTATCCCAGTTTGCACCAAAATTACTATCGAATGCTGTCACATTGATTTGCTGTACCCTGTTGAAAGTGGAGGATGACGGAGTCGTCCAGTTTACAGCCAACTCATAAATCCAAAGTTGGTCCGAGCCACCGGCAATAGCATCATCATTCATGGTGATGAACAATCCCGGAGAACCGGCAGGCGCAAATGTTCCGTCATTATCAATTGGCGGAACGCACATAAATCCGTCGATGGTAGTGGGGCGCCATGCATTATTGAATCCAACAAACTGGGCAGTACCGCCAACCAGCATTTGGGAGCGCTGGAAAACATAAATATCATTTCCTGATGAATTATTGGTTCCCATGTAATAACCATCCTGCCATATTCCGAATTTTTCATAGTCAGGCATATCGGCTACATCGAATGAATATTTGTGCCAGCTCCCTGTCGGATCATTAGTTTGGGAAACAGCTACAAGCATGTAATCATTGCTTCCACAGATGGAAAATTCAACGGCTAACCAACGCTGAGCCTGTTCGTCATACAATATAAGAGGGTCTCCATCATTGCAGGTTGCTCCGGTTACACCACTGAACAACAAATTCATGTTGGTTGGCCCTGCTACCAGGGTCCCTGTCTTGTTGTAGATTGCATAAACTGTGTTAATGGTTTGCATGTAATGATTCGGACCTGAAGTTCCGTTATCATCGGGGGGATAATAAGGAGAGGTCTGGCCGTCAAAACTTACGATGGGAGCTTTCATCCCTTCGTATGAGCCCATTTGTTTTTGCCACGCTTCATCCGGTCCTTGCGGTAAAGCAGTTGCGGCATAGGGATAGAGCCTTTCCTGAAGTTCTTCGTTCCTGGGCCTATCGGCATCCAAAGCCATTTGCGCCCATTCATCAAGACTAATGGTTGGAAGCTCACTTAAAGGAGGTGTTAAGCCGTGATATTTGCCAACTCCAATAATTGACGGACTGAGAGGCCCATCCTGTGCATTCAGAATCAATCCTGAAACTCCGAGTACACAAATTAAAATAACAGGTAAAAATTTCCTCATAACAACATTTTTTTAAATTAATAACTGTGAAAACTCAAAAACTAAGGTACAAATATATAAAGGTATTTTTTAAAATGGACAACAAATCATAAAAAAAATTCAGAAGTTATAAATACTTCGTAAAAAACCAGCATAGTTTAATTTATCATTTTAGCCTGATAAAATCACAAATAACGGCTAAAGCCCATTGCCGGTGGGATTTACTTTCCAGGGACTAAAGTCCGGGGTAAAGAAATCTAATGATTTGTAAAGGACTTTCGTCCTGATTTTATGAATTTGTGATTTTTTCTGGTTGGAAAAGGAATCTCCAGGCACAATAATATTCCTCAGGATGCTTATCGGGGGGACAGGCAATACACTCAGTTTTAATTCTTATGTCAATAGTTTCGGCAAAGGTGGAATACTCAACAAGGCCGCCTGATTTACAGGGATAATCTTCAAGACCTTTTCGTTTCCTGGCCTCCTGAACCCGGCATTTGTTCATCCTGAAAACAAAACTATCTTCCGTTTCCTGATCGATGGATTGCTCATTGATAAAGGCATATAACCTGAGCTTTAGGGCTTTCTTTAAACCATCAAATCCCGGTGATTCAGGCAAATTCAATATCTTCTTAATAGAGCGGGCTTCAAAAGGCGAGAAATGCGCCCAGCAGGAATCGTTGCATCGCTTTGCATCATTCATTCCGTGTTTAAACTCAACAGCCTGAAACCATACCCCGTCAGTGGCAAGCCAGTTTATCGCTATACTTTCCCTGAGATTATCAAGTATTTCATCAGACAGATCAAGAAGGGGAACGGGCAGACCATTTTCCAATCCAAAACCAAGGGTCTTAGATAAACGGCTCAGTTGTATGGTGCAGGTCTTTTCCCATGCCGTTTCCAAAGCCTCGTATGCTTTTTCTGCCCCAAGCTGGTGCTGCACCTCGGCAAACCACATCGCATGATGCATCATCAGGCGGTGAAAGAAATCAAGAATCAGTTTTACCTTTTCCTCTTTTGAAAGATTTTGGCTGTTCGTTTTTTTAATTTCCATAAATTTAAATTTTATAGCCTGAATAAAGTGTAGCAATTCCAAAAGTTAACGGATTGCGTGAGTTATTAGTGAATCCGGCCTTTTCCATGTAATTCAGGAATTCATCACCAGAGGGAAATTTGCCGACTGACTCTGGAAGGTAGGTATATGCGGACCGGTTACCCGATATAAAGCGACCAATAAGCGGCAAAATGAATCTGAAATAGAAATGATAAAGCTGTCGGACAGGAAATTTTTCCGGTCCCGAAAATTCAAGGATGGCCACGATACCACCTCTTTTTAAAACTCTCTGCATTTCAGCAAGCCCCTTTTCAAGATTTTCAAAATTCCTCACACCAAAAGCTACCATTACAGCGTCAAAACTAACATCCGGAAATTTTAGATTCTCCGAATCGCCTGTTTCCAGAAAAATCAAATGTTCAAGCTTTCTTCGGACTATCTTTTTTCGGCCAATTGTCAGCATTTCTTCAGCTATATCAATGCCGGTGATCTTTTGAGGGGAGAGTTTTGCGGCAACTATCGCAAGGTCGCCGGTGCCGGTTGCCACATCAAGGATACTTTCAGGATGGCTTTTACCGATCAACCGAATTGCTTTTCTTCGCCAGCAATAATCTGTTCCCAATGAAAGGAAATGATTCAAAAAATCATAACGCGGGGCTATGCTGTTGAACATAGAACGTACCTGCTGCTTTTTTCCTTCCTTGTTTTCCACGGGTTATCTTCCTAATAAAACTTTCAAATACAACGAAGGCTCTTTCAGGCGCTTCCGCACTTCAAGATCGGTCATGGCAAGACTTAGTCTTTCACGGAGAACCAGGCTTTTTAAGCCCTTATTTACCATCATATTAAACAACCAGGGAAACTGTATGAACCTTGGTATTTTAATGCTGATGCTGAGTTCTTTTCCAATCCTCTGATAAAGGCTGTCGTCGTACTGTTGCATAAACCCGGATGTAAAGTTATTGCTTGCGAGTGAGCGTTTAGCCTGCTCTGCAGCATACATACCACTGATAGCGGCATGGCCGACACCTTCGCCGGTAACAGGATCAATCAGGCTGGCGGCATCTCCGGCAAGCATGAAATGATCACCGGAAAGTTTTCTCCGGCCATCCCACAAGGGTAAATTATAAGCCTGAACCTTCGACACCATTTCTGCTCCGGTAAAACGTTCCTTTAAATAAGGATGAGTTTCAATCAGTTCGAACATTTTGTCTTTCAGGTTTAACTTTCTTTTGCGGATCCTGTGCTGATCAAGGCCTATACCCACATTAGCCATACCACCCGGTAAAGGAAATATCCACAAATATCCGGGCAGGATATCTTTTAAGAAATGCAGTTCGACATAGTTTTGTTCATGGAAGTTTTTAATGCCCCTGTAATAGGCTTTTATCCCGGTCATCATGTTCTTTTTGTTTCTCACCATTCCTCCGGGATCGATTGAAAATCGTGAGTTGGCTCCGTTTGCAAAGATGACCAGACGAAAGTTCAGATGTTCGCCTTTATCAGTGGTAAGTTCCAGGCCTTTATCGTTCTTACTGTACCCAATTACTTCTGTGTTTTCAATAAATTCAATTTCTTTCCTGGTTCTGATTTCCTGAATCAAAAAATTATCGAAATCCAGTCGACGGCATGTAAATCCCGGCGGTATGCCAGGCTCAGAGAAAGAATCATCAGAAAAAGGAAGGTCGAGAAATTTGGAATTGGGCGCTACAATACGGATACCATGAGAAGGTAAAATAAATGGCTGGTTCGATAATTTGATCAATAATTCTTTATCCAGTTCCGCCAGAATGGTCAGCACCCATCCGCTGATTCCATCTCCGCATATTTTATCCCTGGGGAAAGAAGCTTTATCAATGAGGGTGCAAGGGATGCCGAATTTTGCGAGAAACAGAGATGTAAATGAACCGGCAGGTCCGGCACCGACGATACAAACATCCGAATTACCCATCGTTGAAATTTAAGTGTCCAAAGATAAAAGATTATTTTATGTACCTTTTGTTCAGTTTTATTCTAAAACAATTAAACAATATTTAATTCCAACTGTTTAATATGTCATTCAGCATGAAAACATTATCTTTGCGCCCTCTGTTTTGTAACCCGCACTTGATAGTGGAGTAAAACAATATAATAATCAAATTTGTGAAAGAAAAACAAATCGTTTGCGGATTCTCAAAATTGACAAAAGACCAAAAACTGAATTTTGTTGCCGGCCATTTTGAAAATCCCGATGAATCAGTAAAGGAATTTAAGAGCTTTCTAATTTCCGACCATTCGAAACAAAAGCTTTTCGATGATTTCAGCGAAAATACAATTTCAAACTTTTATTTTCCTTATGGAATTGCGCCTAATTTCCTGATCGACGGAAAGGTATACCATGTACCGATGGTAATCGAGGAGAGTTCGGTGGTTGCGGCGGCTGCAAAAAGCGCTAAGTTCTGGTCGGACAGGGGAGGATTTAAAACGGAAGTGTTATCGACAACCAAGGTTGGTCAGGTCCACTTTATCTGGAAAGGGAATGCGGATAAATTAAAAACCCTCATGCCCGATTTAAAAGACCGGTTGCTTGAAAGTACGCAACATATTACCGGCAATATGCAAAAGCGGGGAGGCGGAATATTGAGTATCGACCTGGTGGACAAATCAAATGAAATACCGGATTATTTCCAGATTAAAGCCACTTTTGAAACAGTGGACAGCATGGGAGCCAACTTTATCAATACCTGTCTTGAGGAGTTCTCCTCAGAGCTGAAATCATTTTTCAGTGAAAGTCCATATTTCGAGAATGAGGAGAAAAACTGCGAAGTGATCATGGCGATATTGTCGAATTACACGCCCGATTGCCTGGTTAAAGTCTTCAGTCGGGTGCAATATTTCTGAATTTGACAAGATTGATCCTAACCTTACAGGCGAGCAATTCGCATGGAAATTTGAAAAAGCTGTTGAAATCGCTAAAATTGATACTTACCGTGCAACTACACACAACAAAGGTATCTTCAATGGTATCGATGCGGTAGCGCTTGCTACCGGGAACGATTTCAGGGCGATTGAAGCCTGCGGACATGCCTGGGCTGCAAGAGACGGGAAGTACAAAGGCCTGACGGATGTAAAAATCGAAAATGGTTTCTTCACTTATACCCTTACGATCCCCCTTGCCCTTGGAACAGTTGGAGGTTTGACCACCCTTCATCCCCTGGCAAAAAAATCGCTTGAACTTTTAGGCAATCCCGGAGCATCCGAACTTATGCGTATTGCAGCGGCCGTTGGCCTTGCAAATAATTTCGGCGCAATGAAATCCCTGGTCACGAAAGGTATTCAGAAAGGACACATGAAAATGCACCTTCTGAATATACTCAATCAGTTTGAGGCTAATGAGCAGGAAAAGGAATCAGCCAAGGCATTTTTTGAAGATGAGAAAGTTACATACAATTCAGTAGATACCTTCCTTAAGAATATCAGGGAAAAGGTTATTTCTGATAAGGCTGTATTAGCTGCCGAATAATGCACTACTATTCCAGCGGAAAATTATTGATAACCGGCGAATACCTTGTTTTAAAAGGCGCCAGAGCTTTGGTTTCGCCTGTTAAGTTCGGCCAGTCATTAAATATCGCCGGTGCTGAAAATGATGGTTGGCTTACCTGGGAGAGTTTTGAAAATGAGATATGCTGGTTTAAAGCCAAATTTGACACAACGTTCTTAAAAATCATTGACACAACCGATCATAAAATTGCCGATCGCTTGCTTTCATGGCTTAAGGCCGCCGACCAGTTAAATCCAGGATTTCTAGCATTGCAAAAAAGCAAAAACGTATTCGTTAAGGCTGATTTTAAACTTAGCTGGGGACTTGGAAGCAGTTCATCATTGCTTTCCGATATTGCCTTTTGGGCAGGCATCGATCCGTTTAAACTGCACCTGCTTGTTTCAAAAGGATCGGGCTATGATGTTGTTTTTGCCAGAGAGCATCAACCGGGTTTTTTTTCGCGCACCGATGAATATTACAAGGTGGAAAGTGCGGATTTCAATCCATCGTTTAAAGGCTGTCTTTTTTTTATCTACCTCGGGAACAAGCAGGATTCATCGGCAAGTGTGAATGCGTTTAATGCCCGCACAGGATCTTTAGATATAGAAATTAAAATCATTTCAGATTTATCGGAGCGAATCGCTTTTGCTAATACACTCAGCTCTTTCGAAGAGTGTATCAGTCATCATGAAGAGATTATTTCCCATTTGCTGGGAAAAGAAAGATTAAAGAAAGACCGGTTTAGCGACCTGAGGGGTGAAATTAAATCACTCGGAGCCTGGGGTGGCGACTTTGCTATGATAACCTGGCACGACACTGCTGAGGAATTGAAAAAGTATCTGAAAACGAAAAATATCGACATTGTTTTTTCTTTTGATGAAATGATAAAGACAAAGTGAAATTTGAAGAGAAATACAGACAAGGGGCTTCAGGGCTTATACAACCTTTAAAGGCTGACAGTTTCACGGCATGGAGAAGCCCATCGAATATCGCCCTGATCAAATATTGGGGGAAAAGAGAAAACCAGATTCCGCAAAATCCTTCGCTGAGTTTTGCTTTGGACAAGTCGTTCACTCAAACAAGTTTGGAATACAGGTATAGGGGGAATAAGGGAATAAGGGTTGAATTTACATTTGAAAATCAGACGAATCCTGCCTTTGAAACCAGGATTAAATCTTTCCTAAAAACAGCGAGCGAATTCATGCCTTTTTTAAATCAATTTGATCTTAAAATTGAAAGCTGCAACTCCTTTCCTCATTCGTCGGGAATTGCCTCCTCAGCTTCTGCATTCAGTGCGCTTGCTTTATGCCTGGTCTCGATGCAGCAAAAACTATTCGGTACTCCTGTGGACGACAAATCATTTTATGAAAAGGCATCCTTTCTTGCAAGGCTTGGATCGGGAAGTGCAGCACGTTCGGTCTACGGAGGATTCGTTGTCTGGGGTAAGCATAAAAGCATCAGGGAATCATCGGATGAAGCAGCAATAAAATTGAATTCAACCATCAATAATAGTTTTCTTACCCTGAGAGATGCCATCCTCATCACAAGTACCAAAAAAAAGAAAGTGAGTTCCAGTGCCGGACACCATCTGATGACCGGTCATCCTTATGCTGCGCAGCGCTATAAACAGGCAGGAATTAATCTGGATAAAATGATGGATGCTTTGTTGTGCGGTGATGAAGAATCATTTATCAATATTACTGAAAACGAAGCATTAAGCCTTCATGCCATGATGATGACTTCCGCCGAGGGTTTTACTTTACTCAATGAAAATACGTGGAATATTATCAACCGCATCAGGCAGTTCAGGCTGGATAATAAAATATTCATCACCTTTACACTCGATGCCGGTCCAAATGTACATTTGATTTATTCCGACCGTGATAAAAAGCAGATCGCCGGTTTTATTCATGATGAACTTCTCGGCTTTTGCGAAGAAGATCGATGGATCGATGATAAAGCAGGCGGCGGACCGGTTAAAATTTCATAAGACATGGAAAAAAATAAAAGTGAGATTTATTACGGTAAGGTTATCCTGTTTGGTGAATATGGGATCATTTACGATTCGATGGCTTTAACCATTCCCTTTACACATTATCATGGGGAACTGAGCTTCAGCAATATCAAAGATCATTACAAATATACCGACTATGACTTTGCGGTGAACTCCAATAAACAGATAAATGATTTCGCAAAAGAACTTTTTAAAATAAAACATGCCGATACGTTAAAAGTAGACCTGGATCTGGAATCCCTGAAAAAAGATATTGAAAATGGATTGTATTTTGAGTCGTCCATTCCACAGGGATTTGGCCTTGGCAGCTCAGGCGCACTGGTAGCTTCGATATACAGCCGGTACACAAAAAATAAAATTGAAGGTTCCCGTTCGATCGGTAAAGAAGATATTCTTAAGCTGAAACAGGACCTTTCCTATCTTGAAAACTATTTTCATGGCAAAAGCTCCGGTATCGACCCCCTGAATTCTTACATTAAATTTCCGTTGCTGATCAGCTCCAAAACAGACATTCAAACTGTTGCAATTCCCCGCAGCAAGTTTGAATCCGACTCGGGAATATTTCTTATCAATACTGGCAAACCCGGAAAGACAGAACCCATGGTCAAACGGTTTCTTGAAAAATGCAAACAACCGAGCTACCTGTCCCTGATCATAAACAGGTTCATCCCTTTGAACGACTTATGCATACGTCACCTTATCAAAGGCGAGATGAATGAATTTTTCAGTCAGCTAAATGACTTATCTGTGTTTCAATTTGAATATTTCGATGAAATGATACCCAATGATTTCAGGCAGGTATGGCAACATGGCTATGAAAGCCAGGATTATTACCTAAAGCTTTGCGGTTCGGGAGGTGGTGGATTTCTGCTAGGGTTTTCACAAAATCTGAATAAAACATTAGAATACTTATCAAAACAGAGGTTGGAATTTATTACTGTTTATAAAAGCAGTAAACCCTGAGTACCAACAGGGAAATAAAAGCCAATTAACTTTTTTTCGATTTTTTCAATTATTTTTTTGCTGTTTCAAAAATCCTATATATTTGCCTCCGACAAAACAGGATATGATTGAACAATGCTTTCACCGGTTTCTTGCAGAGCACCTCTTTTTGAATATCAAACGCAGGGATGAGTTTCATGTTAGATTTTAGATGTTAGACTATAGACATTAGATATCAGATGTTAGATAGATAATTTCTAAAACTTATTTCCAGTTAAAATTTCAATTCAAAAAAATAAAATCAGTTATCATGGAACTTCCTCATGCGGAATCATACAAGATTAAAATGGTGGAAACCATTAAAAGGAGTACCCGCGCCGAACGTGAACTATGGCTTAAGGAAGCCAATTACAACCTGTTTAATCTTAAAAGCGAGTATGTTTACATCGACCTGCTAACCGACTCTGGTACCGGAGCCATGAGTGACCGGCAATGGTCGGCGATGATGCTCGGTGATGAAAGTTACGCCGGCGCTTCCTCATACCTGGTGATGAAGGAGACCATTCAAACTTTATTCGGATTCAATTATTTCCTTCCAACTCATCAGGGACGGGCTGCTGAGAATGTTCTCTTCTCGGTGCTTGTGAAGGAGGGCGATGTGATACCCGGTAATTCTCACTTCGATACAACCAAGGGACATATCGAATTCAGAAAGGCAACCCCAATTGACTGCACCATCGATGAAGCTTTTCAGTCATCGTTATACCACCCGTTTAAAGGAAATGTCGATCTGAAAAAGCTTGAAGCAGTCCTGGAGTCGTGTCCGATAGAAAAAATTCCTTTTGTCATCATCACCCTCACCTGTAACAGCTCCGGAGGCCAGCCTGTCTCGTTGCAGAACCTGCGCGAGGTAAGCCAGCTTGCCCGCAAATACGGCACGATGGTCATCTTCGATTCAGCAAGGTTTGCCGAAAACGCTTACTTCATCAAAACACGTGAAAAAGGCTATGAGCATAAGTCCATCCGTGAAATAGTTGCAGAGATGTATTCGTATACAGACGCCATGACCATGAGCAGTAAGAAAGACGCCATTGTGAACATGGGCGGGTTTATCGGGTTAAGAGATCAAAAGATTTACCAGCAGGCAAGCATGTACAATATTATGTTTGAAGGATATGTCACCTATGGTGGCATGTCGGGGAGAGATATGAATGCTCTTGCACAGGGGCTCATGGAGGCTACCGAGTTTGATTACCTTGAAACACGCATTAAACAAGTCGCCTATCTGGGCGAAAAACTGAAAAGCTACGGAGTTCCTGTGTTGGAGCCGTTCGGAGGACATGCCATCTTCATCGATGCCAAGAAATTTCTGCCTTCTATTCCGAAAGAAGAATACATTGCTCAAACCCTCGCTATCGAAATCTACCTCGAAAGCGGAGTAAGAGCCGTTGAGATTGGCACGCTGCTCGCCGACCGCGATCCCAATACACGTGAAAACCGTTATCCCAAGCTTGAAATGGTCAGAATGGCCATTCCACGCAGGGTTTATACTAACAGCCACATGGATTATGTTGCCGCTGCCATTGCGAACGTTTATGAGAGGCGGAACGAAATCAAAAAAGGACTAAAGATCGTGAACGAAGCGCCCATCTTAAGGCATTTTACAGTGGAACTGGCGAAGATAGAATAACCTTCTGAACGGGAATTACAATCAACCCGCACATTGTATTCATGGCAGATTCCGGTTTCCTGGTTTCGCACATAGGCGTCAAGCTAAGGATAAAGCCTATTAACATTAGATTATTAGTAAAATCAACTATTTCAATGTAATTTTCAATAAAAAAAGTTGCTGTTTGTAAATCAAAATTCCGTAATGAAAACAAACAGCAACCTGAGGGGAAAACCCCTGCACAAAGGAAATATTATTTCTTTAAAACTACAAGGTAGATGGTTAAATAACCTGGCAAAAGAAAGCGGCTTTGTGAAACGCAAAGCGCAAAAGATTACTCCAAAGCATATGATAATCGGATTTATGTTGATGGTGTCAAAAATAAGGAATACTTACAGTGACTGGGCAATGGAGATAGGTTTATTGGCTGGGCAATGCATAAGCAAGCAGGCTTTATGTGAACGCCTTCTCGATCCATCAACAGAAGAGTATTTAAAGAAAGTTCTAGAAGGGGTCATTGGCAAGCAGATAGTTTATAAACCATCTCAAAAAGAAAGTAGTATTCTAAAACATTTCAACAATATATACATTGATGACAGCACTGTTATTTCCTTACCTGATGAACTGAATGTTGAGTTCCCAGGCAATGTTACAAAAGGGAAAAAGAAAGCCCAGGCAAAAATACATGCCATGTATAATCTCACTTGCAATAGCTTTGCTTTTATGAGCATTTACAGTTTTACCAATAACGACCAAAGCCTCTCACCCAACGTGTTGCCATATCTACAGAATGGAGATTTGATATTGCGCGATTTGGGATTCACAACATTGAATGTTCTTGGAAAATTCAATCAGAAAGGTATCTATTTTGTTTGCAGAAAACTCTACTTAATCCATCTTTATGAACCTGAGACCGGCGCTTTGATAGACCTTGTTAAGCTATTGAGCAAGAAAAAAATCATTGACAAAGAGGTTGTTGTTGGCAAAGAACAACAGCTCAAACTTAGGCTGGTTGCTGTTCGTGTGCCAGCACAGAAAGCAGAAACACGGATAAGGAAAGCTAAAAAACACCGGGACAAAAGGCTAAACCATTCGCCCGAATATTATACCCTGCTCCAGTACAATATTTTCTTGTCCAACATCCCTGAAATAATTTGCAATACGTATCAAATCTATCAGATATACAGATGGCGCTGGCAGATTGAAATTATATTCAAGAGTTGGAAAAGCAATTTCTCATTGGAAAAACTATTTCATTGGCAATGCAAGAATGCAACACGTGTAAAATGCACCATCTATTTGATGTTGCTATACATAATACTATTCCACGTGGTTTGGTGGTATGAATGCGGCTCCCATATCAATAACAACAAGAGCAAGGATCATGTGAGCCTGTTGAAATTAGCTAACTTGTTCAATAGCCATTTTTATGAAATATTGACATCTGATAACAAAGCAATACATGCACAAATTCTAAAACACTGTTTATATGAAAATCGTAAAGACCGCGAAAATGCAAGGGCTTCATACTCAAAATTCGCTTTTTAGCTTGACGCCTATGTGGTTTCGCAGGAATGTTATTACCATTTCAAGTGTATTCCTGGCAAACCGATAGGATTTATCATGAACCCAGAAAAATAATGTTGCTGGCTTCCTGCTTTTAAAGGAATGTACATTATAGTGTTTCCGCGAAGGTTATGTAAAAATAGCTGACCGCTATGAAAATGGCGCTGACCGTGACACAATTGCAGTTTATCCTAAAACAAGGCTATGTATTTCACCAAGCTGAATTAATTTTTTGTTCATTTGCCGAAACTTTATCCCTTACTTTTCAGTTTAAGGATTATATATTGTTCGTCATGAATAGAGGTATTGTGCATGAAAGAAACAGGTTTTATAAAAAAGTCGATGGCCTCGACTGTGAGCTTGAATATTCTATTCGTGATAACAACATCATTGATTTTTATCACACCTATGTACCTGAACCTTTAAGGGGAAGAGGACTAGCTATGGAAATTATACAGGAAGGGCTTGATTTTGCCGTTGCACATCATTACAGGATCATTCCTTCATGTTCAGCGGTAAAGAAATTTATCGACCGGCATCCTGAATACAGAAGTTATTCCCTCTAAGCAGAATGAAATTTGAAAATTAAAAATTGCCCCTCAAATTTATCAGGTTACATGAAAAAGCCCCGCCGATGGCGGGGCTTTGATTTTTTATTGTAGGATTAAATCTCCCAGGTTTTTCCGCTGTTTAGCAGATCATCCATACATTTTATCGGACTGTTCTCTTTTTCAGAAGCAATGATTTGCTCCATCCTCGAATCATATGTAAAATCTGTTACAGACCGTATTACCCCCATTGCAATGGGGAATGAAGGGGGTGCCATTTTCGATAGCATAACCTGTATACCCGGATCACGCTGGTACTTGTCGTGTACCAAAAGATCCTTTATTGTAATACCGTTTACTCCGATCCTGACCACCACGAGTTCGGTCCCTTTAAGGATGATCCCTTTATCATTTTCCTTCCCAAAAATCATCGGTTCGCCATGACGTAAGAATATCTGGTTTTCATCCTTGGTTTCTTTGGAAGCTACATCAGCATGCACATTGTTGTAAAAAATCACACAATTCTGAAGAATTTCTATCAGGGAAGTGCCCTTATGTTTTCCGGCTTCAAACATTACTTCTGCCATCATCTTCGGGTTGTTGTCAACTGCCCTTGCAAAAAAAGTTCCCTGCGCACCAATGGCGAGTTCTCCAACATTAAAAGGATGTTCAATGGTTCCCTGGGGTGAAGTTTTTGTCCTTTTACCGGCAGGAGTGGTCGGGGAGTACTGACCTTTGGTTAAACCATAAATCTTATTATTGAACAGCATCACATTGATGTCGAGGTTCCTTCTCAGCAGATGGATAAAATGATTACCGCCGATAGCAAGTGAATCACCGTCTCCGGTAATCATCCATACATGTAAATCCGGGTTTGTGATTTTTATACCGGAGGCCAGTGGCGCAGCTCTTCCATGAATTCCATGGAACCCATATGTTTTAACATAGTAAGGGAAACGGGAGGAACATCCTATCCCTGAAACCACAACCACATCCTGTTTGCGAACACCCAGTTCGGGCAATACTTTTAAAAAAGAGGATAAGATGGCGTGGTCGCCACAGCCCGGGCACCATTTTACCATCTGGTCGCTTGTAAAATCTTCTTTGGTTAGCGGGGCTATATCCTGGGGATTAATAACTTCGTTAGTCATGACTATTTCTCCTCCAAAATTTCGTTAAACTTTTCCACTAATTCTGACACCATAAAAGGTAATCCCTGTATTTTATTATACTGATGAAATTTAAACTGCTGGAAATGCATCCTCAGGAATAGAACGAATTGCCCTAAATTTAATTCAGGCACGATGATCTTTTTAAACCTGCTAAAGATTTCTGCGGTATTGTTTGGCAATGGATTGATATAATGAAAATGAGCAAGGCTGATGCTTTTTCCCTGACTCTGCATTTCCTTAACCGCTTCAATCATTACACCGAAAGTGCCGCCCCAGCTTACCACCAATAAATCACCACTATCCTCGCCAATGATATTTTGCGGATCAATATAGTTGGCCACTCTCCTTACTTTTTCTGCCCTTAATTCACACATGATCTGATGGTTTTCAGGATCGTGTGACACATTTCCTGAAACATTCTCTTTTTCCAGACCACCTATACGATGCCTCAATCCAAGTGTTCCGGGTACAGCCCATGAGCGGCTTAATTTTTCAGGATCTCTTAAATATGGACGATAAACCAAATCTTCGGCTTCCACGATAGGCGGCTTGATCGGTTTCATGTCGGCCATTTTCGGGATTTTGAATACTTCTGAGCCATTAGCCAGGTAGCCATCGGTGAGTAAAATTACGGGTGTCATATGTTCCATCGCAATTTTTGCTGCTTCAAATGCGTAATAAAAGCAGTTGGACGAAGATGATGCAGCTATAACTACCGCTGGTGCTTCACCATTTCTGCCAAACAAAGCCTGTAATAAATCTGATTGTTCTGATTTGGTCGGCATACCGGTAGAGGGTCCTGCCCGCTGGACATCCACAATCACAATTGGAAGTTCAGTCATGACAGCCAGGCCGATGGCTTCACTTTTCAGGGATAAGCCAGGACCGGATGTTGTGGTAACAGCAAAAGCTCCGGCAAAACTGGCGCCAATTGAAGAAACAATACCGGCAATTTCATCCTCGGCCTGTAATACTTTTGCGCCTAATGACTTGTGTATGGAGAGTTCCTGCAATATCTCAGTGGCGGGAGTAATAGGATATGATCCTAAAAACAGGTTCCTGCCCGATTTTTCGGATGCGGCCAATAATCCCCATGCTGTGGCAACATTGCCTGTAATGTTTCGGTAAGTACCTTTTGAAAGTGCAGCAGGTTCAACCTTGTAGGTTATACTACTCAGCGCTTCAATGGTATCGGCAAAGTTATAACCCGCCCTCAGGATGCGTTTATTCGACTCAACGACAAGCGGATTTGCTTTGAATTTTTTCTCAAAATATTCATCGGCTGTTGCCAATTCACGGTTAAAGACGAAGAACATGATACCGAGTGCAAACATGTTTCTGCTCTTTAATACCATCTTGCTATCCAGCCCAAGATCTTCCACGCTTTTTTTCGTCAGTGAACTAATTGGTGCCTTGATCAGGTTGTACCCTACCAAGGTGCCATCTGAAAGCGGATTGCTTGTATAGCCAGCTTTTTCTAATGATTTCTCATTGAAAGTTTCTGTATCAACAATGATCGTCCCGCCTTTTTTTACCCAGCGAATATTTTTTTTGAGTGGCGCAGGATTCATGGCTACAAGCACATCAGCCAAATCGCCTGAAGTGTATATTTCCTTATGACCAAAATGAATTTGAAAACCTGATACTCCGCTAACGGTTCCCTGTGGCGCCCTGATCTCTGCAGGATAATCAGGAAAGGTTGCAAAATCGTTACCGGCAATCGCTGCAGCTTCTGAAAAAAGTGTTCCCGTAAGTTGCATCCCGTCTCCCGAATCTCCGGCAAATCTTACCACCACATTTTCCAATTCCACTACCTTTTGTTTTTTGGCAGTCATTCTCTGTGTTTTTTAAATTGCGGCAAATTTAAATGTTTTATTTTGTTATCCTCCGCAAAAACTTTACAAATTTTGGTGGCCGGAATATTGGCATTTTAGGCGTCATCTCCATTGTAAAACCTGAAAACTAATTTACCAATCGAGGTCATGAGATATCATTTTAGTTCAAAATTCTATTCACGTGCTATACCATTTCAAAAGTTAAATTTTCGTTAAAAAAGATTAATGCAATAAGAAATCATCACCATTAATCGTTTGATAGAATTGATTTTTAAAATTGATAAAATTGATTCAGGTTGTATCATAAAGGGAATTAAAATGAAGAACGAAATTCTACTCTAAAGTTTAATTATGAGCGCGATAGGTGTTATGGCATACAAATGGTTTTTTATAATTGACCAGTCAAAACATACGATGCGAAAGTGCTTGTAATTATTTATAAACTAAAATTCAGGCTATGCTAAAATACACGGAAATTGTTCTGTTAAAAGTAAGTTTCAACAGAGACTTATTTAAGAAAGAATTAATAAAAGCGCTGAAATGGTTGAAAAGAGAAGAAGCCCAAATTCTAAAGACCTGGTGCATCATTAATTTTGGAACTGTTTATCTGGATGTGATCAACGAAGTATTCCATTGATCACGGGTTATCCGTATGAACCCATTCGGCAAAGCTGGTGGCTGTTTCCCGGAGTTTCAGGCTTAGAAGTTTAACATTTTCAGGTAATCGGGCAATGATCCGGTTTGCGAAATCAGCATACCATGTTTTCACTCGTTGGCTGGTAATCCACAAGGATAAGCTTATCAAAGAGATCTTTCGATTCTTTAAAATGCGCATGCGGTGTTTTACTGTTCAGAACCAAAGCATGATCGAAAATATCTACAACGGCTTCTTTAACAATTTTTTTTAGATCCCCGAAATCAATCACCATCCCAAGCTTGGGATCGCCTGTGGTCTCAATTGGTTTTCCGGTAACCGTTACTGATAATCCATAAGAATGACCATGAACAAACCTGCACGAACCATCGTAACCCAATAAGGCATGAGCCATTTCAAATGTGAATTCTTTTGTTACCCTAATGATCGCCATAAATCAAAAAGGGCAAAATTACTTAAAAATCATTAGCAGGAATGAATTGCATGATAAGCAATTAAAGATGGGTTTCTTTTTACCTTGCTTTAATTGGACATGGTTTAACCATATTTAATATTGTACTATTTTTGTTTTATAATTGTGTAATAATTATACCATTTATGTCTGAGTTTATTTATGATGAAAACAAAAGTTCAACAAATAAAAACAAACATGGTATTGATTTTATTGAAGCGCAGCTTTTATAGGAAGATGTTGACAGAATAATAATACCTGCTAAGGTTGTGGATGAACTTCGGTTTATAATTATTGGAAAAATAGTGAATAAATATTGGTCGGCAATATTTACCATCAGAGAAGATAAAATCAGGATAATCTCTTCAAGAAGATCGCGAAAAGAAGAAATAATAATATATGAAAGCTAAAGAATTTGATAAAAAGTTTGATAATAGTGAAGACATCACCGATGATTTGGATTTTTCCAAAATCACGAGACCTGGTCATGCAAGTAAAAGGGTTAATGTTGATTTCCCTGATTGGATGATCCATCTGCTGGATAGGGAGTCAAAAAGATTGGGTATTACCCGTCAGGCAATAATTAAAATATGGATCGCGGAAAAATTGAAAGAAGCCATTCAATAATGATAAGTAATTAATGAAATACGTTGGAGCCCATGTTAGTGCCTCAGGCGGTGTCGAAAATGCACCTGTTAATGCAAACGAAATCGGTGCAAAAGCCTTTGCACTTTTTACCAAGAATCAGAAACAATGGTTTGCCAAACCATTGACGGACGATAACATCCGGTTGTTCAGGGCAAATATGGAGAAGTACGGATTTGATTACAGCCAGGTCATGCCCCACGACAGTTACCTCATCAACCTCGGCAACCCGGTTAAGGAAAACCTTGACCTTTCAAGGAAATCCTTTCTCGATGAAATGCAGCGCTGCGAATTGCTTGGGCTTCAGTTACTCAATTTTCATCCGGGTGCTCATCTCAAGCAAATTTCGGAAGAGGAATGCATGGACCTGATTGCAGAATCGGTGAACATTACCCTGTCAAAAACCAAAGGTGTAACCGCTGTCATTGAAAATACCGCCGGACAGGGAAGCCATATCGGCTATAAATTTGAACACCTTCAATACATTATCGAAAGGGTGGAAGATAAAAGCCGCATCGGTGTTTGCCTCGATACCTGTCATACTTTCACTGCCGGTTATGACATTAAAACCGAGGCTGGCTATAAGAAAACCTTTGACGACTTCGAACGGATTGTTGGTTTCAAATACCTGAAAGGAATGCACATCAACGATTCTAAAAAAGAGCTTGCCTCCCGTGTTGACAGGCACGACAGCCTGGGTACCGGATTTCTGGGCGAGGAAGTTTTTGCCCGCATCATGAATGATCCCCGATTCGACAATATCCCGCTTATCCTCGAAACACCGGATGAAAGCCTTTGGGAGAAGGAGATTAAATGGCTTTATAGTCTCGAAAAGAAATAGTTGAATTTTCTTGGTAGCGATAAGTAAATTTGCAGATTAAAAGGGGTTAATACATGGAAAATTGATAGCAGAAAATAGATTCTGTAATTCTATACTTAATATTTTATTCCTCTGTCGATAAATCATTTTAGTTGAACAAACAAAGCAAATCTTTGTTTCAGGATAAAAAGCAAAAACATGAACAAAAATATTCTATATACAGCTATAATTATGCTCTTTAGCATTGGCAGCAAAGCACAAATAAACCTTGTCGGGGCGGCCAATAACCTTCAAACGGGTAAAATTGACATTGTTAAATGGCAGGCGCTTGATCCTGAATCAGTAACTGTTTATCCTTCTATTCTTGATGGATATTATTTTGCATCATCAGCATTCGATTCGTACAATGGCAATTATTATCTTACTGGAATTTCCGGTGATAGTGCGGGATTGTATTCTTTTAATACAATTTCAAATGAAGAAAATCTGGTGGGCGGATCATTGTATACCAATATTTCTGAGTTTGATATGAGCACCGGGAAAATGTACAACCTCAAAATGGAAACCGAGGAATACATCAGTATTTATGAATTTAATATCAACACGAACCAGGACAGCCTGATCGGTGTAATCTATGAACCGGGCGCAAATGGCCTGGTTGCGGATGCCATCGGGTTTGATGCCAACAGTGGCATTTTGTATTATGTGGGTTTCACCAATGATCCTGCTATATGTTTGTATGCAATACCCGTTAGGGAAAATCAATTTTCATTCACCAAAACGATACTAAATCCGACGGAGCCTTATAACATTATCACAAGTGTTAATTTTGACAATGTCAATGAAATGATTTTTGCCCGGAATGCCACTTATGATTCCTCCTTTAATTACACGGGAAGCAGTGTCGTAGAGATTAATAAAACGACTGGAGATATTATTACGCGGGGTGAACTGGTCGAATTTCCCTATTTCGTTGCTGGTTCTTCTTCTTTTGATCAGAATACCGGAACCTTTTTACTGGTTGGTATTGATACCAGCAATATGGTTAAAATGATTGCTTTCAATACTAATGATAATACTTATGTTTCAGGTTTCGTTCCGGGTAATGTTTCGGAAATTGTCTGTGATAATGCCGCATTCGTGAAATTTACTTATATTACAACCGGGGTCTCAGAGGAGCAGGAATTTAACTTCAACCTTTATCCCAACCCGGTTTCTGAAAAGCTGACAATTGATCACCCTTCTTCGGGCAAAGTCACTGTTCAACTCTTTTCCGTTTATGGCAAAATTGTTTTGGAACAGGATTTTATAACCGGCAGCAAAATTGAATTGAATTTGGCACCACTTGCTCAAGGAATTTATATGGTTAAGCTGACATCAGAAGGTAAAACTGCATCAGAAAAGATTGTAGTCCTATAATGACTAACTAACATTATACTTTTGCATCCTGCATAAATAGTGCTTCGGCCTTGTTATATTGAGTTACCTCTAAGGACCCAATAGCACAAAGTCCTCACCTCTGGATTTTGGAATTTAGATGATTGGAATTTTTTACCCCATTACTTCTATTTGCAAGGAACTGAGATTCCGATAAATGCCGTTTTCGAGAAGCAGTAGTTCCTCATGAGTCCCTGATTCTTTTACTTCTCCTTTATCAATTACGATAATTTTATCCGCTTTTCGAATCGTGGACAGGCGATGAGCAATGACAATGGAAGTTCGTCCGGCCATCAGTTTTTCAAGCGCTTCCTGAACCAGCCTTTCCGATTCTGAATCGAGCGAAGAAGTGGCTTCATCAAGGATGAGTATGGCTGGATCTTTCAGGATAGCCCTTGCTATAGCTATACGCTGGCGTTGGCCGCCCGAAAGCTGAATTCCTCTATCACCAACAATTGTTTCTAATTTTTCGGGAAAGGAATTAATGAATTCAAGCGCATTGGCCTGTTCGGCAGCTTTTAAAATCTCGGTTTCCGTAGCGCCCGGTTTGCCATATTCTATGTTTTCCCTGATAGTTCCGCCAAAAAGCAAAACCTCCTGCGGGACGATGGCCATATTGCTTCGCAATTCAGTGAGGTTAAAATCTGAAATGTGTCTATCATCGATTAAAATATAGCCACCATCCGGTTGGTAAAACCTGAGTAATAGCCCGGTAACCGTGCTTTTGCCAGCACCAGAGGGGCCGACCAGAGCAACTTGTTCTCCTTTATTGACCTCGAAGGAAATGTTTTTCAGAACCGACACATCTTCGCGGGTAGGGTATGAGAAAGAAACCTTATCAAACCTCACCCTTCCGGCAATAGTGCTTTCCTTTTTAACAATGTTTTCCAGGATGGATTCAGGATTTTCATCCATTATTTCCATGAGGTTTTCAGTAGCCCCGATTGATTTCTGCAATTGCGAGTACAAATCTGCCATCCCGCTGATAGAACCTGCAATGAACACGGTATATAGAACGAATTTGAAGAGATCGCCTGATGTCATTCCAGCTCCCTGGTTGACGAGATAAACACCATACCAGATCACTCCTACGATGGACCCAAACAGAGCAAAAAAAATAAACGAAACAAACAAACCACGATACTTTGCTCCTTTTAATGCCACATCTACTATTTCATCTGTTTTTTTGCGATACCTGATAATTTCAAAAGCCTCGTTGGCAAAAGCTTTCACGTTTGCAATGGCTTGCAGTGTTTCTTCAACAATGGTGTTTGATTCGGCAACTTTGGTTTGCGCTTCTTTTGAAAGCCTCCGGATAAATGCACCGAAAACCCTGGCGATAACAGCCACCAGTGGCACGAAAGCAAGCATGAACAGGGTAAGCTTATAGGAAATAATGGTGAGCAATATGACACCTCCTGCGATCGTAATTACCTGCCGGATGAATTGAGCAAGGGTTGAAGTAAATGTTTCCTGCAATTGTGCGACATCTGCTGAGATGCGGCTGTTAAGTTCTCCAACTCTCCGGCTGGAGAAAAAAACCATCGGCAGTTTGATCAGGTGGTTATAGGTTGTCTGTCTAAGTAATGCAAGGGTCTTTTCAGCGACTATGGCGAATAAATAAATCCTGAAGTAAGAAAAAACCGCATTGGCAAGAAACACCACAATCAATATCATTCCTGTTTTATTGATGGTTTCAAGGGTTCCTTTAGTTGCTGAATCAAGCAGGTCGCCCATGAGCGCCGGAAAAACCAGGGTGGTGAGACTGGACAAAAGAAGAAAAATCAAACCGATAATGAAAATACCCTGTTGGGGTTTCACAAACCGAAATAGCCGGATCATCCGTTTAAATCCTTCACGGGTGATTTTCTTTTTAGGCGTATCCCTTTCGCTATTTGATGGATGAAATCGTGCCATTGAACAAACTGCAAAATTATGCAAAATGAAAAGGCCACCTCCTGGCTGAAGAGATGGCCTTTAAATCTTTCATAACCTGCACAGCTAATCTTTTATCCTGAATTCAAATTTACCTGGCTCTTTATTTCCGGTTGATTCCAGGAAAATTTCCAGGTATTTTTCGTGCAAATCAGCGGAAAGCGGTTCACCATTCACTTCAAGCGAATTATGGGTCAGTCTAAAATCCATCTTTTCATCCTTTTTTTTCAGGATGCCATCCTTGACCAATTCTTTCCTGATAACAGGAAGCATATCTTCAGAATCGATAGATTTAATTACAAATTTCTTTGAATTAAAATCTCCATCCAGGTGTTTTTCTATTTTAATCACTTTGGCTGGGTCACTGAGTTTTTCAAGTTCTTTTAATTGGTCATCCTGGATGTCAATGTAATAGTCAAATTTTTCAATATTCTTTTCGATAACCCCGGCCAGTTCATCCTCCTGAAAACTTAAAGCATACACTTCCGGGATATCCGGAATTTCGGGAAGTCTGTCTATCCTGATTTCTCTTAAAGCTTTAGGATGGCTTGAAGTTTTGTCCGTCCAGACAAATACCTGGGTGTTCAGGCTGTCATCAGTATAAATAAAATCTTCATGATAGGTTGAGATGGCTTTTTCATACTCCTGCTGAGCTTTTTCCATTTGCTGCTGTGCGGCTTGAAATTCTTTTTCGGCTTTTTCCAGGGCAGCCTTTTGTTCTACTTGTTGCTTTTCCTGTTCATTCAGTTTTTTAAGTTTGGCAGCCATAGCTTCGTACTCTTTCTTTTCATCTTCTTCCAATAGTTTTCCATCCTTTTTGACACTAATAAGATTATAATTCCCATCGAACTCCATGATCACTTTATCGCTCCCTGTTGCTGCAGAAGTTCCTGACGTCTTGATAGTGGTATCAGGCGGGAAACCGGAACTTATTTGTTTGAGACTGTAAGCTCCAGATGTCCTCAGTTGACCACCGGAAGTCCTTAGGTCAGTTGCCGGAGCATAATTGAGATTGTCAGATAACAGTCCTAATTGTTCTGTTTTGTAATACTCCGGAAGATCAGTCATTTTTGGTGCAAACGCGGAAGACGTTGCTAAGACTATCATTCCGGTGACAATGATAATGAAGCCTGCAAGGCTTCCTTTAATTCCATGTTTAAACTGATTGGTTGTTTTCATACGCATTATTCTGTTTAAGAGTTTATATTTATTGTTGAGTAAAGCTGTTGTAAGTGCAGGTTGATAATGCCCATAATGCTGGAGACTAAAAAGTGCCTTTTGCAGGGATTTTTCGCTGCCACAAATGCTGATAGTGATATCATCACAACAATGCTCCCTTTCGGTTTCAAGACTGGAAGATATCCACCAGAAGACGGGATGATAAAAAAAGACAACTTCCATCAGCGATTTTAATAAGTTGGTCAGATAATCATTGCGCCGGATATGAGCCAACTCATGAATTAGGATTGCCTCCACCTGATCGATGGGCAGGGAAGCCGCCAATCCAACCGGCAAAAGAATGACCGGTTTAAGATGTCCGAAAACCATCGGTATTTTTACTATGGCCGATTCAAGTATTTGTATTTTCCTTTGAAGGTTGAGCTTGGCTGAGATTGTACTTACTATTTGAATTAAACTTGCAGGAGCTGGATAAGATTGTAGTTTTTTGAGCCGTTTCATATACCAAAAATTGCCGGCAAACTTCAACGAAAAGAGAACCGTTCCGAGAAGCCACAGCATTACTATGACCTGCAGATTTGAATTAATCAGCAGAAAAAGGGAACTAACTAAATTGATAGCTTTTTCATTGGCACCAAATGTTTCCGTCACATAAGGAACGGCCTGAATTTCTATCCCTGGCAGAGTTATTTCTCCCTCAGGACTGCCAACGATATAATATCCATCGGTTATAAATATTTTAGTGAAAGTAAAAACAGAAAGGAAGACAACTGAAGCTAACGAAAATACAGACAAGAGATAACGGAATTCTCCCGGTTTCCTTTTGAAAAGGACCAAACAGATTTTCAGTAACAGCCCAATCAATGCAATTTGCCATAAGGAGTGGATCAGTGTCCATCCTAATGAACTGATTAATTTTTCATTAAAGAGGTTTTGAATCAGGTTCATGGTTTATCCTCCTCTAGTTTTTCGATGTATTTTTTTATTTCAAACAATTCCTCTTTTGAGGCTGTGTGGTTTCCAAGGGCTTGCATCACAAGTTTTTTAGCAGAACCCCCAAAAACCCCATGAAGCAGTTTGTCGAGCAATTGCTGCTGAGCCGCTTTTTGCTCAATTGCTGCAGTATAAATGTGGTTGCGGCCATCCTTAATCCGTGTTACAAATCCTTTCTCAGCCATGATCTGTAAGAACTTCAATGTGGTGGTATATCCTACAGGTCTGATCTTATTGAGGTCGTCATTTAATTCCCGGACAGAACGTGGTCCATAATTCCATAGCATCTGAAGGATTTCGAGTTCAGCTTCCGTAGGTTTGTTTTTTTGCTTTGCCATTAATTTATTTTTTTCAGAATAAATATTTAACGCAAAATTAATACGAAGTATTTCGTACATCCAAATTTAATTACGAATAATTTCGTAATTTTAACAAAGTTTAACAGATGCAATGAATTCTTTCAATAAATTTAAAAAGAAATGAATCCTATCGAACTACCTCAAATTTTGAGCTTAAGACCTGGTTTTTATTATGAAGGAAAAGAAAATACAGACCGATTGGGAGACAGGAAACATCCAGATTTTGAAGAGAATTCTGACGTGTAAACGATCCTTTATAAACTTCCTGTCCGTATATATTTCGGAGGCATAAGGTGAATTCATTGTTCTGCAGGAAAGGTGCATCAAGGTTGATTTGATTGCTGGCAGGATTGGGAAAAACTTTTATACTATTATAATAGGTATCACTTATTGCATTCGTTGGGTCATAAATAAGAATCAAAAACTCCGGATGATCGATAAAAGGATTGCGGTTATCCTGGTAGGAATATATTACATCATTCCGGTTAATTTCAAATTCATCCGGAGGATCATCCTGATGCCATTGGTACAATGCAGAATATTTTCCATGCTCAGGTTCAGGGGCCGAGTTCACCCAATCGACCACTTCCAGGTCGGGTTCTCCGTTATCGCCTTCATACCTTACTGACATATAAAAAATCATTCGGGCGACATCACCTTTCACTTCATCCCTTGGTTCCCAGGAGTCATCATCATAATAACAACCGGTTGCTTCCGGGTGCTGAACACCACCATTATCGAAATCCTTATTCCCTCTGTCACTGTTAACCGAAGCATCTTCGGGCCGAAGGTGGTGGAGATCGGTTCCGCATGGAGGTGAATCACCGAAATCACCGTGCGATTTTGCCCAGACATGCTCGCGGTTCCAGTCATTTGCTCCGCCTCCAAAGGTTGATTTGGCCTGAGAGGTTCCTTTATAAAGAAGAATCACATTGTTCGAATTATTGGGATCTTCATCCGTTTCCATTATAAGTTCATCCGTCTGACTATAGGGATATTCGGTGTGATTCTTTATGATATTGTGAAGAGCAGTTTTTAGTTGCTGGCCAGTCAAACCAATTGCATCATCATAGTATCCCGGTGGAATTTGTCCTGATCCTGAAATAATAGCACCTGCAAACAGAATGGAAAAGAAGAATTTCATTGAAAGTATTTTTGGCAAAATTAACCATTAAACCCTTATAAAAAAAGAGTTAATGGGTTGGGAAACTATTTCTAAATTTGTCAGCTATGAAATTTAAGTTTATGAGAACCATTATTGCAATTGTATCACTTGCATTCCTTATAGGTTGCGGACCAAGGGAATTTACTTTGCCGGAAAATGTTACAGCAGTTCTTGAAAAATCCGGAAGCAACAAGTCAGAACTCGAAAAAGTTATAAGTCACTTTAAAGGAACAAAAGAAGTTATTAAGGAAGAAGCGGCCTACTTCCTGATTGGAAACATGGAAGATCATGGGTATGCCGTTTTTGAACTTTTGGACTCAACAGGAAAAGCTGTTGATTTTAATGTTCTTGACTATGCAGATTACGATCAATTACTGTTGGGCTGGGATTCAATTGAAAAAGTCAAAGGTAAAATAGATTTCAAACTTGATACCCTATATAATGATTACAGCACCATCACTGCTGATTATCTGATTAAGAATATTGATCTGGCATTTGAAGCCTGGGAAACTTTTCCCTGGGCAAAAAAACTCAGCTTTGATCAGTTTTGTGAATATGTTTTGCCTTACCGTTCAACTAACGAACCCTTAGAAGAATGGCGGTCTTATTTCCTGCAGGAGCTTTCCTGGGTTAAGGATTCAATTAAGGATCAAACCGACCCAGTAGAAGCAGCCTGCCTTGTGAATGACTATATTAAATCATGGTTCCGGTTCGATCCAAGATACTACGAGCATCCGACCGACCAGGGCTTAAAGGAAATGCTGCGCAACAAAATGGGAAGGTGCGAGGATATGACCAATGTGGCTATTTATGCCATGAGAGCAATGGGTATCCCGGTAATGAGTGACTTTACTCCATATTGGGCCAATACCGGCAATAACCATGCATGGAATGCTATTCTCGATAAAAACGATAGTGTTATAATTTTCATGGGCGGAGAATCCAATCCGGGTGATTATAAACTAGGCAACAAGCTTGCAAAAGTGTACAGGAAAACTTATGCTGTTCAGGAGAAAAGCCTGAAAGAAAAAATGGAGGATTGGGAAAAAGCTCCCAAGTATATTAACAGCCGCAGTATTATTGATGTCACCAATGAATATGAACCGGTTAAAAATGTTAAAATTGAAATGACCAAAGGTATTCCAGATAGCACCAATTTCGCCTATATCTGCGTCTTTAATTCCGGCGAATGGAAAGCCATTGATTATACCCGCCCATATGATATAAAGGCTCATTTTACTAAGATGGGTATGGGAATCGCTTATTTACCCGCATTTTATTATGATGAAAAAATCATTCCTGCTGGAGATGCATTCATTTTAACCGATTCTGGAAAAATTGAATCCATGAAACCGGACCCGGCCAGTCGGATTGAATTAAAACTCTATTCGACAACAAAAAGATTAACAAAGGAGACCACCGATTTTGTCGAGCAAGCTGACCTTAACCCTGGAAAGAAGTATACCTTATATTATTGGGATGATAAATGGGTAAAGATTGGTGATCAGGTCGCCGGTAGGGGTCCGTTAACCTATTCAAATATACCCTCAAAGGCGATTTTCTGGCTTGTAGAGGAGAATTCAAGAAAAGAAGAAAGGATTTTCACTATTGATGAAACCGGAAAACAGATTTGGTGGTGAGCGCTAGATCTGCGGAATTTATCCTTCATCTTTCTGGAAAATTTATATAAACGGTTAATAGCAATTAATAATCTCCATTTTGATTGTCTTGTTCATCGAAAGGATTAAAAATTCTTTACAAAATTTCAAAGTATATTTGTGAAGTAAATCAGCTTCTACCCAGACGAAGAAAGCTGAAGAAAGCATAAATAAACTTGAATTTCCTTCCTCCCAAAGCAAAAGTACCGATGTATATTTTCGGTTTCAGATGACTAAGAATGGTCAGAATGACCTTACCTAACTTGGCAGGGTCATGTTACTGATAATATCCGGAATAGCCAGCCTTACAATTTGCCAGTTCATGTTTTTCTTAAACAATTTGTTAATGTTTATTAAAATTTCAATTTGGTTAAACAAAATTGAAGAATCACTGTTTTCTTGGTAATTTTAATGATTTACAAACTAAACTTAAAAAAAATGAAAATAATAAAAAAAATGGGAATACTAATGTTTGCAAGTGCATTTTTTCTTTCATGCAGTTCAGGGGTTGAAGGAGAAAAAGCGAAAACCGAAGAAGCAAAGGATGTTAAAGCAGTTGAAGGCGCAGAGCATGAATTTATTGTTGATGCGGCAAACAGCATTCTAGAATGGAAAGGATCTAAGCCTTCAGGTGAGCATTTTGGAACAGTAAATATTAAACAGGGAAAAATCCTTGTTAAAGAAGGCAATTTAATTGCCGGTAAATTTACGATGGATATGAAATCCATTATAGTAAAGGACCTTACAGATGCCGAATGGAACAAAAAATTAGTCGATCACTTAAATTCATCTGACTTCTTTAACACTGCGGAATTTCCTGAGTCGACATTTGAACTGACTTCAGCAAAGCCTTATGATGGATCGCCCGTTGAAGGTGCAGAGCAGCCAACCCATTACATTACAGGGAATCTTACTATTAAAGGAATTGTTAAAAGTATAACTTTCCCTGCTTTTGTGCAAATGGATAAGAATATGTTTAAAGCAACTTCAACTCAGTTTGTCATCGACCGCACCGAGTGGGATGTCCGTTATCAGTCAAAGAAGTTTTTCGATGACCTGAAAGATAAATTCATTTATGATGACATCGGAATCAGGATTTCTATTGCAAGTGAAATGAAAAGGTAATACTTCGGGCAATGAATTATTAAACCATGATGAGATTGATCATCATGGTTTTTACTTTTTAGCCTTAAGCTAATAATAATATTCATCTCTCTGAGGATTTGAAGTAAAGTTAATTGACCGTCGATTACCCTGTAAAAGTCAGTAGGGCAATATTTATAAATAGCATCTTCAATGTTTTATTATTGATTATAGCTTGCCTAATGAACAATCAATTAAACTGCTTGTTTAGTAATTATAAAAACGATCAAAATGAAATTAAATAAATTTTTAGTATTTATAGTAATAAATTTTTTTATGGTTATTACATTAACTGCCCAGAAAAAAAACTTTCATACTTTTTCAGCTACAACGATTGATGGGAAAACTCTTGACTTTTCAACTTTAAAAGGGAAAAAGGTATTGGTGGTGAATACAGCTTCAAAATGTGGTTTGACTCCTCAGTATAAAGAGCTTGAAGAACTATATAAGCAATATGGTGGAGATAAATTTACCATCATTGGCTTTCCGGCCAATAATTTTATGAGTCAGGAACCCGGAACTGATGAGGAAATCAAACAATTTTGCGAGGTAAACTATGGCGTCACTTTTCAAATGATGTCAAAAATTTCGGTTAAGGGTGATGATATGCACCCCATTTATAGGTGGTTAACGACGAAGGATGAAAATGGCGTGATGGATTCAAAGGTTTCGTGGAATTTTCAGAAATATATGATCGACGAAAATGGCAATTTGGTCGATTTTGTCGAACCTAAGAAAAGTCCGATGACTGAGAAAATCGTCAATTGGATTAAGGGATCCTGATTCTTTTAAAGTCGCCAATCGATTTCTTCAACACCTTTTTCTCTAAGGTAAATATTGCATTTCGAAAATGGCCTGCTGCCAAAGAATCCCCTTTCGGCAGAAAACGGTGACGGATGTGGTGATTTAATTACAAAGTGTCTGGACGGATCAATTAATGATTGTTTTGCCTGTGCAAAATTGCCCCAAAGAATAAATACAAGGTGCTGTTTTTTTTGAGATAATGCTTTTATTGCAGCATCAGTGAAATTCTCCCACCCCTTGTTTTGATGTGAACCGGCATATCCTGACCTGACGGTGAGGGTAGCATTGAGTAGCAAAACGCCCTGTTTTGCCCATTTTTCTAAATTTCCACTTACAGGAATTGGAAATCCTAAATCGGATTGTAATTCTTTGAAAATATTATGCAGTGATGGCGGTTTCTGAATTCCTGTTTTGACTGAAAAACAGAGTCCGTTGGCCTGTCCGGTTCCGTGATAGGGATCCTGGCCAAGGATAATGACTTTAACTTTATCGAATGGGGTGTAGTTAAAAGCGGCAAAAATCTCCGATCCCGGAGGATAAATAATAAATTTCTTCTTTTCTTCTATCAGGAATGATTTTAATTCAAAAAAATACCGAGAACTGAATTCTTCTGAAAGTTCCTGTTTCCAGGTGTTTTCGATTACAGGTTGAACCGCCATAGGGTAAAAAAATATAAATGAATAAATGAATGGCAAATTAATTGCTTAACAGAGGCAAATGTATGATTAAATTGAGAAATTATCGTTTTATAAAATAGTTCTATCTTTGTTAACTTTCATAAATGAAAAAAATGAAAAAAATTGTTGTCCTCTTCATCGCTATGGTAATCCTTGGAATCATTGTGATCTCATGCAAATCCGCCGAGAAGTGTCCGGCTTACGGTGAAGCAAAAAAATTTCAGATCGAGCAGCGATATTGATTGCTTGATCTGAGTGGGATTTAAAATTCCGTAATAAATATTTATCGAATAGCGTTATTTGGTAAATATTTTTTATTTTTATACCCTCTATTTCAGCAGTTTAATTCATGGTGATTTTACAAAGAACAATATTTACCATCTTATTTGTCTCTGGGTTTATGATTGCTTCCGCTCAGGATGAAATTGTAATTGATACATCAAAAAACATCATTTTACTCAGGGAGGCAAGCGGAGGCATAATGCTGCATACACAAGGCTGGGGATTAAGGTTCAGCAAAGGTTATAATAAAACCGAATTCAGGAAAAGGATGCTGGTTATTGAATTTCTTGAAATGCAATCTCCTAAGCAGATAAGAACCATTAATCCCTATTTCACAAACTCAAAAAGTTATGTTTACGGAAAACTCAATGCCGTTTATATGCTTAGGGGTACTTATGGGATTCACCGCCTGCTGAACCGCAAGCCTTACTGGGGAGGTGTTGAATTAAGATTTCTTTATATGGGGGGTGTTACGCTCGGATTTACCAAACCGATCTATCTGTATATCCTAGAACCCTCTCCCCAATTTTATGAATACACCATTGTTGAAGAGAAATATGATCCCAACAGACATTATGTCGATAATATTTACGGGAGAGCTTCTTTTACTAAAGGTTTTGACGAAATAGGATTTTATCCGGGTTTTCATACTAAAATCGGGCTTGACTTTGATTTTGGAGTTTACCGTTCAAAAGTCAAGTCTCTCGAAGTCGGAGCAATTATCGATGTTTTTCCTCGTGCCATACCTATTATGGCTTTTAATGATCCTGATTATTATTTTCTTACATTTTTCTTCAGCTTCAATTTTGGTAAAAGGTACAATTAAAAAAGGATGGTACTTTTGATATACCACCCTTTTAAATTTTTCAGGCTGCGATTATCCTGAGCTATTTATCAATGATCAGTTTCTCAGTGTAAACTGCATCACCTGATTTAAGTCTGATAAAATATAATCCGCTGTTCAAATCATCCAACTTTATTTCATTGACTTTCAAACCATCATTGTAAAAGCAGGTTTTGTCGAAAACAGTTTTTCCCACAAAATCTAATATTGTAACTTGAATCTGCATATTTTTTTCAGATTTCAATTCAATATAAAAATCTCCGTTAGTGGGATTCGGGAACAAATGAATTTTATCCTTCGATAAAATATTAACATCTATTCCCAATTGAGCTGTGTTGAAGGCCCAACTGGCACTCCAGTCGGTTGTATCAACATTATTAATAGCTCTTACTTTCCAAAAATATTTTTCCCCCAAATCAAGAGGGACGAACATATTGAATGACGGCGTCGTTGTAATAGCAGTATCCTTAATAGTATTATCTTCACTATTCCACCTGACCTCGTATTCATCGGCTCCTACAATTGTATTCCATGCCAAAGTGGGCAATGAGGGTTGCCCTGTTGCTCCATCAGCAGGGCTGCTTAACAAAACTGTATTAATAATCTGAAAATTATGATCGGGGGACCAATCCGTTGTATCGAGGAGATGAACTGCTTTTACACGCCAATGATATGTTGCACCAAATAATAATGAAGATATAGTAACAGAACTTTCTTCTGTGAAATCAGTAATACAGGGAAAAGTAAAATTAGGATCGGTACAAATCTGATAAATGAATTTAACTACTCCGGTCATCGGCTCCCATGACAGAACAACGTCAGGATTTTGCCCTGTAGCGCCATTTTCAGGGGTATTAGGAATGACTGTTTTAATAGTGCTGAATGACCAAACTTCAGACCAGTCAGATGTATCTACAGTATGTCGTACACGAACCCTCCAGTAATAGGTGGTATCGAACAGTAAATCAGAAGTCTGACTTTCATAATACGATGCAGTACTTGAAAATGCCCCAAGGGGTATTGAGTCAATAAATGATGGATTATTAAAATCATCAGTGGGGCTTACCTGAAGATCGTAATAGGTATAGCCGCTAATAAACAGAGAACCCTTTTTGTTGCTCCAATCAAGCACCACGTCAGGCATCTTTGATGTATCTTCATCATCAGGTTTATGAAGGGCTACAAAACTGAAAACAGTAAAGTCCCGTATTTCAGACCATCCGCTTGTTCCGGAATTGTCTGTAGCATTGACCCGCCAGTAATACTTTTCACCAAACATGAGATTTTCGGCTTTTTGCGCTGAAAATGATGTGGAATATATTATAGGGGTTAAAAACTGATCGGATGTGTCGATTTGAACCTGGTAAGTGACCGGCCCAATACCTGTAACAGCATACCAGTCAAGCTGGGCATCAGGCATTTGATTGGTTGCTGCATTTGCCGGTTTATCTAAAGCCGGAGGCACGATGTCAGATTGTGCTGTAAGGCTGAATGAAATAATTGCACAAATGGCTGATAAAAGTAAATTTTTCATTTCCCTAATTTTTTTTGATTTAATTTTTCATTATTACTCTATTTCACAATAATCAGTTTTGCAGAACTCATTTTTTTATCGGAATGAAGTTGTACCAGGTATGAGCCCTCTGCCAAAGAACTAATGTCAATATTGGCTGATTGTTTTCCTTTGCCGAGACCATTGAAATTTTCAGAATACATAAGTTTCCCGTTTAAATCATAGATATTCAAATGAACATCGGAATGATTGCTCATATAAAAATTCAAAACAATATTGCCGTAAGATGGATTCGGAAATACGGTAAGGCTAAGGTCGTCTGAAAAAGGTTTAGCCGGGGTCTCCTCTTCTCCAACGGTAAAGAATTTCTCTGTTCTGAAAATCCCTCTTCCAAATGTTGCAGCATAAATCATCCCGTAATTCTTGATACTGTTATATATTTCATAAGAAGGTTCCTGGGTTGCAGGGTCATAGGTTGTTATAGTAAAATCATCTTTTTTCGAATTGGTCTGCTGTTTTAGGGCCATTACCGGCGCTTTCCCCATTCCTGTATAGGCAGCCTCCCATATTCCGGAAGAAACATTATCCGACATCCAAATTCCCTCCTCTGTGCCGATTAATGCTGCATCATTATCAGGATTCATTTCTAAAACCGATGCATAAACAGGCATTGGAGGCAGGTTGCCCTGTACAGCATTGAATACCGGTGTATCGCTTAGTGCATTTTCAGAATAATAAACATAATTGGTATTCGCATAATTACCCAGTGTTACCAAAACCTTATTGGCATCTTTCGGATCAACCGCAATTGAAGTAATTACCTGTGTGTTGCCCTCATATATTGTCAAGGCAGAAGTTGCTATGATGCAATTCGGATTTCCGACATCGGCCAAATTCCGATTGTATGCATACGCAACATTAGATATTCGGTAGACCTTTCCCTCATAATTTCCAACAAAAACATAATTGCAATCGGAAGAATAAGCAATACAACTTGGATTGTCCATAAAACCACTATGTGTTTTATCAGAGATTTTAAACCAGTCAGGGCTTAGATCAAATCTTACAGATTGAAGGGTCATATAAACATTATCTTTTATAGCAAAAAACAATTTGGTTGAGATGATGTCCTGTACCCTGACTGAATCACCTGTATTGAGTGATTCAGGTAATGAATAAGTAAAAGGATACTTCAGGTTCTTACTTCTGATGATAACGGTATCCCCCTGAGTATATTCCTTATCTGCTTTAAATGTAATAGAATCTCTGCTGTTGACATTGTTAAAAGATTCCCAATAAGTCATCGGAGTTATGAAATTAGTATTATTAAGAACGGTACTTCTGAAATCCAGTAAAAAATTTATTGACCAGTCAAAACCGAGTGATTCCGATCTGCGAAGACGATAAACGGCATTATTGCTATCTGCTAATGCTTCATTTTTTGGTATAGGGCTCTTTGAGTAGAATGAGGGAGGAAATTTCTCTTCAATTCCTGGTTTATAGCTGCGAATAGATGAAATGGCTACTCCTCCGCCATCTGTTCCTTCAGGATACTTCGGATCAAGGTTTGCAGGCCGCCAAAGGTCTTCTCCTTTTTTTGGAGTATTTCCTTTACCGCTTATATATTGCGTACCATTATCCTGAGTACCGCCAATCGCTTCAGCAATTTCGCCGGTTATGCCAATGGAATAAAACTGAGTGATATTCAGATTCTTGTTTTTAGGCTGGAAACTGTAAAGCTGCCCTTCAGCCAATACTGAATAGATTCCTCCGTCGGTTGCCGCAAATACCTGATTATTATAATTTGGCCGAAACACATAACAATGATGATTTCCTGCACAATAGAGGGAATTAAAGATGCCGTTAAAGACCTGGCTTGCATCGCTTATTGATTTTTCAACCCATTGATAATAACCTGTAGGATTTACGCTTTCTCCAACCCACATATTTACCCCACCGGCCAGAATCTTATAAGGCTGGTTCGGAAATACAGTAATTGTATTGCTGTAATCACCCTGATAGAAATATTGCTCCTCATTTGAATTGTTAAGCCAGTAATAACCTAAAATGTTAAGAAGGGATGAGCCACCAGGGCCAACAACTCTCCATGATTGCCCCTTGTCTTCCGATAGATAAACATTTGACAGACTGTTTAGTGGAGTTGTGGATTTTGTAGCCATTGCGTACACGATATTTTGATTGGATGGAGCTATGGCAAACGATAGGCGCCCCGTATTACCACTTGAAGGAAATTCGTCAAAATTAGAGTTATTTACATTGAATTCAACATAGTTAGTATGCCAATTGAATTCCTTGGAGTATTCCTTAGTAAACTCATGAATAACTTCACCGCTTTTATTTTTAATGATAAACTGAGTAGAATAATCGATAATATCTTTGCGTTTGCTTTGATCGTTGTTCGGGAAAACTGACCGGTTCACAAATTGTCCCGGATTCCCGGATTCAGAAACATAAACAAAACCATTGAAAGATGCAATAATCCAGCCATTGTTACTGATCGCCACATCCTGGCAATTGACAGGGGAAGTGAAAGAAATATAATCAGAATATTTCGTATCGATATTGGTTGTATCTTCACCAGTGTTTTGATACACGACACTGGACTGTCCGAAAATCTGATACTGCCCGCTTACAATTTTAAAACTATCGCAGGTTATAATCGAATCTCTCAGGATTATACGTGAAATGATAGTACTATCCACACGATATTTAACATCTGATAGCCAATCATTCAAACTATTTTTGCTTGAATATTTGAGCCCGGTATTTGTGGCTGCAAATAACCTGTTTCCCTGGTTGTCGATTGCAAGTTTATTGATGTAGGCCCATTCGGTAACTCCTCCGGTTATGACAGGTTTGGTACCGGAAATAAGAGTAAAATCATCACTGGCATCAGATTTATAAATACCTTTTCCGATAAATCCACCGGAATAACCAAATCCGGGTGTGCCGAATCCGGAATAATTCTGAGCATTCATACTTTCACCGGTTCCAACATAAATGGTTCCATCGGTATCCTGAACCATACAGGAAACATTCAGAACTTCTTCGGTTTGATCTACCGGAGACCATGAGGAACCCAGATTAGTCGATTTGAAAATTCCTCCAGATACACTTCCCGCGTATAAAGTATTGGCATTTGCATCACGATTGTCGAAGATAACAGCGCGTGTCCTCCCCCCAATATTATCAGGTCCCATTTCAATCCAGTCCACATTTGCAATTGACTTGGCGGATTTATGATTGGCACTGTTATCAATCTGCTTTCTTGCTTCAATAATATCAGCAGGATTGAGATCACCGGTGTGCTGATTGTTTCTGAGCACTGCCAGATAATCAATTGCAGTCTGTATAGTCTGCCCGGCCAAAGTACCATTGGCTTTTCCAGGGTCATCATTTACAGGCGCTGCAAGAAATGCCGACAAAACAAATAGTAAAACTAAAAATAATCCAACGGGTAAAAATCTTTTTTTCATAATTTATTTATTTGATTATTATTTCTTTGCAATTATCCAAAACATAAACAAAAGTGCGGCGCAAGGTACACCTTTTTTAATAATATGCAAGTATGTTTTTTATAAAAAAATTTCAACAAAACTAAGTAAATTTTATCCCTCTGCAATGGAATATGAGATCATTTATTTGAAATTATTTTGTGTTATTCCATCCTGACAAAAATAATGGAAATTTTAAATAAAAAAATTTATTAATCAGTTAACGGTAACAATTAATCAGTTTGCGGCATATCGAATAAGGGCCTGAATAAGGAGATGTAAAACTTTTTCCTTGTTGGATACCATTGCCTTTTTCAGATATTTCCCGTTATATCAACTAATTAAATATGCTCTGTCGATAACTTATAGGACAAGGGATATAAATAGATGTATTTAATTTTAAATTTGAGGCGATAAACAAATGCGCACTTTTTTTTAATTTACTAATGAGATTTTGGGTTAAATAGATTTTTCAAGGAAGAGAATTCTTTTACTTATGAATAGGAATTTGACTGAAAGAAAAATGGTAATCATTGCAATTTTTGTAATTGTTGCCATTATTTTCCTAATCCGTTTGTTTTACATTCAGGTCATAGATGAATCTTATATTCTCTCAGCCGAAAGTAATGTTCTCAGGAAAAATACCATTTACCCGAACCGGGGGGTAATTTTTGACCGAAACGGATTACTCCTCGTTTATGATGAAGCTGCTTATGATATTATGGTAGTTCCACGTCAGGTAATAAGTATGGACACCCTTGAGTTTTGCAATTTAGTCGATATTACCCCTGATGAATTCAGGTTAAAAATAAGGAAAGCCATTAGCTATTCCCGCTATAAACCGACAATTTTCATTTCTTCCATTACCAAAGAAGAATTCGGATACATTGAAGAAAAACTTTATAAGTTCCCGGGATTTTTTGTCCAGTCCAGGTCACTCCGTACTTATCCTTTTCCGATTGCTGCGCACCTTATGGGTTATGTGGCTGAAGTAGATAACAGGGAAATTGAGGCTAATTCCTATTATAAAATGGGCGATTATATTGGGAAAAGCGGTATCGAAAGGTTTTATGAACCTGTTCTGAGAGGAAAAAAAGGATTCAGTATCGTTATGGTGGATGTTCATAATCGGGAGCAGGGTTCATATAAAGATGGGAAATATGATACCTTGGCAGAATTGGGTAAAAACTTGTATCTTACTATCGATGCAAAACTCCAGGCTTATGGAGAACGATTGATGACCAATAAGATCGGCAGCATTGTGGCCATTGATCCCAAAACTGGAGAAATACTAGCTTTTGTTAGCAGCCCCGGCTATGATCCAAACCTTTTGGTTGGAAGGATCAGGGGTGAAAACTTTGCTAAGCTTGCTTCCGATACTTTAAAACCACTCATTAACAGGGCCATCATGGGAGCCTACCCTCCTGGTTCAACATTTAAAATGGCGAATGCTTTGGTAGGACTGCAAATGGGAACGCTGACAGAGGGAACCGCTTATGGTTGTTCAGGTCCGTCAACAAGCCCAATAAAATGTACACATAATCACAAATCTCCTCTTCAGTTGAGAGAAGCCATCGAGCAATCCTGCAATCCCTATTTCTGGAATGTATATAAGTCCATTTTGGAGCGTTCGGGATTTGGCTCCACGGAAGCAAATTATGATAAATGGCGAAACCATATTCTCAGCATGGGTTTTGGTAAAAAATTCGATACTGACATTCCATTCGAAACTTCCGGGAATATTCCTTCCGCAAATTATTACAACCGGATTTATGGCGCCGACCACTGGAGGGCATTGACAGTGAGATCAAATGCAATTGGACAGGGAGAAATTACAGTTACTCCATTGCAATTGGCAAATATGGCTGCTATCATTGCAAATAAAGGTTACTATTTCCCTCCTCACGTCGTTAGGGCCATAGGTACCTCCGGCAACAGCAACAAGGAATATGATAAACCTGCGTATTCAACTATTGATGGAGTACATTTCAATGTTTTACAGGAGGCTATGCTCGAGGTTTTTGAGGGCTCACATGGTACTGCCCGCTGGGCCAAATTAGAAGGAGTAAGGATTTGCGGAAAAACGGGTACGGCTCAGAATCCTCATGGAAAAGATCACAGCATGTTCATTGCTTTTGCTCCCCTGGAGAATCCTGAAATTGCCATGTCGGTGATTGTTGAAAATGCGGGATTCGGATCGACATGGGCGGCTCCTATTGCCTCGCTGATGATCGATAAATATTTGAACGATTCCATTTCAAGGCCTGATGTGGAGCAGAGAATACTTGAAGCTGACCTGATTCACAAGTAAAAAATGAGAGAAAGATCAAACATATTTCAAAATATTGACTGGCTGACCATTCTGATTTTCCTAGCATTACTCCTGATCGGCTGGATAAATATTTATGCTGCCGTTTACAACGATGAGCATCAAAGCATTTTCGACCTGTCGCAGAATTATGGCAAACAAATGGTGTGGATTGCCACGTCAATTGTTCTTGCTCTTGTTATACTTATTTTGGATGCAAAATTCTTTTCTGCATTCGCATATGTTTTTTATGGCGTCATTTTATTATCGCTTATAGCGGTAGTATTGGTTGGCAAAGAGATTTCCGGGTCCAGATCGTGGTTCGAGATCGGGAGTTTTTCGTTACAGCCTTCCGAATTCGCTAAATTTGGAGCAGCATTAGCATTGGCCAAGTACCTGAGCAACCTTGACCTTAATATTCACCGGCTCCCGACCAAAATAATCTCTGTCATTATAATATTTACACCATCCCTACTCATTTTAATCCAACCCGATACGGGCTCGGCTATGGTTTTTGTGGCTCTTGTTCTTGTTCTTTTCAGGGAGGGTTTATCGGGTAATATCCTTTTGGTAGGGTTAGGATTGGTCATTGTGTCGGTCCTTGCCCTTGTTGTCGATAAGTTTGTTTTGATAGGAATAATGGCAGGTCTGGCGGTGTTTGTTTTTTTCCTTTATAAAAATCTCCGAAAGAAGTGGTTCAGACTGGTTCTTGCACTGGCATTTGTATCGGCCTTTATTTTAAGTATCGACTATGTGGTTGATAACATCCTCGAACCCCATCAGCAACAAAGGGTACATGTTCTTTTGGGACAGGAAAAGGATATAAAAGGTGCGGGTTATAACGTCCATCAGTCTTTAATAGCTATAGGCTCAGGAGGCCTGCTGGGTAAAGGTTTTCTTCAGGGAACGCAAACGAAATATGATTTCGTACCCGAGCAGAGCACCGATTTTATCTTTTGCACCATTGGTGAAGAGTGGGGTTTCACAGGAAGTTTTGTGCTCATTCTTATTTTTATCGGGTTGTTTGCACGTATCATCATGCTGGCCGAGCGGCAGCGATCAAAGTTCAGCAGGATATATGGTTATGGCGTAGCGTCTATCCTTTTCTTTCATTTTGCTGTAAATATCGGGATGACTATCGGGCTGTTCCCGGTGATTGGAATTCCGTTGCCTTTTATTTCGTATGGCGGCTCATCGCTGTGGGGATTTACAGTGCTGCTTATCGTGTTTGTGAAACTCGATAGTGTAAGGCTGGAACTGTTGTAGGCTCAATGTTTAATGTTGAGTGTTAAATGTTGAATATTCTGCTTGCCGATTCTCACCGAAACATTGTATGTAATAGAATGATCGCCAACAACAAAATAGATTTTATAGTTGATTCTATTTTCTTTCTTTATCTTTGAACCACTGGTTTTGGGGGACGGCGGATAAAACACTTAGAAGTTGACACACATATGAATAAAATCCTAATTATAATGTTGTTATTGACATTTGAATTCTGTGTAGCTCAATCATTTGATGTTGAAAATGAACGACTATTAAATGTTTCAAAATTGACTGTAAAATCATTTAATGGTTGTGCTAAAAAAGGATTTAAATCTATATATTACTTCAATGATAAGGGTCAGGCAATTAAATCCGAATATTATTTTAAAAGGCAAAAACGTTCAGTCCGCAACTATTTGTATGACGAACACAACAATCTAACTCATAATATTGAAATTTATTCCATCAATGATAAAAACAGAATTGACACTAATTTTATTAAATATCAATATGATAACAAAGGAAGAGTAATTATCAAAACAGAAATTTTGGGAAAAAACGATTACGCTTCGGATTACTATTCTAATTTCAATGATTTTGATGAACCTCGTAAAATTGAAACAATTTACCGAAGTGGCAAAGACACATTAATTCAAATATTATCTTATGACACTTTAGGACGAATAACAGAAATTCAAAATTTCAATGGAGATTCGTTGTTTATATTCGAAATCAGAGGATACAATTTACAGGGTGATCTAAATTATAGTTTATTACCCTGGGCTGAAGAACTAGAACAAGATAAAGAAGGAGATAAAAGTTATTTGATTTGGTTTATAAGGTATGCAGCTGAGGAATATTATCAATATACATATGATGAACAAAATCGGTGGACTAAAAAGTATCTTGTTATAAAGGACAGGAAAGCGTTAATAGAAAAGAGAAAATATAAATTAATACATGATCCAACAACCCATCATAGACCATAGCCGGCTTAGGGGTCATCAAGAATAAAATTATAATATTGTGTATATTTAATATCAATGAACACGATAGTGAAGAAACAGCTACCGGCTTTATGGGCTAATCATTAACTTGCCCATTTCTTTCGCCTCATTTTAATTCCTCCCATTTTAATTATAAAATAATGATTAATTAATTCAGTATATAGATTATTATCTTAAAATTTAGATTACATATAATAATTACATATAATTTTACATATATATTTTGTGTATTCTAAAATAATATATAATTAAATAGATATAAAATAGGAATAATATATATCGTGTATTAAAAATATACATGTAAAAGATACTATAAATTATTTATAAATTAATAATAAAAATAATAAAATATTACATATTAAATTAAAATTAGTAATTTTACCTGCTAAATTGTAATAAATAAATATAAAACAAGCTTTGTTAAATATTACAATGCCCTGTTTATAAGCAATTGATGCAATATGCCATTCAGAAAGCTACCCGTTACCGACAATGAATTGCTCCGCACGATGATCAACCTCATCCTGGCGTACGATCGCAATGTTACCAACCAGCCCGACCCCTTAAAGCAGGTTCGGGCCTTTACAGCCGAAACCTACGACTGGCTCAAGGAGCTGCAACCCTCGTTCGAAAAAGAGTACTACGAGCGGAGCGGTGCACTGGCCGGCCAGGCGGGATCGACCATGATGAAAAACCAGGCGCAGCGTAAGCTTAAAAAGTGCGTGGATCATTTTTTTATGGTGCTGAACCTGGCTATCGACCGTGAAGTTTATGATCCTTCCATCCGGGCTATCTACAGTATTGACGTGAACCGCAAAAGCATTCCCATCGTTTACAGCCATACCGACCTATCCTACTGGGCGCTAAAGATCATCAGCGGCGAAACCCATCGCATTGCCAATGGCGGGCGGCCCATGAGCAACCCATCGCTTGCCGATGTGCTGGCCGCTTTCGACGATTTTGAGGCCAAACACCGTGAACAGATGAAGCTGAAAAGCAATTACGACCTTCAGCAGGAAGACGTGGAGCACTTGCGGCGGCAGGTGAAAGAAACGGTGCGCGATGCCTGGGACCAGGTGGAGTTTTACTTCAGGAAAGATAAGCTGTCGTCGCTACGGCGCAAGGCGCGTAACTGGGGCATTGAATACGGAACCCGCAAGGGTGAGAAGCCGGAGGAGAGTAATGAGTAGGGAGACGTTAGATGTTAGAAATTAGATTTTAGACATTATAAGTTAGACTATTATCTGTGCCTTTGTGAAAAAACTTTGTGTTCTTCGTGGTTAAACCTTTAAACTTTAAATCTATTTCTTTCTTTCAATCGTAAAATCCACCAGTTGCTTCAGAGCTGTTTTCGATTCCGATTCGGGGTAGCTGCTCAGTATTTCCATGGCGCGGTCGTGGTAATAAACCATCTTCTGTCGGGCATAGTCGATGCCGCCGCTGTGGTTCACTTTGCCGATCACACCGGCAACCTTTTCGGGATTGTTGTTATGGTTTTTTACAATATTGATGATCTTTCTCTTTTCAACAAATCCCGAATTGTTCAGCAAATAAATTAAAGGTAGCGTCATTTTCTGCTCCTTGATGTCGATGCCATTAGGCTTGCCCACCCCGGCAGACGATTCGTAATCAAAAATGTCATCTTTGATCTGGAAGGCGATGCCGACGTTTTCGCCGAAGGCTTTCATTTTCTTTACTGTTTCGGGCGAGGCCTTCACCGATGCTGTTCCGGCAGCGCAGCATGATGCAATAAGCGAAGCCGTTTTTTTGCGTATGATCTCGAAATAAATATCCTCGCTGATGTCGAGCTTGCGGGCTTTTTCTATCTGGAGCAACTCGCCTTCACTCATTTCGCGGGTAGCTTCCGAAACGATTTTCAGCAACCCGAACTCATCATTATCGAGCGAAAGCAGGAGTCCTTTCGAAAGCAGGAAATCGCCAACCAGGACGGCCACTTTATTTTTCCATAATGCATTGATTGAAAAAAACCCCCGGCGGATGTTCGAGTCGTCCACCACATCATCATGAACCAGTGTCGCGGTATGGAGAAGTTCAATAAGGGAAGCGGCTGTATAAGTCGATTCATTCACTTCGCCGTTGATTTTAGCACTCAGGAACACGAACATCGGGCGCATTTGTTTGCCTTTGCGCTTGATGATGTAACGGGTTATAATGTCGAGCAAGGGGACATTGCTCTTCATCGAATCTTTAAACTTTTTTTCAAATTCGTCAAGATAGGATTGTATGGGCCGTTTTATTTCATTGAGTGTCGCCATGCTTATTAAAGGTTCAAAATTAAATGAAAATTATTGACAAGATCAGAAATACGAATTGAAATATATGGAAATTAGTCGAAATTAAATTGAAATTGATTGTAAACCCTTGTCATCTTTTATTTCTGTTTATTTCTATTTTTCTATTTTTTTGAAAGTTTATCCCTTCTTATATTTCTGTATAAAACTATTTTTGCAATACATATATATAATAAGGTATGGCAACTTTTCTTTTTGATGAAATCATTTTCGGTCCGGTGAAGAGCAGAAGGTTTGGTGTGTCGCTGGGAATCAACCTGCTGCCCACAGGTTTTAAAAGCTGTACCTTCAATTGCATCTATTGTGAGTGCGGCTGGACCTATAAAAACACAACCGGCAAATAACAAGCTTCCGGAAAGGAATGAAATTAAGGACGATACTGGAGAAAAAACTTGAGGAAATGCTTGAAGAAGGGAATCCGCCGGATAACATCACCTTTGCCGGTAACGGAGAACCTACTATTCATCCCGATTTTGCAGGAATTATTGATGACACAATCGAATTAAGAAACCGGCATTTTCCCAAAGCAGCGATAACTGTATTATCGAATGGTACAATGCTGCATAAAAAAGAAATATTCAACGCACTGGATAAAACCGATAACAATGTATTGAAACTCGATACAGCCATTGAGGAAACATTTAAGCTTTTAAACCAGCCTTGTTCCGACATTCCTTTATCTTTAATAATTGAGAACATTAAAAAGTTTAATGGGTACCAAATCATACAATCGTTATTCATTCGAGGTTTTTTTAACGGGAAACAGATAGATAACACCACCGAAAACGAAATCGGAGCCTGGTTGAAGGTTATTAAGGAAATCGCACCCCGCTATGTCATGGTCTATCCCATTGCGCGCAACACCCCTGCTGCAGGACTTGAAAAAATATCCAAATCAGAACTTGATAAAATTTCTGCAAGGGTTCGATCGTTAGGGATTATTACGAAAACATATTACTGATGAAGCGTCAAATCACAGATTATCCTGCAAAAATATTAATCGCCTTTAGCGAAGCCATTAATGGAAATGATAAAATATTTACCTGGCTTCTGCAAAACGGGTATCCTGAACTTGCTGCACTTTCCAAAGCCATCAGGGGCAGCGATGAAGCTTTTACATGGCTGATGCAAAACGGGTATCCGCACTTTGCCGCACTGGATATGGCTATTGTCAACGACAAGAAAGCTTACGAGTGGCTTGATAAATACAAATTTCATTTTCTTATTGTCCTGGCCGATGCAAGCAGGGGAAAAGATGAAGCTATACGATGGCTTGCCATGAGAGACCTCCATATTTTCATCCGTATCTGTAAAATGATAAAGAAATTCACCGATAATCAGAAATTCGATTACCACAAGCTCCATTTTTAACTGTAATAGTCCATCCCTGACATGTTTTTATAATTTTCCCCATAACGCTATTTTGGATTTCGTCACCGAAAACTTGAGGTTCGTCATGAAAAATCAGCAGTTCACACAATAAGTCGGCATTTTCTTGACATGTATCATTCATCGTATTAAATTTGTTGCGACAAATTAAAGAAACGACTATTTCCTGCCTGCCATTTGAGAAGAAAGGGATGGCGGGCAGGTTTGGTTGCTAAGCATGAATAATCCGACCGAAAAAGTTATCCAATATTTAATATCTTTGCCGCGATTAAAATCTGAATAACAAAACAGACCTTTCAGATTGCATAATCATCATACTAATTAATTCTTCAAGGGCTTGAAAAACATCAGGAATTTTTGCATTATTGCACATATTGATCACGGCAAAAGCACTCTGGCCGACAGGTTACTTGAATTTACAGGTACAATCACAGGCCGGGACATGCAGGCCCAGATACTTGACGACATGGAACTGGAGCGGGAAAGAGGCATTACTATAAAGAGCCATGCTATTCAAATGGAGTATGATCATGAGGGAGAATTATTTATTCTTAACCTGATTGATACTCCCGGACATGTTGATTTTTCCTATGAAGTTTCAAGGTCTATCGCTGCATGCGAGGGTGCACTTCTTATTGTTGATGCAAGCCAGGGAATACAGGCTCAGACCATTTCAAATCTTTACCTTGCCCTTGAACACGACCTTGAAATTATTCCTGTACTGAATAAAATGGATCTTGAAGCAGCTATGCCGGAAGAAGTGAAAGACCAGATTGTTGACCTGATCGGTTGCCGCAGAGAAGACATCATTGAAGCGAGCGGGAAAACCGGTTATGGTGTTGATAAAATACTTGATGAGATCATTACCAGGATTCCTGAGCCTAAAGGAGATCCGGAGGCTCCGCTTCAAGCGCTGATTTTTGATTCACTCTTCAATTCATACAGGGGAATAATTGCATACTTCAGGATTATTAACGGAACCATTCAAAAAAACGATTTCGTTAAATTCATCGCCACCGGAAAAGAATATAATGCGGATGAAATTGGTGTGATGAAACTAAAGCTGGAACCCCGGCAAAAATTGCAAGCCGGCGATGTTGGATATATAATTTCCGGGATAAAAACATCAAAAGAAGTAAAGGTTGGAGATACGATTACTCAGGTTCAGCGTCCCAGCTTAAAGGCGATTGAGGGATTTGAAAATGTAAAGCCGATGGTTTTTGCCGGGATTTACCCGGTTGATGCTGATGATTATGAGGAGCTCAGGTCGTCTCTCGAAAAACTCCAGTTAAACGATGCATCTCTTTCATTTGAACCTGAATCGTCTGCTGCACTTGGATTTGGATTTCGATGCGGATTTTTGGGACTGCTGCACATGGAGATCATTCAGGAACGGCTTGACAGGGAATTTGATATGGATGTAATAACTACCGTACCGAACGTTTCATTTAACGTTATTACTACGAAAGGTGAAACAATTGAAGTTCATAATCCTTCAGGTATGCCCGATCAAAAATACATTGGCCATGTTGAGGAGCCCTATATCATCGCTCAGATAATATCCAAAGCAGAGTATGTCGGCAGTATAATGAAATTGTGTATAGATAAGCGCGGCGTCCTGAAAAATCAGATTTACATCGGAACTGACCGGGTGGAAATCACTTTTGAAATGCCACTCAGTGAAATTGTCTTTGATTTTTATGATAAGCTGAAAAGTATTTCGAGAGGATATGCATCATTTGATTATTTTCAATCGGGGTATAAGGAAGCAAAACTGATTAAACTTGATATTTTATTAAATGGTGAAACCGTTGATGCTTTATCGACCCTCATTCATTTTGACCATGCATACAGTTTTGGCCGCAGGATGTGCGAAAAACTGCGCGAACTAATCCCTCGTCAACAGTTTGATGTGGCGATACAAGCCGCTATCAGTTCCAAAATCATCGCAAGGGAAACCGTTAAGGCTTTGCGTAAGGATGTTACAGCAAAATGTTATGGAGGAGACATTACCCGTAAAAGGAAACTTCTTGAAAAGCAAAAAAAAGGAAAGAAACGGATGCGGCAGGTAGGTAATGTTGAGGTTCCTCAACAAGCGTTCCTGGCAGTATTAAAGCTGGATTAGAAAAAATATTTTCCAAATTCAAAGTAAGCTCACAGCATTATATTAGTTTTTGCCTTAGCTATTATCTTCCAGTTAAAAACCAGTTTATCTAAATCCATGGCAGATATTTTGATAATAAAATATCTCATTAAGAATAAGATTCCGAACATTTTATTATAGATTCTTAGGATTAAAAAATCTGGGAATTAGGAAAAAGGAAAACCTGAAGGGTTGTTGGTGCGACAAATAGTAACTTGAAGACTTTACGCATGGATTTGTTATTAGGGTAAAAAATCATTTGGTATAATTATTTTGTGGGGAGTTAAAACCTTTGTAATTTTCGGACGTTTTAAATAATAAGAGCTTTATTTAGATGTTTATTATAACATAAATCTTGTTTGTGGTCTTTGGAGATAAATGTACAAAATAGTTAATCAAAATAACATTTTCTTCCGGTTAAGGTTTCTTTTGTTTTTGGCAATTACCATAACAAGCGGAGACCTTGTGGCACAATTTTACAATGGCTCTCAAATGAGCTTTGGAAAAAACCGTGTTCAATATAAGGAGTTTCAATGGACGTATTACAAGTTCGATGATTTTGATGTTTATTTCTATCTTGGAGGAAAAGAATTAGCGCTTTATACGGCAAAAATATGTCGAAGATCATCTTGAGGAGATTGAGGATAAACTCGACACCGGGTTGGACGACAAGATGCAGTTCATTGTTTTCAATAACCTTACCGATCTGAAGCAAAGCAATATAGGCCTGATGAGTGATGAACAATACAATACCGGAGGAATCACTCATATTATCGGAAAAAAGGTCTTCATCTATTTTGATGGAAGCCATGCCAGTTTCGATCATCAGATCAGGGCAGGCGTCGCTCAATCCATTGTCAACCAGTTGTTGTACGGCAGTTCGATTGGTTCTCAAATGAAGAACACCTCTCTATTCCCTTTCCCCGACTGGTATATGAAAGGGCTTGTATCTTATATCTCCGAGGACTGGAATACGGAATTAGACAATTGGGTAAAAGATGGAATTTTATCAGAAAAATTTAAAAAATTTAACCAGTTGACCGGTGAAGAGGCCACTTATGCAGGTCACGCTTTCTGGCGCTACATTGCACAGAAATACGGAAGCTCAACCATTTCCAATATAGTCTACATGGCCAAAGTAAGCCGAAGGCTTGAAAGCGGTTTTCTTTATGTTCTGGGAATATCTTTTAAAAATTTGCAGGCTGAAGCTCTTGCCTTTTACCGGGAACTCTATAGCCAGAGCGACAGTTCACGTATGTTTCCCACCGAATCAATACTGAAAAAAGTCAAATCCCAAAGGATGTACAGCAAGCTGAAACTTAGCCCGGACGGAATTAACCTTGTTTACACCTATAATCATTATGGTCAGTACAAAATCATGATGAAAAACATGAATGCTGGTAAGACCAAAAAATTAATGAAGGCGGGTTTCCGGCTGGAAGATAAAGTTGATTATTCTTATCCCATCATGGCATGGCACCCTTCAGGTAAAATTCTAAGCATCCTGGTCGAGAAAAAAGGCGAGATTTACCTCTATTACTATCTGTTGGATGAAAAGAAAATGGAAAGGGTCATACTTTACCAGTTTGAAAAAGTATTGGATATGGCCTATTCTACTGATGGAAGAAGTATGGTTATGTCGGCTGTGCAAAGCGGCCAATCGGATATTTTTATATATGATGTTGGATCAAATTCTTATGAACAAATAACCAAAGACCATTTCGATGACCTATATCCCCGCTTCATAAATAATTCAAAAGAGATTGTCTTTAGTTCAAACAGGATAAACGACACCATTCGGTTTGAGAATAAATACAAACCCGGGGAAGTCGAGGAACGATATGATCTGTTTCTTTATAGCTATGCGAATAAAAGCAATTACTTGAGAAGGGTGACCAAAACCCCATTATCGAACGAAATAAAAGCAATGGAATATGAAAAGAACCATATTTCATTTCTGAGTGATAAAAACGGGATATACAATCGCTACATCGGGCAGTTCGACAGTGCAATCAGCTATATCGATACCACTACTCACTACCGTTATTTTAACGTTCCTTTCCGGTAACCGATTATTCAAGAAATATTATTGAACAGGATATTGTTCCTGAACTTGATAAATTCGGACAAGTAATTTAGAAGGACCGGAAAGTATTACATGCAGGTTGCAGACCGGTTACCTGTTCAATCATTTTGTAGTTGTTTCTGAGGGTGAAAACACACATATTTATGGATCAAACTGGTTGATTCTGTATGGTAAAAAACCTGGAAAGAGGACAGCCCCGCAAAAAGAATGGTTCCGAGGCTACCAAAAACCTCAGAGAAGAAAAGGGATTTACAACAGACGGCAAAGTGATGCCTTGAGAGAAATAAAGGAAATCCTGAGCTGCTGATACCGCATTGATCTGATGGAAAAATCAATATAAAAGATTACCAGTTTGATCTTAAAGGATTATCAGCAAAAAAAATAGGTATTAACAGGGATTTTACAATGCTTGATGTACCTCTTCCGGGGCAAAAAGAAAAAAGATGAGAAAGAACCTCCTAAAAGGTTGAATTACAATGTTGAGTACTTTATAAATCAGGTGACAACTCAGATTGATTTCTCCTATTTAAATCAGAATTATCAACCATTTTCCGGATCCAAAGCTCCTATTTACCTGAATCCCGGATTCAATGTACTGCTTCAAGGTAGGAGTCACTGATCTTCTTGAAGATTATCGGATTGTTGGAGGTGTCCGATTAAATCTGGATTTAAGCAATAATGAATATCTGTTATCATTTGCCAATCTGAAGAAAAGGATTGACAAGGAAATTGTTTTTCATCGCCAGGTTAATGAATACAACATAATGAATCTGGCTTTTTACAGGATATTTACCCATGAGTTTTTCTACATCATGAAATACCCTTTTAACCCGGTTCTTGCTTTAAAATCAACTTTACTCTTATAAGTACGAAAAAGGAGTGCTTCAGGGCGACCGATGTGTATACTCTCAGCTATCCTGATTATTATGGACATAACGGGTTCCTTTAAAGAGGAACTCATTTATGACAATACGAAAAATCTTGGAGCGAATTTATATGATGGAACTCGTTTTAATATTATTTGGCCAGAATTACCAGTCAATCAATGAGAGGGATCCGGAATATGGTTGTTGTTGGGATTTGATTACAGAAATTATCAGCGGATTCACAGGACTTTGATTCTGGGCCAATCGTTTTGCCTACAGTTCTTCCTTTGGTGATAACAAACTTATCTATTACATGGGAGGAGTAGATAACGGTTGTTTCCCAAAATTCAATCCTCTTCACTCCGGTCGATCCGGATCAGCCCTATGTTTATCAAACGCTTGCTACCAACCTCAGGGGATTTGACGAAAACATTAGAGGAATGGTAATAGTTTTGCAGTTATTAACAGTGAAATCCGTTTTCCTATATTCCGGTATTTTGCCAACCGTCCGATCAAATCAGATTTTGCAAATAATTTCCAGATTGTCGGATTCGGACAGATCGGTTCGTCATGGACCGGCACTCATCCCTGGTCGGGAGATAATTTCTTATACACCAATAACATCGATCGGCCACCTTTAAATATAACGGTTAAGGTTCAAAAAGAACCCATTGGTCGGCGGATTCGGATTCGGAGCACGTACCCGGGCTCGTTGGTTATTTTATCCGGGGAGACGTCGCCTGGGTGGTTGAAGACCAAAAAGTACTGGCCTGCTATTTTTTATTTCAGCCTCAGTCTTGATTTTTAATAACTTACTATTTCTCCTATCCTTCAAATCTATAGCCAATCCCTGATTCAGTAATAATATATTTGGGATGATAGTGGTCGTTTTCAATTTTCTTCCGTAACTGTGTAATAAAAACTTCTTAAATACTGAGTTTGGTTGGTATACCCAAATCCCCAGATTTCCCTAAGCATGTATTGATGAGTTAGTACTTTACCTGAATTTTTTGCAAGAAGTGCAAGTAGAGAAAATTCTGTTGATGTAAGTTTTATTAATTCTTCATGTTTTTTTACGGTATGATTTGAAATATCAATTATCAGGTCCTGAAAGAATAACACAGCATTAGAGTCAGTATTCCTTTGCAAAGATCTGAATACAGACCTTATTCTTGCCAGCAATTCGCCTGTCCTAAATGGTTTGGTAATATAATCGTTGGCACCATTATCCAGTGCTTTTATAATATGATCTTCAGAATTCCTAACGGATAAAATAATGATGGGATTCAAATACCATTCTCTTAATTTTAGCAGAACTTCCTGACCATCCAGATCCGGAAGTCCCAAATCCAAAATGATCACAGCTGGATTGAAAGTGGCAGCCATTACTAGTCTTCCTTCCCGTTTACTGCTTCTTTAACTTTATATCCGCTGGTTCCGAGAGTAATTGGAGAATATGCTCGATCTGAGCTTCATCATCAATTATTAATATGCTGTTCTCTTCCATCATCTATTTCGTTTTTCTTAATCATTTCAAAATCAGGAGTTTCTGTTGGTATTTTAACTGTTATCTGCGCACCACCATTCCGCCTGTTTTCAATATTTACCGATCCGTTATGGGCATCCACAAATCCTTTAACAATTGATAGGCCTAATCCTGTACCAACATTTTGGGGTTCCTGTGACCCTATAAAACTTATTAAAGACAAGGGGAATTGCATTTTCAGGAAATCCCGTACCCCTGTCCATAATCTTCATAACGAAATTCGGCCGGTCGTAATACATTTTTATCCTAATTGTTTTATTCATCGGACTATATTGGGTCGCATTTAGCAGAAGATTATGAAGCACCTGTTCCATCAGCCCAAAATCTATTTTTACCAGGGGCATATTTTCGGG
>CAVPSZ010000021.1:0-49172 GCA_963708435.1 uncultured Bacteroidales bacterium
TTACTAAAAAACTATTGGCAAATATGCGTGGTGAATCCAATCCCCTTTTCAAATAACCGGCTTCTTCCAAAACGGCAATGGAAGTTTTGATTTTGGTTTCCAGTTCCTGTATTTCGCTATCCCAACCGGATGCTTTGGCGATTTCAAGCGCCGATTGGGATATTTTTTTCCGGGTTTTCGACAGTGATTTAATACCTCGCCAACCTGGGAAATTTCTTTAAAATTTAATCGCGCGTGGTAATACAGGTTAAAATGTTTATTCAGGTCATTTTTATCAAACAATATAAAGCAATTGGCAGTAATTTTAGGGCTTCGACCGGCTCTTCCCGCTTCCTGAATATAATTCTCGAGGATTCAGAAAGGTCGTAATGAATAACCATATGCACATTTTCCTTATCAACCCCCATCCCAAAAGCAGAGGTGGCAACAATGATATCAATCTCCTCGTTCATGAATTTATTCTGGTTGCTGATCCTGGCATCGCGGTCCATCTTACCATGATATGGAAGGGCTGAAAACCCGTCTTCCCCGAGTTTCACAGCCAGGTCTTCAACAGCCCTGGTGCGCGAAACATAAATGATGACGGGTTCTGACCCCGTCGAAAGAAGTTGAACCAGTTTCCGGTATTTGTCATTGTCATCTTCTGCCACATAAACTCCATAATGCAGGTTCTCTCTTTTTATAGGAGCGATGTAGGTAAGCAGTTCCAGCCCCACTCGTTGATAGAAATACTGCCTAATATCACTGATCACCGCCGGTTTGGCCGTTGCCGTAAAGCATGAAACAGGTATGGATTTGTCCAATCCTTTCCGGGTTTGCAAATCTTTAATAAACTCTCCAATATACAGATAATCAACCCTGAAATCGTGCCCCCATGATGAGAAACAATGTGCTTCGTCAATCACAAACCTGGCTATGGTTCTCGAAGTGAGGATTTTAGTGATGGTTCCCGATCGGAGTGATTCAGGAGAAATATACAGGATATGAGCGCCTCCTTCCGCTACCCTTTCAATTGCCTGCATGCGTTCAAGGGGTGAAAGCAAACCGTTTATCGTAACAGCACGGGTAATTCCGTGTCGTTTTTCCAACACATCAATCTGATCTTTCATTAAAGACTGCAGCGGTGATATCACAACAGTAAGTGAACGGGTGGCATCGCCATCAATTAGTGCAGGTAACTGAAAAGTAATCGATTTACCCCCTCCGGTAGGGAATACGGCGATCAATGATTCGCCCTTGAGTGCAGATTCAACGACCTGTTGCTGTAACGGCGCCTTTTCTTCTTTACTGAATTTCCTGAAATCATCGTATCCGAAAAATCTGGATAATCCTTTTCGGGGATCTAGTTTATCAATGCAATACCTGCATGCAGTATCCGCGCATTTACTGAATCTCAATTCATTGATGATCTCATTTACCTCCGGATGCTGCATCACTATCCATTTCGGTAGGATAGACTCGTTGTTATCAGTATTGATCATGGCGAGGGCAAAAGCCAGGTTTACCGGTTCACGCGTCCAACTATCAAACCGAGCATTTTTACAGATTCTTCCAACGAAATAATTCCTGATTGATTTTGTTATATCACTGCATGGTTCAGCATGAACAATGTGAAAGAAGCCGCCAAAAGGTTTTTCATTTTTAAGAAGCGTGAAAAATATATTCTGCAATTTACAATTGAGAGAATTGAATTTTGCGACCTCATCGATTAATAATGTTTGGCAAAGCTTCGAATCGTCCAGGGGGTTATTAATATCAGAATTGTCATCGAACAATTTGTAATCTTTTACCAGGTGATGGTATGGCTTTTCAGCAAATAAGAGTGCGGAAAGGTAGAGGGTATCAATAAACGATTTCCCTGACAGCACCTGTTTAAGGCTGTTTTGTTCCAGGGCAGGAATATCATGTCCAATAATGTTGTGTCCGCAAATTAAACCTGATTTTCCAAGGAAGTGACCGAATTGTAAAACAGAAGTACCATGAAATTCCTCCCCGTTAAAAACCGCTCCAATATCCTGTATGCGGCTGGATTTCGGTTTAACTTCAAGGTCGAAAAAGATGATACTCTCCATAAAATATTCATGTGGGACAAAACGCGTTCAAATATAGGGTTTCTATAAAAACACACATTTATTGTGAAAATATCTTTAAAACTTTTCCGAACTTCCCATGCAGGATTATATATTTTTAGCCTGAAATTTTTAGCATATTTAACAACATGGAAATAGTAAAAGTAATAGAAGCGCAAATCGTAAATCTAAAGGAAACATTAGATAAAAAGGAGCTGGCAATGGGCGAGATTCTTTTTCTGAACGGAACCTGCCAGATACTCTCGCAATCTCAATTAATGTATGAACTCGTGATGACCTCAGAGGATTCGGAGGAACCAACAGAATACCAGTTAATGATCGATTCTGAAGATGGAATAATTAGCCCTGCAGAAAAAAATAAGATTCAGGATTGGGACAGGCATTCATTCGCCTGTCTTTTACAGGTAGAGAGCGAGTTGCACCTGCTCAACCCCGGTTCACATGTTGAGCATAAGAAATATACCCGCAAAGGAATGATCCAAAGGGTGCTGAAAGAAAGAATGCAAAAAGCCGAAAGCGCTGAATACCAAATACAATGGGCGAATAATATTTATGGCGACCATATCCTTACCAATGAAAAAGGGGTAAGATACATTGTTTTTCTCCGTGATTTTGATAACGAAACCGGTTACAGCAACAGCATGGATTCGAGGATCAACAAGCTCGGAACCACCAAGCATATCATGTTTGCCTTCAATCACCTCAAACAAAACAAATCGCTTTACAACCAGCTCGATAAAACCTTTCCCTTTATTGAAATCTATTGCGATCCGTTAAACGATTATAAAATAAGCTGGTATTATCCGCATGAGCTTCCGCTGGAAGAAAAGCTCCTGATATCGCGATATTTCAAAAAATCACGTTTCATTGAAGATAAGGAAGCCCTGAGCCTGCTTCCTTTCATGAAAGATATATCCGGGAATAATAAGATACGTGTGAGACCCGAAGTACAGGAGAAACTCGAAAATGCTTTCGATGATGACCTGCTGAAAGACCTGGAGAAGATGCATCAACCGGATTTCACCCAATTAAAAATTGATCTTTTTCCATACCAAAAGGAAGGCATTGCCTTTGCCCTTTTCAGAAGGGCAGCCATTATAGCCGATGAAATGGGTCTCGGAAAAACCGTTCAGGCCATTGGCGCTGCCATCCTCAAAAAAAAGATTTTCGCCTTTAGCAGAACCCTGGTGGTTTGTCCGGCATCTTTAAAAGAACAGTGGAAAAAGGAAATCGAAAAGTTTTCGGATGAAAAAGCTCTGATTGTGCAGGGTTTCCCGCGCGAAAGGGCTGAGCAGTACGCAGATGACCGGCATTATTTCTTCATTGTCAATTATGAAATGGTGATGCGCGACCAAATAATGATAAACAAGGTTGGATTCGACTTCCTGATACTGGATGAGGCTCAGCGCGCCAAAAATTATGAGACAAAAACTGCCGATTCGCTGAAAAGGCTGGAGGTAAAACACAAACTGGTAATCACCGGCACGCCTATTGAAAACCGCCTGATCGATATTTTCTCCATCATTGGCATTCTCGACCCGTTTTTCCTGGGTCCGCTATGGGAGTTCTCCTACCAGCATTGCCTTTTCGATCCGGTAAAATACAACAAGATAAACGGGTATTACAACCTGAAAAGCCTGAACGAAAAGCTGGAGAAAATTCTTATCAGACGCGAAAAACGAAAAGTTATTGAGCAGTTGCCGAACGTACAGCAGGTAAATATCCCTGTTCAATTGTCCCCCTTGCAGGCCGATTATCATGCTTCCTATGCCAGGGGGCTTGCGCAGATATTGCATAAAAAATTCCTGACGCCATTTGATATGCAGCGCATGCAGTTGCTGCTGGCTAATATGCGCATGGTTTGTGATTCTACCTACCTGATTGATGAGCAAACCAATGAATCACCCAAGCTGGAAGAACTGAAATATATATTACTGGAAAAACTCGATATCAAAAACACCCGGCGCAAGATCATCATTTTCAGCGAATGGGTAAAAGTCCATAAGCTGATCGGGAAAATGCTGCGGGAGAACAACATCGGTTTTGTTGAATTGAGTGGTAAGATACCGGTGAAATCCAGGGGTGAACTGATCAGCAAGTTCGAAGATAACGACCAGTACAAGATATTCCTGTCAACCGAGGCAGGCGGCTCCGGGCTGAACCTTCAGGTGGCCGATATTTTGATAAACTTCGAGCTGCCGTGGAATCCGGCGAAGAAAAACCAGCGCATCGGGCGCATTGACAGGCTTGGTCAGAAGAGTAACAAGCTCACCATTTTTAACTTTATCACAAAAGATTCCATTGAGCAGCAAATTGCATCAGGGCTGTTGGTCAAGCAAAGCCTCTTCGACGGCGTTTTGGGAAAAGATGCCGCCCGTGACATGGTGGATTTCAGCAACAAAGGGCGCTCACAATTCATTCAGCAACTGGAGGAGTTCATCTCCCAAACCGAATTAACAGAAAAACCGGCAGAGATGGAATTTCCTGAAGAAGTTCCCGCAACAGAGCAAATTGCAGGGGAAGTTGGACTGCAGGGCGAACTTGATTTGTCGGGTGATACCGGCACAGAAGTGATTTCACCGGAGGAAAAAGCTGGCCCGACAACCACACCAACCCACATTGCAGCCGAAGAAATGGAACAGGTGATGAACCACGGCATGCAGTTCCTGGCCGGCATGTTCAAAATATCAACCGGCAAAGACCTTGGATTGGCGAACCAGCGCATCAGCATCAACAAGGAAACCGGCGAGGTGGTGATGAAGTTTAAGTTGCCGGTTTGACCAGGGTGAAACAAAGAGCAAAGGACCAAAATCTAAAATGCCAAAATCCAAAAGCTAAAATCCAAGGGGGCAGGAGAAAATCCAAAAACCAAAGGCCAATAGCTAAAAGCTATTATATATTTCTAACCGGTACTATTTAAAGATCACCTCCCAGTTGTACTTGCGGGGATTGATGCACATTACCGGTATCTGCGGTGTATTGAAGATCATTTCCTCGTCGTAGCTGCCCAGGATGAACTTGGTGAAGCTCTTGTCGGGGTTGGTCATGATCATGATCATATCGGACAGGTTGGCCGTAGCGTAATCGATGACGCTTTTTGAGAAGTTGCTCCCGTCGGCCTTGGAGATGGTATATTTAACGTCTTCCTTATCGAAGTGGCCGGTGATGATCTTAATGGCTTCATCGAGCGCCGGGCTGTCGATGCGGTGAATATGGATATGGGCGCCGAAATTCTTTGCAATGAAGCTTGCCCAGGTTGTTTTTTCCCACGGGCCGGCATCGGAGGTGATGGGCAGGACGATTTTTTTATATCCTTCGGAGATGGGGCGCTTCTGCACAACCACCACGGGGACAGGGGAGGAGGTTACCACCTTGAGGGCAAAGCTGCCGGTCATCTTTTGCTGCAGCCCGACTTTGCCATGGGTGCCAAGATACATGAGAGCGGCTCCAAGGTCTTTGGCTACCTGGCCTATAGTAGAAAAGATGTCACCCTCGATGGCGTGGGTCTTTACATTGATACCGTAACCAGCTTTCAACTTCGTGGCAAGGGCTTTCAGCTTGCCTTCCACTGCGCTTTCGCCTTCGTGGCTTTTTTTAAGCTGTGCTTTTGTATTCTTATCGATAACATGCAGCAAAGCCAGTTCATATTTGAGGTATTTGGCGGCGGCTGCAGCCTGGTTCATGGCGTTGTCGCAAACCTCTGAAAAATCGGTCGGAACCAGAATGATCTTATTCATTGTTGTGTCCATATTATTAAGTTGGATTGTTCATGATATTTAAAAACAAAAGTAGATATTTTTTAAAATGTAAGCAGGGGGGAATATTATTTTTTTACACACAGCAGCAATTCAAGCTGAACGATGTTAGCCTGTTTTCCGGCTTCCCTCAGTTTTTTTGCGGTGGATGTGAAATAGTGATGATCTCTGATAAACTTTAACTGGGCTTCGTGCCACTCCCTGAGGGTTGATATTTTTCCCCTGAGTTTCCATTCCAATTGAAGCTTTTGTCCGGTGAGGAAAATATCATCGCGCCCTAAATAATCGAGGTCGGCATCGGCCATGATCTCTTCGAGGTGGGTTTTTGGATTTTGCGGTATCTCTGTACATTTAATCAATCCGCTTATCACATTAATATCGGCTTCACCGTAACCGAAACGGGGAAGATTATCATGAGCCAGCCTTATGGAAGCTTCCTCATGACCATCGTAGGTTTCGCAAAATCCGAGATCGTGGAAAAGGGCGCCGGTTTTCAGCAGTAACTTATCATGACCATTGACATTTTCAAGATCAGCCAGCCGCCCGACAGCATCCATTACATCCAAGGTATGTTCGACAGAATGGTAATACAGTTTTGAACTTAATTCCTTCCGAAGCTTAGTGATCACAAAATCTTTTATTCCTTCAAAATCCATTGCAATTGAGTTGAAAATATGCAAAACTAATTTAACGTTTGACAGCCCATAAAGTTTTTAATTCCATGAAATAGTTTCAATGCCATCCCAGTCGTGCGGAACACCCTTTTCGATAAAATTACGGCATCGTTTAATATAAAGCTCAGCAGTTCGGTCGTGTATGTTGATGGAATAAACCTGCTTAAAGACATCGAGTGCCTCGGCAAACTGCCTTGCCTTATAAAGATTGATGGCATGAGCAAAATCATCCTTTGTTTTCAGCTTTAGCTGCCTGATGTCCTCAGGATCGCCGTCGATGATCTCAAAAATATATACCGCTTCGCTCTTACCCTTTACCTTAACAATATCAAGAAACCGGTAATGGTAATGAGCAGGATTGGTGAGGCTGATGAGCGTGTCCTGGCTGATGATGATAGCGCTTCCGTAAATTTTGGTCAGCCCTTCGAGCCGGGCTGCCAGGTTAACGGCATCCGAAATGACCGTGCTGTCCATGCGTCCTTCGCCTCCAACTATGCCGAGCATCAGTGTTCCGCTGTGGATACCGATCCCGCTGTCGATGATGGGCTTGTTGAACTGGTCCATCACCTGGTTGAACTGCGACAGCTTGATCCTCATTTCAATGGCTGCATTGATGGCGTCTTCAGCGTTCAGGCCGAAAAGCGCCATGATGGAATCGCCGATATATTTGTCGATGAATCCGTTGTTGTTGCGGATGACCGGCTCCATGTAACCCAGGTAATAATTGATGAAATCGAAGTTTTCCTTGGGTGTCATCTGCTCCGAAATCTGGGTAAAGTCGCGGATATCGCTGAACATTACGGTCATCTCTTTCTGTACCTGGTCGCCGAGCTTGATGTCGACATAGCTTTCCTTGCCGAGAAAATCGAGGAACTGCTTGGGAACAAACCTTGAGTAGGCTTCGGTCATGTGCCGGATGTTCTGGATGTAATGACCAATCTTCAGCGACATTTCATTATAGCCTTCGGTAAGCTCGCCAATTTCGTCATTGGTGCGCACTATTCCGAAGCTGTTCATTTCTCCCCGGCCTGTTTTTCTCATGTTGTTAAGCAACTCCTTTACGGGATAAACAATGTCCTGGGTAGTCCATTTTACAAAAAAGATAATGTAAATAAACACGATAAAAATACTTCCGTAAATGCCGATAAACATTACGAAGCTGTTGATGGCATTGATATAGAACATGGAATCCGGCGCTTTGAAATTGCCGTTGTCATCAGTAAAAATATCGGTGAATATGGCGGTGTCGCCAAATAAAATTTCCCTTTGTTCCTTGCTGAAAGTTAAGATTTTGAGGTCGTCGATGTAGGTTATGCTCAGGAAAAGGTAGAGTATTACGATAGTCAGAGGAAGTAAGGTGGTAACCATAGCCGACATGATCATCCTGTTCCTGATCCTTCCTACTTTAAGGTTGAATATTCTTTTGCGAAGTTCTTCCTCGGTAAACAGGTGATGGATATACCGGATATGAACCCGGTGTTTCTCCCAGTAATAAATAAAAATCAGTGAAAGCAATGATGCAATAAGGGAGATGTAGAAGAAATTTGTAAAACGGTTGTCCTCAAGTTCAGTAATTTGTTCATTGCTTATATAAAGTGAAAAAAACATGTACCCGTGAGCGATAATGAAAGCGATACTGATTATCCCGGCGTTGATTAAGGGGGAGCGGAGAAGGAACTTTTTGCAAAAAGTGAACAGCCGGGGAGAGATCACCCTGCCTTTTCTTTTACGAGAGAAGTACCTTTTAAAGGGAAGATTGAAAATAAAACCGAGCAGGAAACTGATGAGCAGGAGGTTGAAGAGAAGATTAAATGAACGGCTGATCTGCCGGCTCTCGCCTCCATCTTTATCCGGATCACCTGTATTAATGGAAATTCCTTTGGACGGATCAAACCGAATTTCCGGTTCGGTAATGCTGTCGGAAACAGTGTCTGACAAAGGTTGGGGTTTTTCAGATGGCCCGGTCACAATAGTCTGGCCTTCAGATTCCGCAATGATATTAACAGCCGTATCGTACATTAAGTTGAAGGAATCGACCGGTATGCTGATTGGGTTGGACCTTGCAATACGCGCCTCATTAAATTTGGGAGCGTACTTGATGTAAAGGATCAGGATAAAAGGGAGTACCAGGCCATAATAAAGAATTATCGAGGACAGATAAATCCTCAAGCCGTGAAAATGCGGAATTCTTTTTATGGACCTGCCAGCCATTTTTGAAATTTTATTCAAAGGAACAAAAATTTTAGATTGTGAAATAGTCAGGCTGCAATACTATTTAAGGAATTATTACTTTTGGTTTCTTAAACAAAGTAAATATCAGAGTTTTAAAACAGGAAATGAATGTTCAGCGAAATCCACCCAGATAAGATGGAGGAAAATGCGTTTCACCTGATAGGGAAACAATGGATGCTTATTACCGCAGGAAGTAAAGATCAATTCAATACGATGACCGCTTCATGGGGAGGCCTTGGATTTCTGTGGAATGCTCCGGTTGCTATTATTTTTCTCAGGCCGCAAAGATTCACTTACCGATTTGTTGAGGAAAGCGATTGTTTTACACTGAGTTTTTTTGAATCTCAGTATAAGGATATCCTTAACTATTGCGGATCGCATTCAGGAAAAGATGTTGATAAAGTGAAGAATAGTGGATTGATACCGGTTCATGAAGAATCAGGTTGTGTTTATTTTGAACAGGCAAAACTGGTATTGCTTTGCGAGAAAATCTATTTCAACGATATTGACCCTGCCCATTTTATCGACAGGTCTATACAGCGGAATTATCCTGACCATGATTATCACCGGATGTATATCGGAAAGGTGCTGAAATGCCTGATTAAAAATTAATTGAATCTTTTTATACCAAATAACGTAGAAAAAATGTTATTTTTGATCATTGAATCCTTAAGTAAGTAAATAATGGCCGGTATCATTGAAAAAATAAAACGAAAAGTTGCCAACTATGTCCTGAACAAGAAGCTAAGCAGGTTGAGCAGAGATAAAAAGCTGGTCAACCTGCATAATGCCCGGACGATCGGGATATTGTATAATGTTAACAGTCAAACTACTTTTCAGATCGTAAAGACCCTGGTGAAGGAGCTGACCTCGAGGCAGCGGCAGGTGATGGCTATTGGATTCGTGAACCGGAAATCGATCCCCAACTATTGCATCGCAGCCAATTCGGGCTACCATTTTAACCTTAGGGATTTGAACTGGTATGGCGCTCCAAAGAATGATTATATTCATGAGTTTATCAATAAGGAGTTCGATATTCTGATCGATCTCAGCCTCGATGATTTATTTGTGTTCAAATATATATCCGGTTTATCGAGGTCGAAGTTCAAGGTTGGCCGGCACAATGATAATTATCTGGAATGTTTTGACCTGATGATAAAGATGGAACCATCCGCCACGCTTGAGGCTTTCATTGAACAAGTAATCCATTACCTCGTCGTATTTAAATCCGGCGAATCGACCGCAACGGGAACTCACCATTAATCCGGAATCAGTTTTTGAAAAAACAGCAAGGCTGGTCCGTCAGTATATGGCGGGTCAAGGTAAAAGATTTTTTAGTTTTAAACCCAGATTAAGCATTAGAAATGCTTAATCGACTAAGAAAATGTAAATCAGTGTCTTTAAAAACACTGAAACATTTTCTAAGTCGGGATTAACCCAACTAAATCAGATAGTTCGGCTTTTAAAGCCTCCTACTGATTAATTTGGGTTAAATTAAACGATCCGCAGATTATTTGACTGAAATCGTACTTTTAAATGTCTTTCCTATTTTTATGACACAGATAGCCCGAGTTAGAGGTTAAATCAGCTCAGGTAAGCAACCTTTTCAAGATTACCATTGTCAAATCTGCAATTTATTAAGTGTAGTGTTTTAGCATTTTCTTCAAGTAATTAATTATAGTAAAAATGAGAATTGAAAAGTTTTTTTCAACCGTTTTAATAATTCTATTTACAGGATTTTCAATTTTATCTTTTGGGCAGCAAAAAGAAGAAATTCTCACTCAATTATTTAAAGAGAGAGGAGAATTGTATTTTAAATTCGAAATTAATTCGCTGAAAGAAATACACACGCTTACAAGGATCATTTCGATTGATAATTTAAAAGGAACAACAATTTATGCATACGCCAACAAAAAGCAGTTTGGCAATTTTCTTGATCTGGGTTATTCATACGAAGCCCTGACTCCCCCAAGTATGCTTATTATCCCTGAAATGAAAGAGTCCGTTTCGGTGAAAGATATCCTGGACTGGGACTTTTATCCTACTTATGAAGCTTATGTCGACATGATGTATCAGTTCCAGACCGACTACCCGGATTTATGCCAGGTGACGAGCATTGGCCAGTCGGTGGAAGGAAGGGAATTACTCTTTGCAAGGATTTCGGACAACGTCGGGCTGGAAGAAGGTGAGCCTCAGTTTATGTATACCGGAACTATTCATGGGGATGAAACGACCGGTTATATTTTATTACTGAGATTGATTGATTACCTGCTGACCAATTATGGAACCAATCCGCGGATCACAAACATGGTGAACAACCTTGATATCTGGATCAATCCAGCGGCTAATCCTGATGGCACCTATGCTGGAGGAAACAACACCGTTTACGGAGCTACTCGTGAAAATGCAAACTATGTCAACCTGAACAGAAATTATCCTGATCCTGAGGATGGTCCTCATCCTGATGGAGAGGAATGGCAACCCGAGACCATTGCCTTTATGAACCTTGCCGAGAATCATCATTTCGTCAGTTCTGCCAATACGCATGGTGGCGCAGAGGTTTGCAACTATCCCTGGGACACCTGGGCTCCCCTTCATGCTGATGATGAATGGTGGCAATATGTTTGTCACGAATATGCCGATACTGCACAGGCTTATTCAACGGGATATATGACCGGCTTTGATGACGGCATTACCAATGGATATGCATGGTATGAGGTAGCCGGAGGCAGACAGGATTACATGATGTATTTCCAGCAGTGCCGGGAATTCACGCTTGAAATTTCGGATACGAAATTATTGCCTGCCAATCAGCTTCCCACATTATGGAATTACAATTACCGGTCATTGCTGAATTATATGGAACAGGCGATGTTCGGCATCAGCGGAACAGTGACGGACGTAACCACAGGCAATCCAGTAAAAGCTGAGATTTATATCAACAACCACGACGAGGACAGCTCCTGGGTTTATTCAGATGAAACTTCTGGCAAGTATTTCAGGTTGATCCATGCCGGAAACTATGATGTTACTTTTACTGCGCCCGGCTATTATCCTCAGACCATCGAGAATGTCTCCGTTCAAAACAGAGAACTTACTACCCTGAATGTGCAGCTGAGCGCAGGAACACTGATAGCAGATTTTACAGCGTCGGCAACAAATATCCCCGTAGGATCTTCCATCAACTTCACCGACCTGTCTTTCGGCAATCCCGTGAGCTGGCAATGGACTTTCGAAGGGGCTAATCCTTCCGTTTCAATCCTTCAGAATCCGACGAATATTTCCTATCCGGTTGCAGGATCTTTTGATGTCACGTTGGTTGTTTCGGACGGTATAAATTCCAATACCATTACAAAGGAAAACTACATTGTGGCCAGCACAGAATATGTTATGCAAAATACCACGATCACAACCTGCGAGGGAACTTTTTTTGATTCGGGCGGAGTTTCCGGCAATTACGAAGACAATGAAAATTTCACAATGACCTTTTTACCGGTTCAGTCAGAAGCAAAGATCAGTTGCCAGTTTACCTCCTTCAGTATTGAGGATGAAGTGAATTGTGATTATGACTGGCTCAAGATCTACAATGGCCCTAACATTTCCTCTCCACTGATCGGAACTTACTGTGGCACGGATTCGCCAGGAACCGTTACTGCAACAAATGCGCAGGGAGCATTGACTTTTAAGTTTCCATTCCGACGGATCGGTAACTGCTTCAGGCTGGGCGGCCAATATCACGTGCGAAGGGGTTGTTACTCCTCCTTTAGCGGATTTTACAGCAGATTTTACGAGCATTTTCGAGGGAGAGCAGATCCATTTTACAGATTTATCTCAAAACAATCCTGAAACATGGTTATGGACCTTTGAAGGTGGAACTCCGGCTACATCAATCCTTGAAAACCCGATTGTAACTTATGATCTTGAAGGGATTTACGATGTTACGCTTACCGTTACCAATTCAGGAGGCAACAATACCCTCCTCAAGCAAAACTATATTACGGTTAATCATCTGACCGGAATAGAAAGTTATTCTGATGGAGAAATCATTATTTTCCCGAATCCGGCTATCAATTATCTTCAGGTAAGCGCAGGAGGTGTTATCAATGAGGTGACCCTATTTAATGTTCTGGGGTCAGTTGAATTAACCAACCGGCCAAATTCTTCTTCCTGTGGTCTTGATTTAACAGGATTCGATTCCGGTATATATTTTATAAAAGTTCAAACCGGGAGTTCTACCTTTATCAGGAAACTGCAGATCAGAAAATAAATAACCCATAAGCTTAAAATTTAAATTGAACTGGAAATTCCTGATCCTACATTTTTGGTTTATAACCTGACCGGTTCAGGATTTCCTGGGCATTTTGATTTGACATGAGCTGTTGCGGAGCAATGTTCTTATTCCGGTTCATATATGAATCGAGAATACGGAAACCGATATAAACGCCAAGCCGGGGAGGAGAATCAGAACCAAAGTATGAGGTAAACGGACCATCACCGATAAATTTTTGAACAGGTTGCATTTCAGTGGTATAGAGCATCTCATTTTCGATGAGAAAAGCCCAAACCGTTGCTTCTCCTTTCTTCGCCCAATCCATTTGCTGTTCGGTATAATCAAACAAAACGGTCTCAGGAATATCGGGTATCATAGTTTTAGTAACCCAGAGTTTTTTACCCTCAATGAACATCATGTCAAGCAATGACTGACTTTCCTGCTTACTGTCAAGCTGAGTCTGTGCCATTACAAACATGCAATCGCGAACAATGTAATCCCTGCTGAACCGCCTGAGAATATAATTGGCCAATCCAAGCTTCTTATAACGGAGATAATCAGCTCCGAGATACATATCGAGCGCGATCATCAGATGATCGTCGAAATACTGGATGGGGTACTCATAGTCAAACCCGCTGACATAGGTATACACATCAGGAAGTTTCTTCTCCGGAAAATAATACTTAAAATACCGGAATGCCTCAGTGAGTTCGCCTTCGATTTCAGATAAATCAGGATATTCATTTATACAATCGTTATAAACTGCGATCAGAAGGGTGTCGGTGATATAATCTTTGATCCGTTTCAGGTTAAGGGAATCATTCATATCTCCTGCAAGAAACATCGGGAACAAAGGTTGCAGCTTTTCGAGTTCGGTATTCAACATTGATTTATTGATCCTGAATAACGCCTGCTCATACCTTTTCACATTTATCTTTTCCAATTGTACATCGTCAGGATCAATTTTGTGGATATTGCTGCGGTTGCAGGATGTGCTAAAAATTATCGCTATTATTATTAAGTATCTGAGTGTATAATGCATTACAAAGGGTGTTTTATTAAAGCATAATTTTGATGTGAGAGAATGATGTTTACAGGCTTAAAATCTTGAACCCTACACTGATGAACAACATGTGATTTTTTCCCGTTATCGTTTGACCACCGATGTCATTCAGTTCGTAAATTTTGTTAAGGCCAATTTCATATCGCAAATCAGCCGTCAGAAACATAAAGTCGATTCCACCCCCTATTTGAAGACCCCAATTCACAGAATTAAAATCATTTTTGGTGACCGGACTTTGATCATCTTCCGTTTCAATTCCATTTTTAGTTATAACGAATCCTTTATTAACTATAAAAGAAGCAACCGGTCCGGCCTGAGCTCTTACTTTCAGGGCAGAGAGCTTTAGTACCCTTACTCCCAAAAGTGCAGGAATGTCAATCGTTTTAAGTTTGATATCCTGCTCATAGGAATTAATGGTAGTCTTTTGCGGGTCACCGGGATCAATCTCGGTCTGATCAAATTCGAATTTACCATTTTTTGTACAATAATAAAGTTCAGGCTGAAGATGGATTTTCTCACCCAGCCGGATATATCCTCCTAATTGAACCCCGGTTTTCAGAGCCGTATTAATATTATCGACTGATGCTGAAATGGAACTTACACCAAATGCACCTTTCAACCCGATGTCGAACTGGGCCGAGGAAATTAATACGGACACCAGGAATGAGGCAATAAAAAGTAGTTTTATCATCCGATTGTACTCAATATTATTAAAGGCAAATGTAGGTGATTTCATTCGTTTAATAAATGATTTTAAAAAAATAATTGCTGACATAAAATCCCTATTTTTGTCACCAATATTAATAAACTTGAATTTATGAAGAAAACAATTTTAGTTATTGGTTTAGCTGTAATATTAGCATTGTATGGTGTTTCACAGGATAGGTCCTTCAGGTTCGGGGTTAAGGTGGCTCCCAACCTTTCATGGATAGCTCCTGATACAAAGGGATATGAAAATGACGGAAGCCTCCTGGGATTTTCGGCTGGTTTTGTTGCGGATATCGGTTTAACTGACAACTATTCGATTAAAACAGGAGTAAATTATGACTATTTGAACGGTAAATTAACCTTCCCCTACAAAGACGAAAACAATGAAGAAGGGGTTATGGCCAGAAAATGCCATCTGCGTTATGTTGAGTTGCCCCTGGTTATAAAAATGCGCACTAATAAATTTGGGGACTTTGCTTATTATGGTGAAATTGGGGCGGGAACCGCTTTTAATGTAAGGGCCAAATCTGAGGATGAATTCACTCTGGCATCGAATGGCTCGGTAGTTAATTCCGAAGAAGATATAATGGATGATATAGCCTTACTTAAAGAATCGCTGATCGTCGGCGCAGGTACGGAGTATTTTATTGATGAGGCAACCTCACTTTTTGCTTCTATTACGTTTAATGCTGGCTTAACCAATCTGCTAACAGGCGATAATCCAAAGACCGGCGACAAACAAAATGCAAAGCTTTATCACCTTCAGCTAAGTATTGGTGTCCTCTTTTAGCCGAAATGAAAATTGCATTAGCACAACTCAATTATCACATTGGTAATTTTGATGACAACGAGCGGAAAGTTATTCAATCGCTGCGAAAAGCGAAGGAACTTATGGCTGATCTTGTTGTTTATGCTGAATTGGGAATAACCGGTTACCCTCCGAGGGATTTTCTGGAATTTGAAGATTTTATTAATAAATGCCAGCAATCCATTCACCGGATTGCTGATGAATGTGTTGGTATTGCAGCAATAATCGGCGGCCCGTCAAAAAATCCGGAAGTGAAAGGGAAGGATCTTTTCAATACAGCTTTCTTTCTGGCCGATGGTAAAATTCAATCACTCCATCATAAATCCCTTTTACCGAATTATGATGTTTTTGATGAGTACAGGTATTTTGAACCAAATACTGAATATAAAGTTGCGGAATATAAAGGCCATAAGTTAGCCGTTACCATTTGCGAAGACTTATGGAATATAGGCGATGATCTGCTCTATCGGGGGAATCCCATGGATGAACTGTACAGGCAAAAACCCGACATCATCATAAACATTGCCGCTTCGCCTTTTCATTATGATCAGGCTGAACTAAGGAAGAAAAAGCTGTTGGAAAACGTGGCGAAATACAAGCTTCCCCTCTTTTATGTAAATCATGTTGGCGCCCAGACTGAATTGTTGTTCGACGGGGGGTCGATGGCCATTAATTCATCGGGTATCATTGTTGATGAGCTTGAATATTTCAAGGAGGATTTCAGGGTTTTTGATACTACCGAAAATGAAAAAGTCAAATATCCTGCAACAAATCCGCTTCCGTCAAAAATCATGTTGATCCATGATGCCCTGGTTATGGGGATCCGGAATTATTTCGGTAAGCTTGGTTTTAAAAAAGCCATTCTTGGCTTATCAGGAGGAATTGATTCGGCCGTCACCCTTGTGCTGGCAGCAAAGGCACTTGGCGCTGAAAATGTCAGATCGGTACTGATGCCTTCTCCCTATTCTTCTGATCATTCCATAACAGATGCAGAAAAACTCGCCCGGAATTTAGGTTCACCCTTTGATATTATTCCGATAAACGATCCCAACCGGGTAATTAACGATATACTGAAACCTATTTTCGCAGATTTGCCTGCTGATATTACTGAGGAGAATATTCAGGCCAGGATAAGAGGTGTTATATTGATGGCTTTGTCTAATAAATTCGGTTACATCCTTTTGAACACATCGAATAAAAGTGAAGCTGCAGTTGGATATGGAACCCTTTACGGAGACATGAACGGAGGTTTATCAGTGCTGGGAGATGTCTATAAAACACAAGTGTTTGAGCTTGCCAGATTCATTAACCGTGAAAAAGAAATAATACCTGAAAATACGATTATCAAACCCCCTTCAGCAGAATTAAGACCGAACCAGAGAGATTCTGATTCATTGCCTGATTACGAAATTCTTGATAAGATTTTGTATCAATATATTGAACATCGCAGGGGGCCGGGCGACCTCATTAAAATGGGATTTGATGAAGCAATTGTTTACAAGGTACTAAAACTCGTGAATACAAACGAGTATAAACGCCACCAAACACCTCCTATCCTGAGGATTTCGCCTAAAGCATTCGGTATGGGAAGAAGAATGCCTATTGTCGGAAAATATCTTGCCTGAAAATTATTTCCAGAGGTTTTTCAGTTCTTTTTCAATCTTGGTCTTTAAATCTTTCAGATCAGTTTTTTTAACTTTTTTAATTTCCTCCTCAAATTGAGAGAACTGGGTTTTTACCGTTTTCGTCATATTCGGGATGATTTTATTCCGGACTTCCTCACTGGCACCCTTCATGGCAGCAGCAAGTTCCTTCAAGTCGATACTATTGATTAATTCCTTGACCTTTGCATTCGACATTTTGGCGATATCATCGAGGGTGTAGTCCTTAACATCATCCCATTCTTCCTGCGCTTTCGATTTCATTTTCTCAGTGGTTTCTGAAGCCTTTTTCTTTGCCTTTTCAGCCGCTGCTTTCGCTTTTTCCTTGGTCGTATCAAATATATCCATTGCTTTATCTTTTAATTCGTCAATCAGGCCGGGATTACTATTCTCCTCAACCCGGATCATAAAATCTGACAAAACATTCATGTAATTTATGAATGCTTCATAAGGCGATGGGTAAGGATTAAAATAGCGGTGGACATCGCCATCAGTAAACCATTTGGTGCACATATAATAAAAATGATCACTCGCCTGGAGGTAGTTCCAGTCGCGCTGAATTTCTTCATCATCACAATATTTTACCTTATTTTCGAGTGAGTAAAGTTTATTGTAAGCTTCGTCCTGCATTTCATTGCCCAGCCAGGCAGTAAGATCACGCTCCTCGTCGGCCCATGAAATAGCATAGGGGACATGGATACTGTCAATCGCTTTGTACTTTTCGGCGACATCAGCCGGCTTTAAAAAGGTAAAGTCTGTGTTTTTCAGCACTGTTGAAGGTAGTGCCCTGAGAAACTCGAATATTCCGGATTCCTTCCACTGGTGCTCTCCGAATGTTTCATAATCCATAAACAAGTTGACGACCTGTTGTTTTTTAGGAATATCCCTGAGCCAGTTAGCATATTTTTCAGCTGTAAGAGGCCATTCGTTCCAGGCCTGATTGGAGAAGCGGAATGCAATATCATCACTGAGTCTGAAATTTTTAAGCAACAGTTTTAATTCATTGTCTTTTGCATGTTTGTATACAAAGTTTGGACTTTTCCATCCAAGGATATGTTTGGCTCCTTCCGTAAGAAGGGTTTTATAACCCATTCGGGCAACCATTTCACCGATCTCATCGGAGTAAATCAATTCAGTGTTCCTGAAGGTAGTCGGCCTAACACCGAAAAGTTTTTCAATTTTTAAGCTATGCATTTCAACCTGTCTTTTAAATTCATCATAGCTTTTGAGGGAAGCAAGCGAATGAGCATAGGTTTCGGTTAAGAACTCAACGTTACCTGTGTCGGCCAGTGCCTTAAAACTTGCAATTACTTCTGGTGTGTGTTTTTCAAATTGTTCCAGAGCCAGTCCTGAAATTGAGAAAGCTATATTGAAAGATTTACTGTGCTTTTTAATCAGTTCGAGCATCAGCTTATTGGATGGCAAATAACATTTCTGTGCAATTCTCTGAACGATTGACTTATTCTGAAAATCATCATAATAATAATGGTCCACACCCATATCGAAAAAACGGTAAGTTTTCAGCCTGAAGGGCTGATGAACCTGGAAATATAAGCAAACAGATCTCATAATAATAACATTTTCTTATTCAAAATTCTCTTTAATGACATTCTTCTTTTCTTTACACGGACTTATAAACAGCCCCTTTGTATACATCCATAATTTTTTTAGCAGCGTTTTCCCATTTCAGGTTATCCACTTCTTCTTTCCCATGTCTGATAAACATTTTGGAAAGAGCCGGATAATGGAGTATGCCATAGATTGCGTCGGCCATGCCATCCACATCCCAAAAGTCAACTTTAATGGCATGTTTTAATACTTCGGCAACCCCTGATTGCTTGGATACGATTACAGGTACATTGGTTCGCATGGCTTCAAGCGGAACGAGGCCGAAGGGTTCTGAAACAGAAGGCATGACAAAGACATCACTCAGGGCGAACATCCTGTCAACAGCTTCACCTCTCAGAAATCCTGTAAAATGAAAACGATCGGCAATTTGAAGTTGAGCAACCCTGCGGATCATTTTGTTCAGCATGTCGCCTGATCCTGCCATGACAAATCTGACATTTCTGTCTTTCTGGATTACCCTGTGGGCAACCTCAATAAAATACTCCGGGCCTTTTTGAAATGTGATCCGGCCAAGAAAGGTTACAACTTTTTCCTTTACTGCCCTATTCACAGAAAGTACATCTGGGCTTTCAGGAGGATCAATGGCATTATGTACAGTAAAAACTTTGTTTTCATCAATACCATACCGGTCGATAACAATGCTCCGGGTAAGGTTGCTAACGGCAATAACACGGTCGGCAGCTTGCATTCCGGTACGTTCGATATCATATACGGTTTGATTGACATGTTCCCCGGTCCGGTCAAATTCAGTCGCGTGGATATGCACGATCAAAGGTTTTCCGCTAACTTTCTGAGCGGCAATTCCTGCAAAATAAGTCAGCCAGTCGTGCGCATGAATGACATCAAATTCATGCTGAGCAGCAATTGCTCCGCCGATCAAAGCATACCTTGATACTTCTTCCATCAGGTTTTGGCCGTATTTTCCGGAGAATTCATATTTGCGGCCAAAAATGGATTTTTTTCTTTTTTGAAGTTCTGTCTTGGTTTCTTTGGTGATCTTTTCAAATTCTTCAGGATCGAGGTAGGGGACAAGGTTGGAGCCGACTTCAACGTATGTAAAATTCCTTGCAAACTCTCTGAACTCCGTATTCTGAAAATCAACAAAAACATCGCTGGCATTAATGAGGCGAACAGCCTGCTGGTCTTCGTCACCGTAAGCTTTAGGTACAACGAATAAAACTTCAGCACCCTGCTTCAGTAATCCCTTTGTCATGCCATAGCATGCAGTTCCTAAGCCTCCTGTAATATGCGGCGGAAATTCCCACCCGAACATCAGTACTTTCATTTCAATCGAAGTGTATTATTCGTATTGTTTAATTAAATGATTGATCCTAAGCAGCTCTGCGACACTCCAGGCTTGTGATATGGCGCCTTTCCCTTTGTGAGGAGGATCGCCATAATACAATTCGGAAACAGTTCCGATGCCTGCCTGTTTCATTTCTTCCTCAAAACCGCTGTATATTTTCTTTATCAATCCAAGCCCGCTTTTACCATGAATATGGAGATAACCGTCAGCAAATGCACCTAGCAGCCATGGAAAAGCCGAACCCTGGTGATATGCAGTATCACGGGCAACAATATCACCTTTATAAATTCCTTTATAATTTGGATTATTCGGAGATAACGTTCTCAGGCCTCTTGGTGTTAACAGTTCCTTTTCGATCATCATTAACACCTGATGGCAGATTTCATCCGGAATAGGCTTGAAGGGGAAGGAAGTAGCAAAGATCTGGTTGGGACGCATTGTGAAATCCCTGAATTCACCTCTTACTACATCAGCCAAATATCCTGATTTTTCATTCCAGAAAGTTGGTAAAAAGGATTCCCTGATCTTTTCAAAGACCGGCTTCCAATACTCTGCTAATGCCTTATCCTTGAACTTTTCAGCGAGTTGGATGAAAAAGCCAATGGCATTGTACCATAAGGCATTTATCTCGACTGCCAGACCGCTTCTGTTTATAAATGGTTTACCATCGAACTGCACATTCATCCAGGTGAGTACATCTTCATCCGACCCTGCCCAAAGCAATCCATTGTCGACCATATGCACATTAAAAGATGTTCCTTTTCTGAACTCATCAAGGATCAATGCCATCACTGCTTTGTATTTTTTCCAGATGGTATTATGATCTCCTGTGAACATTATGTATTGCTGCAAGGACCAGAAAAACCATAATGGAGCGTCAACAGCGTTGTAAATAAAATCGTTATTGATCCTGCTGTTCGGAAAAAAAGCGCCTTTAAGTCTTCCAACCATCGTGTCGATTGCAGCAAGAAATGCAGCGGGATTGTTTTGAGTAAGCGCAAGTCCTGGTAGCGCAATGAAAGTATCACGACTGCTGATGTCGAACCAGTGGTAACCTGCTATAATATCTATGTTTCCATTTTTCTCGATAAAAAACTGCTGTGCAGCATTGATTAGACAGTGTTCGTAACTGTCACGGGGAATGCGGGTTTTAATTTCTTTGTTAAACAACGTATTCAGTTTTTTTGGCTCAATTTCCTCCAATCCGGCCAAAAAACTATGCTTTCACCCTTCTCTATGTTAACTTCAAAATAGCCCGGTACAAAAAGGTCTTCCTTGAAATCGTAACCACGAGTCATCTCTTTGGAATATTCAATTCCATAATACCAGTTGGGGTCGTGAACATAATTGACTTCTTTGGAGAATTGCATGTACATGGAGGAATAAGGCTCGTAAAGCTTGACTTTTATTCCGTTGACTGCTTCAGAATAACTTTTATTTACCTGATCATTGGCTTTACTTAACAAGTGAACACTTCGGTAGGCAAGAAATGGCTTAAATCTCAGTGTAGTAGAAGAGTGAGCATCCATTAAAGTGTATCTAATGAGAATACGATCCTCCCTGGAAGCAAAAAGTCTTTCTTTCTTCAGGATAACCCCGCCAATATTATAAGTCAGTGTAGGTATGGGTTCAGATTCGAATTCGCGAATGTATTTGTGACCTCCGGGTTCATAAACATCTCCGCTGTATTTATGAATGCCAAGATTAAATTCTGCATCATGCTGTATGATGGTTTCATCAAGGGAAGATAGCAATACATGGTGATGATTATTGATTTGAGGTTGAAGGCTAACAAGTAAACCGTGATATTTTCTTGTATTACAGCCAATAACAGTAGTGCTCAGGTAGGATCCGGCCCTATTCGACCGGAGCAACTCCTTTTGCAGGGATGATTCAAGGTTTACCAACTGCTTTTTATCAAACTTGATATAACTCATACTTGCGAAATGCTTAATATTGATTATGAGCCGCAAAAATATAAATAATTAGGTCATGTAAATGAAAAATATTCGTTTTAAGTTTTTTTAAGAATCGAGGCGGTTTTTCCTTAAGTAAGATTAATATAATAACTTCCTCAATTCATCGGATGACTTGATAAGGTAGAAAGGGCTATTTAGCGCATGTGGAGGCAAAGTACAAAAATAGTCATCCCATGATTTGCATGACATCCTCCTTAAATCCTTTTGGGGAAGTTATTTTGAAAATTTTACTAATGCAAAAAAAATCGGATAAGGTTAATCACCCGATCCGATTTGACTATTACGTAGAGCTTATAGATTTAACTTAATCTATTAGATTTTTATTAAGAGATAGAACTTTTTTAGTACCATATCCAATAGACAGAGCCAATAGAACGATTGCACCGCTCCCAACCGGCGAACCGCCACCTACTGGTGGATCTCCGCCCCCTGGCCCTCCGCCCGGATCGGGTGGTTGGTCGGCAAATGAAACAAAGGAAAGCATTAGAAAGAAGAGGGTTGCCATAGCAAGTTTAGGAAAAATTTTCATCATAACGCTTAATTTTATTACCAATATAAAGTATTTATACCACGTTTTGTTCAAAAGGATACATAAATTCGATAATTTTGTTTCAAAAAGTTGCATATTTTTTCAATATTTTATTATCGCTCATAGAAGTTTCTTCAGGTTTTAGTCGATATTTTTAATAAAAAAAATTGAAAGGTAAGGTGATTAAAGATAAAATCATCAATACAGACAGGATTTATCGCGGTTTTCGAAAACGGGATAAGAATTCTGGAATTTATGGATTACGTTTTACATTTTTAATGAATGTGTTTTGCTTGGTAATTATGGTTCAATCAATAATTATCTCATGCAAAGAGAAAAATGAGACAGGAAAAATAACCATAAATTTTAATCACCAGGTTGATGGTAACAACTTGAGGGTGGATACGATGATTTATACCAATGCAGCTGGAAACCCTTTTCTGATAACTGAAGTACAATATTTCATTTCGGATATAAAACTGTTTAAGAAAGATGGTACTGAAATCCTGATTAATGAAATTCATTATGTTGATACCGATATACGGGATTCGTGGAACTGGTTGATAAATGGAGACTTCCCAGCCGGTAATTATGATTCGATCTCCTTTGTATTTGGAATTCCGGATGAAAAAAATATTTCAAACAGTTTTGTTAATCCTCCTGAAAGCTTTATGTTTTGGCCTGATTTTCTCGGAGGTGGCTACCATTACCTGAAACTCAACGGAAAATGGCTTGAAGCCGGGCAGACAACTCAAACAACACCTTTCAATTGTCATCTCGGCAGAGGTCAGGTATATTTTAGCTACCCGGATTCAATCATTGGATTTATACCAAATGAATTCAGGGTATCTTTGCCCGGCTCTTCCTTCGAGATGAGTGTAGGCGATACTAAACAAATTCATCTTACCATGAGCATTGATGAATGGTTCAAAAATCCTAACATTTACGATCTTGATTATTGGGGAAGCTACACCATGCAAAACCAGGAAGCCATGCAAACATTAAAGGAAAACGGATGTGATGTTTTTACAGTTTTAATAGACTAAACTCTGATGAAGATATATGCTGTAATTTTATTAATTATTAGTGCAGGGTTCTGGATTACCGGTTGCAAGGAAAAAGACGAAATTCCTCCGATACTTACACTCAATGGATCTGACTCCCTAAACCATGTATTGAATAGTGCTTATACCGATCCTGGCGCAACTGCAATGGACGAAACGGATGGTAACATTACTTCGAGTATCTATACAAATAATGGAGTTAACAAAGATAAAGTCGGGGAATATACAGTGACTTATCGTGTTGTCGATGAAGCGGGCAATGAAGCAAAATCCTTGACCCGATGGGTTAAAGTTTACAATCAGGGACAGTCTTATTCGGGAATTTATAATGTCAGTGAAACTCAGGTTTTCCCTGGAAATGTGAGTTGTGAATATACTATCCAGGTGGTTGCCGATTCGGTTATCAATTATGGATTAGTTTTCAGCAATTTTATGTGCAACCTAAATAGACCTATTTTTACTCAGGTTATTGATACAATTATTGTTATTCCCCTGCAATTAATTGCTGATACGGGTGGAACCATCGGAATTCAGGGTTATGGTATGATAAGCGATACTTTAATTCAATTGAATTTTACAAAGACCGAAGACAATGTTTTTGAGGCATGGAATGCCATTATTAAAAGGCAAAAATGAAGAATTCAGTCAATATATTGTATTTTATATTAATTGTTTTTGCAGCAGGTTGTAAAAAAAACTCTGAGATTGACTTAATTCCTGTTTTTAAACCGACTCCTTATGAAGTAACTGTTCCACCGGGATTCCCTACCAATCTGAATGTTCCGCCTGATAATCCAATGAGTATGGAAGGCGTATTGCTGGGAAAAACATTATTTTATGATGATCGGTTGGCAGGCAGGGCTGATGAGGGAAAGCTGATGTCCTGTTCAAGTTGCCATATTCCGGAAAATTCATTTGAAATCGGGATGCCTCGTCCACATCCTTTTGGATTAGATAGCATTCCAACACACCATGCAATGCTGCCCCTCATCAATCTTATATGGAATCCTGGAACATTCGGATGGAATGGAGGTGTCGGTTCAATTGAAGAGGATGTAATTGGAGTAATCAAAGATCCGACAGAATTCGGCAGCTCAGTTGAAAAAGTTGAAAAAGCTATTGGTGACATTCCAGGTTACGGTGAATTGTTTAAAAAAGCTTTTGGCAGCGAGGAGGTAACTGCCGAAAGAATCTCTAAGGCAATAGCTCAGTTTGTGCGAACACTGATCTCAACAGATTCAAAATTCGACAGGTATATGCGTGGTGAAATACAATTATCGGCTTCCGAGCTGAATGGTTTCGTGCTTTTCACAACAGAGGAAGGAGCTGATTGTTTCCATTGCCACGGTAGTTCAGGAAATCCCCTGTTTACTACACATTTGTTCTATAATAACGGAAAAGATACCCTTTTCAACGATCCCTTTGACCGGTACTCGATCACTGCCGATCCGATGAATAAAGGTGCATATAAGGCAACAACTTTAAGAAATATAGAGTTCACCGCTCCTTATATGCACGACGGACGGTTTAATACATTGGATGAAGTGATCGACTTCTATAGCCATCAATTGGTTTGGTCGCCATATATTGATCCTCTCATGCATCATATAAACACCTGCGGCAGCCAACTGACACCTTCTGAAAAAATTAATCTGAAGGCCTTTCTATTAACCCTCTCGGATACCTCATTCATTAATAACCCTGAATTCGGGCCACCGGACGTCTTTCCGGAATAAATCAAATATTATGTAGCCGAATACACGATCTTTCTTATAATATTCTGGAATACAAAGGCACCCAGTTTCCCGGTGAATCTATAAAAATGACCATATACCCTTAACCTTCAGCGATGAGGGTTTTCCGCTGCCATACGGAACCTCCGGCTTTTTTCTATGCGATTTATCTCAATATTCAGATCATCGGCCTGAATTGTAAGATAAATAGGAACTCCCTACCGGGAGGGTTTTATAGAGTTATGGATTGCAAACGAGAGAACCTGCAGAACACCTGCCCTCTTCAACTCATGCAAACCAGTCCGGTGCGGGAGGACGAGTTAGTTTCCCTTTAATTAATAGGGAATGCTGTTTTCATTGGGGATATGAACACTCGGGATTAAGGTTGATTGAAATTCTTTAAATGCAGCAGAATAAACTCCCAAAAAATTTTGATCAGCAAGGTTCAAAATGCAAATGAAAATATTTATAGCGCGAAACGGAACATTTAATTCAAACTGAAGTAAAATAAAATATTTTCCTGCTATTCAGGATCGCATTGACGTTATCGTATCAATGCCGGTTAAATTAATGAATTAATAATTGATAACAAAAAATTAAATTTATGAGAACAAAAAGGTTAATTATCGCGGCGGTTTTAATCTGGATTGCACTAATACTTGTCTTATCCTGTAAAAAAGATAAAGATGATGACAACAATACCAACAATCCGCCATCAACAGACAATGTAAGTCCGAACATTTCAATTACAAGTCCGACCTCTGAGTTTTCTTACCTTGCCGGGGAAAACATAATTACCATTTCCGGAGTTGCGAGCGACAACGTCGGGATTTCAAAAGTTTTATGGTCCGGTCCTGGTGGAACAAATGGTACGGCGACTGGCTCAGATACATGGTCAGTCAGTAACATAACATTGGCAGGTGGTGATAATCTCTTTACATTTATCGCCTATGATGCGGCTAACAATAAAGATACCGCTAAAATTCTGGTAACTTATAACGAATTTTTGAATTTTCTTGGTCCATTGGAAATTGATCCGGGAGAATTTTATGTTAACACCAACACTCCAGTTACTTTCAGTATTTCAGTTTTGAATAATCCGAATATTGTTGCTGGCAGTATGACCCTTATAAAAGTTGATATGACCGGCAACCTGATTGAAGAGGTTTGTGAGCTATTCGATGATGGTGATCTCTCTCATGGCGATGATATTCTTGGTGATGGTGTTTACAGTAATGTTCAAGCTTATCTTGAAACTGCACCCGGTTTGATGAAATTCAGAGTCCGGGCTGCGACCAATGAAACTTCGGGAGTTGTTTATTCCTTTTCACAGGTTTCCAACATGGCGGTTGTGAATGAGATTGCTACTGAAACAATGCAGGAGATTCTTGATTTTCAGATTGATGCCGAGGCTAAGTTTCTTGAATATATGGAAACACAGTCTTTTGATGAAGCTGTTACCTCAACAATCTCTTATTTGAACCAGAATTCGCTGGTTTTAGCTGCAACTAAAACAGGCTCGGGTGATATTTGGATCCAGTTTGATTATGGTCTGGAAGGAATGATTATGACAACTCTTGAAGGTAATGAGGGTGGACAAAGCAAAAAAGGAGACAGGGCTTCTGGCGTTACTGTTCCTGTAAATAAACAGACAAGAGGTATCGGACCTTTAAACTCTTCTTTCAGCAAGGCAGACGAAAACCTGGTTCTGGATAAGGATGTTCTGCTGTATGCGCCGAACTGGGATGAATTTCATAGTTGGGGGACAGAATTTCTCGATAATGTTGAAACGATCATAACCGATTCGGAATGCCCTAATTTTAATGTCAACTATGTAAAAAACAGTGCTGCCGATCTTGATGTCCTCAGAACATTATCTGATTACGGATTGATTGTAATTCACACTCACGGCGGACTTGACGAAGAGAACAATGTAATTTTTCTGACCGGAGATGAAGTTGATATTTATGATGTGGATGAAATTCTTGACTGGCTCGTTGGAAGAATATATTCAGTTCCATTTCATGGTAAAAATCTCTGGATCGTAAAACCTTCCTATATCAGCGCCCACAACGGAACATATCCCAATTCAATTGTTTATAACGGTTCTTGCGAAAGCGCCCATAACAATACAATGGCTAATGCTTTTATTAATAATGGTGCAAATACATATTTTGGTTTTTCCCAGACCGTAAAATCGTGGTTCGACAGGGATATGGCTAATGATCTTTTCCCAAAACTTATCACTGACGGAATGACAACAGGAGATGCATTTGTAGCCGGGCAGCATGACGATAATACGCCTCCGGCCTACTTCGTAATGCTCGGAAACGAAGAAACTCATTTTACATCTGATTTTACAAACGGTGATTTTGAGGAAGGAAGTTTAGTGGGTTGGGAAACGGACGGAGACGGAAGAATTATTACTCAGCTGGGTTATATTTCTCCGTTTGCAGGAAGCTACATGGGAATAATCTCAACAGGACTTGGTTATACAACGGAAACAGGCTCAATCAGTCAAAATTTCTGTGTGCCTATGGATGCAACAACCCTAAGCTTAAACTGGAATTTCCTTTCTGAAGAATTTCTGGAATATGTTGGTTCACAATACCAGGACTATTTTCAGGTGTCTTTAATTGATGACCAGGGTATAGAAACAGTTTTATTCTATAAAACCATTGATATGATCAATGCCGAGTATCCTCCATTTTATGTTTCTCCCGATATAGTTTTCGACCAGGGTGATGTATATGCTACAGGATGGCAGTCTTCAAGTTTTGATATTGGCGCATTTGCCGGACAGGGCGTTACCCTGATACTCAAGTCAGGTGATGTGGGTGACAGTATTTATGATACTGCTATTCTGCTTGATGAAATAATCGTTGATTAAAGTGATCGTCAAACTGATACCTTTTATTTTATTGAATAGCTTTATGCTTGTCAATGGATGCGCATCAGGCGGAGGGGATATCATGCAAAAGAATTATCTTCCACAAATAATAATCAATGGTGAAAAGATCATTCCCGATACCTCCATGAGTATTTATTTCGTAGGTGAAATCCAGAAACTGCTAAAGGATTGTGATGATTATTATGAATTGATCGTCGATGACGGAATCATTGAATCAATAAAAAAAGATAAGCATTACATTGAAATAATTTACCCTGAACTTTGCTCGGTTGAAACCTTTAAATTCAATATTCTGAAATTCGACAAAGTACTAGTACCTCTTTCCGGTAAGTTTTATTCCGGGGAACAAGTGACTTTTTTTACAGGTTTCAGTGGATATAACAATACTCCGGTAATGAATAGTCAGGGCAGGTCCGGGCTGGAAGTGATATTGAATAAAATTCGTCAGTAAATTAAAAAATAGTTGTGAGGAGGAGCCAGGCCATCGCTAATCGGCCTGGCTCTCTTTTTAATCGGATATTATGATTGTTTCATCATACAAAATGTTAAGCCAAACATTTTGTTTTTTTATTGGATGAACATATAAATTGAATTTCTTTATTACTTTGCGTAAATAAAAAATGATTTTATGAATGCAATGCCCTTGCTTGTCGGTGCGATTGCGGTTTTTGTACTTGCATACCGGTTTTATTTCAGTTTTATTGCGGCTAAAGTAGCGGTAATCAATGATTCGGCCATAACTCCCGCCATTAGGCTGTACGATAAACAGAATTATCACCCGATGAAAAAATGGGTGTTATTTGGCCATCATTTTGCTGCTATTGCAGGGGCAGGGCCACTGGTAGGTCCTGTTTTAGCCGCACAATTCGGCTATTTCCCGGGATTTCTGTGGATGCTGGTAGGGGCGGTTGTCGCAGGAGCTGTGCATGATTATGTCATTCTTCTTGCTTCAATAAGGCATGATGGAAAATCACTTGCTGAAATTGCCCGTACTGAAATCAACCGGGTCAGTGGTATGACGACTTCCATTGCTACACTGATCATCATCGTTATTGCAATGGCTGGCCTGGGATTGGTTGTTGTGAACGCCCTTGCAGAAAGTTCATGGGGAACGTTTACAATAGCCGCGACCATCCCTATTGCTTTATTTATGGGAGTATGGATGTTCATTTTCCGGAAAGGTAAAACTACAGAGGCCACTGTAATGGGTGTTATCCTTCTAACGCTGGCAGTAATTTATGGCAGATATATCCCCAATTCTCCGATAGCATCATGGTTTACTTTCGATAAAAAATCTCTCACACTTCTACTGGCAGGTTACGGATTTTTTGCCTCAGTACTGCCGGTTTGGTTGCTTTTGGCGCCAAGGGACTATCTCAGTTCGATCATGAAGCTGGCTGTGGTGTTCATGCTTGCAGTCGGTATTATTGTAGTGGCTCCCAATATGGAAATGCCTGCTTTTACAAAATTCATTCATGGAAACGGGCCAATCATTCCGGGGACTTTGTTTCCTTATCTTTTCATCACTATTGCCTGTGGGGCAATTTCTGGCTTTCATTCCCTTGTCAGTTCAGGTACCACTCCTAAAATGATATCAAAGGAATCACATATCAAGGTAGTGGCAGTGGGTTCTATGCTGGCCGAAGGGATTGTCAGTATTTTGGCGCTCATTGCTGCTTCAAGTCTTTTCCCGCTCGACTATTTTCAGATCAATGTTTCACCTGAAAAATTTTCACAGATACTTCCCGAGCTTCGTGCAATGGGATTTACTCAATCGAATTTACCTGAATTATCAGCTGAAGTAGGCGAAGAAATCGCAGGCCGGACGGGTGGCGCTGTTTCGCTTGCCGTTGGTATGGCACAGATATTTTCATCAATACCCGGATTAAAGGGATTAATGTCATACTGGTACCATTTTGCCATCATGTTTGAAGCATTGTTTATTCTCACAACAATAGATGCGGGTACAAGGATTGCCCGATTTCTGCTTCAGGAGTTTTTCGGAAAATTCATTAAACCTTTCGGAAGAACAGACTGGCTCGTGGGTAACCTGATTACAAGTTTCCTGATCGTTTTTGCTTGGGGCTATTTTATTTATACCGGGAGCGTTGCAACACTCTGGCCGATGTTCGGTACAGCCAATCAGTTGCTTGCGACCATCGCACTTGCAGTAGGCACCTCCTATATCATCAATAACGGTAAGGCAAAGTATGCCTGGGTAACTATTGTTCCTATGGCTTTTGTCGGGATTACAACATTAACCGCCGGATGGAAAAATATATTTGGACTTTATTTGCCCCAGATAAATACTGCCGCATCTCAGGTACAGGGCATCGTAAACCTCGTACTTACCACAGTTATTATGATTTGTGTCGTTGTCATTCTTGGTAATGCCATTCCTAAATGGATCAGCCTTAGAAAATTAGAGGTGAAGTTGCAGGATTAGAAGGTGAGAAATTGCTAATAAATAGAAGTTGTTACTTTAAAACATTTTAAAAATTTTTGAGGAACAGGACTTTCAAAATGCACTACCTTTCCGGTTTTAGGATGTTTGAAAGATAAAACACCGGCATGAAGTCCGAGGCGCTTAAAAGGATTGGTCTTTGCACCATATTTTTTATCACCTGCAATACTATGCCCGATATCCTGCATGTGAACCCTTATCTGGTTTTTTCGCCCTGTTTCAAGGTTAACTTCAAGTAACGAATAATCTTTTTCTTGTTTAAGAACTTTGTAATGTGTTATTGCTTTATGACCTTTCTCAGGGTTCTGACCTGAAAAAACTTTAAAGGCTTTGTTTTCATTCAGCCAGGATGCAATGGTTCCGTTCTTCTTTTCAGGAATGCCTTCGACAACTGCATAATAGGTGCGCTCAACGATTGTTTGCTTCCATTCTGTTTGTAAAATTTCCTGTACCTCCCTGCTTTTCGCAAACAGCATCACCCCGGAGGTTTCCCTGTCGAGCCGGTGAATTACAAAGATTTTATTTTTAGGATTTGACTGCTTAACATGCCGGCTAAGAATACTATAAGCGGTTTTTTCAAGTTCTTTGTCAGTTGCTATCGAAAGTATCCCGGCTTCTTTTTCGATGACCACAAGATATTCATCTTCAAAAAGTATCTTTATACCTGGATAATTGATTTCTTGCGGGGATTTTATCCCAAGTAATTTGAACGACCTGACCGGGTGTTAATTGCAGATCATGACGTGTAGCAGTTTTATGGTCGATGGAAATTTGTCTGTGTGACAGAAGGGATTTGACGGTAGTCCTGCTTTTATCACGCAGGGAGGAAAGAAGAAAATTCAACAGCATCGAAGGCTCAAAAACCTTAAATGAAGATTGCCTGCTTTTGACCTGAACTGTATTCCTTCTTTTTTTATCCATAAATCACTAATGATGATTTTTCAAAGCATAAGCATAATTAATGCTATCAACATTCTTATAGTCCAACTATTGACTTCTCGTTGGGTAAACCGGCGATAAAACTTCCAATGATTTTATAATGGAGGGTTTGATCGTATCGAATATATTACTATAAAAATGAATAATGTTCTGAATAGTAGAGCATCTGTTCGGTATAATTTTCAGGATATTCGATCTTTATTTCCGAAATTTCACCATTATTTTCGGTTATCCTGAATACGGGATTGATAAAGCCACCATAAGGAGCGATGTTGAGTTTTTCAAACCGTTCTTTTACTTCCTTGTGAAGAATGGGATCGACAACAACTCCATAGGTTTCTACAAGATTTTTACCGGCTTCGTAGTCGCCCTCTGACTTTATCCGCTGGACTTCGGCGAGAAGCTGACCGAATAACTCCCGGAGTTTCTTATAATTATTGATCTTATAATAAGTCTTTCCTTCCTTTGTCACTTTTTCAATTACATTCTCCGCCAGACCTTTCTCGAAGCACCATTTGGCAACAAGTTGACGATTGCGCATATGCGCCTGCTCAATATTTTTGCCTAATTCTATGCGGGTCAGCTGTGTCATGATTCCGTTTCGGATATATGTATTGTATTCGGCTTTAGCAACATTAGTGTCGCTAACTATTCCGAGTTCGATCATTTTTGGATCTGCAAGGTAGTACAGAGCAAAAAGGTCGGCACGCGTTTCTTCCAGTGCCGAAGAATAATTCTTAAGCGCTTCTGAACTGGTCCCCGGAAGTAATTGTCCGGCGCCATGCCCCAGGCATTCATGAAGATCGGTATGAAGATTGCCTGCCACTGAGCCATATTTTTTAGCAAGGTCCATTTCTTCCTTCGAGTAACAGAATTCTTCAAGGAATCCATTACCGAGTGCAGCCTGATCATAAGCATAAGTTATATTTTCCATTGTCACGGACTTAGAGCCGTGTTCTTTCCTGATCCAGTCGGCATTAGGAAGATTAATACCGATAGGTGTTGATGGATAACAATCCCCGCCAAGCTGGGCAACAGTAATTACTTTCGCCGATACTCCCTTAACTTCAGATTTCTTGAACCTGGGATCGATAGGGGAGTTGTTTTCAAACCATTGTGCATTAGCACTGATTATTTCAGCCCGTTTGGTTGCTTCCATATCCTTGAAATTCACAACCGATTCCCAGGTGGCTTTCATTCCGAGAGGGTCACCGTATACTTCGGTAAATCCATTTACAAAATCAACTCTTGATTGCAGGTCAGAGACCCAGAGTACATTATATTCATCATAAATATTCAAATCACCGGTTTTGTAAAATTCTATCAATTTGTCGATGACAGCTTTTTGCTGTGGGTTTTCAGCTACAGTTGATGCTTTTTCAAGCCAGAAGATTATTTTATCAATGGCATTGGCATACAGTCCTCCCGATTTATAAACTTCTTCCTTGATCACCCCTTCTTTTTTAACCAGCTTTGAATTGAGGCCATAGGATATCGGTGTCTTGTCATTGCTATCCTTTAATTTATTGTAGAACTCCTCAGCTTCCGCCTGGGTGACTCCATCATAAAAGTTGCAGGCCGATGCCTTGATCATATCCTTTGATGAATCGAGACTTATCCGCTTTGGTGCAACCTGAGGATCGAACAGCAGTGAAGTCATTTCAGGGATCAGGTCGCTGATTGTTTGTCCATTATCCAGAGGAAATTGCGCGTCTTCGCTTTTTGTGATCAATTCACTGAGATATTCGGGTGCAAATCCTGGGACAAACTTATCTGTGGAATAGTGATGATGAATTCCGTTGGAAAACCATACTCTTTTAAGGTAAACTAAAAACTCTTTAAAGTTATCCGTTTGCCTGTCACCTTTATAATTTTTGTAGATTTCTTCGAGTGTTTTTCTGATTTTCAGGTTGTATTTGTAATTCTGATCAAAGAGTATGTCTCTCCCGCAAAGTGCAGCTTCGCTGAGGTAATAAACCAGCTTCTTTTGCTGAAGAGTAAGTTCGTCAAAACCCGGAACCTGATATCTCATGATTTTCAGGTCGGCGAATTGTTCGAGAAGATACTTGAATTCTTTTGTTTCTTTCATCGCGTTTTCAGTTGGAGCAGTTTTCTTGCCCTGGTCGCATGACATAATAAATGCAGTCATAATAACAATTGTAAATAAAATCTGTTTTTTCATTTTATTATATTTTTAAAATAATTATTTTCCATGACAGGAATTACCCTGGTTGTATTTAAATCTGCGGCATAGTCCAGGTCTTTTTGAAAACCCAGCTTAACCAGGCGTCGGTAATGCGAGCTTTTTTGAAGGTATACAAAAAGACCGGATTTGGCCTGTTGCCATAACTCCAATGAAGCTATAGTTGAATCATAAAGCACATATCTGTTCTGGGGTTGAACGAGTCTTTCGGTCAAGGCACCGGCGAAAATGGTATCCTCCAGGCTAAAGGTATCTCTCCATCCTGCGCATAAAATCGTGATGTTCATATCAAGAGATGTCAGCCATTCGGCGATGTATGCTAAGTTTGTAAAAGTTCCTGCCGCAATAATTTCTGCACCGTGTGCCATTTCAATAGCTTGTGTCCCATTAGTGGTTGTAATTACAAGCGTTTTTCCGGCAATATCCCTTGACATAAGCTCAGATGGAGAATTTCCGAAGTCGGCAAAATCCAACTTTTCGCCATTACGTTCACCGGCAACAAGGTAACCTTTTTGTTTCATTAATACTGCCTCCTCGACTGAGGCAACAGGGATGATCCTTTCCACTCCCTCATTAAATGCGGTACAAATAGTTGTTCCTGCCCTAAGAACATCTACAATAATGACTGCGCAGTTTTCTTTGATCTGACGCGCTGAATAGAGGGAGGGAGTAAAAATCACCTCAATGTTTAAATTGTCAGGAGCCATTATAACCAGGGTTACTACAGGATTAAATAATAATCAGAATTTCAGCTACTGATCCTTGATTAATTTCAGTGTTGTTACACCAACCTCGTTTACGACTTCAATAATATATAGCCCCGGAGCCCAGGCTGAAATATCGTAATTGACTTTGTTGTCCGACCTAGCTTCAGGTTTAACAGAGAGAGCAATCCCATCTATGGTAAAAAAAGAGATATTATCTTTAGAAGTAACATTAGTAATTTCGATTATATTTTTTGCCGGATTTGGGCTCAAATGATACTTTAATTCACTTTGCACAGGATTATCCAAACCAACCGGGTTTAATTCGAGAATAAAATAAAGGCTGTTTTCAATGCCGATATCGTTCCATTCGCCGGCAACCCCAAGGGTTGTGCTTCCGAATGGCCATCCTGTCAGTGCAATAGCTGCGGCATCCTGGTCGCTCCAGTTATCAGGCTCCATGATTACACCGGCAGATTTGCCTCCCCAGTTTACAAAACTGTTACCTGTGGCCGATCCGTTGCCGGAACCGGCGGCTCCCTGTCCATTCCAGAAGTTGGTTCCATTGCCGTTATTGTCACCATCCCATATCCACGTCCCTTCTGAATTTTTATCTGTCGCTCCGATCCAGATGTATGAAGTTCCTCCGCCATCCGGAACAGGGTGGTATGTTGGTGATATGCCCGAAGCAATGATGGCATTGTAAATTGCATCCTGTTCTTCCTGGCTTTCAATGTGAGTCAGAACCCCATTAAGTTCTTGTGCACACAGAGAAGATTCTTCCCAGGATAAATTTACCATAACAATCCCATAGTTTTGGTTTCCCACGTTAAACATATAAATATCTCCGGGATTGGCGCACTGGGCGATTAAATTTCCAGATGGCAAAAAATTCAAAATTACCAAAGCAGCAAACGCATAATAAATAGTTTTCATAAAATCTTGTTTTATAATAATTGTGATCAGGCTTTATAAAATGGGATTTTGACGATTTTTGCTTTCAAAAGCTTACCCCGGACTTGAATATAAATTTCCGAATCAAGCTTCGAGAATTCGTCCTTCACATATCCCATTCCGATAGCTTTATTTAGAGAAGGAGACATGGTTCCCGAAGTAACTTCACCGATAAGGTTTCCCGAAGTATCGCAAATTTCATAATGCTGACGGGGAATACCTTTATCGATCATTTCAAATCCCTTTAATCTTTTTGAAACTCCTTCATTCTTTTGTTTGAGGAGCAAGGGTTTGTCAATGAAATCTTTCTTGTCGTTAAACTTGGTTATCCAACCAAGGCCTGCTTCAATTGGCGAAGTTGAGTCATTAATATCATTTCCATACAAACAGAAACCCATTTCCAGACGAAGGGTATCGCGCGCTGCCAGACCTATCGGTTTGATCCCGAATTCCTGTCCTGCCTCGAATACAGCTTTCCAGATAATATCTGCCTTGTCATTGGGCAAATAAATCTCACAACCTCCCGATCCTGTATATCCTGTTGTTGATAAAAGAATATCAGGAACACCGGCAAATGTGAGTATTTTGAAGGTATAATATTCCATATTTTCAACAGGTTCGGCGGTCAGTTTTTGCATTGCTTTAAGCGCAAGGGGTCCCTGAATGGCAAGCTGAGCAATATTGTCGGAATCGTTTAAAAGGTCAGTTTCTATGTTTAATCCGAATTCTCTTCCTTTGGCGACAATCCATTGCCAGTCCTTTTCGATATTGGCAGCATTGATTACAAGCAAATACAAATCTGAGTTCACCCTGTAAACCAGAAGATCATCAACGATTCCTCCCTTTCCATTGGGAAAACAGGAATACTGAACTTTCCCATCATATAGGGCAGAAGCATCATTTGAGGTAATCCACTGGATAAAGTCAAGAGCTTTGCTGCCTTTCACCCACACTTCGCCCATGTGGCTGACATCAAAAACCCCTACACCGCTACGCACAGCCAAATGTTCCCTGATAAGACCTTCATATTGAATTGGCATATTGTAGCCCGCAAACTCAACCATTTTTGCTCCCAGTGCTTCATGATATTTAGTGAATGCAGTATTTTTCATGTAAAAATTTTTTACAAATTTCAAATGGCAGCAAATGTATAAAAAGCTGTTTCACGAATCCAAATATTGTACGGAAATTAATTCTAATTTTGGCAAATAAAATACATCGATGTTACTTGCCCGACATAATATACCGAGGTGGCTCATTTTTGTACTCGATATATCTTTTGTGCTGTTTTCAATGCTCTATAGCCTATATGCTCAGGTTTAACTTCCATGTTCCGTCAGATCAGATCAGGGATTGGTGGAATGTTTTCCCCTTTGTTATCGGTATAAGGGCGCTTAGTTTTATCCTTTTTAAAACCTATGCGGGTATTATTCGCTATACAAGCACTGAAGATGCAGTGAGAATTTTTTTAGTCATATTGGGTGGAAGTCTTTTTTTTATAGCGGCTAATCTAATCTCCTTTTATTTCATTAATGAAAAATACCTTATACCTTTTTCCATCATCATTATCGAATTTATGGCCGTTATACTGCTGATGATAACGTTCAGAGTGGTAGTTAAAATCGCCTACCTCGAACTGATAAATCCCTCAGGTCCCAAAAACAATGTCATTATTTTCGGAGCCGGTGAAGCCGGGCTGATCACTAAAAGAGCCCTTGATCGCGACATGGGAACTCGTTATAAAGTAATTGCTTTTATTGATGAGGATAAAAATAAAACGGGAAAAAAACTTGAAGGGGTTGATATTTCCGGGATGGAAAAACTCGATACGCTGTTGAAAGATAATGTAGTGGATAACCTTATCATTTCCGTCCAGCGCCTAATGCCCGAAAAAAAACAAGCTATTGTCGATGCATGCCTGCCTTTTCAAACGAAGGTTTTTACTGTGCCTCCGGTATCAAGCTGGATTAATGGCGAACTCAGCTTTAACCAGATCAAAAAGATCAGAATTGAAGATTTGCTTGAGCGCGAGGAAATAAAGCTCAACAACGAAGGTATTCGCAAAGAACTTGAGGGTAGGATCATCATGGTTACTGGTGCATCAGGATCCATTGGGAGCGAATTGGTAAGACAGATAATGAATTTTTCTCCCGGCAAAATCATTCTCATCGACCAGGCCGAGAGTGCAATGTTTGATCTTGAGATAGAGTTATCAGCAAAATTTAATTTTAAAAACTTTGAGATAGCAATTGCTGATATTTGCAATCAGGTAAGAATGGAACATGCTTTCCGGTTGTTTAAACCTCATTTGGTATACCATGCAGCCGCATACAAGCATGTGCCAATGATGGAGAATAATCCGTCAGAGGCTTTAAATACAAATGTTGCAGGAACTAAATTAATTGCCGATCTCTCAGATAAATATGGTGTTGAAAAATTCATTATGATTTCCACTGACAAAGCTGTCAATCCGACCAATGTTATGGGTGCTTCCAAAAGGATTGCTGAGATTTATGTTCAGGCACTTAACCGCAAAAGCAAAACTCACTTCATAACCACAAGATTTGGCAATGTGCTTGGATCCAATGGATCAGTTGTTACACTTTTCAAGAAGCAAATCGATAAAGGCGGACCCGTTACAGTGACACATCCCGATGTCATTCGGTACTTTATGACCATTCCTGAAGCATGCAGACTTGTAATCGAAGCAGGAATGATGGGTAAAGGCGGTGAGATTTTCCTTTTTGATATGGGTAAGCCGGTCAAGATCATTGACCTCGCAATGAAAATGATACAATTGTCGGGACTTGAGGTTGATAAAGACATCAAAATTAAATTTACGGGTTTAAGACCGGGTGAAAAATTATTTGAAGAATTGCTGAACGATTCTGAAAATGCGCTTCCGACCTATCATCCGCAAATCATGATTGGTAAAGTAATTGAATATGACTTTGATCCTGTCAGCAGAGAAATCGATGAACTTATAGATCTCTTTGAAAAGCAGGACAACATGGCTATTGTAAAAAAAATGAAATCTATAGTTCCGGAATTTAGAAGTAATAATTCGGAGTTTGAAATATTAGATACTAAAGCCTGAAAATTTCATATCCATGAACAAAAAAAATCTCCCTTTTGAATATATGTAGATATTTATATAATTTCGCGGCTTTATTTTAATCGTCATCAACCTAATATATGAGTAGTGAAAGTTTAATATTGTTTTTTATTGTTGGCCTCGCCCTGGTTGGAGGAGCAATCCTATTCTCTTCTTTTATTGCGCCTACATCAACCAATCCCCAAAAATCAGAAGCATACGAATGCGGTGTACCGACCAAAGGAGTTACTTGGCTGCAGTTTAATGTTGGATATTACTTGTTCGCACTGCTTTTCCTCATCTTTGATGTGGAAACCGTTTTCATATTCCCGTGGGCAGCAGTCATGAAGGAAGTTGGAATGGTTGCCTTTGTTGAGATACTGATCTTCTTTGTCATTTTAGGTCTCGGCTTATTGTACGCCTGGAAAAAACATGCCTTGATATGGGAATAAAATCAATGAAAGATTCGGATTTCGGGGACAATGAGTCACTGAAAGAATTTGAACAGGAACGCGGAAATATTCTCCTTTCAACAGTTGATTCTCTGGTCAATTGGGGCCGGTCAAATTCCATCTGGCCACTGACCTTTGCAACCAGTTGCTGTGGCATCGAAATGATGGCAAGCGGAGCATCCCGTCACGACTTTGCAAGATTCGGAATTGAAGTTTACCGTGCAAGTCCCCGCCAGGCTGATGTGATTGTTGTTGCAGGAACCATTACGAATAAAATGGCACCGGTGCTGAAAAGGCTTTACGACCAAATGGCGGAACCCAAATATGTGATTGCTATGGGCGCCTGTGCTGTTTCTGGCGGACCATTCTATTATAACTCCTACCATGTGATCCGTGGCGTTGACCATGTGATTCCAGTTGACGTTTACATTCCGGGTTGTCCGCCACGCCCGGAAGCTCTTCTTTACGGCGTGATGCAGCTTCAGAGGAAAATAAAGCTTGAACGCATTACAAAAAAAAGGCAATCACAAAAAAGAGGTTAAATAATTTGTTATCGAATCAAATGGAAAATCAAAAGATTCAGGAACTCATTCAATCCAAATTCCCCGACGCTCAGATTTCAAACGGAAAACAGTATTTAACCGTTTCCATTGACAAAGGACAACCTGTGTAAGTTGGCCGGTTTTCTTAAAAAGCAATCCGGAAACCAGTTTTGACTACTTATTTTGTGAAAGTGCTGTTGATTATAACGATCGTTTTGAAATCGTTTATCACCTCGACTCCACGAAACACCGTCATCAGATGGTTCTAAAATCAAGCATTGCTGACAGGAACAATCCGGAAATTGATTCAGTTTTTGACATTTGGGTTGGAGCGGAATACCATGAGCGCGAAATTTTTGACTTATTCGGAATCCATTTCAAAAATCATCCTGATTTAAGAAAGATTTTCCTTGATAATGACTGGGTTGGTTTTCCTTTAAGAAAAGATTATATTGATGAAATTAATATTGTTGAAAGGTAATTGAGATGGCAGAAGAAATCATAACTCCCCTTCTTGAAGAAAAAGAATTCTCCATAAATATGGGGCCTCAGCATCCATCGACTCATGGTGTGCTCAGGCTGATGCTGAAACTTCAGGGAGAAATTGTTAAGGAAGTCAGGCCGCAGTTGGGTTATATTCACAGAGGTGTTGAAAAAATGACCGAAAAGCTCACTTATCAGCAAATTATCCACCTCACTGACCGGTTGGATTATCTTTCAGCTAACATTTTAAATGAAGCCGTTTGCCTGGCTGTTGAAAATGCACTGGAAGTTGAAGTTCCAGCCAGGGTTAAATACATCCGAACCATCATGGATGAACTCAACAGGATCGCTTCTCATCAGCTTTGGTGGTGTGCTTTCGGGATGGACCTTGGCGCATTTGACGACATTTTTCTATGGTTTGCGCGACCGCGAAAAAATCCTTGACATTTTTGAGGAAACTATTGGTGCACGGTTACTTTTGAGTTATAATGTTCCCGGTGGGTTGATGAATGATATTCATCCCAACTTCCAGAAAAAAACAAAAGAGTTTATTACATATTTCAGAAAAAAACTACCTGAATACGATCAGTTGCTTACAGGTAATCCCATCATGCAGGAACGTACAAAAGGAATCGGATACCTTTCGAAAGAAGATGCAATTGCATTTGGCGTGACAGGACCTTCCGGCAGGGCTTCAGGATTTTCATGCGATGTGAGGGTTCATCAGCCTTACAGTGCTTATCCTTTTGCAAAATTTAAAGAAATATTATACGATGAAGGGGATACTTTTCATCGATACAAAGCAAGGATAGCCGAAATGTGGGAGTCAATGTCGATCATTGAACAACTGATCGATAATATTCCGGAAGGAGATTTTGCAGTGAAAATGAAACCGGTTATCAAATTACCGGAAGGAGAATATTACCAGCGTGTGGAAGCTGTCCGGGGCGAATTCGGAGTTTACATCGTGAGTGATGGAAATAAAAATCCTTACCGGATGAAATTCCGTTCACCCAACTTCAGCAACCTGGCTGCACTTCACCAAATGAGCAAGGATCAGAAGATCGCTGACCTTGTAGCCATCAGTGGCTCACTTGATTTTGTAGTTCCTGACATGGACAGATAATAACGGCAGTTTACAGATAAGAAACAGCAATTATGAAGTTTGATATTTACGATTTATCATCATTTACGGCAAGCATTGATGAAGCCCTGATGGCGAGCATGTCGCCATTCTGGGCTGTGACCATCGAAATGATCCTGATCGGGGTCGCCATCCTCGCTTTCTATGCAGTGGTCGGGCTTTACCTGGTGTATGCCGAGCGAAAAATTTGCGCATTCATGCAATGCCGCGTTGGGCCAAACCGGGTAGGACCTTATGGATTCTTCCAGACCATTGCCGACCTGATCAAGCTTTTACTTAAAGAGCTAATTCCTATAAAAAATGCTGACAAGCTGCTTTTCAATATTGCACCATTTATTGTCATCATTGCTTCTTTCATGGCAATTGCAGCCATTCCATTTGCCAAAGGACTTCATGCCCTTGATTTTAACATTGGTGTTTTTTATGTAATGGCGGTATCGTCAATGGGTGTAATCGGAATCCTGATTGCAGGATGGTCGAGCAACAATAAATACTCGTTGATTGGTGCGATGAGAAGTGGAGCGCAGATCGTAAGTTATGAATTATCCGTCGGACTTATCATTGATAACCATGGTGATACTTGCCGGGAGTCTTGCAGTTTTCGACCATCGTGGAAGCCCAGGCGTAACGGATGGTTTCTTGTTTACAGGACACATCCCTGCGATCATTGCATTCCTCGTTTTCCTTGTAGCAAGTACAGCAGAAACCAATCGCGGACCTTTTGACCTTGCTGAAGCCGAATCAGAACTTACTGCTGGTTTTCATACGGAATATTCCGGGATCAAGTTTGCATTCTTTTTCCTCGCTGAATACATGAACATGTTTATTGTTGCATCCATTGCAGCCACTGTTTTCCTTGGAGGCTGGATGCCACTCCATATTGGAGGTTGGGAAGCATTTAACAACATTATGGATTACATTCCTCCTTTCTTCTGGTATGCCGGAAAAACTGCATTTGTGATCTTTATCATGATGTGGTTCAAATGGACCTTCCCGAGGCTGAGGATTGACCAGTTACTTACACTTGAATGGAAGTACTTGCTTCCCATCAATCTATTCAATATTATATTAATGGCATTTATTGTTTTAAAAGGCTGGCATTTTTAAGCATGAAAAGTATTATCAATTACCTGGCAGAAATATTCAGAGGCGTTTATGCCCTGTACCAAGGAATGAAGGTAACCGGATATTACTTCATTCATCCGCGGCAAATCGTTACCCAGCAATATCCTGAGAACAGGAAAAAGCTTGAAATGTTTGAGCGTTTCAAGGGTGAAGTGGTGATGATCCACAACGAAAACAACCAGCACCGTTGCACAGCTTGCGGCATTTGCGAAATGAATTGCCCGAACGGCTCCATCGAAATCATCAGCCGGACTGTGGTTGGCGAAGACGGTAAAAAAAGGAAAGAAATAGCAAAACATATTTACCATCTTGGAATGTGCACTTTCTGTAATTTATGTGTAAAAACCTGTCCTTCGAATGCACTGAAAATGGATCAGACTTTTGAACATGCGGTTTTCGACAGGAGTAAATTGACCAAAGTACTTAACAGACCGGGATCAGTATTAATGAAAGGGGTTGACAAATGACAATAAGCGAAATAATTTTCTTTCTGTTTTCAGCGACCATCGTATTGTTCTCCATACTTACGGTGACCAGCCGGCGTATTCTCAGGGCAGCCGTTTACCTTTTGTTCGTGCTTGTTTCCACAGCAGGATTGTATTTCATGCTGAATTATCATTTTCTTGCAGCCGTTCAGCTTACACTTTATGCCGGTGGGATTGTAGTGCTGATCATTTTTTCTATTCTACTCACAAGCCATATTAGCCAAAAGTTTGAAGCTGTCAGTATTAAAAAGCAGTTCTTTTCTGGAATTGCTGTTGCGGCAGGTGCGATTCTGAGCATCATTACGATATTGAATTATGGCTTTAACTCAACCATTGCAGTACCTGATAATCCTACTATGGACATTATCGGCAAAGCATTATTAAATTACGACAGAAACGGATATGCTTTGCCTTTTGAGGTGATCAGTATCCTATTGCTTGCTGCAATGTTTGCTTCAATTGTGATTGCTAAAAAAGATAAAAAGACCGATTAATATGACAGCAGGAATTCCATTAAGCTATTTTTTAACCGTCAGTACACTGATGTTTTTCATCGGGATTTATGGTTTTCTCACACGGAAAAACCTGATCACCATCCTGATGTCGGTCGAATTAATTTTAAATTCGGTCAACATCAACTTTGTCGCATTCAACAGGTTTTTATACCCCGATCAATTGCAGGGTCATTTTTTCACCTTGTTCGTCATTGCCGTCGCTGCTGCAGAAGCCGCCGTAGCTATCGCAATCATCATCAGTGTTTACCGTAGATTTACAAACATCGACGTGGAACGGGTCGATTCAATGAAGTTTTAACTGTTATTAAGTAAAAAAATTATAATCTGACAGAAATGGATTTTAGTTATACAGTTTGGATTCCGCTTTTACCCCTGATACTGTTTCTGGTTTTAGGGCTTACCAGTGGTTCGGTCAAACCAAAGATTTCGGGACTGATTGGAACTTTTGGAATGGGCGTAACAACCTTTTTGTCGTACTTTACGGCTTACCAGTATTTCTTCAACCGTCCGGTTGGTGCTGAAACTTTTGAAAAAATTATTGCCGTCAATTCCAGATGGCTCAACCTTACAGATAAACTCCACATAGACGTTGGTATCATGCTGGACCCGATTTCGGTCATGATGCTGGTTGTAATTACGACTGTTTCATTGATGGTTCATATTTACAGCATTGGTTATATGGATGGCGAAAAAGGATTTTCAAGGTTTTTCGCTTTCCTATCCCTTTTCAGTTTTTCAATGTTAGGGCTGGTACTGGCAACCAATCTTTTCCAGATGTATATTTGCTGGGAATTGGTTGGGGTTTCATCCTACTTGTTAATCAGCTTCTACTATGAAAAACCATCTGCAGTTTTAGCTGGTAAAAAGGCATTTATCGTCACCCGTTTTGCCGACCTGGGTTTTCTCATTGGAATTTTGATATTATCCTATTATAGCGGCACATTTGATTTTGTTTCTCTCACCGATCCGAACGGTTCACTGATTACCAATCCCATCACAGCAACATTCATGGGTGCATCAGTTATGACCTGGGCTTTGGTTCTTATATTTATGGGTGGCGCTGGAAAGTCGGCTATGTTCCCGCTTACATTCTGGTTGCCCGATGCCATGGAAGGTCCGACGCCAGTTTCAGCGCTTATCCATGCTGCCACGATGGTTGTTGCCGGGGTTTACCTAGTAGCAAGGCTTTTCCCGCTTTATATCTTTACTGCTCCTGAGGCATTGACAATCGTAGCTTATGTGGGTGGTATTACCTCTCTGTTTGCTGCAGTAATTGCCTGCACACAAACAGATATCAAAAGAGTACTCGCTTTTTCGACCATGTCGCAAATCGGTTATATGATGCTTGCACTTGGAGTATCTGGTTATGGCGATCATCAAGGTTTAGGATTTATGGCTTCCATGTTCCATTTTTTTACCCATGCTATGTTCAAGGCATTGTTATTCCTTGGTGCAGGGGCTATTATCCATGCCGTTCACTCAAATTATATGACAGAAATGGGCGGATTGAGAAAATACCTTCCGATCACACACATAACATTCCTTATTGCCTGCCTCACGATTGCCGGGGTTCCTCCTTTTTCAGGATTCTTCAGCAAGGATGAAATTCTGACCGCCGCTTTTGAGCATGATAAAGTTTTGTTCGCTATCGAATACCTTGTTGCCGGACTTACAGCATTTTACATGTTTCGTTTGTATTTTGTGGTTTTCTGGGGAAAAGACAGGCATTATCATCACACACCGCATGAATCTCCAAAGGTGATGACTATTCCATTGATGATTCTTGCTTTTGCTTCAGTATTTGCGGGATTTATTCCATTTAGTTCACTGATTACTTCTGATGGCGTTCCTTTTGAGGCACATATAGAATGGATGATCGCAATACCGTCTATTTTGATTGGGATTGTCGGCATCCTCGTTGCAATGTGGTTCTACAAAAAAGAAACTGGCATTCCGGATAAAATGTCTTCAAGTTTAAAACTCACTTATAAGCTGTCCTATAACAAATTTTATATCGATGAAATATATTTCTTCATTACGAAAAAGGTGATTTTCAATTATATCTCCCGTCCGGTTGCATGGTTCGACAGACATATTGTTGATGGCACGATGAACGGTGTTTCATATGTTACAAATTTTGCATCCGAACAAATTAAAGGGTTCCAGTCAGGACAGCTTCAGAAATATGGATTTGTGTTTGTTTCGGGAGTGATTTTTTTAGTTTTTGTATTCATTTATTTCTTTGTTTAATAAAAGCATAAGATGGATTTTTTAACCTTGTTAGTCGTCGTCCCTATTCTTACAGTAACGGCAATCATTTTTACAAAGAACATGCATCAAACCCGCATGGCGGCAGCTATTGGGATGAGTATTCAGTTAATCCTGTCGGCAGCACTGGTGTTCATGTACCTTGCCGAAAGAAAAGCAGGAAATACTGCCGAAATGGTATTCATGCATACGTATACATGGTTTGAAAGCCTGAACATTACTTACAGCATTGGCGTTGATGGAATATCAGTTGCTATGATCATGCTTACAGGGGTCATCATTTTCACCGGGATATTTGCTTCATGGACAGTTGAATTTTTATCGAAAGAATTTTTCATTTCGCTGATCCTTCTCTCAGGCGGAGTATTCGGATTTTTCATCTCCCTCGATCTTTTCACCATGTTTCTTTTTTATGAGGTTGCCGTTATCCCGATGTATCTGCTGATCGGAATCTGGGGCAGCGGACCGAAAGAATACTCAGCCATGAAGCTTACCCTTATGCTGATGGGCGGTTCCGCCTTATTACTCGTTGGATTGCTTGGCATTTATTTCAATTCAAATGCAGATGGTGGAAATCTTACATTCAATATCCTTGAAATATCCAAAGTTCACATTCCGATCGAAGCACAACGGTTTTTCTTCCCGATGACATTTATTGGATTTGGCGTGTTGGGCGCGCTTTTCCCTTTCCATACCTGGTCACCTGACGGACATGCTTCCGCTCCTACCGCTGTTTCGATGCTTCATGCCGGTGTATTGATGAAACTTGGAGGTTATGGCGCTTTCAGGGTAGCGATGTTCTTATTGCCTGATGCCGCTCATGAACTTTCGTGGATATTCCTTATTCTGACAGGTACAAGTGTAGTTTATGGAGCTTTCGGTGCTATTTTCCAGAAAGATTTAAAATACATCAACGCCTATTCTTCCGTGAGCCACTGCGGATTGGTTTTATTTGCCATCCTGATGATGAACCAAACAGCACTCAACGGAGCCGTGATCCAAATGGTATCTCATGGACTGATGACAGCCCTCTTCTTTGCACTCATCGGCATGATCTATGGCAGAACCCATACCCGAATGATCAATGAAATGGGTGGACTGATGAAGGTAATTCCATTTCCTCGGTGTTAGTTATGTGATCGCTGGTCTTGCTTCATTAGGATTGCCCGGATTAAGTGGTTTTGTTGCCGAAATGACCATTTTTGTTGGTGCTTTTCAGCACAGTGATACGTTCCATAGGATATTAACTATCGCTGCGGCCTCATCGATTGTAATTACAGCAGTCTATATCCTCCGGGTGGTCGGAATTTTGTTATTAGGGCCAGTGAAAAACCCGGACTATCTCAAGTTTTCTGATGCTACCTGGTACGAAAAGCTTACAACCGGTGTATTGATCGCAGTAATAGCAGGAATAGGTATTGCACCGCTGTGGCTGTCGGACATGATCAATGAAAGTCTTCAACCGATCATACAGCAATTGAGTCAGGCAATTTTACCCTAATATATAGATTAATAAAGAGTTAATAATTAATATATGAACCTGGAAAGTTTTTTACTGATGAGACATGAGATCGTTCTTACGATTGTCACACTCATCATCCTGATTGCTGAATTGTCGGATATCGGGAAAAACAAACTCATTTGGTTATCACTGGTGTCGTTTTTCATAATCACCGTCATCGGCTTTTTACCGGTTCCTGAAGGCTCTCTTTTCGGGGATATGTATCGTTCGAGTCATCTTACTACCATGATGAAAAACATCCTGAATATTGGTGTGATGATCTTGTTTCTTCAATCAGCCGGATGGATAAAACAACCCGAGTATGATAATAAAGTCAGTGAGTTTTTCATGCTCATTCTCTCAACTCTTATCGGAATGAACTTCATGATCTCATCAGGGCATTTCCTTATGTTTTATATCGGACTTGAACTTGCAACAATACCAATCGCTGCTTTGGCTGCTTACGATAGATTCAAGGCAATCAGTTCTGAAGCCGGTATCAAGCTGATCCTTTCCTCTGCCCTTTCATCAGGAATATTGCTTTACGGTTTATCGATGATTTATGGACAACAGGTTCATTATACTTTAGTGATGTTGCAGTTTCATCTCTTGGTGCTCCATTGCAAATATTGGCATTTATCTTTTTCTTTGCCGGAATGGGATTCAAGATTTCATTGGTTCCTTTCCATTTATGGACAGCTGACGTTTATGAAGGTGCCCCGGTAAATGTGGCATCTTACCTTTCGGTAATTTCAAAAGGCGCAGCAGCATTTATCTTTACCATTATTTTATATACCGTTTTTTATTCCATTGCTGAAATCTGGAAAGAATTGGTTTATATCATTGCAGTCATCACCATGACCATCGGTAACCTCTTTGCGATAAGGCAAAAAAACATGAAACGATTCCTGGCTTTTTCATCCATTGCTCAGGCAGGGTTTATCCTGCTTGGTATTATTGACGGAACAGCACTTGGAATGTCAACAGTTATTTACTTTGTTCTGGTTTACATTTTCTCGAATCTTGGAGCATTTGGCGTGGTTTCTGCAATTTCTGTTATTACTGGAAAGGAAAACATGGATGATTACAATGGTTTGTATAAAACCAACCCCAAACTAAGCCTCACGATGATGCTGGCTTTATTCTCACTTGCAGGAATTCCACCGGTTGCCGGTTTTTTTGGAAAGTTTTTCCTGTTCACCTCAGCAGCTCATCAGGATATTACTGGCTTGTTTTCATTGCTGTATTAAATGCAACCATATCATTGTATTATTACCTTTTGGTTGTTAAGGCTATGTTCATCAATAAAAATGATAGCCCGATAGCATATTTCAGAAGTGACCTGACTACAAGGGCAGCTTTGCTGCTTTGTGTGTTGGGTATATTTTTCATTGGTTTATTAAGTCCGGTTTATGAGTTTATTAAAATGCTCAGTATTGGCATGTAAAGCAAATTAGGTTATGGCACTCACAAAAGGCAAACATATCGTAAAAGAAATTGATAACGTGCTTTGCACAGTTGTTGAAACAGGTATTTCCGATGAAAGGATGAACTTCCTGAAAGGATTGCTTGAATTCAATAAGCTGGAAGCAAAAACAGAAAAAGATGAGGCCAAGGCCAAGACTGAGGCTAAGGGAGAAACTGAGATAAAGGTTGAAGTGAAGTCAGAAACAGTTTCAACCTATACCATTGGTGTTACCGATTTGGTTTTCAACCCAATGATCGCGGTTTATGAGCAATCGCTTAACCAACCCGGAGGAGGAAAAGTAAGTCCTAACTACTGGAACCAGCAACCCGAAATACCCGGTCACCCCTATTACGATTACCGGAAAAAAAATCCTGATGCAGTAAATGAAGATGAATTCCTTCCTGTCACCCATAATTACA
>CAVPSZ010000022.1:0-70351 GCA_963708435.1 uncultured Bacteroidales bacterium
GCCCGACATAATATACCGAGGTGGCTCATTTTTGTATCGATATATCTTTTGTGCTGTTTTCAATGCTCTTAGCTATATGCTCAGTTTAACTTCCATGTTCCGTCAGATCAGATCAGGGATTGGTGGAATGTTTTCCCTTTTGTTATCGGTATAAGGGCGCTTAGTTTTATCCTTTTTAAAACCTATGCGGGTATTATTCGCTATACCAGCACTGAAGATGCAGTGAGAATTTTTTTAGTCATATTCGGTGGAAGTCTTTTGTTTATAGCGGCTAATCTAATCTCCTTTTTATTTCATTAATGAAAAATACCTTATACCTTTTTCCATCATCATTATCGAATTTATGGCCCGTTATACTGCTGATGATAACGTTCAGAGTGGTAGTTAAAATCGCCTACCTCGAACTGATAAATCCCTCAGGTCCAAAACCAATGTCATTATTTTCGGAGCCGGTGAAGCCGGCTGAACTAAAGAGCCCTTGATCGCGACATGGGAACTCGTTATAAAGTAATTGCTTTTATTGATGAGGATAAAAATAAAACGGGAAAAAAACTTGAAGGGGTTGATATTTCCAGGATGGAAAAACTCGATACGCTGTTGAAAGATAATGTAGTGGATAACCTTATCATTTCCCCAGCGCCTAATGCCCGAAAAAAAACAAGCTATTGTCGATGCATGCCTGCCTTTTCAAACGAAGGTTTTTACTGTGCCTCCGGTATCAAGCTGGATTAATGGCGAACTCAGCTTTAACCAGATCAAAAATCAGAATTGAAGATTTGCTTGAGCGCGAGGAAATAAAGCTCAACAACGAAGGTATTCGCAAAGAACTTGAGGGTAGGATCATCATGGTTACTGGTGCATCAGGATCCATTGGGAGCGAATTGGTAAGACAGATAATGAATTTTTCTCCCGGCAAAATCATTCTCATCGACCAGGCCGAGAGTGCAATGTTTGATCTTGAGATAGAGTTATCAGCAAAATTTAATTTTAAAAACTTTGAGATAGCAATTGCTGATATTTGCAATCAGGTAAGAATGGAACATGCTTTCCGGTTGTTTAAACCTCATTTGGTATACCATGCAGCCGCATACAAGCATGTGCCAATGATGGAGAATAATCCGTCAGAGGCTTTAAATACAAATGTTGCAGGAACTAAATTAATTGCCGATCTCTCAGATAAATATGGTGTTGAAAAATTCATTATGATTTCCACTGACAAAGCTGTCAATCCGACCAATGTTATGGGTGCTTCCAAAAGGATTGCTGAGATTTATGTTCAGGCACTTAACCGCAAAAGCAAAACTCACTTCATAACCACAAGATTTGGCAATGTGCTTGGATCCAATGGATCAGTTGTTACACTTTTCAAGAAGCAAATCGATAAAGGCGGACCCGTTACAGTGACACATCCCGATGTCATTCGGTACTTTATGACCATTCCTGAAGCATGCAGACTTGTAATCGAAGCAGGAATGATGGGTAAAGGCGGTGAGATTTTCCTTTTTGATATGGGTAAGCCGGTCAAGATCATTGACCTCGCAATGAAAATGATACAATTGTCGGGACTTGAGGTTGATAAAGACATCAAAATTAAATTTACGGGTTTAAGACCGGGTGAAAAATTATTTGAAGAATTGCTGAACGATTCTGAAAATGCGCTTCCGACCTATCATCCGCAAATCATGATTGGTAAAGTAATTGAATATGACTTTGATCCTGTCAGCAGAGAAATCGATGAACTTATAGATCTCTTTGAAAAGCAGGACAACATGGCTATTGTAAAAAAAATGAAATCTATAGTTCCGGAATTTAGAAGTAATAATTCGGAGTTTGAAATATTAGATACTAAAGCCTGAAAATTTCATATCCATGAACAAAAAAAATCTCCCTTTTGAATATATGTAGATATTTATATAATTTCGCGGCTTTATTTTAATCGTCATCAACCTAATATATGAGTAGTGAAAGTTTAATATTGTTTTTTATTGTTGGCCTCGCCCTGGTTGGAGGAGCAATCCTATTCTCTTCTTTTATTGCGCCTACATCAACCAATCCCCAAAAATCAGAAGCATACGAATGCGGTGTACCGACCAAAGGAGTTACTTGGCTGCAGTTTAATGTTGGATATTACTTGTTCGCACTGCTTTTCCTCATCTTTGATGTGGAAACCGTTTTCATATTCCCGTGGGCAGCAGTCATGAAGGAAGTTGGAATGGTTGCCTTTGTTGAGATACTGATCTTCTTTGTCATTTTAGGTCTCGGCTTATTGTACGCCTGGAAAAAACATGCCTTGATATGGGAATAAAATCAATGAAAGATTCGGATTTCGGGGACAATGAGTCACTGAAAGAATTTGAACAGGAACGCGGAAATATTCTCCTTTCAACAGTTGATTCTCTGGTCAATTGGGGCCGGTCAAATTCCATCTGGCCACTGACCTTTGCAACCAGTTGCTGTGGCATCGAAATGATGGCAAGCGGAGCCTCCCGGCACGACTTTGCAAGATTCGGAATTGAAGTTTACCGTGCAAGTCCCCGCCAGGCTGATGTGATCGTTGTTGCAGGAACTATCACCAATAAAATGGCACCTGTACTCAAACGGCTTTACGATCAAATGGCGGAACCCAAATATGTGATTGCTATGGGAGCCTGTGCTGTTTCAGGCGGCCCATTTTATTATAACTCTTACCATGTGATCCGTGGCGTTGACCATGTGATTCCGGTTGACGTCTACATTCCGGGTTGTCCTCCCCGTCCGGAAGCCTTCTATACGGCGTGATGCAGCTTACAGCGGAAAATAAAACTGGAGCGCATTACAAAAAAAAGGCAATCACAAAAAGAGGTTAAATAATTTGTTATCGAATCAAATGGAAAAACAAAAGATTCAGGAACTCATTCTATCTAATTTCCCCGACGCTCAGATTTCAACTGGCAAACAATTTTTAACTGTTTCCATTGACAAAAGCAACCTTTCCAAACTGGCAGGTTTTCTTAAAAACAGCCCAGAAACCAGTTTTGACTACTTATTTTGCGAGAGTGCTGTTGATTATAACGATCGTTTTGAAATCTTGTATCACCTCGACTCCACCAAACATCGTCATCAGATGGTTCTAAAATCAAGCATTGCTGACAGGAATAATCCGGAAATTGATTCAGTTTTTGACATTTGGGTTGGAGCGGAATACCATGAGCGCGAAATTTTTGACTTATTCGGAATCCATTTCAAAAATCATCCTGATTTAAGAAAGATTTTCCTTGATAATGACTGGGTTGGTTTTCCTTTAAGAAAAGATTATATTGATGAAATTAATATTGTTGAAAGGTAATTGAGATGGCAGAAGAAATCATAACTCCCCTTCTTGAAGAAAAAGAATTCTCCATTAATATGGGCCCTCAGCATCCATCGACTCATGGTGTACTCAGGCTGATGCTGAAACTTCAGGGAGAAATTGTTAAGGAAGTCAGGCCGCAGTTGGGTTATATTCACAGAGGTGTTGAAAAAATGACCGAAAAGCTCACTTATCAGCAAATTATCCACCTCACTGACCGGTTGGATTATCTTTCAGCTAACATTTTAAATGAAGCCGTTTGCCTGGCTGTTGAAAATGCTCTTGAAGTTGAAGTTCCAGCCAGGGTAAAATACATCCGTACCATCATGGATGAACTCAACAGGATCGCTTCTCATCAGTTATGGTGGTGTGCTTTCGGGATGGACCTTGGCGCACTTACGACATTTTTCTATGGTTTGCGCGACCGTGAAAAAATCCTTGACATTTTTGAGGAAACTATAGGCGCCAGGTTATTGCTTAGTTACAATTTACCCGGTGGGTTGATGAATGATATTCATCCCAACTTCCAGAAAAAAACAAAAGAGTTTATTACATATTTCAGAAAAAAACTACCTGAATACGATCAGTTGCTTACTGGTAATCCCATCATGCAGGAGCGCACAAAAGGAATCGGATTCCTTTCGAAAGAAGATGCAATTGCTTTCGGTGTGACCGGACCTTCGGGAAGAGCCTCAGGATTTTCATGCGATGTGCGGGTTCATGAGCCATACAGTGCTTATCCTTTTGCAAAATTTAAAGAAATACTATACGACGAAGGGGATACTTTTCATCGGTACAAAGCAAGAATAGCAGAGATGTGGGAGTCAATGTCGATCATCGAACAACTGATCGATAACATTCCGGAAGGAGATTTTGCAGTGAAGATGAAGCCGGTTATTAAATTACCGGAAGGAGAATACTACCAGCGGGTGGAAGCTGTGAGAGGCGAATTCGGTGTTTATATAGTTAGTGACGGAAATAAAAATCCTTTCCGGATGAAATTCCGATCGCCCAATTTTAGCAACCTGGCTGCATTGCACCAAATGAGCAAGGATCAGAAGATCGCTGACCTGGTGGCCATCAGTGGCTCACTGGATTTTGTAGTTCCTGACATGGACAGATAATATCGGCAGTTTACAGATAAGAAACAGCAATTATGAAGTTTGATATTTACGATTTTTCATCATTTACGGCAAGCATTGATGAAGCCCTGATGGCAAGCATGTCGCCATTCTGGGCTGTGACCATCGAAATGATCCTGATCGGGGTTGCCATCCTCGGTTTCTATGCAGTGGTCGGGCTTTACCTGGTGTATGCTGAGCGAAAAATATGCGCATTCATGCAATGCCGTGTTGGGCCAAACCGGGTTGGACCTTATGGTTTTTTCCAGACCATTGCCGACCTGATCAAACTTTTGCTTAAAGAGCTAATTCCCATAAAAAATGCTGACAAGCTGCTTTTCAATATAGCACCCTTTATCGTCATCATAGCCTCTTTCATGGCGATTGCTGCCATTCCATTTGCCAAAGGACTTCATGCCCTTGATTTTAACATTGGTGTTTTTTATGTAATTGCGGTATCGTCAATGGGCGTAATCGGAATCCTCATCGCAGGGTGGTCAAGTAACAACAAATATTCGCTGATTGGTGCCATGAGAAGCGGAGCGCAGATCGTAAGTTATGAATTATCCGTTGGACTTTCATTGATCACCATCGTGGTGCTTGCCGGAAGTCTTCAGTTTTCAACCATTGTGGAAGCCCAGGCTAACGGATGGTTTATTTTTAAAGGACACATCCCAGCCCTTATTGCATTCCTGGTTTTCCTGGTAGCAAGCACAGCAGAAACCAATCGTGGCCCTTTTGACCTCGCGGAAGCTGAATCAGAGCTCACTGCTGGTTTTCATACCGAGTACTCAGGGATCAAGTTTGCATTCTTTTTCCTCGCTGAATATATGAACATGTTCATTGTTGCTTCCATTGCCGCCACTGTTTTCCTTGGAGGCTGGATGCCACTCCATATTGGAGGCTGGGAAGCATTTAACAATATCATGGATTACATTCCACCTTTCTTCTGGTATGCCGGAAAAACTGCATTTGTGATCTTTATCATGATGTGGTTCAAATGGACTTTCCCGAGGCTGAGGATTGACCAGTTGCTTACTCTTGAATGGAAGTATTTGCTCCCCATCAATCTATTCAATATTATATTAATGGCATTTATTGTTTTAAAAGGCTGGCATTTTTAAGCATGAAAAGTATTATCAATTACCTGGCAGAAATATTCAGGGGCGTTTATGCCCTGTATCAAGGAATGAAGGTAACCGGATATTACTTCATTCATCCGCGGCAAATCGTTACCCAGCAATATCCTGAGAACAGGAAAAAGCTTGAGATGTTTGAGCGTTTCAAGGGCGAAGTGGTGATGATTCACAACGAAAACAACCAGCATCGCTGCACAGCCTGCGGCATTTGTGAAATGAATTGTCCGAACGGCTCCATCGAAATCATCAGCAGAACAGTGGTGACGGAAGATGGTAAAAAAAAGAAAGAAATAGCAAAACATATTTACCATCTTGGAATGTGCACTTTCTGTAATTTATGTGTTAAAACCTGTCCTTCAAATGCACTGAAAATGGATCAGACTTTTGAACATGCAGTTTTCGACAGAAGTAAATTGACCAAAGTTCTTAACAGACCGGGATCCGTATTAATGAAAGGGGTTGACAAATGACAATCAGCGAAATAATTTTCTTTCTGTTTTCAGCGACCATCGTATTGTTCTCCATACTTACGGTGACCAGCCGGCGTATTCTCAGGGCAGCCGTTTACCTTTTGTTCGTGCTTGTTTCCACAGCAGGATTGTATTTCATGCTGAATTATCATTTTCTTGCAGCCGTTCAGCTTACACTTTATGCCGGCGGGATCGTAGTGCTGATCATTTTTTCTATTCTACTCACAAGCCATATTAGCCAAAAGTTTGAAGCTGTCAGTATCAAAAAGCAGTTCTTTTCTGGAATTGCTGTTGCGGCAGGTGCGATTTTGAGCATCATTACGATATTGAATTATGGCTTTAACTCAACCATTGCGGTACCTGATAATCCAACTATGGACATTATCGGCAAAGCATTATTAAATTACGACCGAAACGGATATGCGTTGCCCTTTGAGGTGATCAGTATCCTCTTGCTTGCTGCAATGTTTGCTTCAATTGTTATTGCTAAAAAAGATAAAAAGACCGATTAATATGACAGCAGGAATTCCATTAAGCTATTTTTTAACCGTCAGTACACTGATGTTTTTCATCGGGATTTATGGTTTTCTCACACGGAAAAACCTGATCACCATCTTGATGTCGGTCGAATTAATTTTAAATTCGGTCAACATCAACTTTGTCGCATTCAACAGGTTTTTATACCCCGATCAATTGCAGGGTCATTTTTTCACCTTGTTCGTAATTGCCGTCGCTGCTGCAGAAGCCGCCGTAGCTATCGCAATCATCATCAGTGTTTACCGTAGATTTACAAACATCGACGTGGAACGGGTCGATTCAATGAAGTTTTAACTGAAGTAAAAAAATTATAATCTGACAGAAATGGATTTTAGTTATACAGTTTGGATTCCGCTTTTACCCCTGATACTGTTTCTGGTTTTAGGGCTTACCAGTGGTTCGGTCAAACCAAAGATTTCGGGACTGATTGGAACTTTTGGAATGGGCTTAACAACCTTTTTGTCGTACTTTACGGCTTACCAGTATTTCTTCAACCGTCCGGTTGGTGCTGAAACTTTTGAAAAAATTATTGCCCTCAATTCCAGATGGCTCAACCTTACAGATAAACTCCACATAGACGTTGGTATCATGCTGGACCCGATTTCGGTCATGATGCTGGTTGTAATTACGACTGTTTCATTGATGGTTCATATTTACAGCATTGGTTATATGGATGGTGAAAAAGGATTTTCAAGGTTTTTCGCTTTCCTATCCCTTTTCAGTTTTTCAATGTTAGGGCTGGTACTGGCAACCAATCTTTTCCAGATGTATATTTGCTGGGAATTGGTTGGGGTTTCATCTTACTTGTTAATCAGCTTCTACTATGAAAAACCATCTGCAGTTTTAGCTGGTAAAAAGGCATTTATCGTCACGCGTTTTGCTGATCTTGGGTTTCTCATTGGAATTTTGATATTATCCTATTATAGCGGCACATTTGATTTTGTTTCTCTCACCGATCCGAACGGTTCACTGATTACCAATCCCATCACAGCAACATTCATGGGTGCATCAGTTATGACCTGGGCTTTGGTTCTTATATTTATGGGTGGCGCTGGAAAATCAGCCATGTTCCCGCTTCACATTTGGTTGCCCGATGCCATGGAAGGTCCGACGCCAGTTTCAGCGCTTATCCATGCTGCCACGATGGTTGTTGCCGGGGTTTACCTAGTAGCAAGGCTTTTCCCGCTTTATATCTTTACTGCTCCTGAGGCATTGACAATCGTAGCTTATGTGGGTGGTATTACCTCTCTGTTTGCTGCAGTAATTGCCTGCACACAAACAGATATTAAAAGAGTACTCGCTTTTTCGACCATGTCGCAAATCGGTTATATGATGCTTGCACTTGGAGTATCTGGTTATGGCGATCATCAAGGTTTAGGATTTATGGCTTCCATGTTCCATCTTTTTACCCATGCTATGTTCAAGGCATTGTTATTCCTTGGTGCAGGGGCTATTATCCATGCCGTTCACTCAAATTATATGACAGAAATGGGCGGATTGAGAAAATACCTTCCGATCACACACATAACATTCCTTATTGCCTGCCTCACGATTGCCGGGGTTCCTCCTTTTTCAGGATTCTTCAGCAAGGATGAAATTCTGACCGCCGCTTTTGAGCATGATAAAGTTTTGTTCGCTATCGAATACCTTGTTGCCGGACTTACAGCATTTTACATGTTTCGTTTGTATTTTGTGGTTTTCTGGGGAAAAGACAGGCATTATCATCACACACCGCATGAATCTCCAAAGGTGATGACTATTCCATTGATGATTCTTGCTTTTGCTTCAGTATTTGCGGGATTTATTCCATTTAGTTCACTGATTACTTCTGATGGCGTTCCTTTTGAGGCCCATATAGAATGGATGATCGCAATACCGTCTATTTTGATTGGGATTGTCGGGATACTCGTTGCAATGTGGTTCTACAAAAAGGAAACTGGCATTCCGGATAAAATGTCTTCAAGTTTAAAACTCACTTATAAGCTGTCCTATAACAAATTTTATATCGATGAAATATATTTCTTCATTACGAAAAAGGTGATTTTCAATTATATCTCCCGTCCGGTTGCATGGTTCGACAGACATATTGTTGATGGCACGATGAACGGTGTATCATATGTTACAAATTTTGCATCCGAACAAATTAAAGGGTTCCAGTCAGGACAGCTTCAGAAATATGGATTTGTGTTTGTTTCGGGAGTGATTTTTTTAGTTTTTGTATTCATTTATTTCTTTGTTTAATAAAAGTATAAGATGGATTTTTTAACCTTGTTAGTCGTCGTCCCTATTCTTACAGTAACGGCAATCATTTTTACAAAGAACATGCATCAAACCCGCATGGCGGCAGCTATTGGGATGAGTATTCAGTTAATCCTGTCGGCAGCACTGGTGTTCATGTACCTTGCCGAAAGAAAAGCAGGTAATACTGCCGAAATGGTTTTCATGCATACGTATACATGGTTTGAAAGCCTGAATATTACTTACAGCATTGGCGTTGATGGAATATCAGTTGCTATGATCATGCTTACAGGGGTCATCATTTTCACCGGGATATTTGCTTCATGGACAGTTGAATTTTTATCGAAAGAATTTTTCATTTCGCTGATCCTTCTCTCAGGCGGAGTATTCGGATTTTTCATCTCTCTCGATCTTTTTACCATGTTTCTTTTTTATGAGGTTGCCGTTATCCCAATGTACCTGCTGATTGGAATATGGGGCAGCGGACCAAAGAATACTCAGCCATGAAGCTTACCCTTATGCTGATGGGCGGTTCCGCTTTATTACTCGTTGGATTGCTTGGCATTTATTTCAATTCAAATGCAGATGGTGGAAATCTTACATTCAATATTCTTGAAATATCCAAAGTTCACATATCCGATAGAAGCCCAGCGGTTTTTCTTCCCGATGACTTTTATCGGATTTGGCGTGCTTGGGCGCGCTTTTCCCTTTCCATACCTGGTCACCTGACGGACATGCTTCCGCTCCTACTGCTGTTTCGATGCTTCATGCAGGTGTGCTGATGAAACTTGGAGGTTATGGCGCTTTCAGGGTAGCGATGTTCTTATTGCCTGATGCCGCTCATGAACTTTCGTGGATATTCCTTATTCTGACAGGTACAAGTGTAGTTTATGGAGCTTTCGGGGCTATTTTCCAAAAAGATTTAAAATACATCAATGCCTATTCTTCCGTGAGCCACTGCGGATTGGTTTTATTCGCCATCCTGATGATGAACCAGACGGCCCTCAACGGAGCCGTGATTCAAATGGTATCTCACGGACTGATGACAGCCCTCTTCTTTGCACTCATCGGCATGATCTATGGCAGAACGCATACCCGAATGATCAATGAAATGGGCGGACTGATGAAGGTAATTCCATTTCCTCGGTGTAAGTTATGTGATCGCTGGTCTTGCTTCATTAGGATTGCCCGGATTAAGTGGTTTTGTAGCCGAGATGACTATTTTTGTCGGTGCTTTTCAGCACAGTGATACGTTCCACAGGATATTAACCATCGCTGCAGCCTCATCGATTGTAATTACAGCAGTCTATATCCTCCGGGTAGTCGGAATTTTGTTATTGGGCCAGTGAAAAACCCGGACTATCTCAAGTTTTCTGATGCTACCTGGTACGAAAAGCTTACAACCGGTGTATTGATCGCAGTAATAGCAGGAATAGGTATCGCACCGCTTTGGCTGTCGGACATGATCAATGAAAGTCTTCAACCGATCATACAGCAATTGAGTCAGGCAATTTTACCCTAATATATAGATTAATAAAGAGTTAATAATTAATATATGAACCTGGAAAGTTTTTTACTGATGAGACATGAGATCGTTCTTACGATTGTCACACTCATCATCCTGATTGCTGAATTGTCGGATATCGGGAAAAACAAACTCATTTGGTTATCACTGGTTTCGTTTTTCATAATCACTGTCATCGGCTTTTTACCGGTTCCTGAAGGCTCTCTTTTCGGGGATATGTACCGTTCGAGTCATCTTACTACCATGATGAAAAACATCCTGAATATTGGTGTGATGATCTTGTTTCTTCAATCAGCCGGATGGATAAAACAACCAGAGTATGATAATAAAGTCAGTGAGTTTTTCATGCTCATTCTCTCAACTCTTATCGGCATGAACTTCATGATCTCATCAGGGCATTTCCTTATGTTTTATATCGGACTTGAACTTGCAACAATACCCATCGCTGCTTTGGCTGCCTACGATAGATTTAAGGCAATAAGTTCTGAGGCTGGTATCAAGTTGATCCTTTCCTCTGCCCTTTCATCAGGAATTTTACTTTATGGTTTATCAATGATTTATGGGACTACAGGTTCATTATATTTTAGTGATGTTGCCGCTTCATCTCTTGGTGCTCCATTACAAATTTTAGCATTTATCTTTTTCTTTGCCGGAATGGGATTCAAGATTTCATTAGTTCCTTTCCATTTATGGACGGCTGACGTTTATGAAGGCGCTCCGGTGAATGTGGCATCTTACCTTTCGGTGATTTCAAAAGGCGCAGCAGCATTTATCTTTACCATTATTTTATATACCGTTTTTTATTCCATAGCTGAAACCTGGAAAGAGTTGGTTTATATCATCGCAGTTATCACCATGACCATAGGTAATCTCTTTGCCATCAGGCAAAAAAACATGAAACGTTTCTTGGCTTTTTCATCCATAGCACAGGCTGGGTTTATCCTTCTTGGTATTATTGACGGAACAGCACTCGGAATGTCGACAGTTATTTACTTCGTACTGGTTTACATTTTTTCAAACCTTGGTGCATTTGGCGTGGTTTCGGCTATATCAGTTATCACCGGCAAGGAAAGCATGGATGATTACAATGGGTTGTATAAAACCAATCCGAAACTAAGCTTAACCATGATGCTTGCGTTATTTTCGCTCGCCGGGATTCCTCCGGTGGCCGGATTTTTCGGAAAATTTTTCCTGTTTACATCTGCCGCACATGCTGGATATTACTGGCTGGTTTTCATAGCAGTTTTAAATGCAACCGTTTCATTGTATTATTATCTTCTTGTGGTAAAGGCAATGTTTATCAATAAAAATGATACTCCAATCGCTTATTTCAGAAGTGATCTGACAACAAGGACAGCATTGCTGCTTTGCGTGTTTGGTATATTTTTCATTGGATTATTAAGTCCGGTTTACGAGTTTATTAAAATGTTCAGTATTGGCATGTAAAGCAAATTAGGTTATGGCACTCACAAAAGGCAAACATATCGTAAAGGAAATTGACAGCGTACTTTGCACCGTTGTTGAAACTGGTATTTCAACCGAAAGGATGAATTTCCTGAAAGAATTGCTTGAATTTAACAAGTTCGAAGTAAAAACTGAAAAGGATGAGGTTAAGGCTAAAGCTGAAACGAAAGGAGATGGAGAGACAGATGCAAAACTTGAGTACAAGTAATTGCACAGCAAGTAGAAACTTATACCATCGTTGTTACTGATTTAGTTTTCAATCCGATGATTGCTGTATATGAGCAATCACTTAATCGTTCGGGAGGAGGAATAGTCAGCCCCAACTACTGGAACCAGCTACCTGAAACTCCAGGTGTTCCTTATTACGACTATCGTAAAAGAAACCCTGAAGCAGTGAATGAAGACGAATTTCTTCCTGTTACGCATAATTACAGAACAGTTTAACAGGTTTACCTTCTATTTATATCAGACTACTTTATTTGTTATAGTTAATCAAACAGCAAATTTTGTTTTGCCCTAAAGGAATTTGCATTCTTTTTAAAATTATTAGTCGTCATCCATCCGCATGATCAATCAATATTAAACCAATCACTTACAAATGGTTTTTTATCTTTAGGTTCGGTTAAATGGTGGAATTCATTTTTTGACTTGTTGTAAACGTAATCCTTCTTCCAGAGATCAATATTTTGGACAATCTGATGACATGCATCAGCAAAAATATTCAACTCTTGGTCTGTCATTGTCGGATGCAAGGACAGGCGAACCCAGCCGGGTTTAACAGATAGATCACCGGAATTGATCAGTTTTGTGATCTTATGTGAATCCTCGTATGTAACATCGAGCAGGTAATGACCATAGGTTCCGGCGCAGGCACAGCCTCCCCTCACCTGGATACCAAACCGGTCGTTGAGTATTTTAACAAGCAGGTTGTAATGAATGCCATCAATATAAAATGAAATGATGCCCAAACGGTCTTTGATATTATCGGCCAGGATATGTAATTTGGGAACTTCCGATAAAAGATTAAAAGCTTTTTTTACAAGCTCCTTTTCTCTTGATTTTATCCTATCGGTGCCCATCTGATTTTTAAGCTCTATGCATAGAGCTGTTTTTATGGCCTGCAAAAATCCGGGCGTGCCACCATCTTCACGGATTTCAATATCATCAATGTACTTGTATTCACCCCAGGGATTTGTCCAGTCAACTGTTCCGCCACCCGGTTGGTCAGGTGTTTTGCTTTTATAAAGATTGGAGTCAAAAATCAGTACACCGGAACTGCCGGGTCCGCCAAGAAATTTGTGGGGCGAGAAAAAGATTGCATCCAGCTTTTCCATTGGATCAGCTGGGTGCATATTCATGTTGACATAGGGCGCCGATGCGGCAAAGTCAATAAAGCATAAACCACCATATGCGTGCATCAGTTTCGCCATTTCATGATAGGGAGTAAAAACACCCGTGACATTTGAACAGGCTGTGAATGAACCGATCTTAAGATTTCTGTCCTTATACTTCTCAAGCTCAGTCCTCAAAAGGTTTAAATTAACCAGTAATCCGTCCCCCGGCGGAATGACCACAACGTCAGTAACCGTCTCAAACCAGGAAGTATGATTAGAATGATGTTCCATGTGAGTTAAAAACACAACAGGTCGTTCTTTTTTCTTTAGACATTTACTGTCTGCAAGCATTGCACATTGCTTCAAACCAAGCATCCTCTGAAATTTGTTTACCACACCGGTCATACCGAAACCAGTGGTAATGATCACATCCTGCGGGCCAGCATTAACATGTTCTTTGATCTTTTTATGGGCAAGCTGATAAGCATTCGTCATGAGGGTGCCCGTTTCAGATGTTTCTGTATGAGTGTTTCCAACATAGGGACCGAACGTATCCATTAATTTATTTTCGATGGGCCTGTAAAGCCTGCCGCTCGCTATCCAGTCAGCATAGATCATGGTTTGCTCGCCAAACGGAGTTTTATACCTGAGTTCATTTCCGATTATATTCTCCCTGTATTTTTTGAAATAATTCTCCATAGACTGCAAAATCATTGAGTGGGCAAATGTAACAAAATAGTTGTACCCCAAATCAATGGGGTATGTCTTTGAATTGGGCATCTGATTGGAAATCCGGCTACGGAATATCATGGAGATTAATGGAGAAAAATCTATTGATAAATCGGGCTAATCGAATTATTTGTTTAATGATTTGCCAAATGCTAATCCCTTCTACGGAAGAATGTTGGAATGATTTTCTGCCTCAATTCTATATAGGAATCCACTGGAATTACTTCTCAATATAGCCGCTTGATTGTTTTCATTGAGAATTCTAAATTTATACTCTTCTCGGGCAATGCGGTAGTTTCACCATCGTATTATCATATATGGCTTCCACACAATCTTCCGGTTCGCAGCAGGTATGACATACTCGTTTAAATGCTCTGAAATCTGATAGCCAGATGTGCAGTGAAAGGAAATCTTCTTTAACCGGCTCCTGCCGCAGCAGATCAGTGCTTAAATACTTTTTATTGCTGTCGGGAAATACAGTGACAATAACTTTATCACTGCCTAATTTATTCTGCATTTTCACAGCACCAAGAAAATTTGCCCCTGATGAAATCCCAACGCCTATACCCAATTCTGTGGATAATTTTTGAGCCATAATGATGGCATCCCCATCGTCAATTGCAACAACTTCGTCAAGGTTTTCAAAATTGATTATAGAAGGAATGAACTCATCCGAAATACCCTGAATCCGGTGTTTTCCAACTTTATATCCCGTGGAAAGGGTTGGGGAATTCATGGGTTCAAGAGGGTATACTTTTATGGTTGTATCCTGGTTCTTCAAAAATTTACCTACTCCCATTATTGTTCCACCCGTGCCAACACCTGCAATGAAGGCATCGGGTTTTAAATTACGGTATTTCAATTGCCACCACAATTCCGGACCAGTAGTCAGGTAATGTGCATCGATATTATCTTCATTGGAGAATTGATTGGGCAGAAATCCATTCGATTTCCTGCAGGCATTGCCTGACATTTCAATGCTTCCAAGAAAACCGCCTTCCTCCTTGCTGACCAACTGTATGCTGGCGCCAAGACTTTTTATCAGATCCTTTCTTTCCTGGCTCATCCAGTCTGGCATGAAAATATTCACCTGGTGACCTAAAGCCTTTCCTATGGCAGCGAATGAAATCCCTGTGTTCCCGCTGGTGGCTTCATAAATTTGCATTCCTTCTTCAAGGGTGCCCCGCTCATAACCTTTGCTCAATATGTGAAAGGCCATCCTGTCCTTAATACTTCCGGTCATGTTCAGGTTTTCGGCCTTTGCATATATCACCCTGTCCTCTCCTTTATAACGGCAATGAATTTCTAATAAAGGAGTATTGCCAATCAGGCTTTTTAAGTTTTGAGTTCTGAAACCTTTCATAAATATTCCTTTTGCTGTTTATTTCATTATTTCTGCTTATTCTAAAACGGCAATGTTAATGAATTGAACTGAGCGTGTTATTTGCGATCAGGCGAAAAAAATAAATTTTCCCTGAAATAATTGGCCAAATATATTACATTCCATAAATCATATGACGGATTATTTTATCAAAATCAATCAATCGGGGTTTAGTTAATGCCAAACTGTTTGATTGAGTTATGTTAATCCCGATCTGGAAAATGTTTTATAAAACAATATTATTAAGTTTAGTTTATGAATTATCCATAAAACCATAAAAAAATAATTTTGCTGTAATTGACAAATTAATTACTTTAGCAGTCCTTACTCAATCCGGTATAATCATGAAAATAGAACTGAAGTTTAAAATTAATAAAGTCTAATATAACCGTTTTATTCCCCTTCAATTATGCTGATTAAAACTTATGGCAGCACCATCATTGGAATTGATGCAATTACGATCACGGTTGAGGTCAACGTGGCTCGCGGAATTAAGTATTGCCTGGTCGGACTCCCTGATAATGCAGTCAAAGAGAGCCAGCAAAGGATTCAGGCTGCACTGGCAAATAATGGTTATCGCTGGCCGGGAAAAAGCATCACCATCAACATGGCGCCCGCCGATCTTAAGAAGGAAGGCTCGGCTTACGATCTCACCATTGCCATCGGAATCCTTGCTGCATCCGATCAGCTTGACAATAAAAGGGTAGGGGAGTACCTCATCATGGGTGAGGTATCCCTCGATGGAGGCCTTCAACCCATCAAGGGCGCTCTCCCCATTGCCATCGAAGCGCGCAAGAGGGGATTTAAGGGTTTTATCCTTCCAAAACAAAATGCCCGTGAAGCTGCCATCGTCAGCGATCTTGAAGTATTGGGCGCTGAAAATATTACTGAAGTGATTAGCTTTTTCAATGGCTCAGCAGCCATTGAACCTACTGTTGTCAATACCCGTGAAGAATTTTTCTCAAGCCTTAGCCGATATGAATTTGATTTTTCGGATGTAAAAGGACAGGAGAACATCAAGCGGGCACTCGAAATTGCTGCTGCCGGCGGACATAATGTGATTCTCATCGGACCGCCCGGAGCCGGCAAGACCATGCTGGCCAAAAGGCTCCCTTCTATCCTGCCTCCATTGAATCTTTACGAAGCCCTTGAAACAACCAAAATTCATTCTGTTGCCGGCAAGTTATCGAGAGAAACCTCATTGATCTCCGTCAGGCCTTTTCGCTCGCCTCATCATACGATCAGCGATGCAGGCCTCGTTGGAGGAGGAAGTTATCCTCATCCCGGTGAAATATCACTGGCGCACAATGGTGTTCTTTTCCTTGATGAGCTGCCGGAATTCAAGCGAACTGTCCTTGAAGTGATGCGCCAGCCGATGGAAGATCGCATCGTAACTATTTCAAGGGCAAGGCTTACGGTTGAATATCCGGCCAGCTTCATGCTGGTGGCAAGCATGAATCCCTGTCCTTGCGGATATTATAATCATCCCGATAAAGATTGCTCCTGTGCTCCCGGTATTGTGCAAAGATATCTCAACCGGATTTCCGGACCTCTCCTCGACAGGATTGATATTCATGTGGAGGTGGTTCCGGTTCCTTTCAGGGAGTTATCAGGTGACCGCAAAAGCGAAAAAAGCGAAGCCATCAGGGAAAGAGTGGTGGCAGCAAGGAAGATACAGGAGAAAAGATATGAATCATCCAAAGGAATTTATTGCAATGCTCAAATGACATCCAAGCAACTAAGGCAAATATGCAGGCTGGATGAAACAGGAAATATTTTATTGAAAAATGCAATGGAAAAACTCAGTCTTTCTGCTCGTGCATATGATCGTATATTGAAAGTAGCCCGCACCATCGCCGATCTCGACAACAGCGAGGAAATTAAAACCGATCACCTGGCAGAAGCAATTCAGTACAGGAGTTTGGACAGGGAGAATTGGGGAGGATGAGGAACATATATATTAGCTGATGGGAAATACACTCTGGGTGGCGTACGGGCGGCCTTGCTAAAATTAACCTTCTAACCCTCGAATCGGAAATATACACAAAATCCAACTCCGGCTTGCCTTTTAACATTTTGCAATCCCTTGCAATTGATAATGATCATAACCTTTGGATCGGTACACTTGACCATGAAGGCTGGTATAGTGGCGGTCTTATCAAATTCGACGGAACGAACTGGACAGTTTATAACAGCAATAATTCGGAATTACCTATAGAAGAGGATTATCAGGGGATTGGCTGTTGATCAGGATAACAATGTGTGGGATCGGAACCTTTTTTGGCGGGGCAGCCAGATTCGACGGTAGCAATTGGATAATTTGGGACACATATCCGTGGATTTTTGTACAAACCATTGCAGTTGATAATCCAAAATAATGTCTGGATGGGAACAGAAAACGCAGGTTTACTGAAATTTGACGGCGATGAATGGACAATTTATAACACAAGTAATTCGGGAATTTCAAGTAATAGAATTCAACATCTGGAATTTGATAATTATGGTCATCTGTGGGGGGCAACATCGGGGAGGGTATATTTTTAAATTTAACGGTTCCAACTGGGTTTGCTATACAGGTTGTTTCGATCCTATAGTTTACTCTTTGACTTTTGAAAGTTCAAGAGAGCAAATGTCCTTTAGGCGAGGGGCGATACCTCAGGGCGAAGGTCTTGCTAAATTTGATAATCAGTGGACAAATTATCAGACTAACAATTCAGCACTTCCGGAGGATTATTTGCACAAAGTGGAAACAGATGTTTATGACAATGTTTGGGTGGGTAGTTGGAAATTTGGATTAGGAATATTCCAGGATTCGGTTTGGCTGCCGGTCAATACGTCCGGTTCGGGCTTATCTTGCAATTGGGTTAAAAAAAGAATAATTACAGACTGGAATGGTTTTTCATACATCCTAACTTATTATAATGGTGTTTCCACATATGACTGGTATGGATACCTGGCAGGTATTTGATTCGACTAATTCAGTATTGCCGAGTAACCTGATAACGGATATGGATAATGCGGGTGATACTTTGCTTTGGTTTACGACCTTTAAGGGATTGATTAGTTATGATAACTTCGGGATTTACCGAATATAACACAAGTAATTCCGCTATACCATAGCGATACTTTACATTCCATTGCCGTCGAGTCATTAATGGAATGATCTGGATAGGAATAAACGGTAAAGGACTGGCCAGGTTTAAAGAAAATGAGTGGTATTTGTTTAATAGCTCAAATTCCTCTATACCAATAAACCAATTTACAAAATATGGGAAGTGGATAGCGATAATAATATTTGGATAAGTACATCATATTACGGTTTAGTAAAATTTGACGGAAATGATGATTGGGAGGAATTTTTAATATGGCTAATTCTGATATACCTGATAATGATATTCGCAACTTATACATTGATGAAAATAATCTGGTATATGCCTGTACATATTCAGGTGGTCTGGCTATTTATGACGGGACTGACTGGTTAATATACAATGATACAAATGCACCGTTTTATGATAACTGGGTATCTGCGGCCGTGAGGAATAATAACGATTTGTGGGTTGGGACAAGAATTGGGTTGTTTAAATTAAGTGAAGGGAATTGGACAACTTATATGCCCAATAATTCCGGCTTGCCCAATAAATTTATTCTAAGCCTTGCTAAGGATTTGGGAGGTAAGATATGGATCGGAATGTATGAAGGCGGGTTGGCCATCTTTGATGAATCGCAGTATACTGAGGTTGAACCCTCACCTAAACAGAACTGATATTAGTGGAATCTATAACATACAACCAAATCCATTCCATCATGGCAATAAAATCAGAATAAAGTACTCCAATGAGATAGTGAATAGAATAGACATTTCCCTATACTCAGTAAATGGCTGTAAAATAACACAGGACACTTTCATCCCTGAAAATGGTGAGATAACAATAACCGGAGACAAATTTAAACATGGGATTTACCTGGTGGAAATTTCTGATGATTTTGGGTAATCATACTTGTTTGAAACTTTTGGTGGAATAAGAGAGAGAAGCTAAATCAGAGATATAGACAGTTGCAAAATAAGCAGAAATATACTGAAATGAAATCCCAGCTGGTATACACGCCCAGAAGGTATCCCGCACCATCGCCGATCTCGACAACAGCGAGGAAATTAAAACCGATCACCTGGCAGAAGCAATTCAGTACAGGAGTTTGGACAGGGAGAATTGGGGAGGGTGAGGAATGTTTATTGGTAGGTTTTTGAACGTTTTACTCCGGCACCTGCGATGAAAAAACATCTGTATTTATAATCCAGATGTCATCCTTATCCTGATTATTTACTTGTCCGTCAAAATTCAGGTCTTCCGGCAAATAACCCGTTTGCTCCGGCATTTAATTCCCAAATAATTTTATCTGCAAGGTTTACCGATCCGTTTGCATCAGCATCTCCGCCTGCCATTCCGTAAATTCCCGGTGTGATAGATTTATATCCGGCGCTGCCACCATAAACCTGGTCAATGGAAGTAGTAAAATCGTAAGTATAATACTCCATCAATTTCATTAGGGGATTTGCTGACATAATATCAATATGGTTTCGGTGGCGAACCACGAGCAAATAGTTGTTCCATAATGATTCCGTTGAATTGAACTGGAGAAAATCCATCCATCTACAACAATGATCCGTCCCGAAGCAAAAAGGCGGCTTGCCTTTCGATGGTGGTGGCCGATGTTGCACTTACTGCATCAGGCGCATCCCGGAATTCTACCAGGATCCAATCCACAACATCAGCATTTGGAATGGATATCAACCGATTCTGTTCCTTCATAATTCCATGGAGCTGCGTTATAAGGCTGGGATAATGGCAGCAGTGAAGGATTTAAGGCAGTTTTCATATCTGTACCATTAAATGGCTCCCTCAAGATAAACTTTCAGATCGGCCTCTATGAAATGCGCTGGTGCGTGAACGGCCTCGGAATAATTAATTGTAATGTCTTCAGAAATATCAGAGGATTTAACCTGGATAAAATAATAATCATTCGGTGTGGGAATGGTTTGCGAAATTTCATAGTCAGCCCAATCCGTCCCAGCGAATCAGGCTCACATTATCAAACCATGAATAAGCAGTACCCGAATTGGGAATACCACTGTTTAATCGAATATCGAAAAACTTTGTGCCTGCAGGAATAGTAAGCTCACGATGAATAAAAAGTCCAGGGGGTATTGCCATTTATTTGCACACCGATATTTTCAGTGCCGAGAGGAACAATCCCGGTTCGGTCAATGTGATATCTGATTTCGATGGTGACATTGGCGCCATTTTGAGTTTTTATGTAGCCGCAAAGTGAGTATTTCATTGCAGTCTGAAGGACAAACGATCCTTTCCTCGAAATTCGTTACAATATTGGTCCCCAGAGCTGGATGTTCTTCTTTGCTGGATGGAGCGCTCACCGCATAAAGGCGGCGGTATCGCAATAGTTTTCATTCTCACTGTTCAGGTTCCACAAGGTACAGCCTTCATCCTCCATATTGCCGAAAAAGATCAATTCCCTTCCCAGCCGGAATTCATAATTGCCGTTCTGGTTCAATGCTGTTAACAGATGAAATACTTCCCGATCTTGCGAGCGGATGCAGGAGGAGTTGTCCAGTTGCTTCCGTGATTCCTACAAATTGCGCTCCGCAGAATAATCCGTAAAGTAGGTAAACATAGTAGCGGTATCCATGATTACCGTTGCGATGACGCTATCCCTGTCAATTTCGAGATAAGTATCCAGGTTTTTTGAGCGATTTGCAAGATCATCCAGAATATGCAATCCCAAACCTCCTTTAGCCCTCTGTGGGATATAGTCATCAATGTATACCGGGGTGAGGGTGAATTCATAAAATCCTGTCTCATTCACTTTTGAATTCAGAATAGAATGAAGGATAGGTTTCAGGGTAATTCCTGGTCGAAGGCGAAATTTCCCAGCGAATGGGCAATGAGTTTACCATTGTAAAGTTCGACGCCCTGCACCATGTGCGGGTGATGGCAAATAACCAGGTCGGCCCCATTGTCAATGGCAAAATGCGTGGTGGTCCTGTCTTTTGGATCGGGAGCATAGGCCAATGGAAAGTAATTTTCATCTGATGAATTGTCCTCACTGAATAAGGGGCAGGTATCACATGTCAAATCCGGAACTGATGTATATTCGACACCTGTATGCCACTCCATTACTACAAGATCAGAGACGTCCTTGACTTCATCAATTTGCTTTTTGATGTACCAGGGTTCAAGATTAGCGAAGCCGGGTTTATTGTAGCCGGCATTCAGGTATGGCTGTTCGTTGCTGAATTGCCCGGTCACGTCGCTTGCGGCAAGGAAGGCAAAATTAACACCTGACTTTGAATAAAAAGCCGGCAGGCAGGCTTCATAGGAATTTGCCCCGGCTCCCATATAAATGATATTATTTTCTTCCAAAACGGATTGTGTTTCCTGCATTCCGGGGTACATGTAGTCCAGTATATGATTATTTGCGAGAGTCACAATATCAATTCCGGCATACGTCAAACCGGCTACATTCTCTGGCGAGCCTTTAAAATAAATTGATTTCGTCGGATGATGATCCCAATAGGTGGTCAAAGGACATTCAAGATTAGCAATGGTGATATCGGCCGCATCACCAAGAATCTGTTTTGTTGGGGCGAAAATTGCTTCTACACCCAGTGTGGGAATAATACCACCAGGATTTTCATACCTTCGTGCAAGCATAATGTCGCCGACAAAATTCAATGTTACCGGAAATGAACTGTTCCCCGGGTCAACTTCCACACTGCAGCTTGCCTGTCCCCATCTGTACGTGTTGTCAACAACCTGAAGTAAAACCTTGTATGGATGGTCATCAGTAATTAAAAATGTATGCACAGGATCCTTCTCAGTGCTGGTAGAATCATCTCCAAAATTCCAGAAATAGTCATGGGTTTCACTATCAGGGTCAATCACTTCACATGTAAACTGTACGTCAACAACTTTGTTACCACATCCATCGGTGTAAACTCCTCCTAAATTAAAATCAATCGATACTTCGGGAATAAAAGGTAGGTCACTGCTGATATTAATAACATTATCAAAATAAACTACGCCCTGTGAGGACCCATCCTTATCATTGATATAAACCAAACCTGTGATTTCCGGCAGGTAATCGAAATAAGCCATCCAGTCGTCAGCAACAGGAAGCTGATAATTGTTCCATTGGTCTTCAGGAAAACATCCCTGGTACACAGGTACCCATTCTTCTATGTTCACCATTTCTGAACCTGCAAAAGAATAGAACAGTACATTTGATGCATCCATAATGGCAAAACCCTGAATTTCTGCTTGCGAAGCGATATAAGCTGAAACCTGCCAGACATCACCGGCATTGATAGCGATGGGTGAAATAGCTTGAACCTTCCAGGTATTTCCGGATATTTTTAATGACCAGGGAGAATTTTCATAGGTAATTGCTGAATTTAATGCCCAGCCTGACGGGTCTTCATCTTCACCCGGATAAGAGGTCAGATCAATGGTGCCAACATCAAAATTTTCAATGACGACTTGTTTCAGTGAACCTGACTTGGTCTGGCTTTGACCATATATAAATGTAGCTGAGACTGACATGAATAACCAGGTAAAAATTCCGAACCAGAATAACACCGTTATTTTTTTTATATTTATCATTCAGGTGTGGATTTGAAACTTGTTTTCATTATTGAGTAATTTTCTCCACCTAAACAAAAGTATAACAAAAAAGAGATACTTCTCTATTTTATTTTCAGGGATTTAAGAAATCTGAGATTCCCGCTTCTTTCATTTAAATCATGCGGCTTAACTTATTCCCTTGGAAATCCCAATATATTACAAATGCCAAACAACCAAAGTCAATACTATTAAGTTTGAATCAATAAATCAGTTTTCACTTTGCTGTTTCCTGCCCGACCGCGTCAGTCAGGCGGGGATTATTGGGTGCTTTGAGTTTCCTTTCCGAAATTGCTGGTGTATTCCGCCACAAGCAAGAACAATTAGCTCACCAACTACCAAATCCTTAACCAGGAGTCAATAATTTATTTAGATTTGCTAAAAAAATAGATGTTATTCTTTCGAATTCCCTCCGAATCTGGAATACCCTTTCATGATCCCGCGGTTAGACTGGGCGATAAACGACAGGATTTCATCCCGTTCGAGCGATGAAGGCATATTGGCTTCAATGAATCTTACCGCCTGTGAAACATTATACCCTTTTATGTAAATCTGCCGGTAAATATCCTGTATTTCAATGATCTTTTCGTTTGAAAATCCGCGTCTTCTTAACCCGATTGAATTAACACCGGCATAGGAAAGCGGTTCGCGGGCGGCTTTTGTATAAGGAGGAACATCTTTTCTTACCAGCGATCCGCCGGAGATAAATGAATGTGCTCCAATTTTGACGAATTGATGGACAGCGGTAAGCCCGCTTAGTGTGGCCCATTCACCAATGGTAATGTGTCCGGCAAGGTTTACTGCATTTCCTAAAATAACCCTGTCTTCCAGATAACAGTCATGAGCAATATGCACATAAGCCATCAGAAGACAACTTTTACCGATCACTGTCTTCCAGCTTTCCTTTGTACCACGGTTAATCGTGACAAATTCACGAACAGTTGTATTATCCCCAATTTCTACAGTTGTGTCTTCTCCTGCATATTTCAGGTCCTGAGGAATGGCACCGATAACGGCTCCCGGAAATATTTTACAGTTATTGCCGATGCGAACACCTTCCATGATGGTTACATTGGAACCTATCCAGGTTCCTTCACCCACTTCAACATTTCTTTCAATATTAACGAAAGGTTCAATTACAGCATTCTTGGCTATTCTTGCCTGCGGATGGACATAAGCTAATGGTTGATTCATAGGTTAATCAGCTTTAGATTCTTTTTTGGGTTTCTTTGATATTTGCGCCAGCATCTCTCCTTCTATTACCGGTTTGCCTGCAACATAAGCCTGTTCCGCGCATGTGGCACAGTCCTCTTCTGATAGGAGAAATCGAGCTCAAGGCTGAAAACCAGAGTGTCGCCCGGTACAACTTTATTCCTGAACTTTACATTGTCTATCTTCAGAAAATAGGTAACATAGTTTTCAGGATCGGGATATTTCTTCAGACTGAAAATCCCGCCGGTCTGAGCCATTGCTTCTATTTGCAGAACGCCCGGCATAACCGGTTCATCAGGAAAATGACCCACAAAATGTGTTTCATTCATGGTCACATTCTTCACCCCGATCACATGGTTATCATCCATGTCCATCACTTTGTCGATCAATAAAAACGGTGGACGATGGGGAAGAATTTTTTTAATGTCGTTGATGTCGAACAATGGTTTTTTATCCAGGTCGAAGGGTGGATTAAACCTGTTTTTCTCTTTTTCCACGATATATTGTTTAATGATTTTAGCAAATTCCACATTGGTTGAATGTCCCGGCTTTTTTGCAATAATGTGGGCTTTCAGTGATGCTCCAATGAGAGAAAGATCACCTATTACATCCAGCAGCTTATGCCTTGCGGGTTCATTTTCAAAATGAAGATCGAGATTGTTAAGAATTCCTTTATTTAAGACTTTTACAGAGGGCTTATTAAATAATTTGGCCAGCCGGTCGAGTTCTTCCTGGGAAATGATCCTGTTCACAAAGACGATTGCATTACTTAGGTCTCCTCCTTTGATCAGGTTATTGGATAGTAGATATTCCAGTTCGTGCAGAAATACAAATGTGCGGCAATTGGCAATTTCTTTATTAAAGTCGGTAATTCTGTCGAGCGTGGCGTTTTGGGTTGAGAGCACTTCGGTTTCAAAATCAATCATTACAGAAAGCCGGTATTCATCCGATGGAATGGCGATCATTTCAGCTTTTTTATCCCTGTCATATAAAGTGATCACTTTATCTATTTCGCAGTATTTTTTTGGCACCGCCTGTTCGAGTGTTCCTGCTTTCAAAATTGCTTCAGTGAAATATTTCGAGGAACCATCCAATATAGGTGTTTCGAAATTATCAATCTCAACAAGAGCGTTATCAATTTCCAAACCTGTGAGGGCAGCCATTACATGCTCGATGGTATTGACAATTACTCCGTTTTCACCAATTGTCGTTCCCCGGTTGGTATCAATCACTTTAAAACAATCTGCTTTTATTACAGGTTGATTTTCAAGGTCAATTCTTTTAAACAGGATTCCGGTATTTTCAGAAGCAGGTTTAAAATGCAGGGTAACATCAACCCCGGTATGCAATCCTTTTCCTGAAACTGAAACCGGCGAGGCTATCGTTTTTTGTTTATTTCCCATAATAAGGGCGCAAATATATTTTTTTGGGAGGGTAAAAGCAAAAATCGAAATATCAATATTTAATAACGATCAGAAGTTTTTCGAGTTCGAATCCTAATTTGTTTTTTATTTTTTCCATTCATTCAGTTGTTTTTAATATCATCAAAAATGAATATAGGATTTTCGGTACTTGCTTATTTCAAATGCCGGTGATCCCTGAACGATTTCCCCCGGTTGGCTATACTTTTACCGATCCCTGACTGGGCGGCAACTTTAACGTCATCAGCAATGGAAATATGCCCGATCACCCCGACCTGTCCCCCGAACATGCAGTTATTCCCAACCCTTGTAGATCCGGATATTCCCGATTGGGCTGCAATAACAGTATTTTCTCCAATCTCAACATTATGGGCAATCTGTACAAGGTTATCAATTTTGGCACCCTTTCTTATGATGGTTGATCCTAGTGTTGCTCTGTCGATGGTTGCTGTTTGAGCCAATTTCTACATGGTCTTCTATCACCACATTACCGATTTGTGAAACCTTTACATAGTTTTTATCATCCTGCGGAGCAAATCCAAAGCCATCGCTTCCGATAACTACCCCAGAATGGATGATACATTCATTGCCGATGATGTTATCAGAATAAACTTTAACTCCTGCAAAAAGGTGGTGTTGGTTCCTATTCTTGACGTTGTCTCCGACATAGACCTGGGGATAAATTTTTGCGTTATCTCCAATAACAGTTCCTTCGCCAATTGAGGCAAATTCTCCGATATAAACATTCTTTCCGATTGAAGCAGAGGAAGCAATATGTGCTTTTGCCGATATTCCTGATTTATTCAGTTTGATCGGTTATAGACTTCAAGTAACTTAGCAAAAGAAGTATATGCATTTTCAACCCTTATAAGGGTTGATCTGACAGGTTTTTCCGGCTTAAAATCTTCATTCACCAGGATGATAGAAGCTTCTGTTTCATAAATAAACTGAGTGTACTTCGGATTGGCCAGAAAACTTAAAGTTCCCTTTTTTCCCTCTTCAATTTTAGAAACATAATTGATGGTTATGTTGGGATCGCCTTCAATTTTGCCATTTAATATTTCCGCAATTTGGTTTGCTGAAAACTCCATGCGATAAAATAGTTTGAATAATTTGCAAAGTTAATTAATTGTAACATTAAGGTTAAACGTACCCCATCATTTATCAACATCCTTTGGATAGCAAATATAATGTTTGATAATTGCTTTTGAAATAAAACCTGAATCCATTTGATCCGAAGCTTCTGCAAAGTCTATGATTTTACCTGTTTTGGTTCGGATCAGGATTTTATCATGATCAAGATTATATGCATAATTGGATGTAGTATCGCTATAAAAAAAATATTTCAGGTCGATTTCGGATCTATACCTGTAATGGTCGATGATCGTGCTTTTATATCTTCGATATAAAAATATTCAAAGGGTTCGGATTGGATTTCGCAGCTGAAAAAGCTTTCGGTCCGCTAAGTGCCTGCATAATGTTGAAAGAATTTTGTCGCTGTGGTTATCCACACCTTAATGGAAGTGAAAATATCAAAGTCATCAATCTGTGAAAACTTGCCGATGATATTATCGGTCCTGTCATTCGAAAATTCAAGCAAATCTGTAAAGGAAAAACCCAAGGGCTGGAGTGCAAAATAATTCATAACCTCCTGAGCAAGAAAGCGGGCTCTTTTGAGAATATTAATAAGCATGTTTTCAGCAGCGAGACGGTTTTATGCAAATAAACCTGCCAATACATTATTCTCCTTGCAACAATAAACTTCTCCAAGGGAATATATTCCTTTGGCTTCAACAACAAGCTTGTCGTCCGGCTAAATCAAGCATTTTGATGATCCTTTCGGTTCCGATCACACCCTCCGAAACACCGGTGAAAAAGCTATCACGTTTCAGGTAGTCAAGCCTGTCCATATCCAGCTGACTTGAAACCAGCTGGCTTAGAAAATTCTTTTTGTACTGATGGTTAAAAATATCCAGGCTCAATGTAAGTCTGCCATTGAACTGCTTCATTTAGTTCTGTCATAAAAATCTCCGAAAGGTATTCATGATTGATCGACTGAATTATGGAATTTTCAAGTGCGTGAGAAAATGGTCCATGACCGATATCATGCAGTAATATGGCAATAAGTGCTGCTTCTACCTCGTCGGTAGTGATTTTATGTCCTTTGGATTTAAGCGTGGTTAATGCTTCTTGCATCAAGTGCATTGCGCCTATGGAATGTTGAAACCGCGTATGCAAGGCACCTGGATATACAAGGTGGGTCAATCCCAATTGCTTAATTCTTCGCAGACGCTGAAAATAGGGGTGTTCTATCAGGTCAAAAATCAATTCTCCGGGTATATCGATGAAGCCATAAACCGGATCATTTACGATCTTCCTTTTATTTGTTCTGTTTTGAATCGACAATGCTCTTTTTAGGCAAAAGTAATTAATTGAACAGATTAGACTTTTATGTATTTGGAAAAAAATACCGGTTTTCTGCCATTTTTTTTTTCAGTGGTTTTCCGTAATACCCGTTAAAAAAAGCGGCTCTATTTTTATGACCGGAAATTGGCAAGCTGATGGATCGAATGACATTTAAGAATAATAACTTTAAAATGATTTAAAAAAAAATATTGAAGAAAAAAGCGAAATCAAAACCTTATATCTGGAAGCGACATCCGCTATTTTAAATCACAGTTGAAAAGCTGTGATTTTTTTTTGCAATAAAATATCGAATTTTGCATTATTACTATTTGTAAAACTAATCTTTAGATTTAAATAATCCTTAAAAAATATGGATAAAGTGAGAATATTGTGGGTGGATGATGAGATCGACCTTCTAAAGCCGCATATATTATTTCTTGAACAAAAAGGGTATTACGTCGATACTTCCAACAACGGGGCTGAGGCACTTGAAATGCTGTCGGGTCATCCATACGATATTGTATTTTTGGATGAACAAATGCCGGGGCTATCAGGAATAGAAACCCTGGAGAAAATGAAAGATGAGTTTCCAACCCTTCCGGTGGTGATGATAACCAAAAGTGAGGAGGAAGCAGATCATGGAGGAAGCCATCGGTTCAAAAATTTCTGATTATCTCATAAAGCCTGTTAATCCAAAACAAATTTTACTAAGCCTTAAAAAAAACCTGGATGAGAAAAAACTGGTCAGTGAAAAAACAACATTGCAATATCAGCAGGAATTCAGTCCGCTAGGGATGAAAATCTCCGGTGATCTCGATTTTAATGAATGGGCTGATGTTTACAAAAGGCTTGTACGCTGGGAGCTGGAATTAGAAAAATCGACCGACTCCGGAATCAAGGAAATTCTGAATATGCAAAAACTTGAAGCCAGTAAAGTTTTTGCCAAATATATCGAAAACAATTATGTTGACTGGATCAATGGTAAAGACAATCATCATCCTGTCCTTTCCCATACATTGCTAAAGGAGAAATTGTTTCCCCGACTCAACAGTGACCGTCCGTTATTTTTTCTTCTCATCGATAATCTGCGTTACGACCAGTGGAAAGTTATTCAACCGATCATCGAAAAGCATTACCGGGTAATCAGCGATCAAATTTATTACAGCATACTTCCTACGGTTACCCAGTATGCCCGGAATGCATTGTTTGCAGGTTTGCTCCCTTTGGAAATTCAGCGTAAGTATCCTCAATATTGGGTTGGGGAAGATGATGAAGGAACTAAAAATATGAATGAAGAAAAACTGGCTGAAGAATATCTTAAAAGATATGGAAAAAATTTGAAAATGAGCTATACTAAAGTACTGAATCTGAACATCGGTAAAAAGCTGCTTGATAGCTTATCTAATTTATTGAGAAACAATTTGAATATCATTGTTTATAATTTTGTGGATATGCTTTCACATGCAAGAACGGAAATGGAGATCATTCGTGAACTTGCTGATGATGAACCCGCCTATCGCTCGCTGACTTTATCCTGGTTTGAGCATTCACCCCTTAAGGATATCATCGAATTTCTTGGTGAAAAAGGCGCTGATCTGATTATTACAACAGATCATGGATCCATCAGGGTTAATGAACCGGTGAAGGTGCTGGGTGATAAAAACACCAATACCAATTTGAGGTATAAGACAGGAAAAGCTTTGCAATACAATCCAAGGGAGGTTTTTGAGATCAAAAATCCCAATGATATTTATTTGCCTAAAGTAAACGTAAGTTCCTCCTTTATTTTCTGCAAGCGGAATGATTTCTTCGCATATCCCAATAATTACAACTACTATGTGAATTATTACAAAAATACATTCCAGCATGGTGGAATTTCAATGGAGGAAATAATGATTCCGTACATTGAGCTAAAACCCAAATTGTAAAATTTTCAAAATCTTATTGTCCTGACAGGCAGATTCTGCTAAATTTGCTGTGGATTAAATATGGTCAATGGATAATTTATCACTAACCCGGATAATCTGTAATAATGAAAGTGATTTGATTGACGCTGCCGAATCATTACTTAGTAAGTACTCTTCACATCGATTTTTTGCTTTTTATGGTGAAATGGGTGCCGGTAAAACGACATTCATTAAAACAATTTGCTCACTTATCGGATGCACAGATTTAGTAAACAGCCCTACTTTCTCACTGATTAATGTTTATAAAACAAAAGATTTCAATCAATTGTTTCATTTTGACTTTTATCGGCTCGATTCACTTGAAGAGGTTTATGATATCGGTTATGAGGATTATTTTTACAGCCATTCATATTGTTTTATTGAATGGCCGGAGAAAATCGAGAGTTTATTGCCCGATTTTCATATAAAGGTGTTTATTGATGTGAATCACGCAGATGGATCAAGACTCATTAGATTTTGAAAATTCACAATTAAAATATGCAGCTACCTGACCATTATTTATTATTTTTATTGCATAATTTGGAGATGTATTTTTATGGATAGTCAAAATCAGGGATATTATAAATTTTCAAATGCGGATAAGCTATTACCACAGGAAGAAATTCTCGAAACCCGAAGGCATAAAAGCAGTCTTACTATTGGAGTGCCAAGGGAGATTTCATTCCAGGAATGCCGATTGCCTCTTGTTCCGCAGGCTGTTGGGCTTTTAGTTGCTAATGGTCACAAAGTGCTCATTGAATCGGATGCCGGAAAGGCAGCCAATTTTGAAAATTTGGAATACAGTGACAATGGTGCACAGATCATTCATAATAAAGAGGAGGTATTTAAGGCTGATATCATCATAAAAATTGCCCCTCCTTCAATTGAGGAAATTGAGTTACTGAGATCAAAACAAACTTTATTTTCCTCACTGCATCTCTCAGGGCAATCGAGGGAATATTTTGAAACCCTTTCTATCAAAAAGACAACAGCCATAGCTTATGAGTTTATTAAGGATAAGACAGGTCTGTTCCCAATACTCAGGGCCATGAGCGAAATTGCCGGCACGGCTTCGATTTTCATTGCCTATGAATACCTCGCCAATAAGGATTACGGCTCAGGTAAGTTGTTTGGCGGATTCCCAGGAATCCCTCCCACTGAAGTTGTCATCATTGGAGCGGGGACAGTAGCTGAATATGCTGCAAGAGTGGCGCTGGGTTCAGGTGCTCTTGTAAAAATATTCGATAACAACATTTATAAACTCCGTCGGATTCAGGATTCTCTAAATGCGCGTGTTTTTACATCGGTAATTCAGCCGAATATCCTGATGAAAGCCCTGAGTACAGCGGATGTAGCCATAGGCGCACTTCATTCCGGCGAAGGAATTTCTTCGATCATTGTAACCGCTGAAATGGTTGAACAGATGAAAAAAGGTGCTGTAATAATTGATGTCAGCATCGATCAGGGAGGATGCTTTGAGACCTCGGAAATAACCAATCACAACAGACCTGTGTTTGTCAAAAACGGTGTCACGCATTATTGTGTTCCCAATATTGCATCAAAAGTTCCTCATACAGCTTCCTATGCTTTAAGTAATTTTTTTATACCGATCCTGCTTAAAATTGGTGAAACAGGCGGGATCGAAAACATGATTAAGACCGATTTCGGCCTGCGAAAAGGGGTATATTTATTTAACGGAACTTTAACCAAGTCATATATCGGGGAATATTTTACACTGCCCTATCAGGACATTGAGTTATTGATGGCTGCCTTGCGATAATCCGGATTTTGATTCCTGCTTCCAGTCTTCTTCAACATCCCAGTTGGCTCTGATAACAATTTCAGTTGGAAAAAAACCGACAGGTTCGGGTTGCCTTTTATACCAATAATCACCGGTATCCCACTTTCCATTATTATTTAAATCGTCGATTATTTTACAAGTGTATTTCCCCGGTTGTATAAAATTAAAAACAACTTTTTCATTTCTTCTCATCTGAGTTTCATGAACTACTGATTCACCGGATAGCACCTGAACAATATGGTTTATTTCTTCGTCTGAAAAACTTATATTCAGTATTAAATTACCGTAGTCTTCAGGTGATTTGGTCGTAAACTTCATTTGAATGGAATCGTTGCTCTCAGAATGGATGTCAGTAAAAGTATTAGAACGGATGATGAATGAATAACGTGTAGATTTTTTCCACTTATAATCAAATACTAACCTACGAGAAATGCTGTCGTTAAGGGAGAAGTTAACAATTATTGGGACAGTGTCGTTCTCAAAAACCTTAATTCCGCTGCTGTCAATTGATTGCAGAGGATAGCTGAAAGTAAGGATAAGGGGCTTATTAAGGTCGATAAAGTTGCCTTTAATGTTGTTTTTAATTTCAAGCTTTTGCTGGATGTTTTTCTCTGCTTCAGCTTTTTTTCCTTTAGATCGCTTGATTATTGAGGTTTTTACTGTATCCAGAATAATGCCATTATCACTGATAACAAGGATCAATGAATCTCTTTCAAGTTTTTTAAGCCACAACGTTACTGTATCACCTAAAGCGTGATACTCAGTTCTTGACCATAGAAAACCTGCTTCAAGATTTATCGGCTGAATTGAAAGGTTTGAAACCGGCCTTTTAAAAATGAAGTTGATCTGAAAATTCTTAGGAACGGTTGTCTTTAGTAGTTTTTGAGTTGAATCAGTCTCCTGAAACAGGAATAATTTAATTTTATCATCAGAAATTTGATCTAAGGATTTACTTTTTAATTGAACCGAATCTGCACCCGCTGAATCAGGCTGAATAACAGGTCTAAATGTGGGGGAAATGAGATCTTTTATAAAACCGATCGATTCGCCGGGCTGATCATAAATAAGATTTGTATTCTTATCTAATAAGGCGAAAATTTTGTAAGGCTGGTTAGCTAAATTGTTTATCGAAAAAATTCCCGCCTCATCAGTTTTCGACATGTAATAAGGTCTAACCAAAAAGGGCAGTGAATCGAATGGAATTGTATCGTTTGAATCAGTATAAAGCATAATGTTTACTCCTTTTACTGGCTTCAGGTCATTGGCGTTGCATAAAAGGCCATTAACTGAACAAGAATCGATCACATTGCCGGTTGAAAAGACAAACTGGAAGTTTTCTAAAGGGTTATTTTCGGTAAGGTCAACAATTGCATTTCCGAAAAAGATGTTGTATGTTGTATTCTCCTTCAGTTCATCTTGTATTTCAACAACAACAGATTTTCCTTTTAGCCTGAATTCCGGAGCTGTAGTCATGGGAGGGGAAATAATTACCTGTTCGTTCAGATTTTTTAGTTGAATGAATTCATCAAATGTCAACCTGATTTTATTACCGGAAAAATTGCGGCTGTATATAGGAGGTTCCGACTTGATAAATTTTGGTGGTTCAGTATCTTTTGGACCTCCGGATGGTGTTACAGGATTTGCGCATGACAATAACATTAATCCTGCAACCTGAACAATAAATCCGTTTATTACTTTTTTTTTCAAATATTATGAGGTGCAAAGAGTTTATTTCAAATATGTCTCATTAAGGGCTTCAAAGGTATAACCTAATTTTGAAAAGTGCTCGAGGTATCGGGGTAAAACATATAAAACCTTATCCTTCGATTTTTGGTTATCATGAAAAACTATGATAGTGCCGCTTTTGGAATACCTGATCGAGCGAGAAAGGCATTTTTCAGGAGATATTTTGTTGTCAAAATCACCTGGTAAAACTTCCCACATTAATATTTTAAATTTCTCCTTTAAGCGGTCTGTTTGTCTCAATGTTATACTTCCGTATGGAGGACGGAAGAGACGGGATTTCAATAGTTCATTACATTTGTCTATATCACTAAAGAACTCATCATCCGTGGTCTTTTTTCCCTTTATATGGCTGAAAGTGTGGTTGCCGATAGTGTGTCCTGTTCGCCTGGCTTGTTCAGGTATTTCAGGATGATTAAGGACTTTTTTTCCTACACAAAAGAATGTTGCTTTTGCTTTATATTTCTCGAGTATTTCCAGAATTTCAGGTGTGACAGAAGATTCCGGACCATCATCAAAGGTAACAAATATTTTATTTTCACACTCATCAATACTCCAGATCAGGTTCCTTAAAAAAAGTTTGACTATCCATGGGGTTTTAATATAATACATATTAAAAAGATAAAAATTAGGAGCATTCACAAAGAAACTCCGTTTAATTTGCAATGTTGATTAACTGACTATTCAATCGTATTATTGTTCCCGTATCCGGGTGCTCAAATTTATACATTTATTAATATCAATTATTCATTTAGTAGTATTTCAATTTTTTTTTGGTGAATTAAAAATGAATATATACTTTTACTCCTTCAAATCTAACAGCGGGATTTGTTTTCAGGTTGCTTCCAGCAATGGATGAAGGCCATCCGTAAGTATTTTGTTGGATGATATTTACGTAAACAATTTTATATATTAATTGGATCTAATTCTTTAAGAGAGTAATGACTTTAAGTGCAGGACGAATAAATCTTCTGTTGATATTACTGTGTATTGTGTTTGTCCAGGCCATTCGGAGTGAAAATTATCTATGGATAGGTGGCAACGGTAATTGGTCTGATCCGCAGCACTGGTTCTCTGAATCTGGAGGTATTCCAACCGCCAGTGATAATGTCATTTTCAACAGCGGTTCCTTTAATGCAAAGTATCAAACTGTAGTGATTGATATTCCTGCAACCTGCCATGATATGAACTGGAATGCTGTAACCTATGAATGTCATTTGAGCGGAACACAGAATCTTGAAATCAACGGATCATTGATATTGAGTCCTCTGTTAACTTTAAATTTCAGTGGAAACATAATTTTCGCTTCCTCCACGAATAATAATTCAATTCGGTCTGAAGATAGAATAATATATTCTGATTTGATTTTTGAAGGAACTGGTTCCTGGTTACTCTATGATAATCTGAATATTGGTTTGAAAATGATATATTTTAACCAGGGAACCCTAAATACTAATGATAAGAACGTTATATGCGGTTCATTTAATTCAGTTTCCACAGTTAACAGAACACTTAATCTTTCTACAAGTACAATCAATATAATTGCTCAAAACGGAACATGGACCGTCAACAACCAGTTAAATTTAATCGCCGGTAACTCCTTGATAAAATTAATCAACAATAATTTTCTTTCAGTCAATGCTTTTAATGGCGGCAATCTTGATTATGGAAATGTGGTTTTTATGAACGATGCCAATATTTACGGAAGCAATTCCTATGCTGACCTTTTTCTCAATGCAGGTCATAAATTCCAGTTGGAAAGTGGTCAGACACAAACAGTAAATAATAATTTACTGGCCAGGGGCTGTTCGGGATTGATCAGTATTTATGCTTCAGGTAGCGCTCAGGCTCATATATCGAAGACAAACGGGAATATAAATATTTATTTTGTTAAGCTAAAATCGATTAACGGAGACCTAAACGGATCGAACGATTTTAATGCTTTCAATTCTATTGATGAGGGTAATAATGAGGATATTACCATTCATGCGGACAGCCGGGATATGACCTGGATCAATGGAACCGGGCTTTGGACCGATACAACACACTGGTCATCATATCCGCTTAATAATGAGTCTGACTGTGTCCCGATATTATATGATAACGTTTTATTTAACGATGCCTCCTTTTATGGAAATGATACCGTAAAAGCTGATATAAAAGATATTGGTTGTCATGATATGCAATGGACGGGCATAAAAGCTCCACTTTTTTTAAGCATTATTCCGGGTTCCTCGATGACCATATTCGGTTCGCTGGATTTTTCACCTTTTATGAAAAACAAATTCAATGGTCCGGTTATCTTTGCTGACACAATCGGAGGGAATCATATAAAGACATCGGATGTAGGGTTTATTAAAGAGATAGTTTTAAACGGAGAAGACGGATCATGGATTCTTCAAGACAGTCTTAAGGTGGATGGCTCCATCACTCATTATTACGGTGCTTTTAACACCAATGACAATGTTGTTAAGTGTCATTTTTATCGTTCCGATTCTGCATTTAACCGGACTCTGGATCTGGGAGCCTCCGAATTTATAGTAACTACAGGTGGTTACCCCTACGCATGGAGCCTAAACAGCGAAAATCTTGAATTTGTCAGTGGGACTTCCTTCATCCATTTAAAAGCGCCAAATGCAACACTATATAATTTTGGCGAAGACACACTTGAATTTTATAATGTTCTTTTTAGCGCTACAACAGGAGCAGGCAAATTGAATACTGGTTCAGGTACTAAATGTTTTTTTCATAAAGCTAATTTTAAGAGCAATGGAACTATAATTAGCAGTAACGTTTTCGATACCCTGTCCTTTTCACCTGGAAATTATTATGAATTGTCATCCGGGGCCACGCAAAGAATAAATAATGAAATCTATCCTTCAGGAACATGTGATGGTCCCATTTTGCTCAAATCAATAGATAATGGGGTAAAAACAAATATTTTAAAAACCGGGGATACTTTATGGGTCGAAAATACTGCGATCCGGGATATCAATGCTTACGGCGGAGCCATTTTTCTTGCCGAACATTCTGTCGATCTTGGAAATAATACCGGTTGGGATACCATTTCTGTAACTGCTCCGGGAAAATTGTATTGGGTAGGAGGGGCAGGAAACTGGAATGATCAGTATCATTGGTCGCTAACAAGCGGAGGACACGGGTGGCGAATGCGTCCCAACACCATATGATACGGTTGTTTTTGATCAGCATTCTTTTGGGACCAGCGACCAATATACCGATGTAAACCTGAACAATGCCTTTGCCCACAATATGGACTGGACGAATGCTCAGTTTTTCCCTGAATTTAGAAGCGCCAATAGCGATGCATTATCTTAGAATTTATGGTTCTCTCAAACTAAATCCTGAGATGGAATTTACCTTTCCGGGTTATATTTCTTTTGAATCTTCTGATTCATCCGAAACGATTATTACTGAAAATGTTAAATTCAATAATGTTAATAACAACGTTTACTTTGATGGAATCGGAGGTGAATGGACATTAATGGACAGTCTTCAACTGGGATATTCCCTGACAAACAGAAACACCATTTATTATTACAACGGCGACCTGAAGACAAATTCCCAGTACATCGATTGTTTTGGTTTTTACTCAACTCTTGGGAGTCCGAGATCACTTCAATTAGATGATTCCGACCTGCATGTCCTGTATGAATGGTCTGTCAATGGGTTGAATCTGGATTTATCAGAAAACACATCTTTGATTCAGATCGATTCTGGTAACTTTATTCATCAAAACGGCTCCTATTTTCCCTATAATCTTGTTTACTTCAATGCGGTGAATAATACTCAATCCCTGCAGACCGGTTATGCCGATTCGGTTATGTTTAACCGGGTTGTTTTTAATAGCAAAGAGGGTAAAATGACAGGATACTACAGCAGTGTGTATCCTCATTTCGCAGAATTCAAAGGATCAGGGCAAATCAATCTGAATAATAATTCAAATGTTAACGTATATGTTGCGGATACCATGTTATTCAATTCAACCGCCATAATTTTTGGTAACGATACTGTAAGAAACTATGTGTATTTTGATTCGACCGCAAGTATCACCGGAAACGGGATATACCGTAATGCATATTTTAATAATGACGGCAATATCATTGGAAATAACTGGTTCGACACCATTAACATTTAATCCTCCTTATACTTATCAATTGGGCAGCCAGAATGTTCAAACGGTTTCCGATCAGTTTAATATCGTGGGGAATAATTGTGAATTTATAAAATTAAAAGCTACATCTGAGTCTCAGGCCGAAGTTTATAAAAAATCCGGATCGGTATTGGGTGATTTCATTGAAATGACAAAAATTACAGCAACTGGAGGAGCATTATTTGATGCCGGGCAATTCAGCAAGGATATTGACAATTCCAATATCGGATGGTTATTCCACGATGCTTCGTTAAATTACAGCCTTGGACCGGATACCTCTATTTTAGAGGGAGAGACCATTAATATTTGTGCTGAAAATTTTAATGGAAATCAATCTACCACTTATGAATGGCGCAACTGTGTCACTGGTGATGTTCTTTCCACTGATTCCTGCTTTCTGGTAACTGAAAGGGGTTATTATTGTCTTACTGTTTTTTATGGAGAGGGGCAGGGGTGCTTTAGGTATGATACAATTTTTATAGGTTGTTATCTCGATTTATTGATTGATACAACACATGTTTCCTGCAATGGATTCAACGACGGATCTATTGAAATAGATATTCAGATTGGAATCGGGCCATTTGATATTAATTGGTATAGCAATGGAAATATCATAGGCAATGATCAAAATATTTATAATCTTGAGCCAGGTGATTATTATTACACGATTGAGGATGCTGAGGGTTGTATTTCCGGAGATTCGATTAAGATTGCTGAGCCTTTGCCTCTGGAAATGAGTTATGACTGGCAAGATGCCTGCTATGGCTATACCAACTGCGAAATCAATCTTCTGGTTGAAGGAGGAACAGAGCCGTATTCTTATAACTGGTCAAATGGATCAGGCTTGCCTCAGCAAACTGGTTTAGCACCTGGAACGTATAGTGTTTCTGTCACAGATGCTCATTCATGCCCGGCATTATATGAGTCTATTGTTGTTTCTGAAATGCAGGAAATCAGTTTTGATCTACAAGGAACTGATTTATTATGCTACCAGGATGGAAATGGAAAGATACAGCTTTCAAACCTAACCGGAGGTACTGGTACGTATACCAATTACCAATGGTTTAAAGATGGATTTTTTTATTCAGATTCTACTGTCATTTACAACCTTCAGTCAGGAAATTATGCCGTGACAGTGATGGATGATTTTGGCTGCTTTTCTTCTAACAACGTAGTTATAAATCAGCCTCTCCCACTAATTACAGAAATTGAAGGGACGAATGGTATAACAGAATTAGGCTCAATTGACCTTTCGGTTTACGGTGGTACTTTACCCTATTCATATCTATGGAACACCGGAGCACAGACACAGGATATTGATCCTTTGGGTGGTGGCCTTTATTATGTTGATGTAACTGACGGGAATTTATGTAAAACTTCAGACAGTGTTTTTGTTGAAGTCCATTTTCGAATTTATGCACCAACGGCATTTAGCCCAAATAATGACGGACTGAATGATCTTTTTGAATTATTCGGACTGGGAACGGATATGAAAGATTTCCTTTTGACGATTTATAACAGGTATGGACAAATTGTTTTCCAAACAGCCGAACCTGAAACTCATTGGAACGGCAAGTTAAACAATACGGGGCAGGAATTACCGGTCGAAGTTTACACCTGGATCGTCGAAGTAAATTATTTCGGCGGAGCAAAAATGGCAGATAAAGGAAATGTGACTTTACTTAGATAAAAAAAAGCAGTCATGCCAGACTGCTTCATTTAATTTATTGCCCCAGGGAATTAATGGGTTGAAAGGTATTTAGCGACACCTGCTGCATTTGCTTCCATGCCATCATTACCCGGTTTCCAATCGGCAGGACAAACCTCACCGTGTTCTTCATTAAACTGCAAGGCATCGACCATTCTTAGCGCTTCGTCAACACTGCGGCCAAGGGGCAAGTCATTGACGACCTGGTGGCGCACAATTCCGTGTTTATCAATTAGGAATAATCCACGATAGGCAACTGCTTCTCCATCAAAAAAAGTTTGATCCGTCTCTTCGTCATAGTCATATTCTCCCGCCAGCACATCGAAGTTTTCAGCAATAGTTTTTGACAAATCAGATACCAATGGATATTTAACCCCTTTTATGCCGCCATTTTTAACTTCGGTTTTGAGCCAAGCCAAATGAGTATGTTTTGAATCTATTGAACAGCCAACTACAGCTACATCCCTCTTTTCAAATTCGTGAAGTTTCTTTTGGAAGGCAAGAATTTCGGTTGGACAAACGAAAGTAAAGTCCAAAGGGTAAAAAAAGAAAACGACATATTTTTTACCAATATACTGTTCCAATGAAAACTTTTCAACAAATTCGCCACCGTTGACAACGGCATCCGCCTCGAATAACGGTGCTTTTTTTCCTACTAAAACTCCCATCTTTATAAAATTTATTTAGTTAAACATTTTTTGATTTCGCAGCAAAATTATTAAAAATTTATTATTCTCAAACACCGGCTTTCTTCCGTGTAAAAATTGCAACTATGGCTGATGTTATGATCCCCATCACCGGTGCTCCAATCAAACCCTGAATAATATAACTTCCAAGGTTAAAGTATTTTTCTGCTGCCCCCTGCTCCATTTTTCCGGATGAAACAGCATGGTTGATCGCATTTTGAAAGAATTCAGGAGTAATTATCTTAGAAGTAATTATCTGAGTTAATGGACTGAGTATTGTAACAATGAGGGTAATAATCAACCCGCTGATGAAACCTTGTTTGTAGGTCATCAACCCTCCATAAACGCGGTTGCGTTTATCAATCAGCGCAAAAGCATATATTGCAATGGCCGGGATTGCAACAAAATTTGTGAAAATGGGATGTTTGTCAATATGGGTGCTGTGCAATCCCGATATTCTTTCGAGAATCATCCAACACAACATCATCAGCACAAAAATGAAAGACCATTTAATTTCGGTTTTGAAGGTTTTCAACATATAAACCAAATTGGTAAAATAATATTCAAATAGATATCAAATCAGTAAATTATCTCATAGCAGTTGGCTGCCATGTAAAAAAACCCTTACAATAATTCCTTATAATCAACCATAATCGGTAAATTTTGTTCAAAATCAAATAAAGTTAATCTCCGGATATCGTAATAACTGCGCCAGTAAGTCCACAAAGCATTGATATAATTGCCTTTCGAGTTATCTGCTTCGGCCTGGGCAATGTTGAGATCGGTAATCGAAATTTTACCAATAAGATAACGGGCCTTAGTAATATCATACCCTTTTTGGGCGACAGTATCGGCTCGGGCTGAAATATTTACCTGATCAAATTGCATATTAAAACGCGCTACTTTAAGGAAAATTTCCTGGTCAAAGTCAATTTGTTCCTGCTCTACAGTTGTTCTTACAATTTCCTGGTTGGATTCAGCCATTTTAATTTTACCACGTGCTACTCCCCAATCAAGAAGCGGCAGCGAAATACCCAATTCGAGTCGTTGATCGTTGAAGGGATCGCTGTTCAGGCTGGTGATTTCCTCAGTTTCATTCGATAACCCGTAAACAGCAAATATTTCTGCATCAAATCGCCCGTCAAATTTAGCCTGGGCAACCTCGCTTTCAGCTTCCATTAGCCTTCTGCTAAAGGAAAGAGACTGTGGATTATTGATCCGGGCTTCCTCTATAGCTTTAGCAGCAATGACTGTAAATGGTTTGATTTTATCGGGTGCAAAGAGTTCAAACGAAATATCTTCTGTAAGACGCAGATAGGACTTAAATCTGAAAAGCTGGTTTTCAACCTCCAGTTCGGCATCTTTTAAGGCTGACCCAGCCCTGAGGAATTGGAGTTCCAATTGAAGTAAATCGTTTTCCGCTATTTTGCCCAGGTTATATCTACCCTGTGCTATCTTATAAAGGGTGTCGTAATTGGCAAGGTTTATTCTGGCAATTTTTTCATTGATCTGAGCTACCAGCAGATTGAAAAAATAATTTGTCGCATCAAGCGAGACCTGTTCCATGTTTTCGAGGTAAGTTTTTCTTGCCTCGTTATATAGCATCGGCTCGAGTTTCCTGTTCCATCGATAGCTGTTATATTTAAACAACGGTTGCCTGTAGGCAATGTTAATCAATGTTGCATTATAAGAATAATAGGTTGTATCGGTTTTGATATTATCCAGTCTCTGCAAATTCGTGTTAAGTGAAATATCTCCGCCTGTAAAACCCACCTTCTGGTTCAGGGAGAGACCGGCATAGAGACTGTTTTGGGTAAAAGCAGAAAAAACATCTCCATCTGTTGTGGTTACTGTTCTGATGGATTTATTATACGTTGGCAAAGAACCGGCAAGGATCAGGGACGGCAGGTAGGATGCCTGAAAAGATCTGTATTGCCAATAACTTGCCCTGAATTTATGCTTGGCCATTAATGCATCGGGTGATTGTTTTTTTGCTATATCAATCGCTTCCACCAGCGTCAACATTTTTTTGTTCTCCTGTCCGGAAGCAGAAAAATTCCACATGATTAATAAAAAAAAGGAAGTCATAATTATTCCTTGAAACCTGATGAATTTCATATAAAAATCATTTTTTCTTTCTCATCAATAAAACCTTAACCTGACCAATTCCTAAATTTAAATAACTTGCTTTTTGATTATCTAAGGCCTAAAATAAATTGTTAAATCCTTCCTTGAAGTATCTCTTGTATTCACCTAAAGTTCAAGTAATCCATAAAATTCATAAATCTCACATGAAAAATAAAAAGCATACCTGCCATTCCGTTCAATCCTGTCGAGTTCCTCTGTAACTATCGAATTTATCTTAGTCATGCCGCAGTGACTCAACCGGATCCTGTTCTGCCGCCCTCCTGGCCGGCATAAATCCAAATAATATTCCTACAGCAACCGATACCCCGAATGAAACAAGAATAGAGAGCGGAGAAATTATCGTTAAAATATCCGTAACTTTCATGATGATCTTAGAGAAGGCTATTCCCAGAATTATTCCGATTATCCCACCCGAAATGCTTATGATGGTGGCTTCGGAAAGAAACTGGAGGACAATTTCCCGGCGGGTCGCACCTGTTGCCCTTCTTACGCCTATTTCGCGTATCCTTTCCATAACCGAAGCCAGCATGATATTCATGATACCTATTCCTCCGACAATTAAAGATATACTTGCAATCGCTCCCAATACAATATTAAAGATGTCTTTTGTGCGCTGTTCCTGTTTTAACAAAAGTTCAGGAACTTTTATCTCAAAATCCTCAACTCCGGCATGACGGCGGTTAAGCATCTTTTTCAGCAGGATTAAAGTTGAGGATATCTGACTGCTTTCCTTAACCTGAACGACGATTTTATCTACCTGGTTGGGATTGGTTTCTTCATCAGAACTTGTTGAGGACATGCTTGATGAAAAGTTCCCAAAAAAAACAAAGCGTGTCTCCGAACTGCCTTGAAGTCCGGCTTTGGTCACAACCGACCTGTCTTTATACCTTAATAATATGGTTTGTATAGGAGAATATATGTTAAGGTTAAAATTACTAATGCCCAAATCTTCTGATACCGAAAGAATTGAGCTTTTATTCTCGAGTATACCGACAACTTTTAACCACAGGTCGCCGCATTTAATGTATTTTCCGAGAGGGTCCTCACTGGGGAAAAATTTAGTGGCTATTTTTGTACCGATCAGGCATACTGCATTTCCAGACAGCATCTGGTCTTCTGTAAACATAGTTCCCCGCTGAAGATTTATATTATAAACCTTGAAAAAATCAGGTGTTACACCAGTCAGAGTTGCTGAACTCCTGATTCCATCTTTGATAATGGATGTTTCATAAATCACCTCTGGACTGACCTTATCTACCGAAGGTATTATGTTCTTTATCGATTCTGCATCCTGAATTGATAAACCGGGAGAGAACTTCTCAATTTTCTGCTTTCCTTCATCCGTGTTGCCTTCACTATTCTTTTTTTGATTTTGAACAGGGGTAATGACTATGTTATTTACACCCACCATTTTTATCTGGTCAAGTATTTCCTGTTGAGCGCCCTTGCCAATGGCCATCATGGCTATAACTGCAGCCACTCCGAATATGATGCCTAGTGCTGTTAAAATGGATCTGAATTTGTTTGCAAAAACAGCCTCAATGGCAATATTAAAAATATAGAAATACCTTTGCACAGCTCCTGCGTTAATTAATTTTTCTTTTCAATTTTGGCATCCAACGCTTTTTTATTTTTATCGCCGGGAAAATCTTTCAGTTTGGCTTGATCCCTTGAATTCCCAGAATCCTTATTCTGGAATCCTTCCAGGGCAACCTGTTTCTTTTCCTTATAGCGCTGGATAACTTGATCCGGAAGCTTACTGAGCCTGTATTTTTCAAATCCTTCAGGAGGCAATAAATAGATCTCATCGTCTTTTTCAAGTCCTGCCTTAATGATAATTTCATTATCGTTGCTTTTTCCCACAATCACCTGTTTCCTACTTGTGCCGGATACAACATAGGAAATACTGTCAGCTTTGAAAACACTTTCAATAGGCACAAACAAAACACTGTCGATAATATCGGTAATTATCACATTTTTGGTTGTCATTGCAGGTCTCATCACAGAATCGAATTCATTTACTTCGATCCGGACTTCAAAAACTTTGGCATTACTGCTTTTCATCTGTTCCCCGATATTCGCAACTTCAGTAACCACTCCGGTGAATTTTTTATCAGGAAAAGCATCGATGCCCATTTCAACCTTCTGCCCGGTTTTAACCTTGCTGATGTCGATCTCATTTACATAAGTCTTAGAGATCATCCTGGTAAGGTTTGGGAGGGTGGCTACAATGTTTTCCCAGGTGTTGTAAGAATCCCCGGGCCCCTGCTTGTTTCCGTCCCATCCCCGTTTATAGATAACCATACCTGCCTTTGGGGCAAAAACGGTAAACTTACTGAGGAGATCAGCCATTTCATCATATTTTCTCTGGGCTTTGGCAAGCTGAGCTGAGACATCCTGCATATTGGCCCTTGCTTTTTCAAGCTTTAGTGAATAATTTTTTACCGCCTGTGAATAAGACCGCTCAGCTTTTTCAAGCTCAATCTCGACCTGCCTTATAGTAGCCGGTGGTTCGAACTTTGATTGCTCGAGTTGCAGCTTGTTTTCCTCAAGCGAATAGTTCATGTTAATGAGTTCATCACGCAGGCTTCTCATTTCAAGGGTTGTATCGAGTTTAGTTTTGGTATATTGCGTTTCAATTTGCTCAAGTTCAAGCTCCTGGTCTTTCAGCTTATTGGTAAGTTCTGTCCGGTCGAGAGAGGCAACATAATCTCCGGAATCAACAACAGTGCCGTCAGGAACCATATCTTCGATTTTCACTTCCCAGATTCTGACATTGCCTAGTTTTTCAGGCCCGTAAATGTTTTCAGAATTTTTCGCCTCAAGCTCTCCTGAAGTGGTTACTGCTATTTTGAATTCTCCCCATTTGACTTTGGTTTCAAGAACCTCAGCTGATTTTCCATCTGCGCCAAGAAAATACCAAAGAAGGATAATAAGAAGAATTGCCCCTGAAGCAATGAAATAAACTGGCTTCTTCATAATTTACACGTATTAAAATTACCAGAATCAAAAGTATTAAAAATAATCATGAGGTATTAAAATATGGAAATTCAAATTTTCAGAAAAGCGGTATATTTGATTTAATCTGATGATTAACATGTATTCCAAACGATAATTGGTTAAATATATTTTTTCTAATTTTGCCGTAATATTAAGATTTTAATGAATCACTTAAGGTCAGCAGTTAATTTATTCATCCTTTTAGGATTTATATTACTTGGATCCTGCAGCGGAAACAGTGACAAACTGCCTGCAGACATAGTAAGCAATCCCAATTCGGCTTCAGGAAATCTGAATATACCGATGCCGGTTATCGAGTTTGAAAAGGATATTCATGATTTTGGAAAAGTAATTCAGGGAGAAAAAGTATCCTATGGATTTAAATTCAAAAATACAGGGAATGCTGATCTGTTGATCGCTCAGGTGAGCACCACCTGCGGATGCACTGTACCGAAATACCCCAAAAAAGCAATAAAGCCAGGAGAAGAAGAGATAATCAATGTGTTGTTCGATAGCGAAGGTAAAAAAGGTATCCAAAATAAATCAATAACTGTAGTCACCAATTGTCAACCGTCAAATATGGTAATCAGAATCAAGGCGATGGTTGTTGTTTTGTAGAATTAAATTATAGAAATAGTTTTAGATTATAAATAAAAAAAAGTAGTAACATGATCGATTTCTTATTGTTTATGCCGCCCGCAGAAGGGCAGGAGGGTAGTAGTTGGATGAGTTTTCTGCCGTTGCTTGCAATCATCGTAGTTTTTTATTTTTTCTTCATTCGACCACAGATGAAAAAGTCTAAGGAACAAAAAAAATTCAGGGAAGCACTGAAAAAAGGTGATAAAATTATTACCATTGGCGGAATACATGGAAAAATAATTGAGGTTCAGGACACGACTTTCACCATTGAGGTTGAAGGACTAACCAAACTCAAAATCGAGAAATCGGCTGTTGCTATGGATGCTGCTTCCCAATTGGGAGCGAAGCAGTAGCAGTGTGTGTTTATCAATAAATTAAACTGTTCATAGTGAAATCGGAGCATGAACAGGTCACGGGACAGCCTGTAAAATCGGGCAGCCTTAAAGCAGGGAACCGGCCTTTTGTTTTCCTTTTGTGTTTATTCATTTCAGCTTTCATCTGGTTTCTTATCGTTTTATCGCGGGAAACCACCACGATCATTGATTTTCCGATATCAATTGAAAATAGTCCCCCAAACCTGGTTATGACCGGTATGTCCGACAGTCTTTTATCCTTGAATGTTTCATCTGGCAGTCTTGCCATTGCCACCCTCAAATATTTGGGTGGGAAAAAGCCGGTTAGGATCGACCTGAAAAATGTGAAATTGTCCAGGGAGAATAACAAGTTTACAGCGGTTATCTCCATGCAGGAAACAGCAAGAAAACTGATCAACAGAATGAGTGTTCCCGAAGAAAAAGTGACAATCAATCCGGAATACCTTAATATCGAATTTGAATCCATATCCGGTGTAAAAATGAAAGTTGTGCCCAGGTTGATCTTGGAATTTGACAAGCAGTATCAACTTTCTCAAGATATGCAGGTGATACCGGACAGTGTAACCCTGGCTGGTCCTGGCCGAGCTGATCAGTAAAATCAGTTATGTCGAAACCGTAAGAAAAGAGGTGAAAAAAATCAACAAAACACAAACTGTGAGCGTACCTCTCTCTATTCCTGAAAATACGGGCGAACTGAGGTGTATCCCTGAAAACGTAAGCGTGGTTCTGACAGTAGATAAATTTACCGAATCTGAAATTGAAATTCCTATTGTTTATTCCGGTCAGGATCATGCGATAAAAACTTTTCCGGAAAAAGTAAAAGTGACTTATTTTGTAACTCTAGAAAACTATAAGCGGATCACAACTGAAATGTTTCTGGCAGATGTAAGTTTTAGTGGAGAAGAAAATCCGGAGAAACTCAAAATTAATCTTGTGCAATACCCCTCATTTATTAAAATCATTAAGATTGAACCCTTAGAAGTGGAATACCTTTTAATCAAGTGATGTTAAAAGTCGGATTAACCGGAAATATTGGCACCGGCAAGACCATTGTTGCAAGAATTTTTGCGGCCCTTGGAGTGCCGGTCTATCATGCTGATTTGAGTGCCAGGAAGTTCCTTGAAACTGATGCAGTTGTTACTGAACTAAAGGCTCATTTTGGTTCAAATATCATAATCGACGGAAAGCCAGACAGGAAGGAAATAGCATCTATTGTTTTTAATGATGAAAAGGCGCTTCGGTTTTTAAATTCATTAATCCATCCTCTTGTTAGGGCTGACCTTAATAATTGGTTTACCAGAAATACTCATCAATCCTTTGTAATTTATGAAGCTGCAATTTTATTCGAAAGCGGTTTCTACGGGGATTTTGATAAGGTTATCACAGTAACAGCGCCGAAAGAGATAATATATTTAAGATTAAAGGAAAGAGATAATTTGGAATTTAATGAAGTTGAAAAAAGAATGAAGCACCAATGGGAACAGGAGAGAAAGGTGGCACTTTCGGATTATATTATTGTTAATGATGACTCCAGGTTAATAATTCCTCAGATTTTAAAAATTAAAGAGTACCTGGTAAAGAAAATGGTTCCCGGAAAAAACTGATTCATACCTCTTACATTTACCAACCAAGAAAAGATCAAAGAAAGTCGTACATAATTAAGTTTTTGCTTTATACTTAAAACAAGGGTCTACCTTACTGTTTAATACTTGTATGATGCAATGGAATGGAAAAAGCGGAAATAAAAAAACCGGCAGGATTTTCTCCTACCGGTTTTAAAAGTAAGGCGATTTAAGAAAGGAATATAAACCTAATTATTAACCAAAACCAATTAAGGGAAGGACACCTTACTTTTATATCTTTAAGAACATAAAAAAGCAAAAATAGTTCAATTCAATAACAAAAGAAATTATTGACTAAATTTTATTAACAATTTCCGTGTGGAAATTATTTGCATTATCAAATGATGCATTTATTCGAATCACAGGTAATGTAAGCATTTGGACGGTCAGATATAAGAAAATAGACGGGAGGATATTTTAATAACGATGAAAAAATTTGTGATCCCGGCGGGATTCGAACCCGCGACCCTATGCTTAAAAGGCGTTGTTTTTTTCTAATATTAAGTTGTATCAATTTTTATCAATTCCCTTTGTTAATAATTATTTTAGAGGTTTTTGATGGTTTTCTTTAACATTAAGTAATATTGATTTATCTTTGCTTTTATTGAAATTACATTTAACAATACATTTAACAATGAATTTTTATGAAAGCAAAAGTAATTTTATGGCCGCGCAAATTAGCCAATGGGGAATATCCCCACCTCCGATACGGGTAAGTCAAGGCAGTAAAAATGTTTACAACCCTACTGGGATCAGTGTAAAAAAAGCGCAATGGGATACTAACAAGCAGGCATTAAAAGGGGTACAAGCCGATAATAATAACCCGAAATATATTGAATATCTTAGTTTTACGTAAAACGATAAGCAATATAAAAAGGGTACAACGATAGGATAAAACAACTTGCTAATGATGGCAGGCAGGTGACAATAGATCAGCTTATCAAAATGGTTGAAAATCCTAGTTTCATTGATAATACTGTTTTTAATTACATCAAAGAAAGCATTGACAGTTATTATTAGCCAAAAAAATCAATTCAGCGACTATTTACAAGGAAACCCTTTCCATCTAAAGGATTTTAATAATAATATTGACCTTAAATTTCATGACATTAACCTGAACTTCCTGAATAAATATGAAGACTATTTAAGGCGCAAAGACTTAAAAGATACGACCATTTAATTTATTTCCGGGCAATAAGATCAATCTTTAATAATGCCATTGGTGACGGATACGCAAGGGAAAAGGATTATCCTTTTGGTAAACTAAAGGATAAAACAAAGTTTACAATTAGTAAATTCGATGATGAAACTCCGAAAAGGGCGATTTCAAAAGATAAAATAAAAGTGATTGAAAACGCTGAATTATCAAAGGAATTTGAAACGGCGCGGGAAATATTCTTATTCAGTTACTACGCTGCCGGGATTAACTTCAATGATATGTGCAAATTGACATGGAAAAATTACAACGCAAAAGAAAATGTTATCACTTACACAAGATCGAAGACCGGGACAGTTATTAGCACTTATCTAAATCCCTATGCAAAGGCAATTATCAATAAATTGAAGTTGCAAACTGGTATAGATGAAAAGAATTATATTTTCCCGGTATTAAATTATCATATTCACGTCACACCTCAACAAATAAATGACAGATTGCACAAGGTTTTAGGACAAGTCAATTAGGGATTAAAAGATATTGCCAGGATCGCAAAGATTAAAGACAATGTAAGTACATACACCGCCAGACATTCATTCATTACACACGCTGCAAATAGCGGCGTCGCTTCGCCTTTTTGAACTTCAGGCAATGGTTGCGTCACAAGGATTTAAAAACCACAATGATGCCTTTTTATAAAGGAATTGATCAGGATAGACAAAATGAAATCATGCAAAAACTTGTAGGATTATAAAAAAGAAAATAAAAACAGGTACATTGAAGTAAATAAAAGGTTTAGAACCTCCCAAAATTAATAATGTTTCATGATGGATTTAACAGAAATAGGGTTTCCGGAAATTGAATATTATAATAGTCATTTGCCTGAAATCCATGAAAACGTAATAAGGGAAGTAAAAAGAAAATTTTACTGAAAGTTATCGGGAATTGATTCAAAGAGCTATTGATTTGCTACAAAAAAGCAGTAAAATTGATTTAGGATTCAGGAGATTGCCTTAATACATTTCGATTTTATTTAAAATGTTGAATTGAGCAAACATCCTATTATTAAACCCCCAATAATAATGGATCAGGAAAATTCAGACCGTTTGAAAGCATTGGAAATGGTTATTGATGGCATAACTCAAAGATCATGGAAAGAGAAAAATCCGAAAAATTTATCAGTATTTAGGTAAATGGAAAAAATTTCTAAATGATTCATGTTTACTTTCAATTCCTATGAAATAAATTTTCATCCAAAAGATTCAAAAGATGAAAAGATTACATCAACCCGGAACGAATTACTTGATTTATTTTCTCAATTTCAGACCCCCCGGAGAAGAGAAAAGATCAAAGATAAAATCCAAAACTGGGAGCGACAAAACGCAACCCGTAAATAAAACCTCTAAACCCCTTTAAGATAATAGATGGTATTTTTATTTCCATACACCCGTAAATAACTGAAAATCATTGACTTCGCTATATTTATTAATTTACCTTTGTTTTTATTTTACAAGAATAATTAATAATAATACGAAAATGGAAACAAACTGGATCAACCTCAGACATTTTGTAATAAGACTGGATACGCTAAAACACCGCTTATAAATATTTGCCTGAGCTTTGAATCAGGAGCTACCCGTATACAAATTCGGGCGGTTTATAAGATTCAAAGAATCGGAAGTTGATGCATGGATCAATAAAAAGACCGTACCCAATGCCTCCCAGGCATTGCCAAACCTGCTGAAATGCTTGAAAATGCTGGGGTTGCTGGCTAATTGTTAAATCTATTGTTAAAGATTCAATTAAAATGACAGAAAATGACAGAAAAATCGACAAAACAAAACCGGGTTTATAACCTGAACGGTTATCCGGATACTTGTAAAATAGACAGATTCACAAGCTACATCGAACGAACCATTTCACCTCAAGGGATTCAATTTTATAATGAAATATTGGATGAAATTGAAAAGTCCTTCAATTATAATTCAGCGGTTGAAACAGATAATCTACAATATCACTCAAAGATAATAGAAGTTGTTAGGCTGCTGAAAATACTTCAAAGGTGGATTGATGAAGGGAAATTCTCTTCAATGGAAAGCATAAAGACCTATGCTGATTATGTCATTTCAAAAATTTTACCGGATCATAAAATAATTGAGCAATGAGAAAGGCAAAAGTTAGAATCGGATCAGAGTACCGATATGCAAAAAGCGGTTGACTATATTAAAGAAAAATATCCCGACATCAGGCGCAATGTGTTGACGGGTGAAATTGAAAAAGCCCCGGACATCGATTCAATGTTTGTTGAACTGAAGTTAAGTGCTGGTAGCAATATTAATAAAGAGGTATTGAAATCATATTACAACAGCACTTTTATAAATGACTATGATCCGATAAAAGAATATTTTGAAGGATTGACCGACGGATCAGGTCACATTGAAAATTTATTCCTTCACTTGAATATAGTCGGAACCCTGACAGAAAAAGAATTTTATTATGACTTATTTAAAAAGCACTTAATCGGTTGCGTTGCCCAGGGGTTGGGTGAAGCGGTGCATAGACAAATATTGATCCTGCAGGGAACAAAACAGAATATCGGAAAAACATGGTTTATAAGATTTTTAATTCCTGAAAAGCTCAAAAGGTATGCGACGGATAACCTGGACGAAAAAGACGAACACTTATTTTTAACAATGTTTTGGATTATCAATATTGATGAACTGGACAATTTTAACAATAAAGACATCGAAAAAATTAAATCCCTTGTTTCGAGTGACGTTCACAATTATAGAAAACTATATTCACAAACTTTCGCACGAAAACAGCGAAGGGCTGCATTTTTCGGATCAACAAATAAAACGGAATTTTTAAAGGATTCTGAAAATACAAGATGGATTAATATTCCTGTTGATAGCATTAAATATGACTACACAAATACTATTGATATAAACAATGTTTGGGGCGAAGCATACCATTTATATAAGTCCGGCGTCGTTTTTCATCTGACGAAAAATGAAACGGATTTTCTCAATAAATTAAATGACAACTTCAAATATTTATCCGATTATGACCATTATGTCCGGGACTATGCTGTTCATTCCGATAGTGAAGATTGTTTAACAACAGCTACGGAATTTAGTGAATGTATTTCCTATCTATTAAACATCGCAAAACCAGACCCTGGACGGATGGGCAGGGCTTTGCAAGCAAATGGATTCAATCAGGTTTATATCAATAGGAGCAGAAAATATAAGATTCAAATGAAATTGGACGACGACATCAAAACTGTAAAGCAGGTATTAACTACACTTAAAAACAGAAAGGAACAGTATGCTTTTAATTAGTGTTGCTTCGCAAAGGGTTAATTTTATTGACTTTCGAACATTGTGCAACAGTACAACACTAAATATTATATGTATATTATATAGTAAGTGTATATTGTATATAGAGTATAACTTTTCGATTGTTTTTACTGTTGTAGTGTTGCAAATTCTTATTTCCTGCAATTGTCAACCAATCCAAGAGAAGCAACAAATTCAGGATACTATCAAAATACAACAGTACAACCCGGAGCTTCAGGATACTATTATTAACTGGGAAAAGATCATGAATAAAAATAAGGATTTAATGTATTGTTTTATCGAATCAATGCTTATAAAGCATAGGACAAAAAATACGTAAATGATTGAATAAAAGATATTTAAAAATGACAAATAATTGAATGTTAAATATAGTGTTAAACTAACCTTAAATAAGAAAGTATCATGATAACAAGAAATTATTCAAAATTGATTGATGACACAATGAAAGGGAAAATCCAGGATGTCAGGCAATACGGACACATACGAGGCCGGGCATTATCTTATCATTTGTATACAAAAGGACTAAAACACCAGGAACCAATGGCATTTGAACCCGGTTGTTTTGACTGGTTTATTAAACAGGAACTTTTAATTCCTATTGTCCGGGATCATGAAATGAGTGAACGTGTCGGATTTATTGAAGAAATTTACAGCTCAAACCACGAATTAACATTTTTAGGGAGGATTTACGATATTAAAGGTTTATCACGATCCCAGGGATAAATTTATATTTTCTGTTGGTTTTTCTAACAAGGATGAAGATACAATCAAAACAACCCAAGGGCTACTTGTAACAAAGGCGGCATTATCAGAGGTCAGTATTTTATGTTTAGGGAGCAGGCCAGCCGATCCATACGCTATTGAATTTTAATACCTGTAAACAATAGAAAAAAAACAGATAATCATGACAAAATTTAAAAAAGGACAATCCGGAAGGCCGCAGTGATCCCCTAACCGGGAACTGATAGAAAACAATTAATGAGCTTGCGGGTAGTGGAATAACCCTCAATTAGTCAAATTCTGTCAGAAAGGTCACCCGGATAAATTTTTGAAAGGTGACCTTTTATTAAAAATTGAATTAAAAACAGGTTAAAAACAGGTGTAAAAATGAAATTTCCAAACAAAGAAACTCAATTCAAACCCGGGCAATCAGGAAACCCGAACGGAAGGCCGCGAGGATCAAAAAACAGATCAACAATTATCCGTCAAATCCTTGAAATGGATTGCAATTTGCCTAATGAAATAATGGAAACTTTGAAAGAAGAGTTTCCCGATATAACAAAAAAATTAACCATTGAAGAGGTTATGACTATAATTCAGGCAAGAAGAGCAATAACAGAAAGCGACACAGCGCATATAAAGCCTTAATGGATTCGGCTTATGGTCAACCAACACAAGATTTTAATTTTGAAAGACCGGAAATAACAGCGATTGAATTTACAGTCATTGATCCTTCAAAAAAAAGGATAATTTCCGAAGGTGAAAATTCTTTACTGGAACCTAATTGAAAGAGAAAAAATTAACTATTTCAATGAATTATAAGCATCAATTTGGTTTTTCATTTCATAAGACAATCATTTCCCAATCTGCACTAAAACAGGCATAATTTGCATCAAGTGTAGTATTATCTTGTGAACATTTTACCCAATCATTTTCACACCATTTGTCGTAAGCTAACCCCTTTATTTGGTAAAAAATATCTTTTGGTATTGTATAATTACTGCTTAGATTAATATATTCAACCAACGCTTTGCATTGTTCATCAATGGTGTACTTTTGCATTTCAAAATCCCCAGGCCATTTTTTTGCTGCTTTCTTTGCAATGTTATCATAAGTAAGGTGCATTTCCTTCTTTACAAAATCCTTTTCCTGAGCAAATAAGCATATTTGTAAAACCACCAAACTGAAAATCAATAAAAACTTTTTCATAATTTTTTAATTAAGATTGCTAATAATATCAAAGATAGAAATTCTTTTTAGATTGTCACCTGATATTAAACAAGTTTTTTTCAAGATACAAAAACCACGAACGCAATAAGACCGGACAAGATTGAAATAAATGTAATTATTAACCCCCAAGGAATAAACTTCAGTTTCATCATTGGGCAGGAATAAACGAATGGAATCGGAAAGGAGTTTTTTCAATATAGCTTTCAATAGTTAATTATTTTGTTAATTTCGTAAAATTAGATAAAATCAAAGTATTCTTATTTATTGATGAGGGCACAGTATTGGAAAATAATCTTTTGTTAGAGAATTAAATTTGAATTTAAATTTCTCTATGAAAATAAAAAAAAACTTATGAGCTCCCGATTATTTATATCTTAAGTCGAGATGATGAAATGCTCGTTACTCCAATAGTTAAGCTGCTTCGAGTAACTTCAGATTTCGTCTTTTTGGATTCAGATTCTATTAAACCTGGTAAACAATGGCGAAAAGTTCTAACAGCGAGCATACTCGATTCTGATATAGTAGTAGTGTTTTGGTGCAATCATTCAAGTGAATCCTCAGAGGTTGAAAAAGAGTATAAAACTGCATTACAAGCTGACAAATCTGTTCTTCCTGTTTTACTTGATACAACTCCTCTACCTAATGACCTTGCTGAATTTCAATGGGTCGATTTCAGCGAAATAGTTCTAATGCAACATAATTATAAAACAGACGGAATTAATCATTATGCAGATGGTGGTCTCATAATCACTGGTGTAACAGCACTGTCATTTTTATTTAAGAAACTTATTTTATGGTTATGGCCATCATTCTATATGTATCCGCCCTTTTCTTATTTAAGTAGAAGATTAATAGATTTTATTTTTTTTGCATTTATTGTTGGTTTTCTGGCAATTCCGGGAGTAATCATTAGTCGAAAAATATTTAAAAATAAAATGAATAAAGAAAGGGTTATGAGGGCTCAAATTGAATCATTCATTAATGAAAGTAAAGATATGATTGTTGAACAGTTTGTACAAGCAACAAAGACTGTATTAATGAAAAAAAAGAATAACGAACAACATTTAACAAAGAAGTATGATTGATTTTAAAAATGAGTTAATTATTTTTGTCCGTTATAAAGTCTGTTATAAATAAAAAAAGCCTTGTATTTGTTATATTTCCGCAAGTGAAATGGATACTGTATAACAAGTGGTTTTTATGGATTAGATAATATAACTATTAAAGTAATTAGAACACCCAGAATTGAAATAAATGCAGGGATAAAACCTCAGGAATAGCCTTCAGTTATATCATTTGGCAGGAATAAATGTATGAAATCAGATAGGAGTTGTTTCATTCTTAATAAAGAGTAGCCAAAAATTGAATAGATAAATTTAGTCCAAAGTCCGGGTTAATTTTATATGGGAAACATCCCGACCTAAAGACTTTTCATAAATTATTTTAGTGTTTTCAGGCATAACAACTGAATAAAAATCCCTTAAATCATTGATGTTGTTATGACGGTATCTTATAAATACCTCCGTACATACATCTTTAATCGTATATATAACCTGTCCATTCTTTTCTTTAGTAAAATCAGAAAATTTAAGTGTCCAACATCGAATAGATTCATTTCCTTTTGCCAAATAAAATTCTATTGTATTGACATCTTCAAATGTTTTATAGTATTCCAAATTTAACGATTTCAGAATTGAATCAATTTCTTTTTTATATTTCCCTATCAATTTTTGAGCGATTGTCAGATCATCTGTTTGGCTAATAAGTATTTTTGAACAGCAAAAAGCTATTGTTAAAATTAAAAATGTCCTTTTCATTTTGTTATTTGTTAATCTTTAATCCAAAGATAAAAAAAAACCAGCACCACACGGCACCGGGTTAAAATTAAAACTTTACCTTTTGACAAATCAACATTGATTTTACTGTTTTGAACCTATTATTGTTTCAAAAAAAGATATTAACAGTTTTCCCAGTGAAAAAAGGCGTAGCAGATCAAAAGAAGGACAAATATTTAACGAAATATTTAACAATAAAAAAAGGAAATTTTTATTTCCCTTGTAAGTCTTTGATTTGTTGTGTGATCCCGGCGGGATTCGAACCCGCGACCCTATGCTTAAAAGGCATATGCTCTACCTGCTGAGCTACGGAATCATAAAAAATTTGAGCGGGCAAAATTAATTGTTTTTTTAATTAATAACACCTTACTGTCAAATTATTTCATATCAGCATGAATCCCAAGCCAGACGCAGCCTGGATTATTACTTACCGAGTAAAGTCTGTGCCTCATAAGGGATGGAATTAAAAAATAATCTCCCTTTTTAAGTTTAATGATCTCTCCGGTTATTAATTCAATCTCTGCTTCCCCTTCAGCCAATAACACCCACTCATCGTTTTCCTGGTCGAACCATTGTCCGGGTGCCTGGAAATGAGGATTTGTCACGATTCGCTCAATGTGTATAGCCCTAGTCTTAACAAGGGTTTCAAATGATTCGGGTTGAAATTCATTTAATGGTGGATCTTTAAAAATGTTGCCTTTTAAGATTTCCATTGATTTAATTTTGGATTTAGAATGAAAAATTTTATACTGTCCTATAATTGACCTTTCCCTTCCCTTAGTACTAAAGCTTCATGTCCGGTGCAATCAATTATTGTTGATGGTTCATTACCACCATACCCACCATCAATAACCATATCCACATGCTTTTGAAATTTTTCATAGATAAGCTCAGGATCGGTGGTGTATTCAATGATTTCATCTTCATCGTGGATGGAGGAGGATGTAATTGGATTTCCCAGTTCATGAATGATCTCTGCTACAATTTTATTATCCGGGACCCTGATCCCGAGGGTCTTCTTTTTACTTTGAAATATTCTGGGGACATTGTTATTGGCATTAAGGATATAAGTGAAAGGACCCGGCAGGGTACTCTTCATAAGTTTAAATACTTCGTTGCTGATAGGTATAGTGAATTCGGAGAGCTGGCTCAGGTCGCGGCAGAGGAAAGAGAAATTGGCTTTTTCTGTTTTAATACCTTTAATTTGTGCAACCTTTTCGATAGCCCTGTGGTGATAAATATCACAACCCATAGCGTAAATGGTATCGGTTGGGAAAATGATCACCCCGCCGTCTTTCAGGCACTCTACCACCATCTTGATCTGGCGCGCACTTGGATTTTCGGGGTGAATCTTCAATAACATAAATTGTCCGGTTTGTTGATTCAGACTTGAAGTGCTCCTACAAGTTCGCTGACAGATTTAATATTGTGGCGGTCAAGATATTCATCGATACCGTTAATGATTTTGATTGCAATAAGAGGATCGATAAAATTGGCGGTTCCCACCTGAACGGCGCGCGAACCGGCTAAAATGAATTCTATTGCATCCGTTGCGTTCATTATGCCGCCAATACCGAAAATCGGAATTTTCACCGCTTTGTATACCTGCCAGACCATTCTTAAAGCAACAGGCTTAATGGCCGGACCTGATAGTCCGCCGGTAACCGTAGATAATACCGGTTTGCGCGTCTCAGCGTCGATGGCCATTCCAAGAATCGTATTAATCAAAGAAATTGAATCGGCGCCTGCACCCTCGACAGCTTTTGCCATTTCAGCTATATCGGTAACATTGGGTGAAAGCTTGACAATCAATGTTTTTTTACAGGCTTTGCGGACAGCCTGAGTAACAGCTATTGCAGATGGGCAGCTGATTCCAAAAAGCATTCCGCCCTGTTTAACATTGGGGCAGGAAATATTCAGTTCGATTGCAGTAACTTTCTCAAGGTCATTGAGCTTTTCCGTCACCTCAATGTATTCTTCAATCGTACCCCCATTTACATTGGCTATTATATGTGTGTCGAAGCTTTTAATCTTCGGGTAAATGGAGTGCCTGAAATAATCTATTCCTTTATTCTGGAGGCCAACAGAATTTAACATTCCTGATGGGGTTTCAGCCATCCGCGGATAATCGTTACCTTCACGGTTTTTTACCGTCAGCCCTTTTACAAAAATCCCACCTAACAAATCCATATTGAAGAATTCAGACATTTCTTCTCCAAATCCAAAGGTACCTGAAGCAACCGTGACCGGATTTTTTAAATTCAGATCGTGAATTTTAACCTTTAAATCTGCCATTTCAGATAGTTTGAATTAAAAACAGGACCTTCCCAGCAAACCCTTTTGTTTCCATCTTTTGTTGGTGTAACACAGCAAAGGCATATTCCAAAACCACAAGCCATCATGTTTTCAAGCGAAACTTCACATTCGATTTCTTTCTCTGCAGCAATTTTTGCAACGACCTTCATCATTGGCTCTGGACCACAGGTATAAATTTTATTAATATCCGTATTTTCGGTTTTAAAAATAGAATGATCGGTAACGTATCCTTTTTCACCAGCAGTTCCATCCTCAGTCGTTATTAATACATTCCCGTATTTCATAAATTCCTCGGTCAGCAGGATATCTTTTTTCGATTTACCCCCAAGAAGGTAAGTGATATGTACATTATTTTTTTGGAGAGCTTTTCCCAGCAATACAAAAGGAGCCAAACCGGAACCGCCGGCAATGATAAGTACCTTGCAATTTTGCACCTCGCTAAAAGAATTGCCGAGGGGATAAATGAGGTTGAGTTTTTCACCTTCCCTCATTTCACTGAGTTTTCTTGTGCCTTTGCCGATGGCTTTAATAAAGAAACTGATCCAATTTTCCTTATAATTTACATCGAGAATTGAAAACGGCCTACGGAGGAAAACTTCCGGCGAATTTTCGATCTGGATTTCTGCAAAGTTACCTGGTTTTATTTCCGGGATATCTTCATGTGATCTCAGTTTTAAAATGAAATTGCCCTCCGTCGGGTATTCAATGTCAATTATTTCGTGAAAGGCAACAATCTTATTCATGTGCTAACTAAAAAAAGTCCCCAAAAGGGGACTGTGTTATTTGCTTTTTTGTTTTTGCGCTATGGGTTTTTTCGTTCCGGCGGCAGGGCTCTTTTTTACAACAGGCTTCTCGGCTGCCTTGGCTTTAGGCTTTCTTGATTTCTTTAATTCCTCACCTTGCTTAACTTCCTTTTCGGCCTTTGCGCCGGATGTTTCTGCCGTTTCGTCTTTCTTTTCTTCCTCCTCAGTAAAATCGAGCATTTTATGCTCAAGAAGAATATTGTACCAATTCACTACTTTTTTCATGTCGGAGACATAAACCCGTTCCTTATCATAATTCGGAATAATTATTTCAAAAAAAGATTTAAGCTCTTTAGGATTTGCATGCTGGCTAATGGCTTCTTTCCCTTCCTGCTTTTCGAAGATCGTTTTAAATACCTTTTTTAATGGAATATCTTCGGTTTCGGTAAAAATGCTGATCTCTTCAAGTGTGCTGATGCGTTCATGGGTGAATGCCGTAAAACGCTTTCCGTCGCTGAGTGATTCGACAATAAAACCGTTTTTTGATTGCGACAGGGTCTTATATAAACCCGGCTTTCCTGATATAGCTAAAATTTTACTTAAGTCCATAATGATATTATTTGTTGCAAAAATAAGGAATATTTGATTTATGAGAAAAGGTTAAAATATAATTTCCTGAGATAAAAATTTAGAAATCTTCAAAGTAAGGACAATGATTTGGTTCTACCCTTCAAAAGCCTGCAAATCGTACAATTTTTTGTAAACCCCTTTTTTCTCCAATAGTTCGTTGTGGTTTCCCCGTTCAACTATTTCGCCATTTTGAAGTACAATAATTTCATCAGCATAAATGATGGTTGATAAACGATGTGCAATTACTATGGAAGTCCTGTTTGACATTACTTTTGCCAATGCATCCTGCACAAGTCTTTCCGATTCGGTGTCGAGGGAGGAGGTGGCTTCATCAAGGATAAGGATGGGGGGATTGCGGAGCACAGCGCGGGCAATGCTGAGGCGCTGTTTCTGTCCGCCCGAAAGCTTTGAACCGCGGTCGCCAATGTTGGATTCGTAGCCTTCCTCCATTTTCTCAATAAACTCATGCGCATTGGCGACTTTGGCGGCATTGATCACATCCTCCTTCGTTACATTTTCTTTACCGAAAGCGATGTTGTTAAAAACCGTATCATTGAAAAGGATAGGCTCTTGTGTTACAATTCCTGTAAGATGACGTATATCATCAATACGATAATCCCTTATAGGGATGCCGTCAATCAAAACTTCACCCTGTGTAGTATCATAAAAACGGGGGATAAGGTCGGCCATTGTCGATTTTCCGCTTCCCGACTGACCTACAAGGGCAATGATCCTGCCTTTTTCAATTTTGCAATTAATGCCTTTCAAAACATAATCGTTTTTATACTTGAAAAACACATCCCGGTAATCAATAGAATGAGCAAAGGAATTTATCCGGACGGGATCAGGCTTTTCTTCGATCACTTCAGCAGCATCGAGGATCTCAAAAATCCTTTCAGCCGATGCAATTCCCTTTTGCATACTGTAAAATCCGGATGCGAAAGTTTTGGCAGGGGGAATGATTTGTGAAAAAATGACGATATAGGTAATGAAAATTGCTGCGGTAATGGATGGATTGTTTCCAAGTACCAGCTTTCCGCCAAACCACAGCACCATAATGATAACGAGGGACGAAAGGAATTCACTCAAAGGGGAGGATAAATCACGGGTCCGGTAAATCTTCAGGTTCAGTTTTGAGTATTCCCTGTTTAAAAACCTGAACCTTTCATTGGAAAAATCTATTGCAGTAAATGCTTTGATAATTCTTAACCCTGAGATGGTTTCTTCGATGATAGATAATAAACCGGCAAACTTCGCCATACCGATTTTGGATTCTTTCCGCAGGGTTCTGCCGATCTGTCCAATGATGTAACCGGTAATGGGTAGCAGGATCAATACGAACAAAGTCAACTGCGGGCTCATGAGGAACAGGGTTACAACATAGGTCAGAATGGTAATTGGATCACGGGCGATCATTTCAAGATAGTTCATGATCGAATAATCGATTTCCTGAACGTCGGTTGATATCCTGGCAATGATGTCTCCTTTTTTATTACCGGTGAAAAAGGAGAGAGGCAAAATAGTTATTTTTCGATAGGTTTCATTTCTTATGCTTTCAACTGCTCCGATCCGAACGGTAGCAAGATTGAACATAGCAAGAAAGCGGAACAGGTTCCTGAAAAAGAAAGTTACCAGCAGGAAAAGGCAAATGTAGATCAGTGCCTGGATCTTCCCGTCGGTGATGATTATCCTGCTTATGTAATAATTGAGTAATTCGAGAATCGATTCCGGGCTAAATGTAAAATCAGGTTTTACTTCAACCAGTTTCTCGATACCGAATAACAGGTTGAGAAAGGGTATCAGCATCACAAAGGACACTAATGAAAAAACGATAACCAGCAGATTAAAAACGACATTCAATAATGCCGAAACCCAGAAAGGTTTTACATACGAAAGAACCCGAAGGTATTTTCTGAACATTACAGTTTCTACTAACCGTTAATGGAGGTGTTCCCAGTATAGTTAAAAGGTGTGATCTGCAATAATTCCTCCCGGAGCGTTTCGCTGATTTTCAGCGAATGAATAAATTGTTTGATGGAATTTTCATCTATTTGTTCGTTGGAACGGGTCAGTTCCTTTAGCTTCTCATAGGGCTTCGGAAAGCCTTCGCGGCGAAGAATGGTCTGAATTGCCTCTGAAACCACAGCCCAGTTATCTGCAAGATCCTTATCCATCTTCTCTTTGTTGAGTATTAGCTTGTTCAATCCCCTCAGCATCATCTTATAAGCAAGCAAGGAGTGAGCAAAGGGAAGTCCGATATTGCGCGAAACTGTCGAGTCAGTGAGATCCCGCTGAAGTCTTGATATTGGCAGCTTGGCTGACAGATGCTCGAAAAGAGCATTGGCAATGCCCAGGTTGCCTTCGGAGTTCTCAAAATCAATAGGATTAACCTTATGCGGCATGGTGGATGAACCCACCTCATCCTCATTAATCTTCTGTTTGAAATAATCCATTGATATATAAGTCCAGACATCACGGTTAAAGTCAATCAGGATGGTGTTTATCCGTTTCATATTGTCAAAAAAGGCTGCCAGATAATCATAATGCTCGATTTGAGTAGTAACCTTTTGCCTGACAAGGCCTATATTTTTCAAAAAATCATTGGCAAACTCATGCCAGTTGATATTCGGGTAAGCTGCATAATTAGCGTTGAAATTACCTGTAGCGCCTCCGAATTTACCGGTAAACGGTAAAGCATGCAGTAACTTGATCTGTTGCTTCAAACGGTCGACAAATACGTAAATTTCTTTGCCAAGTTTTGTTGGAGAGGCAGGCTGGCCGTGAGTCCTTGCAAGCATTGAAACATTTTTCCATTCTTTTGCCAACAAAGTAAGCTTGTGCAAAACCTTTTCCATTTGCGGAAAGATACTGTCATGACATGCCAGTTTGAGGGCATAGGGTTGGGCTGTATTGGTAATGTCCTGCGATGTAAGCCCAAAATGCAGGAACTCTTTAAATTGGGTCAGCCCTCTTTTTTCAAACTCCTTTTTCAGGTAATATTCGACAGCTTTCACATCATGGTTGGTGATTTTCTCGATGGCCTTTACTTTTTCAGCCTCCTCAAAGGTAAAATCCCGGCAGATAGCCCTGAGTTCATCAATCCGGTTCTTGTCAAAATCCTTTAGCTCCGGCAATTCAAGATTTACAAGGGCTATGAAATACTCGATTTCAATAAACACTCTGTAATTAATGAGGGCGGCTTCCGAAAAATAATACGAAAGCCCTTCAACATATTTCCTGTATCTTCCATCGATCGGCGAGATAGCATTAACTGAATTTACTTCCATAATTATGGGGTTTTAAGAAATCAAAAGTAGAAAATTATTAATATCAAAGTACTGCAATAAAATATTTGACCAATTATATTTCAAATTAGAATGATTTGTCTGAAGTCTCCATAGTTTAGAACCCGACCAGTCCTGACTAATTAATAAAAAATCTATTTAGGAAATAAATTATTCAGGATAAGTCTTCCGTCAGGTAAGTTTTTAATTGGTTGGGTTTGACCTTTGTCTGGAGTTTTCCATCCTTTGAGTAGGCAATCTGCCCGGTTTCTTCCGAAACGATGATTGCAAGAGCGTCAAATTGCTCCGTTAAGCCGACGGCAGCCCTGTGCCTGAGTCCATAGCTTGCAGGAATCTTTTGATTACCTGAAACGGGCAATATACATCTGGCGGCGATCATTCTGTTATGTTGTATGATAAGAGCGCCATCATGAAGCGGACTGTTTTTGAAAAATATATTTTCGATCAGCAGTTCTGACACATTCGCATCGATCCTTTCGCCGGATTCAACATATTGTTCAAGTCCACTGACCTTGGCTATAATTATGAGTGCTCCTGTTTTATTTTCCGACATGTTTCGGCAAGCCATGATAACTTTATCCGTGTCGAGTGGTATTTCAGGATTATGCAGATCGAATTTCCAAAACAGAAATCTTCTTCTTTTCTTATTGATGAAGCCCTGTGTTCCCAGAAGCAAAAGAAATTTTCTGATTTCAGGCTGAAATACGACGATCAGGGCAATAAATCCGACACTGACAAAGGCTCCGAAGATTTCGCTTAATAGTTTCATCTCGAAGGCATTTACTACCTTCCATAAAAAATAAAACGCAACTATTCCGAAGAAAATATTGATGGCAACGGTACCTTTTAACAGGTTGTACAACTCGAAAAGCAGAATTGCGACTACTGCAATATCGATCACATCAATCCATCTGAATTCAATAAATGCAAGCATCAATCCAGTCAAGTTGTAAAAGTTTGAGTAACGGCAAAAATATTAAAACTTTCAATAGGTCAGTTCCAAACATTATTTTGGAAATCAATGCCGGTATAGCTGGGATAAATAGGTTTAAAAGAGTTTCTCTCTTTTCAGGAGATAAGGAAGGAGGATTTGTTCGAATCCTTTGTTTATGTCCGCTTCTATGAATTCAATACCGTATTGTCCGCACCGCATTTTCAGGTCATTTTTAAACTCGTTGATTTTTTTTGTATAAAGCTCTTTAACTTCGTTGGGGGTTACTTTAAGCTCGTCTCCTTTTTCCAAGTCGATAAATTTGTATGGACGGTTCTCAAATTCAAAATCAAGTTCCTTGCTTTTATCAACAACATGAAAAAGAATTACCTCATGCTTGTTGTGTTTCAGATGCTGAAGGGCGGAAAATAATTCGTCAGGTTTGGAGGAAGTGTCGATTTCTGCCGGCACTGTTGGATCGCTCCCAAATTCCAGAACGAAGGAGAGTCATGGCCCGCTCTGGATTTCGACCTTTTCCGGTCGATCATCGCACAGGCAAAACCCCTCGGTCTGTCAGGACTGAAATTGACGGGTGGCGAGCCGCTCATTCATCCACGGATATCGGACATCATCGAGCATGTGCGGAGTGAGGACGTGTCACTAACTGTGGAGACCAACGGAGTGGCATGCACTCCGGAATTGGCGCTCGCGATGAAAGCGTGCAAAGACCCCTTTGTATCCGTAAGTCTGGACGTGCCCGAGGCAGCGACGCACGAATGGATGCGAGGCGTGAAAGGCTGCTTCGACGAGGCGATCCAAGGAATCCGCAATTTGGTGGAGGCAGGACTCCGGCCTCAAATAATAATGTCTTTGGTGAGGCGAAACAAAGACCAGATGCCAGCGATGGTTCGTCTCGCAGAATCTCTGGGAGCGGAATCGGTCAAATTCAATTTGGTCCAACCGACCGCCCGAGGAGAACGGATGCACCTGCAAGGTGAGACGATCCCTATAGATGAACTGGTCGAGCTCGGCCGGTGGGTGGAAGAGCAACTTTCCAGCACCACTGAGCTACGGCGATCGGACAGCCATCCTGCCGCTTTTCGGCCTCTGGGAAAAATGTTCGGACAAACCGGAGATGGGTGCTCGGAGTGCGGAATATTCGGCATGCTGGGTGTGCTTGCGGATGGAAGCTACGCTCTGTGCGGCATCGGCGAAACCGTGCCTGACCTTGTGTTTGGCCACGCAGCATCCGACAGCTTGGAGAAAGTCTGGAGCAACACAGGTGTTTTGAACGAGATTAGAGCAGGGCTACCGCAACGGCTGACGGGCATATGTGGAGAATGTTTGATGCAGTCCATTTGTTTGGGGAGCTGTGTGGCGCAAACCTATTATCGTGCAGCGAGCCTCTGGGAGCCGTTTTGGTACTGCCTTGAAGCTGAAAAGAGCGGCCTCTTCCCTGAAACCCGCATGAACCGGACATTGCGGTAATGATTAGTTGAGGTGAGTAACCGTCCAAATTTTGCCTCCCTTCGTGAGTCGGGCATTATTTACACCAAAAAATATTCTTTTATGTGCAATGCATTGTAGATTCGTCCGTTTATGGTGCTTGTACTGAAAACCCTCTGATTGTATTGACATCTGTTAATAACTGATGCTAAAATACTATTGTTTGTAGCTTTTTATTCTAGATGTTAGGTATTCGTGGGGTATGGTCCAATGCCTTTGCTACGGCCCTGGCCGTTCCTTCCGCTCGCCCTATGCCTGATTTGCCTCCTGGTTATTCCTTTACACGCGGAGGATGAAAAGGAATGGCAGCCATCCGCGCAGCCACCTGCCGCTGAACCTCCGATTGAGCCTACCGGCAGCCCGGTTCCTGAGAAGTCATCGATAAACGTAGAAGCGGCAGTGATCAACCCTTATCGATCCGCGACCGTAGGGGCCCAGGTTAGTGGCGTGATCGAGCGTTTTGACGCAGAGGAGGGAGACTTGGTCAAGGAAGGGCAAACAGTGGTGCAAATCGCTGAGCGCAGATACCTGCTTCTGCTCGACAGAGCGAAGGAGAGACTCCTCTCACTGGAAGCCGCTGCCAGACGCGTGGAGGACGATGCCAAGCTCAAGGAAGAAGTCTTTGGGCTGGACGCCACCACGCGTCAGGAAGTGCTCAGAGCAGTGGCCGAGGCTGAAGTCGCTCGCCATAGGTTGGCCGAGGCTGAGCAGGAATTGGAACTAGCCCGTTTTGATCTTGATGCTTGTCTCGTCAAAGCCCCCTTCACGGGATACCTAGCGGCAAAGCATAAACAGCCCGAAGAGTCTGTAGAGCGATTGGAGAAGATTTTCACTATTGTGGACACGTCCAAGGTCTATGCGGTGGCCAATGTGCCTGAAGATCTTCTGCCTTTCTTTCCCCGAGGTGCTGAAGCGATCTTTGTCAGTGGCCTGGGCAAAGCTGTTGACGGTCAGATCGAGAGGATGGGAAAGGTCATCGATCCCAAATCCAGGACCAAGAGAGTGTACCTTCTGATCGACAACCCCCGAAACGAGCTTGAGGTAGGGATGACCGGATCCTTGCGCTTACCAAAATGAGGTTCCGTATGTGGATGCCGTGGCACATTTTGTTCAGGGCTGCGGTGATGATGATTCTCTGCCACGTTGGGCTGCTGGTGTCTTGCCGCCATCTGCCTGACCCCGTACGTCGCCGTTCTCGGGCCTTGGCGCTTCTCTGAGGTCCGCGTTGTCGGATCCGTTCCGGTCTGTCGATCATGAGCAATTCACAAAGGCCAATTCAGCTCATGTCCTGATAAACGATCGCTCCAGACCTGCAACCGTCGCACTGGGAAAGAAGCGGTTGTCGCTGGAAGACTGCAGAAGTCTTGCCTTGGCCAATAACTTGGACCTCCAGGTTGCGCGCCTTGATGAGTTCACTAAGAAGGCGGTGGCCTACAGCAATGAGACAAAACTGCTCCCGCATTTCATGTTCAGCGGCGATCTGAGCGAACGGGATAACCCTCCATATTCTTACAGCGATGTTCTTGGTCAAGAAGGTCGTAATCCTTCTCCGACGGAATCAGGCACAGGGGTTACGAATTTTTCTACCGGGCATGAGCGAAGCACTTGGAAATATGCCCTGGAAACACGCTGGAGCCCGACTGATGCGGGCTTGGCATATTATCTGACCAAAAGCAGCAGGAACGAGCGCCTGAAGTCCCACTATCAGAGAATCCGGGTCGCACAAAAGCTTATAGGTCTGGTGGACGTGTCCTATTTCCGTCTTCTGAGTCTCCAAGAATGTCTGCCTCTGGCTCAACAGCATGCGGCTATACGATCCGACGTCGCTGAAAAGATGAAGAAGCTGCTTGAAAAGAGACTCGTCGCCGTCGAGGAGTGCAACAGGGCCAAGCAGCAAGAAGTCAGGGCTCGGCGTCAGCTCGCACGTATCGGAAACCAGATCGAGAAGCAGCGAAATATTTTGGCCTCGGCCATAGGGCTGTCACCGGACTACTGCGTTGACGGCGGCTTCAGAGTCATAGGAAACCTGCGCATGCCTGATTTGCGAGGGCAGCTTTGCGATCTGGAGCTGGCTGCGGTTCAAAATCGCCCCGAGGCATTTGAGGCCGGGCTCAATCACCTGAATTCGGTCAACGATCTGAAGAGGACCATCATAAAGTACTTTCCGAAGGTCTCTGGCTTTTGGAGGTTTACGGGGGACAAAGACAAGTATCTTCAACAAGGACTGGAAAGAAGTCGGGCTATCAGTATATTTCGATCTGGTGGAGTGGTGTCAAATCTTTCCGAATCTAACGCAGCCAGGTTCAATTCTGCGAAGACCCACAGAGAAATGGGAACGGTGGCCCTGGGAATCACTTCACAGGTCCGCATGACCGGTTTGCAGTACTACGACGCGATGGACGAGTTTCACAGTTCTGAGGAAGCGCTTCGCGGGACCAAGGAGGTCTTCGACGTTGCTCAACGGAGGTCCTCAAAGGAGGATCTGGACAAGATCGCCGTGCAAGAAGCGCAGGCAAACATGATGCAGGATATGCTGGAACGGACCAAGGCATTGGGGGAAGCAAAACGGTACTCGGCGAACTTCAGGGAGTAATGGGGACAAATTACAGTGAGCCGAAGCCAGGTGACTGACGCAAGAATGCTGAAATAGCCCTCTTCTCACCAACCATCTAGAAATAGATCGAAACCTGGTTCCAGCGTGCCATAAGTCGTCGGCCTAATATGGTAGCAAGATTCGATGAACCGGTATGGATCTTTCCGATGCCCTTCATTCCAACCTTCAGATATTTAGGAAATTCCTTGAAGGTGGCGCCGACCCTGTAAACGTTTCCAATTCGGGGCAAAGGCTGCGCTGTGGGAGCTATCTCCGAGACCTGAACAGGGTAAGCTCTGCCCGGTTCGTTGTTCAGATAGATCGTCCCGGGTTGCCCTTTCATAACAAGACTTACTTTGTCGTCCGGTACGTAAATGGTTACCCATAGTTCATCAGGAACAGCTATTTCGCAAAAAGGTTCGCCAGCTTTGAATTTCTTTCCCACGAGGCTGTCCACCTCTTTGGTGACCACTATTCCGGATACCGGCGCCTTGACTTCCAGAAAACGGGTCTTCCATCTCAAATATTCCAATTCTTCCCACACGTCGTTCGTTTCAGCTCCACCAATTTACTTTCAGCCAACTTGGCGGGCTCCTGGCCTGATTCTCTTCGCAGCAGCATCAGTTCCTGCGTGAGTATCTCGAATTTTCGCTCCGCGACCTTGATCTCATGGTCCAGATCCTTTTGATCCAAGAGGGCCAGGACCTGTCCTTTCTCGACGCGTGAATCCTCTTTAACGTTGATTCGTTCCACCAGGCCGTCTATGCGGACGAATGCCACAAACTTATCCCTGGGAAGGACTTCCGAATCTCCGCCTACGGTTTCAGTCATGGGAAGCCCGAAGAGCGCTGCGACTATGGCAATGCACAGGGCAGCCGTGGCCACAAGCGTTGTTGTCCCGAATCTCTTCCTGGCCCGTCTTTGAAGAACAATGCGGCCTGGAGCCCGGGTCTCTGATGCAGGAGCCATTTTTCCGACAGAGCTGAGGCTAAGAGCGGCGCTATGCCAAGGAGCGTCAGAATCTCGACTGACTGGAAGGCTCTTTTCGTAAAACTCAAGGAGCAGATGCCCCATGAGGGCATTACTGTGCTTGAGCGGCACGCACAGCAGGAAACTGCAACGCGCAAAACCCATATAAGATAGCAGCCGGTCCCTTCGCTGGAGAGGTCTTCCTCGGACAGTTTTGTCGCATCCGCATTCGCTGACAGCAACACTCCTTTGTCCACACCCCTTAGATGTCCGGCCAACTCGCTGACTAGTTCGTAGAAATCGAATTTTTCCTGAAGCACTGGCTGGTTGGTGGCCGCTGCGAACTTCGATTGTCCTCCCAGGTGAGTCACGAGCAGGACGCGGTCGAAGGGAATCAGAGTTCTTATGTCGTTGGTGAGAATGAAGAACAGCCCGTCCAACGAGTCAGCTGCAAGAGCCCTTTTCGAAAATTCCAGCCCTATTGCCAGGGCCCGTTGTTTCGGATCGGTCGAATCATCAGGCTGAGGCGCAAGGGATTGGTTTTGATCGTCCGCCTCGTGCCGGACGAGGCCATCTTCCGGCATGAAATCTCCAATGCTACAAGAGGGATCTCGGTTAAACGTTCTGATAACGTTGTCGAGAAGTCGGACCAGCAGACTCCTCGGGGGAGACTGCACAGCCATCCTGCCCGACATTCCAAGAGGCAGGACGTCCGCCTCCACGTTCGTCAGTTTCACTGTAAGACAATATTGGGCTTCCAATGGTGCATCCTTCTGATGGTCTCCGCGCACTTCCGTGGCGAGTTCGCCTCCGAAACGACTCGAAAAAGGCGAATTCTGAAGATTCGCCTCGCTGTAGGAACGGACCGAGTAACCGAGCTTCTTACGAACAACCCTGTCTCGATCGGAAACCGGATCTCAACTTCCTGTCCTGGACTGATCTTCCGGATGTCAGCTGCAGGCACGAGGGCGTAAACCACGCAATCCCCGCGAGATCGATTCGCCGACAACGACGCCTTCCCCGGGCTGGAACCCTCTTTGACACGATAATCGAGATTTGTCACCACCGAATCATAAGGCGCCGTTATGCTCTCCGAGGCTAGTCTCAATTGCTCATTGAGCATCTTGATCCTGTCTTGAACTAGCCGCAACTCGGCTTCCTTGCGCTCCGCACTTGACCTTAACTTCTCGTCCAGCAGCAGCAATTGGATCTCTT
>CAVPSZ010000023.1:0-433887 GCA_963708435.1 uncultured Bacteroidales bacterium
GTTTCGCCTGATGATAATTCTATTCTCAGCAACCTTGCTTCGATGGTTGTTTCTTTGTTATAGGGTAAGTCTTTAAATGACCTATTTTGTTTGGGATTGATCTTTACAATAACGTCATGCTCTTTAGATTCATAAAATTTATTTACCTCATTGGAGAAATCAGTTTTGCATCTGTAGATGAAATGTATTTTCCTTTTTTGCATTTTATACATTGATTCAAAGCTGGGATAGCCTCTATCCATGATGATAATATCACCCTCTTTAGCAAATTTAAAGTGCTCCTGTGATAAGGGTCTTTCTCCTATTTTAAAAGGACATAACTTTCCATCTAAAACCATTTCATTCAAAACATCATACATTATACTCACACGTCCAAGCACAACATCGTTTGTTTGCTTTTGATTATTGAAGGTTCCATACAATTGCCGGGTCTTTTCATTTACCGGTAAATTAATGGTTGAGCCATCAATGCTTAACAACCTATGACCTTTATATAATTTCACATTTTCATCATTATCATGATAAAAATCTTCTGCGATTATTCTGCTTAAATCATAAAACATATCGGGCTTCATTTTTTCTTTCTGCTTTGTACAAATGCACTTGATGTAAAACTAAAATGATTATTACAACCAATCGGGTTTAATGCACTAAAGTAAGCATATAATTCGATTTGAATATTTTGCCTGAGCAATCGCATCATACAAACTGACAATCCATAAAATGACAACTTTCTCGATCTTGTGAAGTCTTTGTTATGAACCCGATACTTTTTTAATGTTAATTTGGAACTGATAAAGTTTTTACTAAGGTTAATAAAATGTAGTGCAAGTTTTTTAGCCATGGGTTTTTAAATGCAAAGTCCCAAATTTCCTGGCTTATCTAAACATAGGGTAAATACTTTTTGCTAATAACCAATTGTTTATATCCTTAACTTAATGACATTGATCGCGCGGGAACGTGGGGGATCCTGTGGAACACTCCGCGGGTGCAAGTTTTACTAATATCAAATTAAAGACATATTTTTACTTCCTTTTTTTTGTCGGACCTACTTTGATAGTTTCAGTTACAGTAGTTTTTGGACGTTTTGTAGCTTCTTTTGTTGGAACAAATTTACCTGTTCCTGCATCTCTTATTCTTGTTGATTTTTTGCCTTGCTTATATTTTAATGTGTTCACAAATTTAATAATTTATTCCCTTGTTATTCTTAGGATAATTTAAAAAAGGGAATATTATACATCATACAAGTCAAATTAATTAATTGTTCCTTAATATTATTGCTCCTCCTTAAAATATACCTTATAATAATTCATCCCCTTCCCCTCATCATATCCCCTTTCAATCAACTCCCTATTGCCGTGTATATAGATATGGAAGTTCTTATCGAGCTTGATGACGCTTTTAAATATTCTTTGCTGCTTTTTTACTGCCTGAGATGATATTCCCAAATCATCAACTATAATCAATTGCCTCTCGTCCTGAAAGTTTTTCCGGTAATCATTAAATGATTTTATCATTTCTGGCTGCAGCAAAACTTTTTTGGTAAAATCATCCATGTTAAAACTTTCGTTATCTTTAAAGAAACTTACCGTTTTATTTAATAAATCAACCTGATCAGCTTTTGTAATATCAAATTCATCAGGTAGTCCATCAACAACAAAGTTTTTGCAAAGAGATAATAAATTTTGAGTTTTATGGTAGTCATCATTACGCGATCGAACATGCAGGAAATCATCTTTCCAGTATTGGGCTTCGTAACCTTTGCTTACATTGTCCACTATTGCGACTAAGTATCCCTTTTCTTTTTCAGTATTAAAAATAAGACAGCCTTTATCGAGCTTGTTGATATTGATTCCTTCGTCGTAGTTGATTTCGAAGCTTTCATCTTTTTGAAGCACTTTAAGAAAAGTATCCTTATTTTCTGATTTGAAAAGACCAACGGCGTCAACGACTTCTCCTTCGACGATGCAATTTTTGAAATAGGCTACATAAAATTCACCGGATTTGATTTTGGGATGGGTGCTTTGCTCATATAGGTGCTTGGCGAGGTTAACGCTTTGCTCGTAAAAACTATCACTATTATTAAATATCTCTGAAGCATAGGAAAATACTTCATTTAGTTTGAGATCACTTTCATGATAAAGATGATGATATTCATCTATTTTAAAGGAAGAGATAAAAAACATTTTCAACAGATCATTAATAATCTCTTTTTTAATATTTGCTTGTGTTTTAGATAGCCTTAAAAAACTATCATAAAGTTTATTACCAACTTGATGAATACAAATTTCTTGGAGTGTTATAGAAGTAAATTGCATCGATTATTAAATAATTAGAAAATCAATTGTCTCCTCAGTATATTCAAATAATTTAACAAATGTAAAAATTGAAAAAATATCAAAAGAATAATAAAAGTATATTTAAGAATAATGTTAAGACAATTAATTCTCCTAATTTTTTTATAGATTTCTTTAATTTCATGTTTGATTTCTTTATAAACAATATCGTATTTGATGATAATTTTAGTTTCTCTTTCTAAGTTTTGCTTGACTGATTTAATATCGTTTTGTGAAAGGGACAATATATACAAAGCTATAAAAGTATAAATTGAATAAACTAAAAAAACTAGGGATAATATTAAGACAAATTTTTTGTTTGATATGCTGCAAATGCAGAGGCTGCAAAAAGTCAAGAGGAATTGCCGTCAATTGCTTGTAAATTTTATCAATACTTTTTTCTAAAGTTTCAAAATAATGTTCTTTTTCTTTTTGAAATTGAGCTTTTACTTTATTGAAAGAAAATTTACTGATATAAATTTGATAATCCCGATAAGTTTGTTCAAGAATAACAGGTAAACCTATAACCAATTGATAAAAACGATCTTTTTCTGGAATATTTTTTAAATTATTACAAATGACCGATTTAAAACTGCATAAATACTCTTCATTACTTCTTTTTTCTAACAATTTTTCATAACCTGACTTTATAAAAATTTTAGCCTTCTTATCCTGCTTTCAAGAGGATCATATCCAATTTCTAGCATTCCTTTCTCATTGTCAGGAGAGATAACTACAAATACATGCTTTTCCTTGTTGTGAAAAGAAATAATATTAACATTAGTAGTGATTTCTTGAAGAAGTAGACGATAGTAATGAAATTTTCAATCATTATAGAATCGTCAGTAAAACCTTCAGAACTATTGTAATAGACAAATTTATCTTCAAATAAGATGATACCAATGTTGTGGTCAATTCTATTTTGCTCAGAAAATCTATTGTAAAAATCTTTTTCGTTATAAAAGATTGTTAAATTTTGATTTACTGATCTGTTAATTTGTATTTCACCTTTATTATTTGGTAAAATTGTACAAAATTCAAATTCATTAGAATTAATAAAATTTTCAAATTCTTTTATCTTTTCTGCTTTTATAGATATGCTAATTGTAACTCCATCAAAGGAATGGTGTTCACAGCTATGTAATAATAATAAATGTAAGAATTCGATAATTTCAATATTTTTCATTCGAAACCTCATTTCTTTGAAACCTTACTTTATCTGCTAATTCTTTAGAATGGATTACTATGGTTTCCTCTAATAGTTCAACCTCATTTGGATTAACTTTGCCATAGAATCAACGCTTAATTCTATACCTTCAACTGAGGCTCTTATTTTTATTAGATTTTTTAATATTTTTGGTGACCTTTTAAATTCATAGTCTATTATTATTTCGTGTTGTTTAATAAATTCGAGGCAAATGATCCTATTTTTATAAAAATGAGCACTTATTTTTCTAATATCAACCATCTTATTAAGGGGAAGATTCAACAAAATCAAATACTTCTTTTTGAAAAACATCCCGTTTCTTTTTAAGTCCATCATCTCCAGTTGGAGGATCAATAGATTTGATAATTTTATTAAATTCTAAAGTATTTTTATCATTACTTAAAAAATCACTAATAGCAACCCATTTAATAAAATAATCAGAAAGTGTATCCTGTTGATTTGTTATTAAAGCAATATAGTTCCTTTCGTTTTTCGCACTAGAAAAGATATTAAAGTTGAGTCTAAATCCCATTGCTAATTTATCTATATTCAAATTTTCTGTTGAAGCAACTTTATAGATATTATTTACCCTTAAAAAATTAAATCCTTGACGTTTTCGGAGGATTACCACTGTCATAAACCTATGATGATCTGTAGAATAATCTACAAATAAATAATAACCACCTGTTGCAAAAGGTTTTTTGGAAATAAATTCCTTGATTTAATTAACGAGTATTTCGAGAAAATTTAACAAACTTAGAGGTTGCAAAATCTGACGAATAATTATAGAACTGGTTTTTGAAAACAGAAGTAGTTGTATTCGAAAATATTGCATTCTTATTGTAGGTACTTTCAAAAGATTTAATAATTTGATCAACAAGACCAGAAGCTAATAATATCGGGCATTATATTTTCTGATGTTATTAGTTCTGCTGTAGTTTCTTTTGCTTTTTTATTCATTTCATGAATAATAATGTTGTTAATTTTTTCCATAATACATATTTTTTTAGTTATTAAATATTTTCATTGCAAATTCCTCCCCCTTCTCTATCGCCACCTCCACAGCTCTCTTTGCCAATTCCAATAGGTTTTCCGATTCTTTTTTTTAAGCCGGAAACTTTCTTCTCAGATCACTGATTTGTTGCTGTTTGTTTACCTCTACAAGTGGGATATACATGTTTATATTAGGAAGTCGGTATTTTATGCGCACAGTAAGGATGATTGTAACTTTGGGGCGCAATTGTTGGATATTATGTTAGCTATATTTTGAATGAATACAAAACAAAATATGGAAGTAATTTGGCTTTGATGATTTATTCTAATCCTAATTGTAAAGGATGCAAATAACCAGCCTGTTTCCTTTTCGGTAACAATTCCAACATATCCGTCCCAACAAGTACCCATTTGTGATATAATAATATCACCTTCTCTTGTGTATACCTTTTCAGGTAATTGTTCAGTGTTTATAATTCTATCTAACTTAGTTTTTACAATTTCAGTGTTTTTTAAATTCATACCCTTAATATATGGTATACCTGAATTATCATCAGTATAAGGGCTTGTTGGGACCAGTTTAATATAATGCAGTACAAAAATCTTTTACTAAAACAAAACCCTTTGTTTTAATTTTTTCCTCGACTTCATCATATAAGGGTTGATAATACTCCGCATCCAACCTGCCTGTTTGAAGAAAAGAATCTCTAAATTGCTTTATATTTACTTTTTCTTTGCTGGGTTCAAAATCATGCAAACCAATAGCTTCTAATAATTGGATTTCTGCCTTGTAATAAATCTGCTTAGTATCTTTGTTTTCTTAAATTTAAGAAACAGTTTTCAATTTGTTTTTGTAATAAATCGGATGGATTAAAAACAATTAAGCTTTTTAAATCATCAAGATTTAATCCTTTTTGAATAGCTCCCCTTTCTTTTTGAATCAACAAATCCCTGCCGTATTTTGTATTTAGATATACTAGAAGATATGCTGAATTAATACTTTTTGTCCTTAAAACAGTGCTTTTACAACTAAAGATTGCTGGTAAATCTTTTTTTGTTATAATAACCATTTCCTATCGTTCCAACAACAGAAACTAATATGTCATTTTCTTCAGAGCATATTTACATATACAAGTCTTTCATAGTCTGATTTTGGCATATAGACGTTATCATCATCCATCAATTTTAATGGTTTAACATCTTTACCTCTAATATATCTATATGCTTTATCATCAGTATAGTTTTCAAGTAAAATGAAGAACGAAAAGGACCAATCAAGAAATTTGAATAATTATCTAGCTTGATACCATTCTTTAGTTTTAAAATATCCTCATAATGTAAAAAATAAGGTCTATAATACTCTGCATCAATTCTGCCACTGAATTCTAAACTTTTCAATCGCACTTCTGATATTTCTAACCCCTCCAACAAAGCTTTATATTTGGCTTCATTGAAAGGGCGACCTAAAAAAAACTTAGCTTCTCCTTTCTGGCAAATTCGGCAAATGCTTCGGCAATGCCATCTTGGTCAAGCCATCGTGATTAAATAGGTCGTGCTTTACGATCAGGTGGCCGTGTGCATCAAATAAAATTCATCAAGTTCTTTGGCTGTGTTTACATAGTGTACATTGATCGGTTTAAATGCCAATTTGCCTTGTCATATATTGGTTCGGGCTGGTTTTACTGCTATAGGATGAATATCTTTTTTACGCATAAATATTTTATCGCCGCTATTGTCCTTGCTGGGTTCCTGCATGGTGGCAAAAAAAATCGGGTAATCATCGACTTTCGGGCAAAGCTTATCATCCCATTTTTGCACAAACAATACGCTGGTTTTGGTGCCGGTATGGGGTTTAAATACATTGCCATGCAAACCCACTACTGCCAAAATGCGGCAATGTTCGGCAATAAATTCACGTATTTGTTTGTCGCTGCTGATTGTTAAAGCGTCCTTGCGGCAATACAATTGCCATACGTCCGCCCGGCTTTAAGAAAATCGAGGTTGCGCTCAATAAACAAATATCGCGGCCTACATTGGTCTGGTATTTGCCGCTGGCATTTTTCCCCAATTCGTATTTTGCTAAAATGCGGCTTTCTTTTATATCGCCTGCAAATGGCGGATTGGCCATCAGAATATCAAACTGAAAATCGCGGTTGCTGTTTTTATCTGTGCGTAGTTTTTTAAGCTTTTTCCAGCCTTCGTTATAGATATCGATCCAGTCTTCGTCGTTGGTTTTTTCGTCCCATCGTTCCCAATCGAGGGTATTCAGGTGCAAAACATTGGTTTGTCCGTCGCCTGCAATCAGGTTGAGAGTTCGGCCAACGCGCACGGCTTTTTCGTCAAAATCAATGGCAAAAACTTTTTCCTGCACATAATCGTCACATCGGCTGGTTTCTCTTCGAGGGTGAACAAGGTGGCTTTTGTTCGAGCCCTTCTTCTTTCATATTTGTTCCCATACATGAAAAATAGTATGCACCGGAAATCCGCAACTTCCGGCGGCGGTGTCAATCATGGTTTCGCTTTCTTTTGGGTTGAGCATTTTCACAGCACATATCAATTACATAACGCGGTGTAAAATACTGCCCTTTTCGCCCTTGCTGCTTTTGTTAATCAGGTATTCAAAAGCTTCATCAACCACATCAAGATTCGAGTTAAAGAGTTTTACATCCTGCAACGATGAAACACAAATCGAAAGGTGCGAGGCGGTAAGCTCAATTTTCGATCATCAGAAAACACACCTTCCCATTTCTTTTTGGCCTTGTCGAACAGCTTTTGTATTTTAGCTTTAAGTTCGGTTTCGGTATCGCCATAATTTCTGAATTCGAGGTAACGTGCTTTGTTGCGCCCGTTTCCATTTCATCGTACAGCTTAGTAAAAATGAGTTTGAACAATTCTTCAAACACATCAACCCCGGCATTAGCCAACACTTCATCCTCCATTTCAAGAATCAGGTCTTTCAGTGATTTGCGTTCAGTTACCAGTTTGTCTTTTTTTATCAGGTCGTCAATGGTCCAGCGTTCGGAAAAAATATCAGATAGTTTTTCGGTTGCTTTCGGAATGGCCGGAATATCTTCAAAATAATTCGGGTCTTTGCGGTGGTAATAAGAAATAGAATCGCCGTTAGTCCAAATGCCAATCGGCGCGCCGGTGGCATTGCAATACGATTTGAGTTGTTCTTTGCCATCTTTAAGTTTTGGCTTTTTCAACTCCACCATAATGTATGGCGTGGTAGTTTGGTCCTTGTCGAAAACAACAATATCTGCTCGTTTCTTTTCGCTGCCAAACGAAACAGCATATTCCACTTCCATACGGGTAGCAGGATACTCATAATCGTTAATCAGTACCTACAAATAAAGTTGCCTTATCATTTCTTCGGGAGTTAGCCGAATTTCCTTATTGCTTACCTGGCATTTAATATAAGGTACATCATTGTTTTTATTATCCTTCCTCAATTCAATCCTTTTTTCGATCTCTTGAATTTCTACTAAATTAAATTGAGTGAGTTTATAATTGGAATTCTTTAAAATTTCAGAAAAGTTATCATACCCCAGTTGATTATTCGATTGTTAACAATTCAACAAATGTAAAATTATTTGGTAAATAAAAAACAGGTTTTGAATTTTAATTTTTATATTCAATTTTTAATAATGCAGGTTTTGCATGATGAATTAACTCTTCAATCTAATCTAATAATTAAAATGGTTTTAAATTAATATTCAACCTTTATGTAATTGAAATCCTAATATTTATTTGGTGGAAATAAAATGAACATAAAATACCTCCTTTTAATATTTAACTCCCTATGAAATTATTAAATTCTCTTCTAAATATATCTATTAACCTATTTATCTAATTAACTCATTTCCTCCATTACTGGGTTTACTTTATTATTAATCAATTAATCCAATCTGTTTATTCATCTTTTCCCTTATTTACTCCAAACCCGCGTCTGCCAGGCAACGGAGTAAAGCAAAAGACCAACGGAGTGAAGCAAAAGACCAACGGAGTGAAGCAAAAGACCAACGGAGTAAAGCAAAAGATCAACGGAGTGAAGCAAAACACCAACGGAGTGAAGCAAAAGATCAACGGAGTGAAGTAACAGACCTTCGGACAAGTTCAGAACACCGGCGGACACAAGAAACAGAACAAAAAAGTTGTGCAAAACACAAAATGAGCGATCCGGAGCACCTAAGGGTCAGTTTTTTACCTTGTTTGGGGGTGGTTGCAATTTATTTTCAAAAAAATATTAAAATTTTTTTTCGGGGAAAAATCATCGGGAAACTCCGGCCAATCAACTTACATGTATTTATATATATTATTGCATATTTTATGAATATAAAAAATATATCTAATATAAATGTAACCATATTGAATAATAATTCCGTTAAAGATCATGTTTTGTAATTAAAATAAATATTAATTTAAAAAAAAAAAATGTATGTCAAAAATTAAACCTCCCTGGAGGGAGTACAATTTCAACGACAGCCACCTGATACAGCTGGCAGACGGAACCCTTATCCTTATCATAGAGATGGGGCTCATTTTCTAAAGCGTGGCCATACACCGGCCAAAATCGCTAATCTGAAAAATTTGCGCGACACCTTTGCCGCTACCAAGCCCGACAATTATTACCTGGCCATTGTCGCGGTGAAGACGGAGAAAAAGGATGCAGCCAGGACGGCGCTCACTACAGGCCTGCGTACTATTTTTGTAGCAGCCGAAAACGTGTATGGTGCGGGCAGCCCCATGTACAATACATTCGGCAATGCAGCACTTACGAAGTATACCGACGAGGAATTGTTCCGCAACAGCCAGCTGGTGGTCGACACTGCCCGTGAAAACCTGCTTGCTCTGGCTGATGAGGGCATAACCGAGGAAATACTGGTGCAAACAGAAGCCCATATCTTAAGCTTCACAAGGCGGTGGACGAACAGCTCTCGGCTCAGCAGGACAGGGACAAGGCAACCACCGACCGCATTACAAAGGAAACGCACTTTACCATGCCATTGTGAAAGCTTGCAATACCGGCAAGGACATCTGGTACGAAACGGACGAAAGTCTGTATAACGATTATGTGATCTACAATACACCTTCGGGCCAGCCCGAGCCAACAGGAATGGGCAGCATCCGCGGGAACCATCACCGATGCGGAAGGCAACCAGCTGGAAGGGGTGAGCTGCAAGGTAGCTGAATACGGAAATCGAGGTTGAAACGGATGAGTTCGGCGAATATGAAATGCTGAAAGTGTCCCCATCGGAAACCAGGCTATGGAGTTTGAGCTGGAGGGCTTCGTAAAAGTACACGGATGAGATGGTGGACGTATTCGAGAACCAGGAAACGATCAATGATATCGAAATGACACAAACAGAGGAGCCGGTAGTGCCGTAACCGGAGAAAAGCTTTTGCAAATACCGGTCATTCTGAGCCTGTCGAAGACATAGAATGGATTTGAAAAAATGGCCACCGCACACACTTCGACAAGCTCAGTGTGACAAACCGCACAAATGCAGAGGAGCCGGTGGCACCGTACCCGAAGAAAAGCTTTTGCGTAAAACAGAATAGCTATGCTAAATTACCGTGAAAAGGGACTCCGAAAGGGGTTCCTTTTTTCTTTCTAATCATTCCCGCGGGTACATTCCTGTGCAAGCAGGAACAGGAATCCAAAGGGAATTGACTAGATTGACTAAAGTTTAAATTGCCTAAAGTTGATTATGGATTCCTGATAAAACCTGACGGATTTTCAGGAATGCCTTTTCAGGAATGCTTCGCGGAAAAGAAAGGACAGGCTCAAAAGGAGCACCCGGATTGGCTAACCTTTTTTTAATTTTTGTCCTGCCTGCTCATCCAGCATCCAGATCAGCTCTCCATCAGTAGGATTGATAAAAGAAGCCGGTAAAAGTTCGTAGCCATTTTTCTTTTCAATAATCTGAGCTGCTTTTTCAGCTTTGCTTTTGCCCGTAACCATGAAGATTACCTGCTTGGCATTATTGATAAGTTTTCCGGTGGCTGTAATCCTGCTTCTGACCCGAAACCGGGTGCTTACCTACCTCGAAAAGTCTTTCAGAATAAATAAGGGAAATCTGATCAGGGAAAATGGAAGCCGTATGGCCGTCGTCCCCAGCTCCGAGCATGAACAGGTCGAACTGCGGAATGCCGCTATGGTCGGAAACAGCAGTTTATTCACGATTTCCGCATAATTCTCTGCTTCCTCCGATAGGATCATTCTCGCCCCTTATCCTGAAAATATTCACGTCGGGGAGCGTTGGTATAACCTATCAGGCTATCAAAGGCCATTTTGTAATTGCTTTCCTCGCTATCGGGAGGAACACAGCGTTCGTCGCCCCAAAAGACAAGCAGCTTATCCAGTTGATTGTTCGGCATAATGCCCGGCTAAATAATTGAAGACGGCCCGTGGTGTTGATCCTCCGGATAAGGCGATGGAATAAAATCGCTTTTCAGAAGTTGCGGCAATTTCTCATTGCAAATTCTTTTGGCAAAATCGCTGAAAAGCTCTTCAATACCGAGGAAATATCTGAATTTGCTTTCTCATGGTTACAACTCACAATAAATACCGTCATCCGAAAGGTTTTTGCAGGGATAGCGCCAGGTCATTCCTTTTTGCTCAATCAGATCATCTGCCTTTTCAGGACCCCATGTTCCGGCAGGATAACCATAAATGGGAATGGAATGATCATTTTCCCATGCATTTAAAACCGGGTCGAGAAACTTCCAGGTAGCCATCACGGCATCGTTTCTGGCATACAAGGTGGAATCTCCCGTCATGCAGTCGAGCAGCAACCGCTCATAGGCTTCAGGAATACGCAGATGAGATAAATCGGAATAATGAAAGTCCATATTTACATTCTGAACATCAAATCCTGCTCCGGGCGTTTTCATTCCGAACTTCAGTAGGATGCCTTCATCAGGCTGGATCCGGATAACCAATTGATTACTGTTGTCCATAGCACCTTTCCGTGAAAAGAGATAATGCGGCGTTGGCTTAAAATGGATCACTGCCTCCGAAACACGTGTTGGAAGGTATTTGCCGGTTCTTACATAAAACGGAACACCGCCCCAGCGCCAGTTATCAATATAAAATTTAAGGGCTGCATAAGTTTCTGTCCTTGAATTCGGATCCACGCCTTCCTCTTCACGGTAACCCTTTACTTCTTTTCCTTTGATCGTTGCCGCCAGGTATTGTCCGCGAATGGCAGACTTGCTGATCTCTTCCGCCTTGTAAGGGCGAATGGATTGAAATACCTTCACGGTTTCATTCCTGATGGCATCCGGCTGCATGGACGAAGGAGGTTCCATGGCCATCAATCCGACCACCTGCAGCAAATGATTCTGGATCATATCGCGCAGTGCGCCCGATCCTTCGTAATAACCACCACGTTTTTCAACGCCGATGCTTTCAGCAGATGTAATTTCAACATGATCAACATAATTCCGGTTCCACAAAGGTTCGAAGATGCCATTGGTAAATCGGGTTACCAATACATTCTGGACGGTTTCTTTGCCCAGGTAATGGTCGATCCTGTAGATCTGGTCTTCCTGCCAGTCAGCGGCCAAACCTGAATTCAGGTCAACCGCACTTTGAAGATTATAACCGAAAGGCTTTTCAATGATAACCCGTTTCCATCCATCTGTTTGATCGTTCAGCTTATTGATGGCAAGATTTTTTGGGATGATCCCATACAGGCTGGGCGGAGTGGAAAGGTAGAAAATAGTATTACCGCTGATGCCCAGGGTATTTTTTAATGCTGTAAGCTTATCCGCCAGTTTTTTGTAGGAAGAAGGATCGCTGGCATCAACACTTTCATAAAATACCTTTTGTAAAAAGGCATTCACTTGTTCTTCGGTCTTATTTTTCTCAACCGAGAATTTCTGCAAGCCTTCTTTCATTGAATCCCTGAAGTTATCATCGGTTAAACCTGAACGGCTAACACCAATGATGGCAAATTTCTCCGGCAATAAATCCTGGATCTCCAATGCAAAAAGTGCAGGAATGAGCTTTCGTTTGGTTAAGTCGCCTGATGCTCCGAAAATGACGAGGATTTGATTTTCAGGTTTGCTCATGGTGTTATTGTTCTTTAGTTTTTACTGCATGGCCACCGAACTGGTTTCTTAGGGCTGCCAGTACTTTCATGGCAAAGGATTCATCCTGCCGCGACTGGAACCGGGTAAAAAGGGAAGCGGTAATTACATGCGCCGGGACATCGAGATCCATGGCTGTCTGTACCGTCCATCTGCCTTCGCCACTGTCCTGCACATAGTCTTGCGAGTTTTTCAAGCTTAGGATCTTCCTTAAATGCTCTCACAGCAAGCTCCAGCAGCCAGCTGCGAACCACGCTTCCGTATTGCCAGGCATCGGCTACTTTGGTCAGGTCGATGCTGAAGGGCGACTTCTCCATAATTTCAAATCCTTCGGCAAAGGATTGCATCATGCCATATTCAATACCGTTATGAACCATCTTAACAAAATGTCCGGCTCCGCTTTCGCCGCAATAAACATATCCGTTTTCAGGAGCTAAGGTTTTAAATATTGGCTCCACATAATCTGTTGCGTCCTTATTTCCTCCATACATAAGGCAATAACCATTTTGCAATCCCCACACACCGCCGCTTGTGCCGCAATCGAGGTAGTGAATGCCCTTTTCGCCTATTTTTCTGCCCCGTTCACGGGTATCTTTCCAGTAAGAATTTCCACCATCGATAATAATATCTTCTTTTTTTAAGAACCCCAGCAGGATTTCCAGGTTATCGTCAACTGCTTTGCCGGAAGGAACCATGAGCCAGATCACTTTGCGCTCAGGTAACTTTGACACAAGGTCAGCGATGGACGATGATGCAATTGCACCTTTTGCTGCCAGTTCTTCCACAGGGCCGGGACTTCGGTTCCAGACCACAACCTGGTGATTATCCAATAAGAGTCGCTGAACCATGTTGGCGCCCATTTTTCCAAGACCGATAAATCCGATTTTCATAGTTTTAGTTTTAAGGTTGATCAATGATTTATTTTTCGGAGAAATATAGAATAATTTAAAATAAGTATTCATTAACGTTTGTTTAAACTACAAGAGTTTCAATTGATTATAAAAGTTCTTTGATATATTGATTTTTGGGATTAGCAAGTAGTTTATTTATTCGTGTTTTGTTCAAACGTGACTGTCCTAAAATTTGTAGGATTTCGTAAGTTGAATTATCGATTTTCAGGCGATTGTAAAAAAACTTATTTGCCTGTATTCATGGCCCTTCTTTTACCCGTAAACTATGAATCCTTTTCAAATCGTCACTGACTAAAAACCTTCTACAATCCCATTATATCAAAAATTTCAAAGAACGAAATAGTAATCTAACTTGACACTACTGTGCTGTCCAGTATTATTATTTCGTTGGGTCAGTTTAAGAGGATGTAAGATGACCAGCCCATGAGCAGAATATTAACGAGGATTAATTCTCTTTTGTTTATTCTTACACTTTCTCAATCTAAGGCTTTTGCCCTTCCTTTTTCAAATCCTCAATGAGTGAACCCAGTTTATTTACATATTCGGTAAACTCAGTGGAATATCTTACCGAATCATTACGAACCTGCGGCAAACCAATTTTAATATGGTGCCTCACGTTAGCTGGTCCTGAATCCAGAATAAATATGTCAGTTGAAAGGAATACAGCTTCGCTTTCAGAGTGTGTAACAAAGATAATGGTTGGATCGATTTTAGCATTTTCAAAAATAGAACGGAGAAAAACCTGGATTTGTTTCCGGGTGATCGTATCCAAAGCTCCAAAGGGTTCATCCATCAGCAGAATTTGCGGATTCACAACAAGATTACGCGCAATGGCAACCCTTTGCAATTGTCCACCCGATAAAATCGGATATTTGGCCCATTTATTTTCATGTCCGGACAATCCAACAATTTTTATCATTTCCATTGCTTTATCGTTGGCTTCATTTTTAGGAATCCCCTTTAATATCAAAGGCAGGGCAACGTTTTGCAATACAGTTTTCCATTCAAATGAAGTATATTGCTGAAAAACCATCGGAATCCGATCTTTATCCGTGCGACTTTTCCCATAAATATAAACATCTCCTGAAGTTGGTACCTGTAACCCGGAAATATACCGAAGCAACGTAGATTTTCCGCAACCCGATTTACCCATGATGGTAATAAATTGTCCCTGGTCCTTAATGTCTTTGATGTCGAGATTAAAATTTTTAAATACAATATTGGGTGGCAGGTGTTCAGAATAAACCTGGTTGATATTAACAAGGTTTATTATATCTGCTGAGTGGCCGACAGGTGCCTGATCTGATGGAGTAGCGCCATTTACTTCAACTTTGGTCTCCAGAATGGGTGTACTGTCGACAGGCTCAGATATTTCACTATCATCACGTTTTTGGAAAATATTTCGCTTCATTATCAGGCGTATTTAAATTTAAAGATTTTTTTATCGAGCAGTTTCAGTAGCTTATCCTGAACAAATCCTATAAAAATGATTAGGATTAGAACTGCATAAAGCTGGTCGACATGTGAACCACGCGAAGTTGCCATATAAATCATTGACCCTAATCCACCCTGGGCATTTACCATTTCAGCAATTACGATGTAAGTCCAGCTTACAGCTACCAGATTAATTACATCCATTGAGAATCTGCTCAGTACCGACGGGATATAGAAATGTTTCAGTGTCATCCAGGGACTTGCATTCAGTGTCCACATTGTCTGTTGCAGGGCTTTAAGATGATCGTCGGTTTCAATGTCTTTTATCCTTTGGGCAATCGCCGGAAGCAGGTAAACAAAAATACCGAAGGCAAGGAATTCGACCTTAACGCCCAAACCGAGGCCAAAAAGTGCCATAAAAATACCTGTTGTTGCGGGTAGGGGTGTAAAGCGGATGGCTTCAATTTGCTTGCTTACCAGATGCCTGAAAAAGGGGATCAACCCAATCAGGAAACCGAGAGGAATTGCCAAAGCCATTGCCTGTAAATAACCACCCAGGTTGATAAAAATAGAATAACCTGTGTTGTACAAAAGGTTTCGTTCCATGAATAGGGTTTTAAAGCATGTAATCACGTCTATAGGAGAAGGAAGTATGGTGGGGTTAATCCAACCAAGCGTAGGGATCAACCACCATAAAAATACCAGCAGTACCCACCCTAAAATATTTACTGTCAATGAGGTTTTTTTATCAACATCACCGGCAAATTTGAAAAGATTCTTAATTATTCTCATAATTATCGATTTTCTCCTCTATTTATAATAAAGGAGGATATAAATAATATCCTCCTCATTGTAAAAATTTTTTCATTATTTTATTTCCCCAATAGCTGGAACTCCGTCCGGCGATTTGCTGCCCTGCCCTCTTCCGTATTATTGTCTGCAACCGGTTTGTCGGGGCCGTTACCAACAATAATAAACCGGTTCGGATCGAAATTGTATGTTTTGACCAAGTAGTCGGCAACCGATTTAGCACGTTTGCGCGAAAGTTCTCTGTTCATTTCAGCACCTCCCACGTTGTCGGTGTTCCCTTCAATGCGGACTTTCATTCCTGCAAACTCAACGGACAATTGTCCAAGCTGATTTTCGATTAGTTCTTTCATATTGGATGTAAGTGCCCATGAACCCGTTGCAAAGTTAATGATAATGGGTTTAATAGCAACTGCCGGAGCTTTTATGTCAGAAGTTGTTGGTGCTTCGAACTGAATCTGTCCTTCGGCTAAATGTGCATCACCCTGTAAATCGTTAATTGCCTGAATAATGCCAGGATAGGAAGCTTCCGCCCACGGCACAACATTGGTTAAGTTATTTCCATAACCTGTTTTATAAATTCGAGCCATTTTTGTATAAAGCTGCTGTCCGGTTATGCCAGTATAATCAGTGCTTAATCCGAAAAAGTTGATGTTGTCACCGTAATTTGCAAAATGGATTTTTTTCATCCCGTCAAGGATAATACTTACGTCGTCCGGAACTTCAAATGCTATTTTATAAGTTTGAGCAGCTTTGGCCATTTTTGCCGGGTCTTTCATTTCTGAATTGGCAGTAAGCCAAGCCCTGGAAAGTTTTATAAAAAGATCTTTTTTCTTTTCAAGAACCTCTTTCCTGGCAATAAATCCATCCATTATTATATTCGGAAGCAATTCAGTACTTGTCAGAACTTTAGCATCTCTTGATTTTAGGCACTCTTCATCATCGGGCGACCAAACTACGGTTGCATCAGCGTTTCCGGTAGTAAAAGCCGTCTTTGCAGCAAAAGGATCACCCATAGGTAAAATCTCAACGTCCTGTTCGGTAAGCCCTCCGGCTTCAAGGGTAGCATGAAGTAAAGTATTGCTGGGCCAGCCAAGTGCGCAGGCAATTTTTTTACCTTTAAGGTCGGCGACGGTATTTATCGATTTATCAACAATAAAAACATCAGCCCCGCGCGAATCATCAATTTTTAAAAACTGAACAACCGACATTTTGGCTAGGTCACTGCTGCGGTCCATTCCAATAGGTGAAATATCGGTAGTAGTAAAAATGAAATCAAGATCGCCGTTTTTCAAGGCATCATTGAGTTTTTGCATATCATCCATTCGAACAGCTTCGAACGTGATACCAAACTCTTTGTACATTCTTGAGTTTTTGTTTGGAGCAGCGCCACCATTCAGGTCAATACCAGGTGCAAAACCAACAAAGTTATTAAATCCTGCACGTAAATCAGCTTTATTCCCCCTGGTAGCGCTATTTATATATGGATAGCCGAAATATACACCGGCTCCAATTAGGCAAAGAATAATTACCAGTATCGTCATTTGGAATCCAAATGTCCATTTTTTCGGGAACCCGGGAATTGATCTTCCGGTTTTGTTTTGATAATCAGTTTCCATTTTCTTTTATGTTTTTAATAATTCGAATTTTTTAATATTCTATCTAACTAAAAAATATCGCCAAGCGGACCGGCTGCATTTTTTTCTTCACGGGTCAGTTTGTGATTGGGATTTGAAATTTTTGAAGGATTTGGAATGTCCATCTGTCCTGCATCCAATTTGTTGCCAATGGCAAGCAATTTTTCGTAAGCCTCATCGCTGTCGAAATTAAATGCCGTGGTATTTCTATCTAAATCTTCAAGGTTCTGGGCTGTCATTGCAAGGTCTTCTGAAATTCGTCCTGCAACAAATTCAAGGGCATATTCCAGCTTCCAGTTCTGTCCTCCGGGACCTAGAATTTCTTTCAGAATAGCTGTGGCTCCACGCGATGCTGCAGCCATTTCCCAGTCTTTTTTCATAATGGCAATACTCTCCTCAAAATCTTTTATCTTGTTTTCGAGGAGTGTTGCACCAATGGCTAACTTACGGTCAAGATTGGCAAAGATGTTCGAACGTGCAGCATACTTGGTTGTCCATTCAATATTTTTCTCAAGTATAGTATTTGTTCGGGTACCAGCAGATGTTGCATTGATGAACTGTTGCTGCAGTTCAACATATTCATCGGTTTCTTTTACCTCTTTCCCTTTCTCGTCAATCATTTTGTCCATCTGTTCTTTTATTTCTCCCGCTTTTTTTGTTTGACGCTGAACTTCAGATTTCGAATCTTCAGCAACTTTTCTGTGTTCCGTTGGACATTTGCTCAAAATCGGTACGAAGTTGTTTTATTTTCGATTTATGCTTTAAAAACAAATCATGTGTTTCCCACATTTTTTGTTTTTGCTCATCAAGCTCCTCAAAAGGGTTCCATCGGATTATTGCTTTATGAAATGAACGGACAATTCTGCGGAAAAGCTTATAAATTGCAGGCATAAGCAATATAATGAGTATTACTGCCAAAATTGAGGCAATTACGGCAAAAACCTGACTTAAAGCAACAAATACTGCCGGAATTATCCATCTGATTGTTCCATAACCAATAATCCCGATAAGTATTAAACTTAAAAAAGCACCTATTGGCTTTTCACCTTTCCGCCATTTTCCAAGTGGTCTCTTTCCCTTTTTCATACAGCCTGCTATCATCGAAATATTTCATGATAGGTAGCTGAGTAATTGTTTTTAATTCATTTTGCATAACATCTATGTTTTTTTGTTTTTAAGAAAGATTCGATTTTATTCCGGCTTCAATATCAACAATACTTACAATCACCTGTTCTTTTGCTTCACGAATGGCACCTATTTTCCTGTCGAGATCAATAAATTTACTGTCGTATTTCTGATCGATGGCCAAAAGCTGATTGCTCAAGGCTACTTCCTGATTTTGAAGTTCTTGAATTTGCAGAGTAAGTTGTTGTATTTTTATTCTTGTGTCCTTGAGTCCTTTGTCAAGGTTGTTTTTTTCAGTGTTTTTTTCAGCCTGTAAATCTTTTTTTTTAGTCTCTCCTTTAGTAATTTCAATTTCGGCAGTTCGCTGTACCAAATCTTTATAAAACATAGCGCTGTTGAGTAACCGTAAAGGTGTCAGCGATTTGTCCATTTTTTGAGCAATCCTGAAAACTGTTTTATAAACTTCCGGATTCGGATTTTGTTTTTCTTCAAAAAGCGATTCAGTGAATTCAAGAAAATCAAAACCGGGCTGATTATTTTGATTGATTAAATTCTGGAGACGCTGAACGAAGTCCTCCAAAAGCGATGTTTCATGAATTGCAATTGATGCCTGTAGTATTTTTTTGCTTGCCGGTTCCGCATTCTGATTTTGTTTTTCTTGCACACCCGCTTCAGTATCTCTGAAAAACAGTTTTTTGAAACTAAACCCTTTCTCTTTTTCTGACATTTTCTTTGATTTATTTTTGATTAGTGATTTTATTTATTTCAAAGAATTGTTACAAAAATAGGATTTTTCTGAATGGTAATATAATAAGCATGAATTTATAGAGATTTTATTTTTGCAGTCATATTTCCTGTTTTATGAGTGATGTGATTGCTTTAAAAGGGTATTCTTATGTTTGCGTCAAAACTACGCAGGTTTCATTGAAACTCCTTAAAGTGATTCTATGGATTTGTTTGAACCCAAATTATTCCCAGCTTACTTTTTTTTATTCTTCGACGTATCTAATTATTTATATACGTTTTCGGATATTAAACACAAATATGGGTCGTAACGAAGTAATTGATTATAAGTATAATCTGTATTCACTCAAGGTTTGGCACTATTGTTTTTAGGAGATTCGGCCATGAATTTAGCTTCATTTAAATCATTTATGGTTGTATGGATCATCGTTATTTGGAAAGTATATAAATAGGATATGATTGTAACTCTAAATATGTTATTATGTAATTTTGATGATAAATTGATTACATGGTATTAAGGGTGGAAAATTTAATACTTGATTAATTGAATATGTCTGAACTAGCTCATAGATTATACATTGGTCTTTTATCTGTAATTGTCCTTTTGACTCTAATTGCTCTCACCTGGTGCGGTGTGCAGTATTACAATACCAGCCTTGAAGAAAGGTTTTACCATCCCGATCACGACTTGCTTAAACCAAGCGGAGCATTGGGCCACGGATTCGGAATATTAGGGTCATTGTTGATGATCATTGGCGTCTCCATCTATATGGCCAGGAAAAGATTCCACTGGATGTTGCGGATGGGTAAACTTGAACACTGGCTCGAATTCCATATTTTCCTTTGCACCTTAGGCCCGATCATGGTGCTTTTTCATACTGCTTTTAAGTTCGGGGGAATTGTCGCCATCAGTTTCTGGAGCATGGTGGCTGTCTTTCTGAGTGGCGTTATCGGAAGGTTTATCTATTTGCAAATTCCCCGGTCAATTGAAGGGAGAGAATTAAGCTTACATGAGGTAAAGGATCTAAAAAGCGACATTGGTTCAATATTGAAAAAGGATTATAACCTAAATGATGAAAGTTACAACGATATTATTGAATCCACACAGAAGAAAGCGGAAATATACCATTCAAACCTGATCGTACGCTATTTCAGAAAGGTCAGAGAGGATGCAAAAGCAATTCGAAAGGTGAAATCAGTCCTTAAACGAAATAATCTGTCAAATGCTGAGACAAAAAAAGTTTTAAAACTTGTCGATAACGAAATATCACTGAACCGGAAAATCGACCGGTTGCAGACCATGCAGAATTTATTTAAATACTGGCATGTGGCCCATCTGCCTTTTGCGCTTGTAATGCTGATCATCATGGTCATTCATGTAATTGTAACCATTGTGTTTGGATACCGTTGGATATTTTAAGTTATGGAAGTACTGATTGAAAATATATTGGTGTATGGCGGGGTGCTGATCTTTTGCCTGGTCATTGTTTATATATACCTTCGAAAACAAAGGCGTGAATCCAAAGTCGTAGAAGAAAAAATAGAAAAAGCCAAGCTGAACGGGTTGTTATGAGCCGGTATCGCTTCATCCGGTCATTGATGTAAACAGTTGCATCAAGACAGGTGCATGCATCATTGCCTGCCCTGAACGTGATATTCTAGGAATTAGAAACGGTAAAGCTACCACCATAAATGCATCACGGTGTATTGGTCACGGTGCCTGCTTTCATGCCTGCCCCACACATGCCATCACTTTGTGTATCGGAACTGAAAAAAGGGGTGTTGAGCTACCACATGTGAACCAGAACTTCGAGACCAACATGTCAGGAATATTTATTGCCGGTGAACTGGGCGGAATGGGACTGATAAAAAATGCAGTCGAACAGGGAAAACAAGCTGTTGAGAACATCGTAAAAATGGCGAAAAAGTCAGCATGAAGCGGAATTTGATCTGATCATCGTGGGTGCAGGTCCTGCAGGAATTTCTGCTTCCCTTGCAGCCAAAAAGAATAATTTAAAATTTCTCACCCTCGAACAGGATACACTTAGGCGGAACCGTATTTACTTTTCCCAGGTCGAAAATAGTAATGACTTCTGCCATGGATCTTCCGTTGTTTGGTAAGGTAAAACTTTTTGAAACCAGTAAATCCGAACTTACTGGATTTATGGAAAAAGGTGCTGCATCAAAATGGTATTGATATTCAAGTGAAAATACTAAAGTTGAAGCCATTTTATCTGAAAATGGGCATTTTAAAGTTGAAACAAAGAATGGCGAACAATACACAGCTAAAAATGTTTTACTTTCCATCGGACGTCGGGGTACTCCACGAAAGTTGAATGTCCCTGGTGAAGATACTGAGAAGGTAGCCTACCGGCTCCTGGAACCTGAAGAAATTCATGGGAAGAACATTCTGGTTGTGGGCGGTGGTGATTCGGCCATTGAATCAGCGCTCATACTGGCTGATCATAATAAAGTAACGCTTTCATACCGAAACGATGTTTTCCAGCGTATCAAGCCAAAAAACAATGAGCGGATCAATGAAGCAATTGAACAAAAGAAAGTGGATGTAGTGTTTAGTATCAAATGTTGGAGAAGATTGAGCCGGAAGTGGTAATCATTGTGGAAAAAGAAGGCAGTAAGCGCGAATTGAAAAACGACCTGGTTTACATTTTTGCAGGCGGTGAGCTTCCGACGCAATTCCTTGAGAAATCAGGAATACAGATTACCAAAAAGTTTGGCGAAGCGATTTTAAAGCATAAATAGAATTTGATTAACATGAGGTTAAGAAAAATAATCGGGTTGATATGTATCATGTTACTCTTTGGCTACAAAGGGTTCAACCAGATTTCTCCCGGCGACCTGGCTTCACCTCATGCCCATTTGGAAGGAATGTCGAATTGCACCCAATGCCATATTCTGGGAGAGAAAGTAGCAAATGATAAATGCCTGAAGTGTCATACGGAACTGAAGAAACGGATTGACCAGCAGAAAGGGTATCATTCATCCCCGGTAATAAAGGGAAAAGAATGTGTTTCATGTCATAGCGACCACCATGGAAGAAATTTTGAGATGGTCAGAATTGTATTTGAAAAGTTTGACCATAACCTGACCGGTTATAAACTGGAAGGAGCACATGCAAAGAAAGATTGCAAGGATTGTCATAAAACCGAATTCATCACCGATCCCGATGCGAAGAAAAAAAAGAAAACCTATTTGGGTTTGGGAACGGAATGCCTGACCTGCCATGAAGATTATCATCAAAAGGAACTTTCGGGTAACTGTTTTTCCTGTCATGATTTTGCAGCTTTTAAACCGGCTTCAAAGTTTGACCACAGCAAGGCAAAATATAAACTGCTTGGAAAACATCAGCAGGTTGAGTGCCTGAAATGTCATAAAATTGAGGAGGTGGATGGAAAGAAAAGCCAGAAGTTTACAGGCATCCCCTTCGAAACCTGCACCAATTGCCATAAGGATGTTCATGAAAACCAGTTCGGGCAAAATTGCATTCAGTGCCACACCGAAGAATCCTTTCACGCGGTGAAGGAGATGAAAAATTTCGATCATTCAAGAACCAGTTTCAAACTCGAAGGCAAGCATACCCTGGTTACCTGCGTTTCTTGCCATAAAACACAATATACCGATCCGATCAAGCATGATAAGTGTGCGGATTGTCATAAGGATTACCATGAAAAGCAATTTGCGAAGCAGGGCGTATCTCCTGATTGCGCTGCCTGCCATTCCGTAAATGGTTTCGCAGGTTCGAGTTATACCATTGAGCAGCACAATGCAAGCAGTTTTCAATTGGAGGGAGCACACCTTGCCACACCTTGCTTCGCATGTCATCTGAAAGGAAACAAAGTGGAGTTTCAGAAACATTGGGAAACGTTGTGCCGATTGTCATAAAGACATTCATGAGACATTGATCAGTGAGAAAGTTTTATCCTGAAAAGGCATGTGAAAATTGCCACAAAGTTGAACGATGGAGTCGAGATTAATTTTGATCATGCGAAAACCAAATTTGAACTTGCCGGTGCGCACCAGAAGCAATCATGCCGGGCTTGTCATTTCAGGAAGAATGATGATGGCACAGTGCATCAACAGGTTTTCCGGATTGCAGACGAATTGTAATTCATGCCACACCGATAAGCACAATAATCAGTTTGAAAAGAATGGTGCAACGGATTGCCGGCCTGTCATGATGAGAACAACTGGAAAGCTCGAAATTTGACCATAATACTTCACGGTTCAAACTGGACGGAAAACATCAAAATGTTGCCTGCAACAAATGTCATAAGCCGGTTCAAAAAGATCAGTTTACTTTTATTCAATATAAATTTGAGGATATACGATGCGAAGCCTGTCACAAATAATATTGTTGCTGACACTCAGTGTCGGCCTTTATGCTCAATCGCCTCATGGCAAAGAACTCACCATGGCCTGCGCGGATTGTCATAATCCCAAAGGCTGGAAACTGGAAGCAGGAACTTATTCGTTTACACACGACAAGACTCAATTTCCTTTGGTGGGAATGCACCAGGATGTCAATTGCAGATTGTGTCATCCTTCGCTGGTTTTCTCTGAAGCAGAAACAGAATGTGTTTCCTGCCATACCGATATGCATTATCAAACGGTTGGAATGGAATGCGAGCGATGCCATACTCCCAAATCATGGCTGGTTGAAAATATTAATGAAATTCACCACAAAGCCGGTTCCCTCTTGTCGGTCCTCACAGGCGGCTGATTGTTACAGTTGCCATCCTTCGGCTTCATTGCTGAGGTTTGAGCCATTGGGTGTGGAATGCTACGATTGTCACAGAGCGGATTATGAAGCTACCACAAGCCCGAATCATATACAGGGAAATTATTCAACTGAATGCCTCGATTGCCATAAAATGAATGCATTTACCTGGAGCAGATCGGGTATTAACCATTCATTTTTTCCATTAACCGAAGGTCATGCTATAAATGATTGTAAAGCATGCCATAAGGGCACCGATTATTCAAATATTTCCCCTGATTGTATCACCTGTCATCAAACAGATTATAATTCAACCTCAAATCCGAACCACTTTACCGCTGGGTTTTCAACCGATTGTGCACTGATGTCATACTACTCAACCTGACTGGAAACCTGCCAATTTTCAGCAACATGATGGCACAGTATTTTCCGATCTATTCAGGAAAGCATGCCGGTGAGTGGGATAATTGTATCGATTGTCATACCAATCCCAGCAACTATGCAACAAATAGCTGCATCATTTGCCATAACGACCAGGCATGAAATGGACGACGAGCATGATGAGGTGGGTGGTTATACTATAACTGATCCTGCTTGTTTTGAATGTCATCCAACCGGTGAGGCAGATAGGAGGTTTTAACCATAACCTCTCCAATTTCCCATTAACGGGTGCACATGTCGACACCGACTGCCTTGAATGTCATGCAACTGGATATGCCGGAACAACAACTATTTGCGAGGATTGCCATATGGATGCTTATAACCAGAGCATTAATCCAAATCATGTCGAATTTAGGGATTTCAAATGATTGTGCAAGCTTGCCATTCAACAGCACCTGGCTGGGAGCCTGCGACCTTTGGTCCGCACAATGAATATTATTTATTAATCCGGTGCACATGCAGACTATATCCAACGATTGTTTTTCCTGCCATGCAGGCGATTATACCAATACTCCCGATTTCTGTTATGGATGTCATGCTGATAATTATAACCAAACCACGAATCCCAACCATTTTACCATAGGAATAGAAAATGATTGTGAAACCTGTCATACAACAATCCTGACTGGAAACCCGCCACATTCCCTAACCATAATAATTACTATGCATTGATTGGAGCGCATGCGACAATTGCAACCGATTGCTTTACCTGTCATAACGGAAATTATAATAATACTCCCAATACTTGTTACGCCTGCCATACCGAGGAATATAATCAAACCAACGATCCGCCGCATCAATCTGCTCAGTTTCCAACGGATTGTGAATCTGCCATACTCAAAGTGCCTGGGTTCCATCAACCTTTGATCATGATGGACATTATTTCCCGATTTATAGCGGAGAACATCAAGGAGAATGGAATCAGTGCAGCGATTGCCACACCAATCCTTCCAATTACTGCAATATTCACTTGCCTTACCTGTCATGAGCAGGGTGAAACCAATGGGGAGCATCAGGGAATAAGCGGATATCAGTACAACAGCGATGCTTGTCTTGCCTGTCATCCTGATGGCAGCGGAGCGGGAGGTTTCAATCACAGTGGAACAAATTTTCCTCTTACTGGTGCGCATACTACTGTTGCCTGCATTCAATGCCATGAGAATGGTTACAGCGGAACATCCACCATTTGTACTGATTGTCATAATGATACTATAATCAGTCTGTCAATCCAAATCACAATGCACTGGGAATTCCAACAGATTGCGAAACCTGCCATACAACAAATCCTGACTGGCAGCCGGCAACATTCCCGATTCATAATAATTTTTATGTATTGGCAGGTGCTCATGTTGGGATAGCTAATGATTGCGCGTTATGTCACAACGGAAATTATAACAATACACCCAATACTTGTTACGGTTGTCATGCTTCGGATTATAATCAGACTAACGATCCTCCCCACCAGACCGCTCAGTTCCCTACTGACTGTGAAATGTGCCATACACAGAGTGTCTGGGTGCCTTCAACTTTCGATCATGATGGGCAATATTTCCCGATTTATAGCGGGGAACATCAGGGAGAATGGAATCAATGCAGCGATTGTCATACCAATCCGTCAAATTATGCAGTATTCACTTGTCTTACCTGTCATCAGCAGGGCGAAATGAATGAGGAACATAATGATGTACCGGGGTATCAATACAACAGCAATGCCTGCCTTGCCTGTCATCCGGATGGTGGGACAAATAATAAAAAGGTTCATAAGGAGTATTAAAAAATAAAAAATGAAATTCATTTTCTCAGTTTTTATCCTCATAATTATTGGTTACACCCTAATGGGTCAAACCAGGGATGAAAATATACAGGGAACTGTTACTTATATAACCACACAAAGCGTTTATGTAAAGTTTCCATCAACTGAGAAAATCAATATTGGTGATACGCTTTATATAAAGCAGGATGGTCAGTTGCTTCCTGTTTTACTTATTACAAACCTTTCGTCCATTTCATGTGTTTGCAATCCCATATCTGCAAACACCTTAAAGGTCAATGACATCATTTTCACAAAAACTAAATCTGCTGTTATTCAGGATGAAATTGCTAAACCCAATCAGGAAATCATTCCAATTCCTGTCGAAGAAATGAAAGATACACTAACAGAATTAGTACCTAAGGTTAAGCAGGATATTTATGGTCGGGTTTCGGTGGCATCCTACACTAATTTTTCAAATGCTGATGCAGATAATTCCCAGAGGATGAGGTATATTGTTTCCTTCAACATGAAAAATATTAATGGATCAAAATTATCACTTGAAAGTTACATCTCATTCGTACACTCAAATAACAACTGGAATGAAGTACAGGATAATCTTTTTAATGGATTAAAAATTTATAACCTGTCATTGAGGTATGACTTTAATGAAACGACTTCCCTGACCTTTGGCAGGAAAATAAATCCGAACTTGTCAAGTGTTGGTGCTATTGACGGATTGCAATTTGAAAAAAGGTTTAAATCGATATCTGTCGGTGCTTTTGTAGGTTCCAGACCTGATTATGAAGATTACAGCTACAGTTTTAAACTTTTGCAGTATGGAGCTTATGTGGGGCATAATTATCAGAAAGAAAAGAAAAGCATGCAAACATCCCTTGCTTTTATCGAACAGCAAAATGATGGCAATACTGATCGCCGGTTTGTTATACTTTCAGCATACCAACTCCTTGTTAAAGAAGGTATACTTTTTTGGTTCCGTTGAAGCGGATATTTATGAAGAAGTTAAAACAGTAGATTCGACTACAAGTGAAGTAAATTTTAAACCTCAAACAACCTTTAGGCTTTCAAATTTATATTTGTTACTCAGGTATAATATTACCCGGAATTTATCGATGTCCTTTTCTTACAGCGCCAGGCAGAATATTATCTATTATGAAACTTTTAAATTGACCTATTTGGATTATATTGACCGGCTGCTGGAGTCGCAGACATTACAAGGCTACAGGCTGATGGTGAATTATCGGCCGGTGAAGAACTTATCATTAGGTGTAAAGGCCGGATACCGCTACAGAACGAATGATCCCGAACCAACGAAGGATTTATACGGATACATGACCTACAGCCGTATTCCGGGAATCAATGCTTCGGCAACTCTGTCGGTTACAATTCTGGAATCGAGTTATATGACCGGGAATATTTACAGCCTGGGTCTCAACCGTGACCTGATCCCAGGCAAAGTAAGTGCCGGTGTAAATTACAGGTATGTCGATTACAATTTTAGGAATGCTGAAACACCACTGGTGCAGAACATAGGAGAAATTAATCTTACATGGAGAATCGTGAAAAAACTTTCATTTTCCATTTATTATGAAGGAACTTTCGAAAAAGAAGTGACCTTTAGTCGAATCTATGCCAATCTGGGTTACAGGTTTTGATGGGAAACCAATTATCTCATTTTAAATTCAAATCTTCAACAATAAGCAATTTCAACTGTTTAGCAAAACATGATAGATGCTAAAAAGAAAAAAGGAAGATATGCCCGGGTTTATGACCAGCTGAACAGTTTGCTCAAACCGCATTAAAATCAAATTGCGGCTATGTCAACCATAGCATCTGTCCTTCACCATAAATTCGATTATTTTTTCTGGACAGGCTTTTACCTGTTAACTGATGGTGAACTCATCGTTGGGCCTTACCAGGGTTCTGTTGCTTGTATTAAACTCAAAAAGGATACAGGTGTTTGCTGGGCAGGGATTAACCGTAAGGAAACCATCATCGTTCCTGATGTTCATAAGTTTCCGGGACATATTGCCTGCGACAGCCGTTCTAATTCCGAAATTGTGGTTCCGCTGAAAGATCAATCCGGAAAAATTATAGGTGTACTCGATGTTGACAGTAAGGCTTTAAATGCTTTCGATGAAGAGGATAAGATTGGTTTGGAAAGAATCGCGGAATTGGTTTACCGGAAAGTTATAAAGTAATTCGCCAGAAAATTCCAGATGGTTACAACCCCAATGGCAAATAATTTCGAAAGATAAAAGTGCTTTTTGTATTTGCTTACCAATATCCAGAGAATAAGGGTATTAATCCCTAATCCTATTAATGAGATTGCCAGGAATTGGGAATATTCCATCATCACTTGCGGATTGTGGCTATGGAAAGTCCACCACCTGTTGAATAAATAATTAGAACTGGCTGCAATACTGAATCCAATTGCATTGGCAATGTATTTAGGGATTTTGATCCATTCCTTGCAGGCATAAGTAAACCCGAAATCGACAAAGACTCCTGAAAATCCGACAACCCCGAATTTAATAAACTTCCAGAAAAAAGACCAGGAAAGGTTTGCCAGCATCAGGGATTTTGATTATTAATTTTTATTAAGCAGCATCGGTTCCTATTATCTTTTCTCATCAGCAAGCGGTGCTTTTTCATTAAAAACATAAATAAGCCTCAATGACATAAGGTTATTAAATTGGTCGCGGGTGCCGGTGTACTCATAGAATTTATCATAGAAATCGCGGGTACGGATTTTTTTCATTGAATAGGCATATCTGAAATTTAACCTGAACCGGCTGAACTTTTTGTGAACCCTGAAATTCACATCGACCAATACATTATAATCGTTTCTGTCGTAAACACCACTATTGAGAGAAGTTGATTCAATCTGCCTTCCATGCTCATATTCCTTCACACTAACCAGCCTTCCGTAAGAAAATCCTAATCCTGCGGAAATGATGTCTTTATCAGTATAATGGAATAAAACAGGAACTTCAAGATAGTCGAGCTTAAGTTTGTATTCACCTGTCCATAATTCTTTAGCCCCGGTGTTAGGATTGTTTACGGTATCTTCATATTGTGCTCCCTGGCGTGATCCTTTCTGGTTGTAAATTGTTTCGATGGAAAAAGAAAAATTTTTACCTAAAGGAACGATGGCTCCCACTCCTGTGTTAAGCCCTGCTTTGTGAAATCCGTAAATCTCATCACCATCCACCTGCGAAAGGTTCATCCCGGCAATTACCATTCCTTTGATTCGCTGGGAATACAATTCATTCTCTACCAGAACTGCGAAGAGTAAAAGCAACAGGAAAATAACTTTTTTCGACATGAATTTACATTTCAGATTACAAACGTAATAATATCTTTAAAATTTTTTAACGAATTGGAATAGGTAACTGAAGATTTTTTACTTTGAAAGCACGAATAATACTTAGTAAGGATAATAAAATAACTTTCTCAATTTATCGGATGACTTGATAAGGTTGAAAGGTTATTATTACAAAAATAGTCATCCGATGATTTGCATGACATTATTTTCCTTTGGTGTCCATATCCTTCATCGATAGCTGAATCCTCCCCCTTATTTTATCGACCTCAACGACTTTTACTTTAACTTTCTGATTTAATTTAACATGCTCTGCAGGGTCGGAAACATATTTATCCGCCATATTGCTTTTATGGATCAGACCGTTTTGCTTGATTCCGATATCGACAAAAGCTCCAAATGCAGTAATATTTGTAATGATGCCAGGCAATTCCATACCCATCTCTAGGTCATTGATGGTATGGATTCCTTTCGCAAATTCGAAAAATCCGAATTTCTCACGGGGATCACGGCCGGGCTTTGCAAGTTCCTCCATAATGTCGGTGAGGGTAGGAATACCGGTTTTTTCAGTAACAAAATCGTTCAGGTTGATCAGTTTTCTCAAATCTTCCTTTGTCATCAGATCACCGATTTCACAATTCAGCTTCTTTGCCATTTTCTCAACCACATAATAGCTTTCGGGATGAACAGCACTCTTATCAAGCGGATTATGAGAATTCCTGATCCTCAGAAAACCTGCGGCCTGCTCAAATGCTTTTTCCCCAAAACGGGCAACCTTCTTCAATTCATTCCTCGATTTAAATGCACCATTTTTATTGCGGTAGTCGATGATGTTTTGTGCAAGTGCAGGACCGACTCCCGACACATAGGCAAGTAATTGCTTACTTGCGGTATTGACTTCCACACCAACTGAGTTTACGCAGCTCATTACGGTATCATCAACGCTTTTTCCCAATGCCGTTTGGTTGATATCGTGCTGGTATTGTCCGACTCCGATGGATTTCGGATCGATCTTTACCAGTTCGGCCAATGGATCCATCAGCCTCCTGCCAATGGAAACCGCACCACGAACCGTTACATCATATTCAGGGAACTCCTCCCTTGCAACTGGAGAAGCCGAATAAACAGAAGCGCCGCTTTCGTTTACCATCACCACCATTACATCTTTTTCAAACCGTATCCGCCTGAACATGTTTTCAGTTTCTCTTCCGGCAGTTCCGTTACCAATGGCGATCGCTTCAATTTTATAAGCGTTCACCAACTGTAGAATTTTATTGATGGATTGTTTGACCTCGTTCTGAGGTGGGTGAGGATAAATGGTTTCGTTGTAAAGCAATTTTCCCTGCCGGTCGAGGCAAACCAGCTTACATCCCGAACTGAAACCGGGGTCAATGGCAAGAACATTTTTTTCTCCCAGCGGAGAAGCCATTAGTAACTGCCTTAAATTATCCGCAAAGACATGAATGGCATATTCATCGGCTTTTTCTTTCGCCAGGGATCTGATCTCAGTTTCGATGGATGGCTGAATCAGGCGTTTGTAGCTGTCCTCCATGGCTTCATACACCTGTTCACCCGATGCATTGTCTGCCCGTATAAATTGTTCTTTAAGAATTTCGATTGCCTCATCTTCAGGAGGATAAACCCTGACTTTAAGGAATCCTTCGTTTTCGCCTCTGAACATGGCCAGGATACGGTGCGAAGGTGATTTCATGATCAGTTCTTTGCAATCAAAATAGGTTTGATATTTGTTTCCGGATTCTTCCTTGCCTTTGACGACTGCCGATTCAATCAGCGCTTTGCGCATAAAGAGTTTCCTGATTTTTCCGCGTGTAAATTTATTCTCGCTTATCCATTCAGCGATGATGTCCCTGGCACCAGCAAGAGCGTCTTCATCCGATAATACACCCTTTTCCTTGCTTATGAAGCGATGAGCCATGCTTTCAGCATCACCGGCGTTCTGAGCCATGATCATCTTTGCCAGGGGTTCAAGACCTTTTGCTTTAGCCATGGTTGCGCGGGTCTTGCGTTTTGGTTTGTAGGGAAGGTAAATATCTTCCAGTTCGGCCATAGTCTCTGCTTCATTAAGCTGTTTTTCGAGTTCCGGGGTAAGTTTTTCCTGTTCCCTGATGGAATGGATTATCGCTTCACGTCTTTTGTCAAGAGCCTGAAGCTGTTCCATCCGGTCGCGGATGCGGGTGATCTGGACTTCATCTAGGCTGCCGGTCGCCTCTTTACGGTAACGGGCGATAAAAGGAACGGTTGCGCCCTCTTTCAGGAGAGCTATGGTATTTCCGGTCTGCTCACCGGAGACACCAAGTTCCTGTGCTATCTTATTTACATGGTCTGTCATTGCACAAATAATTTATCACGAAATTAAGAAAAATGAAAACGGGATCAGATTATGATTATGCTGTTCATCAATCACTGTAATTGAATGAAAAACCAAGTGCAAAATAGAATCTCCAGTACGAGTCACGCGTATTGCGGCTCACCCCGGCACTTATTGGCCCAATAAAGCTCTTATAGGTAAGCTTTGCACCATATCCCAGCATTGAATAATCGTTAAAGGAAGTACCAAAATCAAATGTATCCAAATTCTTCAGCGAAACATAATCATAAGGTAGCAGGAAATCAGCACCTACTTTCAGAAACAGGCTGCTGAGCAGAATTTGCTGAAAATGGAGACCCATAAGCAGGAAATTTTCGTAATCATGCTCATCATAATTCAGACCCAGGCAGCGAATATCGGTCGACTTAACCATCTGATGACCTCCAATCCTGAATTCATCAAAAACACCGGCATCATCTCCTGCTAAAGTAAGGCCGGCGGCAAAATAAGGGATCAATTGGTTTTTTGGCTTTAGTGGTAGGTAACTTGTATACCTGAATTGAATAAGCCCGTATATGCTCGGTGTGAGCGGATCAAGCACTTCATTGTTAAATTCTTCTTCAGTATAAAATTCCGTTGTCCCAAAATTTAGGGAATCAACACCCTTTTCGAACCTGATTTTGTAAAAGCTGTGCAGGTATATGTCTCCATGAAGTGATAAATCTTTTCCCCTGGTGGGATAATTACGGTCGTTCATGGTATTGATAAAATAGGCGGTCTCAAATTTAAGGTTGTTAAAATCGCCATTCTTTATTTCTTGCGGAATTACATTTTCAAACTTGAATTTTTGCGTAAGAAGTTTTAGACCTCCGCCAATAAAATAGCATTTTTCAAGCTGCTGGGTAGTCAGGAAACCCACATTGAAATTGTGCTCACTGGTGATGTCAACATCTTCAAGCTGACCTTCGCTGTAAGTAGGAATTTGCTCGTTTAAAAAGTTATACCTGAAATTAAATGCTTTGCTTTGTTCGCTCCCGATATACTGAAGATAATCGAACCGGAATTTGGGATTTTTAGAAACATCTCCTGCAATGATAAATCTGGATGACTTGATCAAATAATCCCGGAGTGTAATGTTCAGTGTTATGCCGGTTGAAAAAGTATTGTCATGATGAAGTGCCGTTTTAAAAAGAATCCTTGGCTTTTCAACCAGATCTATCTGTAAAAGGTAATTGTCTGATTTTTTCTCTTTCCTGATGTAATGATTAACTTTTTTGAATATATTGATACCGAATATCCTTCTGATTCCTTCCTCAATATCCTGCTGTGAATAATCTTTATTTTCTTCAATTCCTAGCTTATTTGAAACCAGCTTTTCCGATGACCATTTGTTTCCGGTGATGCTTACACTGCTGATTTTTATAGGTTCAGGATTAAAAGAAATTGCATGATGATTCTTTTCCTTCAGTCCATATTTCTCTTTAAGTGCCTTAAATTCCGGTCTGTATTTCTCCCCGCTGATATAGCCCAGTTCCAGGATTTCGGCATAATCGCTAAAACTGGCTGTCCCGTAGTCATTCAGGTCCGGCCTGATGTATATGTCACATTTGGCTTTTTGTTCCTCCAGCCTCTCCAGGCTTTTAAACATAGATACCTGGAACAGGATATCCGTCATTCCGCCTAATTTTTTTGCGGGAATTAATCCATCGCCAACGTCAACGCCAATCACCACATCAGCTCCCATGGCAAATAATTCTTCAACCGGAAAATTATTTACCACCCCTCCATCAACAGCCAGGGTTGAATCGAGATCAACCGCAGTAAAGGCAGTAGGAATGGCCATACTGGCCCGAATAGCCTCAGCAAGCGAGCCATCTTTAAAGATGATCGGCTTGCCTGTGCTTACATCAGTTGCCACACATCTGAAAGGAATGGGGAAATCGTCAAAGCTCCGGTACTTATTAGCAGGCCATGTATAATGATTCAAAACCTCGTTTAGGGTTTGCCCTTCAATCATTCCGGAGGGGAGTTTTAATTTCCAATCCTCTACCGGAAACTCAAGCAGGTAGCGGTTGTAAAATTCTTTTTCCTCATAGGAAATGAAATTAAGCTGAATATTGTTTGATAGTATAAGATCCCAGTTTATCGACCTGACGATGGTATCAAGCTGATCGGCTGTATAGCCGATGGAATACAAACCACCAATGATACTGCCCATACTTGTCCCCGTAATAAAATCAGGACGTATGCCCTCCTGCTCCAGTGCTTTCAAAATTCCAACATGGGCAATACCCTTGGCTCCCCCTCCGCTTAAAACCAGTCCAAGTTTATGTGACTTTGCCTGATTATATATCAGTGGCTGCCCATTGATAGATCCATTGAAAAGAAAACAATTAAGGATTAGGATTACTGATAATTTACGGCCTAACATAATTGAAAATTAATTTGGTAATCAATCTTATGTCTACCAGCCTGAAGCCAGTACATCGGCAATGTGTGCGACTTTGAGAGGCAGCTTGTGTTTTTTGATAAATCCTTCCTGGTGCATCAGGCAGGAGGAGTCGGTTGAAATGATATATTCGGCACCGGTTTCAAGAGCGTGTTGGACTTTTTGCTCAGCCATGGCGGTAGAAATCGCCTCATGCTTAACCGAGAAAGTTCCGCCAAATCCGCAGCAAACATCAGTGTCTTTCATTTCCGCTAATTCGAGTCCTTTTACATTGCTCAGCAAAATCCTTGGCTGATCTTTCAGTCCATATTCCCTGAGGGCAGCGCAGGAATCGTGATAAGTGACCCGGTGGTTGAATACAGCGCCAACATCTGTGACTTTAAGCTCATTCACCATAAAGTCGGTGAATTCGAAAATGTTTTTTTGCAAACGCTTATTTTCGAGATGATAAGCAGTATTAAAAAATAGCTTATCGAAATGGCTTTTGATATACCCCACACAGGATGCCGAAGGGGATACTATGGGGCGGTCGTTTGGAAAATCACTGATGAATTTCTCACCCAGCTCCTTTGCCTCATCCCAATAACCGCTGTTGAAAGCCATCTGTCCGCAACAGGTTTGGTTATCATTGTAATGAACCTTAACCCCGCATTTTTCAAGAATTCTAACCATGTTCATCCCCGTTTGCGGGTAGATCTGATCGATGAAGCAAGGGATAAATATATCAACAACGGTCATATTGCTCTTCTGATTCGTGACAAAGATATTTAATTTGAAATATTGAAATGAACGGAAGTTTTAAATTGTAATTAACAAGGATTAGCCATTGATAACTTTCATTTTTGACTTACATTTCCTCAAAGGTCAATTCAAAACCTGCTTTATTCAAATCTTTCCAGAAACAAGGATAGGATTTGGCAACAACCTCGGGATTTTCGATTTGGACAGAACCGCAAATCAGTGACAATGGAGCCAATGCCATCGCCATTCGGTGATCACTATAAGTTTTGAAAGGTGCAGGGTTTTGCATTAGTTCAGGTATGTTGAATTCCCCGTCTTTATTTAAAAGTCCGTGAATTGGATGCATTCGAAGTTCTGAATTTCCTGTCAACTCAATTTGAAATCCCGCCTTCTTCAGTTCTTTTTGAATGGCAGATATTCTGTCGGTTTCTTTAATTCTCAGGTTTTCAATGCCTGTGAATCGGCTATTCACATTTAGCCCGGCACATGTCGTAATTACTGCCGGTGCAAGGTCGGGATAATGCGAAAAATCATAAACGAAATCCTTGACGCAATTTCCGGATTTTATTAATCTTATGCCTTCCGGTTCAAAAATCGTCATTACTCCAAGCTGTTTGGAAATATCAGTAAGGATGGAATCTCCCTGAATACTTTCGTCTTGCAGTCCTTTAAGTAATATTTCTGCCTCCCTGGATAATGCCGCCATTTCATACCAATAGGAAGCGGCTGTCCAGTCAGGTTCGACGGTTAGCTCATGCGCTTCAAAATCCTGAAAAGCAATCCTGATAACATTATCCTTAAATGTTGACTGTATACCGATCCTGTTTAATAGTTGCAAAGTCATCTGAATATAAGGAAGCGAACTGATTTTATTGTGAAGTTTTATGGTAAGTCCTTTTTTCAAAGTTGGTGAAATCAGCAAAAGACCAGTGATGAACTGGCTGCTCACACTCCCGTCAATTTCAATATCACCGCCGGAAATCTTTTTCCCTTCGATAGACAGGGGGGGATATCCTGATTTGTTTTCATACTGAATTGCTGCACCTAACCGATTCAGACTGTCTGCCAAAATTCCGACAGGCCGTTCTTTCATCCTTTCACTGCCGGTGATCAGCCATTTCCCGGGAGTAACTGCAAGCAGGGCAGTAAGAAACCGAAATACTGTTCCGGAATTACGGCAATCTAAAACCTTTGCGGTTGACGCATCCCGGTTTTCTTTAATGGATCTCAATAAAGCCGCCATCAATTCCGTATCCTCTGCTTCAGACAGATTATGAATACGTAGTTTATTACCACTCAAGTACTGTAATATCAATGCCCTGTTGCTGATGCTTTTCGAAGCCGGCAAACCAATTTCACCTTTGATTATTTTTTCATTATTCCTGATGGTTACACGGTTCATCTTATATCAAATGATGATTTTCAGGAAAAGGATTAAAATAAATTATTCTGAATATCAATCTTTCAGACTTTGATAAAACTTAAAGCTTTCGTTGATAAGCTTAATATCAACCTCCTGGTTGATCAGGCTGTTGCCAATGCATGTGAGCAAAGTAAAGTTGAATTTACTGCCGGTATTTTTCTTATCATGTTGCATATTATCGATGATAAGGTCCTGATTATCGGTCCGGATCGGGTAATATTCAAAATTGGCCATGATATAACGAATGATATCATCCATCTCGCTTTTCGGCATCTTCGATTCCTGATTAGAGATGAACAATTCAAAGATCAGACCGATTGCAACAGCTTCGCCGTGAAGCAGCGGCTGGTTGTCGTTTTGGAGAGAAAAAGTTTCAATGGCATGACCGATGGTATGCCCAAAATTCAAAACTTTGCGAAACCCCCGGTCGAAAGGATCCTCAAGCACAAAATAATTCTTGATCTCCACCGACCAGTCCATTATTTCCCGCCAGTTATTAATCTGTTGGAAAGGTTTGGACGATAATTCATCCCAGAAGTTTTTTTCATAAATGATGGAATGCTTGATCACTTCTGCAAATCCCGAATGAAGCTGACGCTGCGGAAGGGTATCAAGAAATTCAGGAATAATAAAAACGACCTGTGGGTTGGAAAAGAGGCCTACTTCATTTTTCAGTCCTTTCAGGTCGACTCCGACTTTACCGCCAATGGACGCATCCACCATTGCCAGCAATGTAGTAGGTATATTAAGGTAACGGATACCCCGTTTGAAGGTAGAGGCAACAAATCCACCTATGTCGCAGATAACTCCGCCGCCGAGGTTAATTAATATTGAGTTACGGTCGGCATGATTGTCTGTCAGTTCCTGCCAAAGCCGCTGGCAGGTATTCAGGTTCTTGTATTCCTCCCCATCCTGTATCTCAAGTATATGCACTTGCTGAAATACCTGAATATTGCTCATTAGTCTCGGAAGACAATATTTGCGGCTGTTTTTGTCAGCAAGTACGAATATTTTATGCTCCGAAAACTCAAACTGATATAAATAAGATCGGATGGTGTCATAAACATCGTCACCGATAAAAATGGAATATCCTTTAGCATTAATTATTTTTTGCATCATACTGAGCAAAAATAATCAAATTGAAGGATTTACAAAAAAAACAAAAAAATTCCTTTTCACCGAGTGAATCAAAAGAAAATGTCGAACAGTCACCCCGTGAATTTTTTAGACCTTTGCAAAATAGCACCTTTAGGTTTAATTTTCATTTTTGGATGTTTTTTAATCATTTCAGGTCAAAAATTGTTCAATATCGCATCTTTTTTTAAGTTTATTTTTCCAGAATAGCCTTAAATTCAGGCCATTCTGACCTTTTCCTCACCTACTGGGCACACTTCGCCCATACCAGTCCTGGTGCTCGCTTTAGGTTGTAGGCTATGGCTTCCATGACATGTTGGCCATGTGTTTTCGCCAGTCCCCTGTATCGGGCAATACCTGCCCCAAACCATCTGCTCATCCCGCCAAACGTGCGTTCTACAACATATCGCTCACGACTGATCAATTTGTTAAATCGTATCTGCCAGACAGTCAATGGCTTGTTTCGATAAGCTTTATGTTGAATCCGGTTCTTTATTTTTTCTTCCCTTAATAACGTATCATTATCCGGCACCTTAAATCCCTTATCCCCAAACACTGCTGTTTTCTTTTCCCTGGGTACTTTCTTCATCACTGGATTCAGACCTTTGCTATCATGCTCATTGGCTGTGGTTGTATGTACGGCCTCAACCATCCCCTCATCATCTGTGGCAATATGTTTCTTAAAACCGTAATGCAGTTTTCCGGCCTTCTTTAACCACCGGGCTTCGGTGTCAACGCCCGGCTGTTTTTTCTTTAATACATCATGGTGTTCTTCTTCTTTTTGCTTATCCTCGTCCCTGCGATCATCTTCCTGACGGTCGGAGGCTACTTCATAGGTTGTTTTTCCCTTAGGACTGAAAGGACTATCTGTTAGGCTTGCATCTACTTTGGCACTTCCCTGTTTAATCATGATCCCTTTTTGTTTGAGCTGATCATTGATCTTTCGCAGCAACCTGTCATGGGCTTTCTTTCTTACCAACTCACTTCGAAACCGACTTACTGTGCTGTGATCCGGAACTTCGTCTTCCAATGTCAATCCACAGAACCGCAAGGCTCCCAAACTATCATTTACCAAATCTTCTACTCCCGGATCACTCAGGTTATACCATGTTTCGAGTAACAGCATCTTGAATAATATCAATCCGCTGTATGAGGGACGGCCATCTACACTTTGTCCTTTTTTATAAACTTTATTGATCTCTTTTTCTATCGGTTTCCAATCAATGATTTGATCGATCTGCTTTAAAAAGGTATTCTTGCGGGTACGACGCTCTACGTAGGCTTGACTAAAACTCATCTGTATGTTATTTTTGATCATAACATAAAGTTCTGCTTTTTCCTTGAATCTACCATGAAAATCTTATCAAACCTTTTAACTATAAGCTGTTCATAAGTGTATTGCCTTGCAAAGGTCTCGCTTCTTCAATCAGCCGAAGAAATAGAAATAAAATCAATGACACTCGATGAAAATATTCCGTCAACTGACCGAGAAGTTTGAAGCGAAAGTGGAATTTATCTTGACAGCAAAGCTGGTCGGGATATCAGAGTCGCTATGATTCGACGCTGCTTGCAGCGAATAAAAAAATGAAATTCAAGTAGAATGCCTCGCAACTCCTGCGGCAACGAAGTTTAATTTTTTGCAGATTGAGAATTTATCAACCACCAGTGTCAGAACAAGAAATTCTGTAACTTTTCAGACGAAAATTAACAATATATCATAATAATTAATCCTGACTTCTTTTACAAAAGGATTTATGTTCTGAGTCTGCAACCAGCACCAAAATTCATGTTATAAGAAAATATCCCTTTTTTTTTAACGTTATTTAAAGTAGAACATAATGAAAATTGCTCCGTCAAAATTATCGGTATCAATATCAAAGCCTTTGCTGCCGCCGGTTTTAAATATTTCGTGCTTTACATCATTAACGGATGCGTCCCACGAGGCAACTTTTGTTTTACCTTCACCTGTATTTCTGTAAGTAATCCCATAACCAAATTCGCCTCCAACCGAAATTTTTGGCCCGACAAAAAACTCAATACCCAAAAAAGGCCTTAAGGTGCCTCCGAATGTTGTTCCGTCTTCGGCATAAACTATTCTTTTTCCGGATTCAGGGATATTGTATCCAAAGTTATATGTATGTAGGATTAGGATTAGTCATTGAAAAGGAATTACCGTATTCATACGATTCATTGTAATTATCGATGTTAAAGAACACTTCTCCGCCATAAATTGCCTGCAATCTGCCATACCCCGATCGTTTTTCTATACCATAACCCAGCGATATTACCAAACTATTAATTGTTTGCTTATCTGTATACTGTTATTGTCGGATCGGGTATAATCTGTCCATCCTGAATAATAAATGCATCATAATCATCAGAGTGAAACCCGATGCGAAATTTAGCTCTGTGAGCAAGATTATCCGCGAATGAATTTTTTACCGATCAAAGTATCGTCAGAAATAAAATCCCACTGCATATTTGAATTACTGTTAAAAATTTCAGTAAAAGGCTGGGCATCAATTCCGATGGCCCAGTCACCTTTTTGCGGTAAAATGGGAATTCCTTTTTTACTTGTCAGGATGGTTTCCTGTGTAAATCCAATGGATAAAAGGAAAACCAGGTTTATCAAGAGTATATATTTCTTCATAATTAAGTTGTTTTAATTGTTTATGAAATACCGCTATTTATCTGAAACCTGGAAATAAAGATCAACTGTACGGGTAATATTTTTTATAACACTTACCTGCAAATCATTCAGGCCATAAGTTCTCTCTTCATAAGTCGTATCATTGATTTTCTGGTCATAAAGAAATTCCTGACCCATAATCAATACATTCACGTCCCGAACTCCTGCATAAACGCTCATTCCGTAAGTGCCATCACTCAATACAGTGGTCTGAAAAAGGATATCCTGATAATCGGACTGAAAATCAGGGACAGGATCAAGGTCTTCGGCATTGATCCGGGCGAAAAGCTTGGTTCCAGCCGGCACTAATTCCCATTGTAATTCATACGCACCAAACTCATTGGTGTCGTTCGACAAATCCAAATTGGCATAAACAATGCCTTCAATAATAGCTGTGGTCATTGAAGCCGGCTCCGGCTCATCTTCACACTTGGTGCATGAAGTTACAAATTACTGCAGTAATAAATGCAGTTAAAATTAGCAAAGTTTTGTGTGTTTTCATAAAATTTTGTTTTAATAAGCGCCTACTCTTTTCCCTTTTCGGCCTCCGGGACAAATATTTTAAAGAATTTTTATTCTGAATCAAAAATGTCAGTTAGCAGTTGCAGTAAGCCCTTTCAATAGGCTATAGTAGAAAATAGTATGAATCTGCCTCAAAGTTATAAAAAAGAAAATCAATTGCTGCAAATTTTAGTTATTATTTTTCTTCGCCCTATAGATTCTTTTCATTAATGATAGTTACTGAACATTCATGCTTTTAGCCATTGGCCGTTAGCTATTGGCTTTTGGTGCAGCTAACGGCCAACAGCCAAAGGCTAAAGGCCATAATCAATAGCCAAAAGCATTTCAGGGAGTTTCAATTTTCTCCATCTCTATCAGTATCGTGAGTACATCACCCGCTTCCATCATCAGATCATCTTCCCAGGGAGTGTAGCCTTCTTTTTCAGCACGAAGGACAACCTCCCCCGGATTCGTGATCTTTAGTGAGAACTTACCATCAGTACCGGTTACCATTTCGGCATTTTGCCCGAGAATCTTTACAATAACTCCCGCCAGTGCATTATGGCTTTCAAAATCCACACAATCACCGTTGATGGTGGTGGTGGCCTGTCCCTTTTTTCGTGTCCCATAATCGGGGATATTCCGCATGTTTTTATACAAACTGTAAAATTCAGGATTTGCAGTTGCAAAATGCTCTGCATCCACATCAACCCTTTCTTTCAGTATCAGCTTGGCTTCATGGATATGCTGCGTAAGCAATCCGCCTGCTGTTTTACGCTGCGAAGTCGCCAGCCGAGGAGAGGCCACTAATTCCTGGTATTGTTCTACCAGCGCTTTAAATGCATCAATTGAAGCCTGAGTGATGCCATAATCTGTCAGGTTGGTAAGATTTGCTCCAGCTTTCTGGATAAGGATATTGCATGCTCCCGTAAGGGTGGTATCGCGCAAACCGTTGAGCTGGCTGCGGGTGTAATCAACTGTTTTTAAGAGGGTGTTGTTTTCTTGGATTTTGCAAAGGAGGATAACTGGCTCGAAAACTGGAATGCCGTTTCGGTGACTGCAATCCTGCTCGTTTCTTTATCGAGCGCATGTCCCTTGATATCGAGCACCTGTTTGTCGCGGTATTGCTCGATGACCGGGATTTTATCGGTAAACAGGCCGTAAGAAGTTGCAAAAGGCTTGTACCCGGTCCATACCGCTATGTTCTGATCGCAGCCCTGCTTGACTGTATAAATCATGGTCAGGGCATTTTCATCTTTTTTTAACATGGTAGTTTATTTTAAATTTTGCCTACTCTCTTTTCCCTTTTCGGCTTCCGGGATTTTTTAATCGCTGTATTCTTTTCGCTTTACGCTGCTCGCTTTAGGCTTTTCGCTTTTTGCCTTTCGCCTATTGCTTGTGGCGTATAGCGTGCTGCGTATAGCGTATTGCCTTTTAATATCCGCCTACTCTATTTTCCCTTTTCGGCTTCCGGGATTGTTTTAATCGCTGTATGCTTTTCACTTTACGCTGCTCGCTTTTGCTATTCGCCTGATGCTTTCGCCTATTGCTTACTTGTCATATAGCGTGTAGCGTATAGCGTGCTGCGTTTAGCGTATTGCCTTTTAAATTACTGCCTACTCTATTTTCCCTTTTCGGCTTCCGGGATTTTGTTCGCTGTTCGCTGCCCGCTTTAGTCTGTAAGCTTTTTGCTTTAAGCCTATTGCGTGCTGCGTATAGCATATTGCCTTTAAAATTTTTACCTACTCTATTTTCCCTTTTCGGCATACGGGAAATTAATATGCAAAAAGGATTTAATAATTTAAATTATTAATCACTTAATGGATTATTCTAATATTGTCAAAATAACCTTCGTAATTCCAACCTTGACCACCAGCCTGAATTTTGACTATTTTATCTGCATTTGGAAGATAATCTCTTAAAACAAAATGTTCGTTTATCCTCCAAACATCTTGTTCACAAAAAGGAAATGCTACAACAATCCGATTAGGGAATAGACCAACTTTCACCACCCCTGTAATTATATGCAAACCTTGTGACTACAGTATCATTTGCTGACGTTACTAACCATAAACTAAGAACAGCAGGGTATTCATCGTTTTGTACCCCTGCACCACCAGCTACATCTGAAAAAGTTGGTTTAACATCAAATTGTATTTGTGTACTATTGGATACAGGTATTTCTACTTCAATATCAATAAATGCACCATTACCGCAACCATATCCATTCTCCTGGATGCATTTAAGCTCACTGTTCACTATTGAAATTGATCCTAAAGGGCAACCACTGCCACTCACATTTTCTGTCCATTCGGGATTGTTTGTAAAGTCACCATCATTAAAATCGTCAGCGAAAAGTGTTTCAATATCTGTCGTAAATGTTATACTGTCTATTTGCGACAACATAAATGTTTCAACATTTCCGTTTGTTTTGTGTACTTTCATTTCCTGCGTAAAAGCGCTTACTGAAAATATAATTGCTGTTATTAATGTTAATTTTTTCATTTTAATTTCCTCCTATTAATTTATTTGATTAATACCATTTTATTTGTTTGTACTTGATTTTTAAATTTAACTGTGCAGAAGTAAATATCTGGTTTTACTTTTTTTCCAGATGTCGTAGTTCCATCCCAGGTCAGTGAATGTTCGCTGACGATTGAATTTGGTTCGGCAGGGATTTAATTATCTTCCGGTTATGTCTATAATGGAAATTTTGAAAGGTCCAGTGTCTTCCAATACATAGGTAATTGTGGTCGAATTGTTGAAAGGATTGGGGTACGATTTAAGCAGGTTGAAATTTTTAATGACCGTATTAAATTTGGGGTCATCAATACCGTTGATACCTGCAAAAGTCAGTTTCCTGATCTCGTCAATGTTGAAAACATGCACAGTTCCGTCTTTATTGCACACGCGCATCTGCAACGACTGCGCCCATCCTGCATACATTAGTGAGCAGCAGAATTGTGATGAATAAGATTAATTTACGTTTCATAATAGTTTGTTTTTATTTTTCCTATCTTTTTTCTTTTTCGTTCGGGATTTTATTTTATCGCTGTACGCTTTTCGCTTTACCTGTACGCTGATCTTTTAGCTTTGCGTGTGGCGTATAGCGTATTGCTTTTAAATTTTCGCTACTCTCTTTACTTTTCGTTCGGGATTTTTTCGCTTACGCTGCTCGCTTTATGCTTTTCGCTTTCTTTTGCTATTGTTGTGGCGTATAGCGTGCTTCGTATAGCGTATTGCCTTTTTAATTTCGCCTACTCTATTTTCCCTTTTCGGCTTCCGGGATTGTTTTAATGCTTATTTTTCCTTTACCTCTCCTTTATCTTTCCTGATCTTTTCTATTCTTGTGGCTATAGCGTCTGCTATAGCTATTGCTTTTTTATATCGCTACTCTTTTTTCTTTCGCAGTTCCGGGGATTTATTATTGCTGCTTTAGCAATTAGCTCTTAGCTTTTAGCTTTGACACTTTTTCCAATAGCTAAAAGCTAAAAGCCAAACGTTTGTTTTTTTCACAGCCTCCTTCATGATAAAGAACATCGATTTCGGATTCACTGAATGCACGATTATAAAATCTTATATCGTCGACTTGTCATCAAGAAATTCGGTATCAGATCCATAAAAGTTACGTAACGATTGTCAAGGAGTGATCATCATATTAAAGAGTAGAATTATAGGAATTTGAGGTTTTAATTAAGACGCGATTAACATAGATAAAATTTTTCATTGATGGTTTGATAAAAACCCATACTCCATGATAAGATGTATCTAAACTCGGTAAGTAATTGGCAAGAATGTCTTTTCAGAGCCTGATTTATTGTTTCATGTGAAGCACAAAATTGCTTGATAGAGCCGAAATAAGCCAGAATAGAAATAGGAGTATAAAATTCGTCACAAGCGGCTTTCCTATTAGAACATAATTATAATTATGAACAAACGAACTAAAGAAATCCAAGTTGAAATTGAGAAACTGTTATTGAATCTAAGAAGTGGATGATCATTTTTTGAAATAGAATTTCTTATGCTATCATAATTATACGCATTATATTCATTTCCAGACCTGTCTGTGGTAAGAGTAGCTCCATTGACAGTTCCATTATAATTATTCCCGCTTTGATTATTTGCTTTTCCTTTGAATGAATAGTATGATATCAGCCTTTCATTTAAATTTGTCCAGTCATTTTCATGGTAGATATCGTCAACTTCGGATATGGTTAAATCACGGTGATATATAATGATATCGTCAATTGCTCATTAAACTTGTGCAGCATCGGAATAAGAACTCAGCCAGCTCTGCTCAGTTCTGTAATATTAACGGCACTGGAGTGGCAGTACACTAATAATCAGTTTATTATTATGATAGCAATTATATTCTCTGTTACTCATTGTATGTCAGGATGTAATTTTGAAAGCATTTAAAAATGAGGGCAAAAAGGGTACGTTTCCGTCAAAAGATCCTGCTTCTGTTGCAACATTAAATGTTAGTTTTTTGTCCATCAATTGGATATTCATTATATGGCCAAGCTTGAATTATCTCCAAATCTTATGTAATAATTGCGATGCCAGTATGACATAATTTTCATCTACAAAGATGATTGTAAAGCTTTAAACATCAATTATATTGGGTATCTCGACATAAATGCATGAACATTGGTTCTTCATTACAGAAATCAATGATGAAGCATTGGAATTTCAAATCGATCTAATGTATATGACGTTTCGTTTTCTGTTCCATTATTGTTATTTCCGCTTTCATCATTTGCATTTCCATTGAAAGGGTAATAAGCTATAAGCCCGTCTATAGGTACTGATCGAGTCGTAAATGTTATACTGTCAATCTGCGATAACAAAAATGTTTCAACATTTCCGTTTGTTTTGTGTATTTTCATTTCCTGCGCAAAAGCGCTTGCTGAAAATATAATTGCTGCTATTAATGTTATTTTTTTCATTTTAATTTTCTCCTGATAATTTATTTGATTAATACCATTTTATTTGTTTGTAATTGATTGTTAAATTTAACTGTGCAGAAGTAAATACCCGGCTTGTACCTTTTTCCCGGTTGCGCTAGTTCCATCCCAGGTCAGTGTATGTTCGCCGGGTGATTGATTTTCGGTTGGCAGGGATTTAATTACCTTCCCGTTCAGGTCGATAATGGAAATATGGACAGGTAACAGTGTCTTCCAAAACATAGGTCATTGTGGTCGAACTGTTGAACGGGTTGGATTACAGATTTGAGCAGGTTGAAATTTTTGATGACCGTATTGAATTTGCGGGTTATCGATACTATTGATACCTGCAAAAGTGAGTTTCCTGATCTCGTCGATGTTGTACACATGCACAGTTCAGTCTTTGTTGCAAACCGCATTTGCACAGGCTACGCCCATCCTGCAAAATTAGAGAGCAGCAGAATGGTGATGAATAAAATGAATTTACGTTTTCATAGTTGTAAATTATTTATATTTTCGCCTACTCTTTTTTCCCTTTTCGGCTTCCGGGATCTATTTATTTTGCTTTTGGCTGTTAGCTTTTAGCTATTGGCATTCTAACGTTAAAGCTAATGGCCAATAGCCAAAGGCTAATCGCTATTTTTTTCCTCATCTCCGTTTTTTCTTTTTTTCTTTCTTCCTTTTTTATCAAGTCCTCTCACAGTAATGTATTGTTTATAGAAATCCGTATTGATGTTTTTAAAATAATGTGCATCTATATCTAATCGCTGGCGAAGGATACCATTGGCCTCAGAAAACAGCCGCTTCAGGGATGAAGTAGCTGTGCTCCGGGCCGACTGGGCATCTTTAATGCTCGATAGGGTGGTGGTAAACTGGCTCGTGGTGGCTTCCAGCTCGTCAACATGTTGTTGTTTGACACCATAAGGATCAAGGCTGGATATATTTTCTGATGCTTTCTGATGAATAATATTTGACCTGCCGATGAGGCTTGTATCGCTACTGCGGTTAAGGGTGGTAGTGGAAACATTTTTACCGCAGCGTAATAGTGATTCGTCGCCGGTGACAGTGGCAAACGATTGCAACCGTGTGACAAATAAACCATATTCGTGTCAATCAGCAACGGGCGTAGTTGCGGCTTTGTCTTCGCCAACACCGGTGATATCTATCATCTGGATGTCGCGGTTATGTTCAATTTCAGGAAGTAATTGATTAAAATCGCTAAACGACCGTGCAAAAGGAACATAACCCGACCATACGGCGCTGTTGTTTTCGCACAACTGCCTGATGGTATAAAACCGGCTTAATTTATTTTCCTGACGGTCGTTCATAGTTAATTGATGTTTCAACTTAATTTTTTATCTGACAGGGTGCATTGTTTCCGTGTTAACTGCCATTGTTTCATTGTTCATTACAATTGTTTTATTGTTAGCATTTATTGTTTTATTGTCATCATTAATTGTTTCGAAGTAATTTATACATTGTATTGATGTTAATACCTATTGTAATGATGTAATTTATGTTTGCTTCGATGTAATATGGTATTTGTTTACATGTAACCTGCCATTGCGTCAGTTACAATGATAGGTTACAACCAAACAATAGGGTAATTACATATGAATCAATAAATAGTTACAGGAAAACAATAGGTAGTAACTATTAAACAATTAATGGTTTTATTGAAAAAATGAATAGTTACAATCAAACAATTGATGGTATACTGTATAATATTGTGCTTGATTGCAATGAAAAAATGTTTGATTACAATGAATAAATTGATACTTGCAGATGAAAAAACCTGCTGCTTCCATTAAAATAATTGTTTCAGCAACCCTATCAGACGTTCAAAGAACTTTGCAAATTGACTCCGGAACAATTCCGGCGATGATTTACAGGAAGTAAAATTAAATCACGGAAAAGTGAAATCAATAGATAATGATTGAAAGTGAGGTTTGGGGGTATGAAAAGCATTTGGGGGTGATGAAATACAGGAATAGATAAGATGTGAGATTCACGGGGTGACTTTTTTAAAAGGTATAAGGCAGTCACCCCGTGAATAGGTCTATGACTATTTTTTACAATTGGTCATCTTTTCCAGGAGATTGTCCCTGTAATGCCGTCCAACCGTTATAACATGGCCGGTATGCGGTTACCAGTTCGCCACATGAGCGGTATTCGGTTACATGATTCAGGTTTACCACATGCGATTTGCTTACTCTCGTAAAGCAATGCTCGGTAAGCATGTCTTCATATTCTTTCAGGGTGTGGCTGCTCAGCAGGTCATGATTCGCTGAAAGTAAAATTTGGAATAATTGCCGTCGGCTTCAATGAAAATAATATCGTCAATCAGAATGAATTTAACAGATTTACGGTCGGGAATGGCGATCTTTTTAAACGAGGAATTGTTTTGCTGAATTCCTTCAAGCAAAAACTGTATTTTGTTTTTTTCAGTTTCCAGTTGTATCCCCTGCTTTACTTTCTCCACAGCATTTTGCAGTTCGGTAAAACTGACCGGCTTGAGCAGGTAATCCACAGCCGAAAACCGAAAAGCTCTGACAGCATATTCGGGATGCGCTGTTGTGAAAATAATTTTTATAGGAACATCCTGTATCCTGCCCAGCAGATCGAATGCACGGCCGTCAGGCAGCTCTATGTCGAGAAAGAGCAGGTCGGCGGCGTGTTCCTTGATTATTTTTTCGGCTTCCGCCACCGAACCGGCAGTAGCAACAATATCAATATCTGTGCAGTAATTGCGAAGGGCTTTGAGCAGCACTTCCTGGTCGCGTGGTTCGTCTTCGACGATAATTGCTTTGATCATATTCTTTGTTTTTATTAAGCTATACGCTACTCGCTATACGCTATACGCTATACGGTATCTCGCATATAAGCTATATCACCGAAAAGCATAAAGCGTACAGCATAAAGCGTAGATTACAACATATTCTTCATTTATTTTTAATTTCCTTTGAAAGCGTGTTAATCAATGAACTAATCATCCTTTGTTCGTGATTGACATCATCGAGTAATAAAGCTATGCTTTGATCGGAAGTCAAATCAAGATTCTGTATGATTAACAGTTGAGTTTCAAGTTCAAATGCCGAACCAAGAGCTAATTCAAGAAACCTTCTGTAATCAATGACACTTCTTCTGCTGCATCCTTCGGCAATATTTGAAGGAATGGATACTGCTGATCGGGTTATCTGTGAAACAAGATTGTACTTCTCATTCGAAGGCAAATTTAAAGAAAACCGATAAACTTTGCCTACGATTTCCATCCCCAGTTTCCATATTTCTAAGTTTTTATAGTTTCTCATGCTTTCATCGTTTTAAATATTGTTTAAATCAACTTTTTATCTTTCCTAAACCTATAGCATAAAGCATACAGCGTAAAGCATAAAGCATACAGCGAACAGCGTTTAGCACAAAGCATAAACCTGCTCCTAAATTTTAACCGGTATATTCAATCCTCACCCTTGTTCCCGGTTCTTTCATACCTGGATTCAATTCTTCTATTCTGATCGAATATCTTGTGTTGCGCGTCGAATTGATAATATCGAGCCTTTCCTGTATGATGCTAATTCCCCTCGATTGCCTTTTCTTTTGCTGATCCGATTTCATGGCATTGGCTCCTGATTACGCCTATTCCATTATCTTCAACATTACAAATAATACAATCCGGCTGTCTCCTGGCTGAACACAAGTCTGATTTTTCCATTGTAATCCCTGTCCATCTTTCCTATGCCGTGCCACACGGCATTTTCAACAAAAGGCTGAACCATCGACGGAGAAATCTCAGCATAAATATTCATCACTTCTTCATAATCAATATCGTAAACAAACCTTCCGGAATATCTTATTTGTTCAAGTTTCAGGTAATGCTCAAGTAATTCTACCTCTTTGATAAGGGGAATATACTCCTGTCTCGAATTATCGAGAAATGCCCGCATCAGGCCGGCAAAGTCAGTCAGGTATTGATTGGCTTTTAGGGCGATCATTATCGAGGATAAAATCATTGACCGAATTGAGTGAATTGAAAATAAAATGGGGATTCAATTGCCCTCTTAATGCTTCAAGTTTCAGTTGTTCACGTTTCACCTCTTCCTCATGCAGCATCAGTTCTCTTTTCCTTTGTTCTTTTAATTTCAATTGCCGGATGTACATCAGGATGCTGAACAGAACCAGCAAAATTCCTGTTGTACCTGTAGTTGCCTTAAATAAAAAGGTCTGGTAATAAAATGCAGGGATTTCAAGTTCAAGGGCCGCCTCCTTGTCTTCCTTCCAGTTTCCGTTTGCATCAGTTACCTGGACTTTAAAATGATAGACTCCCGGACTTAAGATTTATATAATTGGCAAACCGCTTCCTACTATCGGTTTGAATCCAACCGGTATCATTTTCAATAAGCCGGTAACGATAAAGCAATTTATCAGCATGCATATAATCGAGACAGGCAAAAGCAAGCTGGAAATTATCCATTCCCTTTTGAAGATTTAACCTTCTTCAGTTCGTAAACATTTGGATAGTAACTTACACCCGAAACTTTCAATTCGGTTAACATTAATGGAGCATAATAATCATGGGTCATGTTTTCGATGCTGTCAGGGTAAAAGCTTACAAAGCCTCCCATCCCCCCGAACATCATTTCATCATCCTCACCATGCCAAACGGCATCAGCATTGAACTCCACAATTTGCAATCCTTCAGCTTCTCCAAAATTTCTGAACCGTTTTGTTTCGGGATTAAACATCGAAATACCCTGGTTGGTACTAACCCAGATGTGGCCATGTTTATCTTTTAAAACATTATAGCAGGTACTGTTCTTCAATCCGTGTTGAGTTGAAAAGATTTCCGTTTCACCCGTTTTTTTATTGAACTTACAAATGCCGCCACCCAGAAGCGCCAGCCAGAGATGGTTGGAATCGCCTTCGATGATGGATTCGATATTATATCTGTTGGATCGGAAGGTTAAAAATGTGTTTGATTTTTCAAAATTTTTATCGAGAAATATGTAATAGACCATCACCTGCCTCCGAACCAGTAATTAGTATCAGCAATCATTTAATAACAGAAAAAATATCTCACTTTCGATTTTAATTTGTCTTGAAAATAATTTTTACATTTTCGTTGGATTGATATACAATAGCCTTTAATGATCCGGTGATAATTATTTGGTTTCTCTTTATCCTTTAACAAAAGTTTGAAAGATGTAAATTGAATCCGCCAATACTTGATCTGAATAATCCCGGGATATAAATATTCAATTTGATAATTTAAAGTATCAAAACAATAGAGATAATTTGAGAAATTACCGACCCAAATTTTTCCATTATGATTCAACCAACGACCTGGATTGAACCCGCTGTGGTATCCATTTATTATCAACAAAAACACATTTAATCGGGGCTTTCTCATTTTCGATGTCGATATAAGATAATTATTCCCGACACTTCCAACCCAAATTGTTCCTTTCCTGGTTTTAAGTATTGACAAAACAGCAAGTCGTTCATCAATTTCCTCTTGCAAGAGATAATGTCTGAAATGATTAATTGGCTGAATAATTTTTGTTACCCCGGTTCCTTCTGTTGTTTCGTTTGTGACACCAAGCCAGGCAGTTTTATTTTTATCAAGAAACCATGTTTCGATAAACTTTCACCAATAGGATTATAATAAAAGCTATAATTTACACTGATCGTAAAAATGGAAATCTTTTTGAAATGAATTCCATGATAATTGATTCTGTATGTAAACTCTTCAAGATCTTTAATATTTTTCAACGGAGAAAACTCTTGATGAATCTGGTCCAGAATCCAGATACCGTTGTTACTGGTAAGGATTGTAGAAGTATCTGAATTACAAATATTGAAACTAAGTTTAAAGTTGGGATCAGCAAATACTCTGATTTCAATTTTATAAAATTCAGATAATTCAAATGAAATATTCAAATCTATCTTCGGAAAATATCTTTTTAAATAAAACCATCCCTGTATCATGTTTTTGTCCAAAGATTATTGTATTGATCAAAACAGAATATTCCCCCTGATAAATTATTAAGTTCCTTTCCATCATTATAGGATTTTACTTTTGGAAAATTCCTTTTTCATTATTCATTGTAATAATACAGTCCGCGATCTCCGTTAACCCATAATTGTCCGTTACTGTCGCAATTAATATCAAAGAGAAACTGAACTCTCAGTGATGGTAAGGAATAAAATTATCATGTTTCCTGTCGAACCTGCTTATAACAAAAGGGCTGCAAACCCATAAGTTATTGTTTCTATCAATGACCATTTTAAAAAATATTCATACCCGGTACAGATAGATGAGTCATCAGGATCATGGTAATAATTTCTGAATTCATATCCATCATAGCGGCTTACAGCATCCCACATGGCAATCCAGATAAAACCATTTTGATCCTGTGCAATGCCACGGACATGATTGTTGGGCAATCCCTGGTCAACAGTGTAGTTTTTAATTACCAGGTTACCTGCATTATCTGTTTTGGGGATAGAAGATTAAAAAAACTGACGAAAGACCAATGGAATAAAAAATATGCTCCTCAGCATGGTAATTATCTGATATGATACAAAGCTATATAAAATTTCATTTTCAGTACAAAAAATACTTCAACATGGTTTTGCGGAATTATTTCCATCTTTGCACTAACAATTACAAACGTTTGAAGATGTTATCCTTCGACAATACCCAGATCGCATTTGCTCATCGCTCCGATAAGGATTTGCGAAAAGCTTACATGCTGTTCAGGATGATCAGCAATAATAGCCTCGTTGCAGCAGGCAAAAGGCTTACCCAGATTGCCGTCAGGTTGCATATCCCGGTTGACTGGGCTGTAAAACCAACCATCTTCGCTCATTTTGTCGGGGGAGTTACCATTGAGGAGTGTAAAAAAAATGTCCGGTTGCTCGAAAAAGCAGGCGTTAAAGCCATACTCGATTATTCGGTGGAAGGAAAAGAATCTCCGGAGGAAATCAATAAAGCCATGGATGAAACGCTTCGTACCATCAGGAATGCCGCCGGCGATCCTAATATTCCGTTTGCGGTTTTTAAGCCAACCGCCTTTACAACCCACAAGGTTCTTGAAAAAGTCAGTGCAGGTTCAGAACTTACAGAAGATGAAAAAAAAGAAGCGGAAAATTTCAGGAAAAGAATTGGAATGCTTTGCAGAACAGCCTATGATAATTCCATTCCGATACTTATTGATGCAGAAGACAGCTGGTTTCAGAATTTCATCGATCGAGGTGGTTTATGAAAACATGGAAATATACAACAAAGAAAAAGCCATTGTTTTCAATACCTTTCAGATGTACCGGGTTGATCGCCTCGGAAAATTAAAGGAGGCATGGCAGACAGCAAAGGATAAGAATTATTATCTGGGCGCCAAGTTTGTAAGAGGCGCCTACATGGAAAGAGAGCGTGCCAGGGCTGCCGCCTACGGATATCCAGATCCGATTCAGCCGGATAAAGAAAGTACAGACAGGGATTACAATGCAGCTTTGAAATTCTGCATCGAACATATCGACAGGATCTCCATTTTCAATGGAACCCACAACGAGTTCAGCTCAAAATACCTGACTGAACTGATGGCTGAGCACAATATTGCAAAAAATGATCCCCGTTGCTGGTTTTCGCAGCTTTACGGCATGAGCGACCACATCAGCTTTAACCTTGCCAGCGAAGGTTATAATGTTGCCAAGTATGTGCCTTATGGGCCGGTGAAATCTGTCTTACCCTACCTCATCAGGCGGGCAGAAGAAAACACCTCCATTGCTGGCCAGACCGGACGGGAGCTTAATTTGATCAGGAGGGAAATTGAGCGGAGAAAGAAATCAAAGTAAAAACACAAAATATCAAATCGAAAAGTGTAAAGTTTTGTTTTCCATAAAAATCACCGACTCAGAAAGTAATTATAACTCCTAATTTTTTCAAAATTTGAACTTTGGAATTTGAATTTTGGATTTTGGAATTTGGATTTTGGAATTTGGTCTTTACCTTCTCCAGTTTTCCACAGCAATATACCAGCTTGACTTATAGGATGTCGACCGCTGGAGGTAATAATCATTATCGGTAAAAGGATTTTCAACCTCATCAAAATAGAAATTTATGCGTAAGCGGATTTCCTCTTTCGCCATAAACCCATTGTTCCTGGCCGGTTTTTCGGTAAACCTCGCTCGGTGGACCATATATGATGTAAATGATTCCTTTATCCGTTTTCCAGCCTTCGAGGTAGGAAGTAAACATTTGATTAGCGAAAACCACCCGCCCATAATATTTTGCAATCATGTTTTTCGCCCGTTCAGCCTTACCTGAAGACCTTTGAAGCCAGAAACTATCGACAGCTATTTTATAATCGGGGTATTTCATCAAAGCATCAAACTCTTTCTGGGTCGTCAGATACCTCAGGGTCTGAATGGCCAATACCGGTGTTTCTACCTCAGGAAATCCTTCATCAAACCTGAAAAGAGCCAGCCCATCGATGCCTGAGCTATCAGCCTGGAAATGATAAATACCATGATAAGGAAGTTGCAAACTTTCAGATTCACCCATGACCAATCTTACATCATAAAGACTGTCGGGTTTAAACCTGAAAGGGGTTCTTTTTTCAACTGAAAATGGTGTTTTGGCAACAGCTAATTGCCGGTTGTAATAGCGAACAACCAGTTGCTTGACTTCCTCATTATTGTACCTGATTTTGAAGATTTGTCCCGGTACAATATTTTTAGTAAAAATCGGATTGTTTTCATTATCGGTCACCAGAAAATTCTGAGCTGTCGTTTTATCGGTTTTAGATACCTTAAAAATATTAAAAACGGTGTTGTCTTCTTTCCTGTTCAGGTCGGTGAGTGTGATCTTCAGGATATAGTCACCCGGAAATATCGCCGAAACATCAAAATCAGGGATCATATCAGCATCCAGGCCATAGTTGAGGGTGTCGGTAAAATTTAAAGTTGCAGTGTCAATCGGGGTTCTTGTTTCATAGCTTTGAAACAATTCATAAAATATCCTGAATCTTGCAAAGTGAGAATTTTTGTTTTGTGCCTGAAAATATTTCAGGTCTTTAAGCTTAATGTCAACATATACTTTCGATTTTTCGTCCGAAATATGGTAAATAACCGCTTTGAAATCGGTAAATTTATCCTGGTTGTAAATTTCTTTAAGGTTGGTCCGGTTGAGTTTTTTTTTCGCAGGATTTAATGCCATTGTTTGCGTTGAAAAAATTGAAATTAACGCAATTAATATGGTGATTATGCTTTTCATAGTCGGTTTATGTTCCATTGTTATCAATAAAGTTTTCAGGGATGGATTTCGTAGTTTTAGCTCCCAGTTTTTTAAGATTTTCCACTCTTCTGATTATGTTACCACTGCCTTCCGAGAGTTTTTTCCTGGCTTCATCATAAGTCTTGCCCACCCTTCCTATTTGTAATCCAAGATCTTCTATGTCCTTCAGGAATCCGACAAATTTGTCGTAAAGCGCTCCGCCCTGCGATGCAATTTCCATAGCATTTTGGGTTTGCTTTTCATGTTTCCAAATAGAAGCTATGGTTCTTAGTGTTGCCAGTAAAGTTGTAGGACTTACCATAACTATTTTTTTCTCCCAGGCGAAATTGAACAAATCGATATCCGCCTGTATGGCTGCACTAAAGGCCGATTCAATAGGCATAAACATCAGAACGAAATCAGGGGTATCGAACAGGGAGGCATTGGGATAGTTTTTATCGCTCAGACCCTTTACATGACTTCTGATGGAATCGACATGCTGCTTCAGATGAATATCCTTCCTGTTCTGATCTTCTTCATTTATAAAGGACTCATAAGCAACAAGTGATACCTTTGAATCGATGATTAGGTGCTTGTTATCCGGAAGGTAAACCACCACATCCGGCCGGAGGATCTCACCGGCTTCATTCCGGGCGCTTTCCTGGGTTTTGTATTCCTGTCCTTTAACCAAACCTGAACGTTCAAGTACCCTTTCGAGAACCACTTCGCCCCAGTTACCCTGTTTTTTAGTATCCGATTTTAAGGCTCGGGTAAGATTATTGGCCTCTTCGCTTATTTTATAATTCAGATCATATAATTTTTTTAATTCTGCTTTTAGGTCGGTTTGATCTTTGATCCCTTTTTGGTAAGTGTTTTCCACTTTTTCTTCAAAAGACTTGATCTTTTCTTTAAGCGGATTTAAAAGATCACCCATGTTCTTCTGGTTTACAGTTGTAAACTCCTGTGAGTTTTGCTTCAGGATGCGGTTAGCAATATTTTCAAACTCAGTTGTAAATTTTTTCTGTAAGTTTTCCAGCTCAACCTTTTGAAACTCGAGCTTTTCAAATAGATTTTTGTTTTCTGTTTCAGTTCGCGCAACCACTGCTGTCAGGTTTTCAACCCGTTTACGTTCGTCAACTATAGCTTCAGAAATCTTTTGGTTATTGTTTTGCAGATCAATGTTTTTCTCCTGCAAAATACTTTTCTCTTTATCAAGTGAACTGATCTCGCTGAGTTTGGTGCGCTCGGATTCTGCAAGCATGGCCTGAAATTTACTTTCCTTCCTTGAAATATAGGTGCGCAGTATTATCCATGAAATGAACCCTCCGGCGATGATCCCAATGAAAAGGTATGCAATTTCCATTTGTTTTTTCTGTAAAATTAAGAAATCTGTTCAGGAAGCTATCAAAATTAACAAATATTATACCTGATTGGGCCGGACTCCTTATAAATATTTCCATATTTTTGCAGCCGCACAATTATTTAATTGATCATGGAGAGTTGCCGGAGCGGTCGAACGGGGCAGTCTCGAAAACTGTTGATCTGCATTGCGGATCCGAGGGTTCGAATCCCTCACTCTCCGCTGATGAAAAAAGAAATGGTATGAACAATCCTCTTTTTTCTTTGCCTTCCAAACGGATTCTTTTTATTGTAGTTTTTCTGTCATCGCTGCTATTGAATGCCCAGGTCAATGTTTTCGACGGAAAATATATTTTGAATAAAATGTATTCGGTTTATGATTTTCAAATGAAGAACTCTGGTTTATTCGAAAACCGGAACTGGAACCGCTCAACGTTTTATACCGGGGTAATGGCATTTTACCAGGTTTCTCAGGACCCCGGGATACTCGCTCAGGCGATTGCATGGTCAGATCGCAATGACTGGAAAGTTGGCAATGAGATTTTTTTCCCTGCCAACAGACTTACCTGCACCCAAACTTATCTTCAACTGTTTTTTGAAAAGCACGATTCATTGATGATCATCCATACCAGAGCGTATTTGGATGCCGAACGCATGGTCACTGAGCCGGCTTATCTCCGGGGATGGTATTATGCAGACGCCTTTTTTGTCGGAATACCGCCATTCATGATGATGTCAGCTATAACTAAAAATAACCAGTACGCTGAATTTGGCAATAGGATTTTTTGGGAATTGGCAGATCAGTTATTTGATAAGGAGGAAAAACTATTTTATCGTGACAGTGAATCCCGTTTTAATGAAAAAAGCAAAAACAGTAAAAAAGTCATTTGGTCACGGGGTAATGGCTGGGTGATGGCAAGCCTCCCCCGGATTTTAACCTATCTTGAAAATGACAATACTTATTATTCTCAATATGCTGAATTGCTAAAGGAAATGGCTGAATCACTAAAACAGCGACAAGGCCAGGATGGTTTATGGCGAACTAACCTTGCCGATGCAGAAGAATTTCCCGAACCTGAATCAAGCGGAACGGCTTTCTTTGTTTATGCTATGGCCTGGGGAATAAATAACGGATTACTGAATCGCGATGAATTTGAACCTGTGGTAAATAAAGCCTGGACGGGTTTATGCAGTATTGTCGGTGATGATGGAAAAGTTTGCTGGGGACAACCAGAAGCCCGCAAACCGGGAAAAGTGAAAAAAGAAGACTCGAATGAGTTTGTTGCAGGGGCTTTTCTGCTTGCTGCCAGCGAAATGTTCAGGATGACGGAGAAGCCGAAAGAGTAATAAATTCAAAAACCGGCCTAGCCTTAGTCTTTCAGGTTTTCATCATAATACTTCTGCAGCTTTTCATACAGGTGCATTCTGTCCTTACCTCTCACATTATGCTCATGACCTGGATAGACAAAATATTCAACCTGCTTCCCTTCATCAACACATTTTTTAATAAAGGACAAACTGTTTTGCATAACCACAGTCCCATCCATTCCCCCCTGGATAATCAGTAATCGATCCTGAAGTTTATCGACATAATTTAAAAGTGATGAATTTTTATATCCGTCAGGATTCTCTTTAGGCATGTCCATGTATCGCTCACCATACATCACTTCATAATATTTCCAGTCGATAACCGGTCCTCCGGCGGAAGCAATTTTAAATGTTCCGGGATGTTTCAGGATCATTGAAATAGTAAGGAACCCGCCATAACTCCAGCCGTCAATCCCCATCCGGCCGGGATCGACAAAGCTTTGGGATTTCAGATACTCAACGACCTTTCATCTGATCGGCAATTTCTATCGTGCCCAGATTACGAAATATGGATTGTTCAAATTCAAGACCCCTGTTGGCTGTGCCCCTGTTATCCATTGTAAATACAACATATCCCTGCTGAGCCAGGTAATTCAGGAATAACCCGGCACCGCCCAGCCATGAATCGGTTACCAGCTGAGAGTGAGGCCCTCCATACACATAAAAATAAACCGGATATTTTTTGGATGGGTTAAAATTTGCCGGTTTAATGAGCCTGCAATACAAATCGGCACCATTATCTGCTTTTATAGTGAAAATTGTAGTTTCACCAAGTTTGTAATCCCGAAGGGGATTTTCATTTTTCTGAAGAATCTCAATAACATTTCCTGCTGATCCGAGTAATTTGTATTCTCTTGAAACATCTGTGCTTGAATAAATATCAATGATGAATTTTCCTGATGGGCTGAGAAAAGCACTATGAGTGCCGTGTTCTTTGCTTAACCGGGTTATCTTTCCCGATTTCACTTCGACTGAATATATATTTTGCTGGATAGGACTGTCTTTCGTCGCAATAAAATAGGCGAACTTATCGTCCTCGTCCAAACCGATCCATTCGGTTACAACCCAATTTCCAGAGGTCAGCTGCCTGACCATGTGACCACTAATATTGTAAAGATAGAGATGCTGGAATCCGTCCCTTTCACTGAACCAGATGAACTGGCTGGAATTTGTATTTGTAAAATACATGGGGTGCTCGGGTTCAACGTACTTCTCATTTTTCTCTTCTAACACAGTATAGACAAATTCCCCTGTGAGTACATTATATTTGTTCAGCTTTAGGTGGTTTTGCTCTCGGTTCAGTAACCCGACGTAAATATATTTTTCAGATGGATCCCAGGTAACAGATGTAAGATACTGTTCTTTAGGCTCGCCGGTATTTACAAAAATAGTCTTGCGATCTTTCATATCAAAAATTCCCAGTGTTACCTGTTCACTCTTCATACCTGCCATCGGATATCGGGTGTTTTCAACGGCAGCAACCCTTTTTGAAATATCTACCAGGGGATAATTGGTGACTTTGGATTCATCTTTTCTGTAATAGGCAAGATAATTTCCTTTGGGAGACCAGAAAGTACCTTTATTAATTCCAAACTCGTTCCGGTGCACGATCTGCCCGTTTACTATTCCGGCACTGTCATTTTTTGATACCTGGATCTGCTCGCTGTTGAGGGCGATGAATAAATCGCTTTCAAGAATATAGGCCATTGCCAGGCTTTCATCACAAACATCGATATTTTCTCCTCCTTCATAATAATAGTTTGTAAAAACAAGGTTCTTCGAAATAATATCATAGGTAAAAAGCTTATTTTTCTCAAAAAACCTTATTTTAAAATCACCGATAAAAGAAACAGCCGGAAACCTTTTTAATGAATCAAGATCCATATCGGCAAAACCGGTATTAAGATCATCGAGGGTGGCGATGGGTACCCTTTCTCCTGTAGCCGGAATTCCTTTAATTAAAGTGTCATTCCTTACAAATATAAATTCCTCCGCTTCACCTGACCATTGCAGCTGGTTTATCGTTTTAGGTAAAATGGAAGGATTCATGTAAACACAATCTTTCAGGGTCAGAATTTTATCCTGTGAATGGATCGTTAGGGATAAAAACAAAAACAATATTGCGACCGGATGATAAAACTTAAAAGTCATATTCCTTGGTGTGATTTTTACTTTTAATAATTATTTTGGATGTTTTCCAACTGTTTGCATGCATTCACGGATCAGATATCAATAAAGCCGGAACAATTGTGGGATCAGAAAGAATAGGCAATTTCAGCTATTTTTTCGAGCAGGGAGCTTTCGTTCTCAATTGCATTTCCTACCACAATTATATCAGCGCCTGCTCTAAATCTTTCCGAAGCGCTCTCAGGTGTTCGAATCCCTCCGCCCACAATAACAGGAATGCTGATATTGCTTTTTACTTTTTCAATCATGCTTACAGGAATGGGATTGAGAGCGCCGCTTCCGCCGTCCATATAAATTAATTTCAGTCCCAGCATTTCACCTGCCAGAGCTGTTGAAACTGCAATTTCATCTTTATCGGCAGGTATTGGTAAAGAGTTACTCATGTAGGAGGCAGTGGTGGGTCTGCCACTGTCGATGAGCATATACCCTGTCGGTAAAATTTGCAATCCGCTTCTTTTAAGGAATGGCGCTGCCGTAACATGCTTACCGATCAAAAGGTCCGGATTTCTTCCTGATATCAGGGACAAAAGCAGGATTCCATCAGCATTTGAATTGATTTGATTGATGTCGCCCGGAAAAATGATAACCGGAATCTGACAGTTATTTTTTATTACCTTGATCGTATTATCCAGGTTATCTTCCGATAATAAACTTCCACCGACAAAAAAATAGGAAACCATCGTTTTCCTTGCAATAACGGAAAGATCGACAAGTTGTTTACTGTCATATTTGTCGGGATCGACAAGTACTGCAAACTGCTTTTTATTTTCAGATAAGGAAGAATACAGGTTCATAAAAAACAATCAAATCAAACCTGTGCAAAGATAGTAATGTTATGAAAATATAAAAATTCCTTATTAACGAAATGAAGTATTAGGAAATTCCTTAGAAATCAGAAAACTGCATTATATAAATTCTGAGTGAGGTCATTCCTGTGCAGCAAGAAACCGCTCAGCTTCTATTGCTGCCATGCATCCGGTACCGGCCGCGGTGATAGCTTGTCTGAAAACATGATCCTGAACGTCACCGGCTGCAAATACTCCCGGAATATTAGTTGCCGTTGAATCAGGCTTTGTAATGATATATCCGACCTCATTTGTGTCAACCTGACCTATGAACAATTCCGTATTGGGTTTATGCCCGATGGCGACGAAAAACCCATCAACAGGCAATGTTTTTTCTTCTCCGTTCAATACACTCTTTATGATCACCCCAGTAACCTTTTTGGCAAAACCTTCTGTTTCACCAATGATCTCCTTTGGCACATGGTTCCAAACTGTTTCGATGTTCGGCGTGTTTTTCACGCGGTGTTGCATAGCCTTGGAAGCTCTGAGCTCGTCTCTTCGGTGAATGAGATAAACCTTGCTGCAGAGCTTAGCAAGATAGGTTGCTTCCTCGGCCGCAGTATCGCCACCCCCGACAACCGCAACCACCTTGCCTCGGTAGAAGTACCCATCGCACGTAGCACAAGCCGAAACACCGTAGCCATTGTATTCCGATTCGGATGGCAGGCCAAGCCATTTTGCCGTTGCACCGGTAGCGATAATAACCGATTCGGCCTCAATCGTTTTGCCATCATCAGCATTTGCAATAAACGGTCGCCTGGATAGATCTATCCCCGTTATCATTCCCCAGCGAACATCAGTCTCAAATCGTTCCGCCTGTTTTTTAAAATCCTCCATCATTTCAGGACCATGGGTTCCTTTTGGGTACCCTGGATAATTTTCAACCTCAGTTGTGGTTGTTAATTGACCACCTGGCTGCAACCCCTGGTATAAAATTGGTTTGAGGTCAGCCCTTGCTGCATAGATCGCAGCAGTGTATCCGGCTGGTCCCGATCCGATGATCAGGCATGGGGTTTTGTCAATTTTTTTATCTGTCATTTCGCATTTTAATTTTATTAAACCAATTTAATTTCAATAGTATCAGTAGCTTATCGAAAACAATACCTGCTACATTCCGAAAAATTATTAGTGATTATTTAATGCCGCTAAGTTAATTATTCTCAGGTAAAATGATTTTACGCGCAAATTTTTTATATCGTTTATTAATGTTTTTTATCTTTGCGGACTGAATTTCGGGGTGTGGCGCAGCCCGGTTAGCGTGCTTGACTGGGGGTCAAGAGGCCGCGAGTTCAAATCTCGCCACCCCGACATAAAGAGGAGACATACGACACTGTCTCCTCTTTTTTCATCATTATGTTTTTTGTTTACATCATTTTCTCAGAAGCTGTACAACATTATTACGTTGGTTCAACGCAAAATGTCGATGATCGATTACGACGCCACAATTACGGGCATTCAAAAGCCACAAGAGGTAAAGGTCCGTGGAAGTTAATGATGACTTTTTCATTTAACACCAGAGCAGAAGCCATGGAACTGGAGAATAAAATCAAGAAAAGAGGAATCAGAAGATTTATTGATGACATGGGGCAGCCCGGTTAGCGTGTCCCGCTTATGGCGGGAAGGCCGCGAGTTCAAATCTCGCCACCCCGACTTCGCCAGCTGTAGCTTTAGCGAAAGCGGGCGTTTCATTTTAATAGATTGCCATTGAGTGGTGGTGAGGTTTTTGTGCAGCGAAGAAAGAAACTCTTATAAGCGAAACAAATAAAAAAAGAGGCAAATGATGAAATCATCAATGCTTTTCTGAAGTTGCCCTTACCCTAAAATGTAGATTCACAGCAGGAAAATCATACCGCTCAGAAAAAAATACTATCAAAATTTTAAAATACTTTTTATTTTACCCCAGTCCTATGGTAAAAATTATATCAGTCCTTTTACCTTTGGTATTCCGGGAACAAAATCTTTCAGGTAATAGGGTTCAAAATAGGCTTTGTCTTCAAAGTTATTTTTTATAGAAGCCTCGTAGGCCAGCACTGCCATGTGTGATGAGGAAGGATAAATATGATCCGAAAAAATAGCATTGGGGTGATCAATCACTTCCCTGCATTTTAAGGAACCGTCTCCAAGAAAGACGATCCTGCCCTTGTCCAGTAGATCTTGAAACGAATACTTATTGATGATCTCCGCTTTAATCTCCCGGAGTTGCTCAAAGCGTATATTATAAACTGCAGAATAAACTTCCATTCTTCTCGCATCGATCATAGGGCAAAACAAGACCGGCTCATTAGCAGGGAAATCTTTTATAATCCCCGAGGTCAGAACTTTGAGGGTTGAGACTGCGAGAAGCGGAATATCTAGTGCATAACACAATCCTTTTGCAGTCGATACGCCAATTCTTAATCCGGTATATGAGCCGGGGCCTTTACTAACCGCAACTGCGTTCAACCAGGATAAATCAATGTTGTTTTCTGCTAATAATTCTTCAATAAAAACAGTCACAGTCTCAGCATGAGAATTCTTTACAGTGGTTTCCTTAAATGCTAAAACTGAATTATTTTGTGTAAGGGCAACAGAACAATTAATCGTCGCCGTCTCGATACAGAGGATATTAGCCATAATAATTTACAGATAAAACAAGCAGGCGAATCAGAAACCCATTATTTATCAAATGATCCCAGGATCAGTTGAGTCAAATTTTTATAGCGACATTTTTTTCAATCTATCGCTGATGATCAGAAGGCTTATTTCGTTTCAAATAAATCCTTCTTGTCTACTTTTTTGACCTTATCGCCATCTTTCAGTTTTTTTGAGACGGCCCGGTAAGGTGCAACGATAACTTCCTGGTCTTTTTTTAGTCCGCTGATGATCTGAATGTAAGTATTATCCTGTATTCCTGTTTTAACCTCCACCATCCTTGCAATTCCATTATCAAAGCTGAATACATACTCCTTTAAATCTTCATCCCGTATGGGCTTTTCAACAATGGTCATGTCCTCATCGCTATCCGGTTCATTTTCTTCAGCCGTTTCTTTTTTCATCTCATTTTCAGTGGTATCTGCACGGGTTGTGACTGCCTGAATAGGCACTGTTAGTATATCGTTGGCGGTTTCTGTTTGAATATCTACAGTAGCTGACATTCCGGGGCGAAATGGTGATTTGATAAGATCATTTTCCTTGATCAGGTCTTTGTAGGAGTCCTCAAGAATCAAAATTTTAACTTCGAAGTTAGTTACCTGATCTGCGCTGATACCTGTAACATTGGCGGAAGTAGCAATTTCCGTAACGATCCCTTTGAATTTTTTATCAAGGTAAGCATCCACCTCGATAAGGCAGGTATCGTTTAAATTCACCCTAACAATATCATTTTCGTTGACCTCCACTTTGACAATCATTCTTTGTAAATTTGCGATACGCATGATTTCAGTACCTGAAGAAAATTGCGAAGCTCCTGTAACCCGCTCCCCCTTTTCGATACTTAATCTTGAAACAGTTCCATCATTCGGCGCATAGATTGAAGTTCTTGTGAGATTTTCCTTTGCTTCGCGAAGTGATGCCATCGAACTGTTTACTGAAAACTCAGCGGCATTAACGTTTTCCCTGGCTGCTGTAACTTCTTCTTTTGCGACTGTAAAAGCTGATGAAGCACCTTCAAAATCGGATTGAGATATCACATTCTGATCAAATAATTTTTTATTACGCTTAAAGTCTTCTTCCGATTTGATAAACTGCGCCTGGGCTTGTGCCAGCCTCGCTTTTGCATTTGCCAGATTAGCCTTCTGCATTTGAAGGGAAGCTTCAATTCGTTCGTAGTTGGAAATATAAATTTCAGGATCGATCTTGGCAAGCAAATCTCCCTGTTTTACAACATCGCCTTCAATTACATTGAGTTCTACAACTTCTCCTGAAATGTAGGGGCTGATTTTAACATCTATTTCCGGTTGTATTTTGCCATTGGCCGAAACAACTTCAATGATCGTTCTGATGTCCGCTGTTTCAATAGCTACCTTGGTTTCACCCGAACCTTTCTTTTTTGTAACCGCCAGAATTATCAATACTGCCAGTATAGCTACTCCGCCGAAAATGAGTAGTTTTTTCTTCGATGATTTTAATGCCATTTGTTTTTGAGGTTTTTGTGATTTTACGTGCTAAATTACAAAATTTTTGAAACTGAATAATAACTATCGTTTCAAAGTAAGCGGCTTACCCAGATAAAAATCAATCACCGTCATACGGAAAACAAAATCGTATTTTGCCTGAATGAGTTCTGAAAGCGCATTGTTATATTCTTTCTTTGCATTGTTATAATCGACAGAATTGATAATGCCGACATTGAATCTCTGCTCGGCATAATTAAATGATTCTTTGGTAGCATTCACTTTTTTATCCGCAGCTTTGTGCTTATTGGATGCGGCAATAGCATCATTATAAGCCTGCTGAATGATCTTATAAAGTGTATTCTTCTGTAACTGTAAATCAAGGTTCGAATTCTCAATGCCAATTTTAGCCTGTGCAACATTTGACCGGCTGCTCCAACCGTTAAAAATAGGAACACGCAGGTTAAAACCCACAGATTTATTCAGGTTATCCTCTAACTGATCTCCCCAGGGTTTGGCATTGGAAGTTTCATATTTCAAATTTGGCACATAGACTTTTTCGCCGCTTGCCGTGAATCCAATTTCCTGAGGATCGCCATAATATGGGTTCTCCCCAATAACATTGGCACCGGAATATCCCGATCCCAATGAACCACTCAAAGACAATGATGGATAGTAAGCTCCCCTTGCTAAACTTAATGTTCTTTCTGAACTTTCCAGTTTTGTTTCGGCGCTTTTGATTTCCGGCCGAGACTGGACCGCAACTCCAAAAATTTGCTCAGGAGTCAAAATTTCGGGCTGGTCAAGCAAGCCAAGCTCTGGTCTTTCGATTTCAAATCCCTTTGGAGTTGGGATTTCAAGCAATTGCGTTAAATTCAGATAGGAAAGTGATAAGTTGTTTTCGGCCTCAACAATTGCAAGCTCTTCCGAGGCCAATTGAGCTTCGATGGTCAGAAGATCGCCTTTAGCCAGAGTTCCTGCATCAACAAGCTTCCTGGTTCTGTCAACCTGCTGACGTGTAATGTCAATTTGGTTTTTGGCTATAGCGACAAATTCGATATAAAATAGTGTTTGTAAATACTGAGTTGCAACAGTGACGGCTATTTCATCCCTGTAATAATCTGCATCCAATTGTGCTGATTGCATGTTCAGCATATTTCGCTTGATCAGATTGAGTTGCTGAAGCCCGCTGAACAAATTCAAGTCGCCCTGAAGATAGAGGTTGTTTGACCGAACTCTGTCCGTTGCAAAATCATTGGTAAAGGGGTCTACGCGCTGCCCCCAGTTGTAACCATGTGAGGCATATCCATTCAGATTGGGTAAAATTCCAAGCTTGCTTTGCAGCAATAACTCCTCCTGTGTCTTGATCAAAAGGTCCTGCTTTTTTATACTGATATTGTTATCAAGAGCGTAATTTATACAATCCTCTAATGTCCATATTTTGCTATCCTGGGCTTTTGTTGCCATCCATAAAAAAAAGAACGACATAAAAAGAACAAAATGCAAGGAGATCTTTCTTTCCTGTATTTTCAAATTCATTCTACATTGCATAACAGCAATACCTTTTTCTGGAGATGTCATATGATCTGTTGTTAAAATTAAATACATCTTTTTATCTAAAAATATGCCACTGTTCTAATCCGTTGAAAATTAAATTCTCACAATCATGCCCGGCCTGCGGAAGAGTGAATGTTGTTCAGAAAAATACATAAAATGTTCGCATCTGGACAAATAAGATCCCCCATAAATATACAGGCTTCAAAAGTAGCAGGATTTTAAATACAAACAGAAATCAACTATTTTTGTATATTAATTAATTGCAAATCTATGCATTCTAAATTCAGCATTTCCGGAAATATTGTTGACGTAGTCAATGAGAGAATTTTTAAAGGAACAATTAATATTGAGAATGATCGGATTGTTTCAATTTCTGAGGCAGTTTGTGAGTCCGATAATTATCTGCTTCCTGGTTTAATTGATGCGCATATTCACATTGAAAGTTCGATGCTTGTTCCTTCTGAATTTGCCAGGCTGGCATCAGTGCATGGCACTGTTGCAACCGTATCCGATCCTCATGAAATTGCAAATGTGCTGGGTTTAGAAGGTGTAAATTTCATGATTGAAAATGGGAATTCAGTACCCTTTAAATTTTATTTTGGAGCTCCCTCCTGTGTTCCTGCAACATCATTCGAATCATCAGGAGCTGTTATCGGAATAAAAGATATTGAGGAGTTGCTTCAGCGTAAAGAAATCAAATATTTATCGGAAATGATGAACTTTCCCGGTGTCATCCATAATGATACTGTGGTAAGAGGAAAACTCAATTTTGCAAAGCAACATAATAAACCCATTGACGGCCATGCTCCGGGATTAAAAGGCACTGATTTAACAACTTATATCAATGCAGGGATAACAACCGATCACGAATGTTTTACCATAGAAGAAGCTCTTGAGAAAATAGGCCATGGAATGCATATTCAAATCCGTGAAGGCAGCGCTGCAAAAAACTTTGAAGCTCTTATCCCGTTACTCAAGCTCTATCCTGATAAAATTATGCTATGTTCTGATGACAAACATCCGGATGATCTGGCAGAAGGTCATATTAATCTTTTGGTGAAACGCGGAATACAACTTGGTTATGATCCGATTGCGATATTAAAAACCTGCACTTTTAATCCGGTTAAGCATTACCAGTTAGATGTCGGGCTGCTACAGAAAGGTGATCCGGCCGATTTTATTGTCGTGAATAACCTGAGTGACTTTAATGTTTTATCGGTTTTTATAAATGGTGAAATGGTTTCGCAAAATGGGATCAGTCATATCAAACCTATTCTGGTAAAATCACCCAATAAGTTTTCTGCTGACAGGATCAATGAGAATGATCTGCTAGTCAAAGCATCTGGCGACCGGATGAAAATAATTAAAGCTATCGATGGTCAGCTTGTCACCGAACAAAAAATCGTTGATGTAAAATCTACTAACGGTTACATCCTGAGCGATCCGGAAAATGATGTTATTAAAATTGTTGTCCTTAACAGATATTCCAAATCAAAACCTACAGTTGGTTTCATAAACGGGTTTGCTTTGAAGAGGGGGGCCATTGCTTCAACTGTTGCTCACGACAGCCATAATATCATAGCTGTCGGAACCAGTGATGATGAAATAGTAAAAGCCATAAGTCTGTTGATTATGACGAAAGGAGGAATTTCTCTTGTTGATGGAGAAAAAACAATCCTGTTACCACTGCCCGTTGCTGGAATAATGTCGAATGATGATGGATACAAAGTTGCAGAAAATTACAAACTTCTTAATAATGCAGTAAAGAATTTGGGTTCCACTCTTAAATCACCTTTCATGACAATGTCATTTATGGCGCTTCTCGTAATTCCTGAATTGAAAATTAGTGACAGGGGTTTGTTTGATGTTAATGATTTCAAAATTACATCTCTATTCGTTTGAAAAAAATATTTTTAAATATCTACATATTTATTTTCTAAGAATATTTTTTATATTTGCAAAAACTTTTTAAATTATGGCAAAATTGATACTTGACATTACAAAACTGGAAATGGCCGCAAGCAAGCTAAGAGCCATTGCGCATCCAATGCGGATTGCAATCATTGAGCTTCTCAACGAGAGGGGAAAACTTAATGTTACTGAAATATACAGTCATCTTAACATCGAGCAGGCTGCCGCATCTCATCATCTGAATGTTTTAAAAATCAAAGGAGTTTTAACATCAAAACGTGCAGGAAAGCAAATATTCTATTCCTTGAAGAATGTCACCCTTACCGAAATTATTGATTGTATTAATAAATGCAGTGAAGATTAATGACGGTAATTTTAGGGAGTTCATTACCCGTTAAAGGAATATTTCCTGAGATTATATTTTGTAACAATTGAAAATTGTTTACTCATCAGGTAGTAAATTATATTGTTTCAATGTTTACATTTTGGGTAAGAAATACAAAATCCTTCACACCAAGCTGTTCTGCTCTTTTAGAAAGTATTTCACCTAAAATCTCTGGTTGAGAGAAATTAAAATTTTTCAGTGAATTTCTCAGGGTTTTGCGCCTTTGATTGAAGCCTGCTTTGACAATTTTCATAAACAAAGATTCATCGCAATCCAGCATCTCAACCTGATTCCGCTTAAGCCTGATGACTGCTGATTTTACTGCGGGTTTAGGAAAAAACACATTTTCATTCACAGTAAACAGATACTCAATTTCATAGTATGCCTGAATCAACACACTTAGTATCCCGTATTTTCGGCTTCCGGATTCAGAACTTATTCTTTCGGCAACCTCTTTTTGAAACATGCCGACAACCTCTTGTATTTTGTTTTTGTTTTCGAGGACTTTAAACAAAATCTGGCTTGAAATATTGTAGGGAAAGTTACCAATTATGGATATTCCTGCTATTGTACAATTTTTTCAGATCAATCTTCAAAAAGTCATCATGAATGATTTTTTCCCGGTATTCCGGATACTGGGTTATCAGGTACTCTACTGATTCCTGATCGATTTCAATGGCTTTGAAGTTAAACGATTTTGTGTTTATAAGATACTTGGTTAGAATACCTTTTCCAGGGCCTATTTCCAATAAATTTTCTGTGTCAGCCGAAAGGCAACCGATTATTTTCCTGGCGATATTATCATCACATAAAAAGTGCTGTCCTAAATATTTTTTGGGTCGGACCATCGGGATTTACATCAAGATAAAGTTATCTTGCCTTAATTAAAATTTAGAAATATGATTTACTCTTATATTTTCACGTTCCATCCTTGCTGAAATCGCCTCTCAATATCCTGAATCGTTTTCGTGCTTCAACGGTAAATATGCTGGCTGGGTAATCTACTAAGAGTTTTTCGTAAAGTTGTAATGCTTTTTCATTGTTTTGAAAATGTTTTTCATTTAGGTCAGCGAGAAGAAAAATAGCATTATCAGCGGTTATATCATAGGGATAGTTTTCAATTATTACTGAAAGATATTCTGCAGCTTTTTCAAAATCATTCAACCTCATCATAATTTCAGCTTTTTTATACCATACTTCATCAAAGATTGGATGATAGTCAGAGAGATCGAAAATGGAATCGAGTATAATTAGTGCTTTCTGGGGTTTATTTTGATAAAGGTATAAATCAGCACGCGAGAACAGGGATAATGCATAGGTTGATGAGTCCGGGTCAATATTGTCGCTGATTAGAACTGAAAGTTGCAGTGCATCATTTGCAATAAGTTTTGAGGTAGCAGCTTTTAATACATCAAGTTGCGCCTTGGCCCAGTCAAACTCTCCTATGTAGAAAGAAAGTTTTGCATTTTTGAATTTCGCCATGTGACCAATCGGATCATTTTTAAAAGCTTTTTCAACCTGAGAATAAAGAAGCTTGGCTTCCCATACTTCACCGGTAAAAAGCATAATATCGGCCAGCTCAATTTTACATTCAGCAACACTTATTGATTTGGCATTTGGAAGAGTGATCGCCTTATTCAGTAATAAAACCGCCTCTTCGGTTTTATCAAGATAAAAAGCCTGGAGATGAGCAAGGTATCTCATCACTCCAAGGGTTGAGGTATTTTCACCATATTCTGAAAGGGTGGCCATATAGTCGTTTTCAAGACTGATGAGGTCTTCGTTGGTATAGTTGTATGAGTCGGTAATTTTCAGGTATCGGGCAGTCAACAAGCCTATTCTTGAATCAACATATAAATGGTTATTTTTTCCTTTTTTCAGAAGGTAATTATATGCTTCAATGGCTATTTCATAGTATTGATTGGATAAGGATAAACCAGCCAGTTCGTATATCCGGTCACCTTCTTCTCCCTGTCGCCTGTCGATCGATTTAGCCTGTGTGAAGGCAAGGTCGAAATCCTTTTCCTGAATCGAAAGCCATAAAAGCATTTCAGAATAGTATATTTTTTCGGGAAATCTTTGGGTACGTTTCAACAGCGTTTTCCTGAGCATTTCGCTTATGTTATTCTCATTATTTTGGCTTAGCGCTGTCTGAAGTTTGGTCTGTATGATGGACAAGTTACCCGAATCATAATCGAGATAATTGAGAAACTCGTCAATCATCATTGAATAATTTCCTGTCTGATAGTATAAATCACCCAGTTCAAGGTAAAAAGGATAATCCTTCACAATTTCATTGCCCCTTTTATATGCTGCAACGGCATAATCCAGTTGTCCACGCATCAGAAAGGAATTCGCCGCCTCAATGACTGAGGACTGTTCAGGATAAATTTGTCTTAAAGATTCATCGAATTGCTTGTTTGCTTTTCCGGTTTCACCTTCTTCAGCATAGACGTAGCCCAAATCAATCGAATACTTTAATTTACCGGGGAATTCTTTCATCTGATTTTTTACAAGCTTTTCAGCGGCCTTAAATTCCTGTAATTCGATCAGGCAATATAAATAGTAGGTATAATTAATATTATTATTATTCTTTTTAAAAAGTCTTTCATACAGCACCAATGCTTTGTCATATTCTTTTTTCTGGAAATATTGAGCGGCGAGCTGCTCATCACTTTCTACACGCGGTTTCTGCTCAAATCCGGGTTTGGGTGGATGAATTTCGGCCGGCTGCAATTGAATGTCGTTTTGAGTAAAGGCGGTCTTCATTACAAAAAGCACTAGAATAATATGTGTGATTCGGGTAAGCATTTTAAAATTTAATTAATAACGATACAATCATTGCCTTAATTTCATTTGTATCCCATAAAGTGACAAGGCATTAACAGTTTCATCGAAAAAATGGATGAAGAAAATTCATCCTGACATTAATTAATCCAATCAAAACCGGTATATTTAACCAATTCTTGGGGGATTCTAATACCTTCCGAAGATTGGTAATTTTCTAATATGGCAGCTACTATTCGGGGCAGGGCGAGAGCACTTCCATTTAAGGTATGGGCAAGTTTTGTTTTACCGTCATTATCCTTGAATCTAAGTTTCATCCGGTTGGATTGAAAGCTTTCAAAATTGGAAACAGAACTTACCTCGAGCCACCTTTTTTGGGCAGCTGAATAAACTTCAAAATCATAGGTTAGGGCTGAGGTAAAGCTCAAGTCCCCCCCACAAAGTTTAAGTATCCTGAAGGGCAGATGCAACGACCTGATCAAAGAAGCTGCATGCTCACGCATTAGTTCAAGTGTCTGGTATGAATGATCGGGATGCTGCAGTTGAACAATTTCAACCTTATCAAACTGGTGAAGCCGGTTTAATCCTCTTACATCTTTACCATACGATCCGGCCTCTCTTCTGAAGCACTGTGAATAGGCAACATTTTTGACAGGAAAATCTTCGATTTTAAGTATGGTGTTCCGGTAAATGTTGGTAACAGGAACTTCGGCAGTCGGAATTAAATAAAGTCCGTCAAGTCCGACATGATACATTTGTCCGTCCTTATCAGGTAACTGGCCGGTACCATATCCAGAATCTTCATTGACCATCAGCGGAGGTTGAATCTCGTGATATCCTGCATCAATGGCTTTATCAAGAAAAAAATTGATCAGGGCTCTTTGAAGTTTTGCACCTTTCCCTTTATAGAAAGGAAAACCTGCACCGGTAACCTTACTTCCTAATTCAAAATCAATAATATCATATTTTATCGCCAACTCCCAATGCGGCAGGGAATTTAACGGAAGGTCAGGCAGAGATCCTTCTGAATGCACGATCTGGTTATCTGCCGAAGATTTTCCTCTGGGTACTGAAGGGTGTGGTAAATTTGGAACCTGAACCAGCATGCTATTCATTTCCTGTCCTTTTTTATCAAGTTGTTCATTTAGCTCCTTCGACAAATTCCTCAATTCGGTGGATCTGGCTTTCATCGATTCTGCTTCTTCTGTTTTTCCTTGTTTAAACAATGATCCAATTTCTTTGGCGGCTTTGTTGGATTCGGCAAGAATATCATCAAGCTGCTTTTGGATTTTTCTTCTTGTATCATCGAGTTCAAGTATTTTTTCAATGATTTCAAGATCTTTGAAGTTTTTCACAGAAAGCCGGTCAATAACTTCTTTCTTATTTTCCCTGATATAATTAACCTGCAACATGAATTATGATATATTTAATGGCAAATGTATACTTTTCAAACAAGAAATCTATTAATCAAAAGCAAAATGCCGGTTTCTGTTACCGGCATTTTATTAAATTTAATAATAATTTTGAAAAAACGTTGAGAGATTCTGTACCCTTTGAACGTTTTTTAGTTTACAACTTCTTTGGTTTCAACGGGAATGATATTCACAAAAGACTTATCATCTGTTTTTTTCTTGAATTCAACAGTTCCATCCACCAATGCAAATAAAGTATGGTCTTTACCAATACTGACATTTGAACCGGGGAAATGCTTTGTGCCGCGTTGCCTGAGAATAATATTCCCTGCTTTGGCGAATTGACCACCATATATTTTTACACCTAAACGTTTACTGTGAGATTCTCTTCCGTTCCTTGAACTTCCGACCCCCTTTTTATGTGCCATGGTTTATAGAATTTTAATTATTAATGATTCAAATTATGTTATGCTTCCGACTTTTCTTCAGGAATTAATCCAGCGTTGTCGACAATATTATTTTTGATTTCATTTGAAGGTGTTTCATGGGATTTGGCTTTTTTTCTTGTGGGTTCGACCGCCGGCTCTTCTTTAGCTGGAAGATCTTTAGCAACAGCTTTAGCTTTTTTCACAGGTTTTTCTCCTGCAGCTTCCTTCTTGATTTTTTCTTTTTTTGGCGCTGCAGGCTGTTTCCCATCGGTAAGGATTTCCTCGATGAGAACTTTACTAAAATATTGTCTGTGTCCATTTTGCTTTTGATATCCTTTTCTCCTTTTTTTATGAAAAACAGTCACTTTTTCACCCTTCAGATGCTCTACTATTTTTGCCTGGATCATGGCACCGTTAACAGTAGGAGCACCAACAGTAATATTACCGCCCTGGTCCAGTAACAATACTTGGTCGAAGTTCACCGAAGTGCCTTTATCTCCTTCGAGACGATGAACAAAAATTTCCTGGTTTTTTTCAACCTTAAACTGCTGGCCTGCTATCTCAACTATCGCGTACATTGTTTCAATATTTAATTATTGTAAAAAAATGGAGTGCAAAATTAGAATAATTTTTTATTCCGCAAATGATTTCTTTAAAAAAAAAGCCGGGTGGTATCTTCCCGGCTTTAAAGAACTACATAAATGAAAGGATGAGATTAAGTTTGTTCGAATCTCATTTGTCTTAATACACTATTCAACTTATTTATTATTACTAATTTCCATAAGGAATTTACTTCTTGATTATTTTTCTGACTTCTTTTTTCATCTCATTTGAGGTCAGCTGTAAAATATATACCCCTGGGTTTAAATCAGAAATATTTAATTCATTCATCCCGGTGTCAATATCCTGAGTTAATAAAACTGTCCCGGAAAGATTGGTTAAAACCAATTTATTATATCCGAAAACATTAGCAACCCTGACAAAATCATGAGCAGGATTTGGATAAATTTCAAAATCAGAATCCAAACTTATATTATTCAATGATGTATAAATTCCCTGGTCAAAATAGAATGCACCCATATCACTCAATGTTCCGTCAGGATCTTCCGTTGAGTCGGGATCACCGGAATCAATGCAAGGCGATTTGGTGGTATTTTCTTCAGGGAAACTTGTCCATGAAAGATTATAATTGTTATTAAGCGGATCGGTAAATAAAGGATCTGCATCTATATTTCCAATTCCTGGAAAGCCTCCTTTGATATCCGAGAAACTGATGACTGGAAATAATGAAAATGCTTCAATTTCCGAACCTATATTATCATAAATGATTGAGTTGTGAACTACACTTGCAGGCGCAAAAATGGTATTAAATAATAAACCGCTACCTGAAATACCGGCTATATTACCAGAAACAGTTGAATTATATAGGTTTATAGTGCCGTTATTTATAAAGGCTCCGCCGCCCTGGTGACCTGAAATATTTTTTGCAATCAGACCGGACTTAATTGAAATAACGGAAAAGAAACTCCCAAATATAGCCCCGCCATTATTGGCAGAAGAATTGCCGATTAACACAACATTGTACATCTGACAGCTTGCCATTCCGCAATATATTCCACCTCCGTCAACAGCCTGGTTATTTTCAATAGTAATATTTTCAAAATATACGATGGCATCATTATTTAAATAAGCACCGCCACCGCTTGAAGATGATTTATTGTTGGATATTTTACCGTTAATGAAGGAAGTAATAAGATAACCTGATCCATTCCCATTTATAGAAATTCCCGAACCTTTATTATTTTTTACTGTGAAGTTCGATATCTGAGGGGATGAACTATTTAAAGCTAATCCGTCAGAATTATTATCTCTTATAACCGTGCTGGTAATCCTGATATCGGAAAAATCATTTAAAAGTAACCCGGAGGCTTTGTTGTAACGGATTTCGGAATCTCTGATACTTAATAAAGGATAATAAAGACAAATGATCCCATTGAATTTGCTGTATTCAATATTACAATAAGCCATTATTGAACTATCGGGAAATCCGTAGTTCATACCGTTAAATAATAGTCCTGACCATCCGGAGTAATTGTTTTGGCTGTAACCAGTAGTATCGAAAAATGTAAAGGTTATACTATCTGACACAGTTCCCGTAGCATCCAGTTTCCCTTGTAGTTCAAATCCATATTGCCCCTGAAAAATCACCTGGACACCAGGCCATATTCTTAACCGCTGGTCAGAAGGTAAATGGATATCCCCCTGAATCAAATAAGGGCTTCCACTCAAAAACCAATCGCCAAAAACAGGCCCAGATTGAACGAATGTTTGAGAATTAAGAATTGTAGTAGAGGGCAGAATGAAGATCATTAAAATTAGAATTCTCGCTTTCATGTAGTTCTTTTTTAATTATTTGAGGATACAGATACCACTCAACTCCTCAAATTTTTTATTTAATTACTTACCTTGATGATTTTGGGATTGTCAAAAACTATGCAAGGTCAAGGATAGATTATAGAAAATGCGAAAATCTTTACAAAGCTATATTTGTAATTAACTAAATAATAGGTATTTGCGAATGGAAAAGTTTGTTATTAAAAAATGCGGATTACCCAAAGAAACGAAAAAATTAAAATTTAATTTGTTTCATTTTGGGAATAAACCCTATAAGAATTTCCAAAATTTCGACAGGAAATTAATTTCCAGTGGTCAAGTGGGTGAAATTAAAATCATCTTCAATAACTTCAATTGCTTTCTGAAATCCTTCATCAATTTGGGTCATTACCTGAAAGTAAGATTTAAATTCAAAAAGGTTCCGGGCAATTAAAGCTTTGATTTGAAATTTAATGATATCTCCAGACAGGACCAGATCTTCAGGTGTGACATCAAGTCCCTTAGTTTTAGCGTACTCTACGAACCGGGCAAGAAAGGCAGTTTCAATCTGAAAATTGCTATCGAAAATATTAAAATCAGGGTAAAGCTTTTTAAGGTTTTTTCGTTCGATTTCCATATATTCCAGGACAAAATCATTGAAAACACCTTTACTTAAAAGATCAACATAAAAATCAGTATATTTTGTGGAATCCCACGGAACAAAAACATCTGGCATGATGCCACCCCCGCCATATACAATTCTGTTGTTTGGAGTATAAAACAATAAGGAATCAGGAAAATCGATTTTACTTGCACTCGTAAGTTCTCCTTTTTCAAGACGTTTAAGCAGGTCTTTATAATAGGTTTCATAGCCCTCGCTATATGGCTTTTGAATACATCTTCCTGTAGGTGTATAATATCTTGCAACCGTTAGCCGGATAACCGAACTATCAGGTAAATAATATGGCCTCTGGACAAGCCCCTTCCCAAAAGATCGTCTTCCAACCACAATTCCCCTGTCAAGATCTTGTATTGCGCCAGCAACAATTTCGCTTGCTGAAGCAGAGCCTTCATCAATTAATACGATCAATTTCCCTTCCTCGAATTCGCCTCTGAAAGTAGATTTATATTTACGCTGGGGGCTGGAATACCCCTCGGTGAGAGAGAACAACATTTCCTTGTGGTATAAACTCATCCGTAAGATCAACTGCAACATCCAGGTATCCTCCTGAATTTCCCCTCAGGTCGAGAATCAGGTCTTTCATGCCCTTATCCTTTAATTCCCCCAGTGCCATTCGGAATTCATCCATGGATGTTCTTGCAAAACGATTCAGCTTTATATACCCTATCTGAGGACCTGCCATAAATGCCGCATCTATACTGTTGATAGGAATCCTGTCACGAACAATTGTATAATCAATAGGTTTGATTCTCCCGGTGCGATAAATGGTTAAAATTACTTTAGTTCCTTTGTCTCCCCTTAGTTTTTTAAACACATAATTATCATCAATTAATTTCCCTGTTGAATTTTCGCCATCGATTGATATAATTTTATCACCGGCCAAAATACCCAGCCTTTCGCCGGTCCTCCGGGAACAGGAGCTATCACCAATATGGTATCCCTGTGAATCTGAAAAGAAATTCCTATTCCCTCAAATTCTCCCTCAAGGGGTTCATTGGTCTTAATTAAATCTTTCTTTGAAATATATTGTGAGTGCGGATCAAGTTCTTTGAGTATTGCATATTATGGCTTTTTCAACTAAACCCTGCTCTGAAACAGAATCGACATAAGCAAAATTGATTATTTGCAGAACCGAAGCAAATTTTTGGGTCGTAGATTTTGGATCTTGTTCCTGGGCGTATCCAATAGTAATACCTGTCAGAAAAATCTGAAGAAAAACCAAAAAACCGTGAACTGAAAATGCCTTCATAATTATAAACCCATCATCAATACTTTGGAATTCCCATTAAAAATAATTATTTAAGATTTTATGTTCAATCATACCTGCCCATCCTGTCATCAAAATTAATCCATATTTTAAGGATATTAATGAAAATGATCATGCTTAAACTGTTATCTGTCCTCAGCCGAATATCAGGCTGCTGTTAGCCTGTAATCAAATTTTTCTAATGATTCAATTGATACTCTGCTTTAAAAAATCAAACCGAACCGGTCATTAACAATGCTCTTATACGGTAAATATTTTTTTTCAGATTAAATTTTTGAAATTTATTTCAGATAGGTTGCTTATACTTGATATGATGATGCAGGTACTTAAAAGGATTTAAGAATAAATCAATAAGAGCCACCTAAAAATCTTCACAAGCGCCTAATCCGAACAAGGCAAAATCATATTTTACAGGATCCAGAGGATCGAAAGTCCTTAATTTTGAGGTTAACTCTTCTACTGATTTCCAATCGTTGGAATTTCTATTCAATAAACCGAGTTTCCGGCCAATTCTGCCTGTATGAACATCCAGCGGACAATAAAGCATAGATGCCGGAATGGATTGCCAAAGGCCAAAGTCAATGCCCCTTTTATCATTTCGAACCATCCACCGGAGGAACATATTCAATCTTTTTGCGGAAGAGTTTTTCAATGGATTGGAGAGATGTTTTTCAACATGACTGGGGTGTCTTAATTCAAGAAAAAGCCTTCTGAAATCAACAATGCTTTCTTTCATCGTTTTTCCTGAAGAAATCGGGTTCGTGAAGATATTCTCCAATCCTCCATGCTTATTATAAATATTTTTTAATGATTCCACAAAATAGATACAATCCATTCCATTAAAGGTGCGATGAAAAAATTTACCGCATTGCATGATTTCTTTGTTACTGGAATATTTGATAAATTGCCAGGGCGAATCATCCATAAGTTTCATGAGTTGGTGAGCACTATTGATGATTGATTTTCTTTTTCCCCAGGAAATAACTGAGGTGAGAAAGGCGGCTATCTCAATATCTTCTTTCTGGCCGAATCTGTGAGGAATCGAAATGGGATCATCACTGATGTATTCAGGTCGGTTATACTGATCGTATTTAAAATCCAGAAAAATTTTTAAATCTTCATTCGTAAGCTTCATTTTCGAATTAATTAACCACCCATCCGCAAGCGGATGGGGAATCTTGGCGGAACGTATATTTTACTAACCTGCCGAAGGGCAGGAGTTCGGCTAAATTATTTTGTTACTTAAAATTATAGTCTCATTAATTTTAAAATTGACTTCTTGCATAAGGTACTACCCGCTGATCAGTAAAAACCTTTTGTAAATACTTATAATATCCTGCAATGGCAATCATTGCAGCATTGTCAGTGGTAAATTGAAATTCGGGTATGTACACTTTCCATTGAAGGGTTTCTCCGGTTTCTATCAACTTTTTTCTCATTTGTGAATTAGCTGAAACACCACCAGCTACTGCAATCTCCTTAATCCCGGTTTGTAAGACCGAGGCCAACAGTTTATCCAAAAGTATTTCAATAATAACATGTTGCACTGATGCAGATAAATCATGAATGTTTTTCTCTATAAACCCTGCATCTTTTTTTAATTCATCTCTTATGAAATAGAGAAAAGAGGTTTTAAGTCCACTGAAACTGAAATCAAGGCCAGAAATTTTTGGTTTGGGGAAATTATATTTTTTGGGATTCCCTTCCTTTGCTAGACGGTCGATGACCGGACCACCGGGATAAGGTAAGCCCATTATTTTGGCAGCTTTGTCGAATGCTTCCCCTGCGGCATCATCAATCGTTCTGCCAATGATTTCAGAATGCAGGTAATCATGCATTAACACAATTTGAGTGTGACCGCCTGAAATAGTCAGGCACAAAAAGGGAAAAGAGGGTGTCTGCTTTGATCCTTTTTCATTTTGGATGAAATGAGCAAGGATATGTGCCTGCATGTGATCAACTTCAATAAGCGGAATATTTAATCCTAAAGCAAAGGATTTGGCGAAAGATGTTCCAACTATTAGAGAACCAAGTAAACCTGGTCCCCGGGTAAAAGCTATTGCACTTAATTGTTGTTTGTCCACTCCGGCTGTTTTTAATGCAGTATCAACAACAGGAATAATATTTTGCTGGTGAGCCCTTGAAGCAAGCTCCGGGACTACACCACCATATTTATAATGGACTTCCTGATTTGCAATAATGTTGGCAAGAATCTTGTTATTTTCAAGTACAGCTGCGGAAGTATCATCGCAGGATGACTCGATTCCCAATATATATGTTGTCATTAATTATATTCGTTGTTTATAGTATATTTTACACAATTCATTGTTGGTAAAATATCGATTAATATTAATAATGCTTAAAATAGTTTCTGAATTTCGTAACATGGGAAAATATATTCAATATTAAAATAACAAAGTTATCAAAAATAGGATTCTTAAAATTGCTGTTATTTTTCTGACCTCAGTAATTACATTATTTTTTGTAATGGTGATCCTGATGAAGAATCCTTTTGTCCAAACAGTACTTGCCCGTGCAGCTGCAAACTACCTTGAAACCAAATTGAACACTACATTAAAAATTGCCCGACTGGAGTTCAATCCTTTCAGGCGGATATCTCTTAATAACGTGCTTATCATGGATCAGCAACAGGATACTTTGCTCTACACTAAAGAACTTAAGGTTGGATGGAAAAAACTGAGTTTAAAAAATCCTGGGTTTGAACTAAAATCCATCTTTATTAATAATGCTGATATTCGGCTGAAAAAATATAAAAATACAACCGACTTAAATTATTCATTCATTCTCGATTATTTTAGCAGCGGAAAAGAATTATCGACTGACTCATCACAAAAAGAGCCATCATCGCTTAGCTTCTTCCTGGAAAAAATAAATATCATTAATTGCAGGTTCATATTTGAAGATCAAAACGACACTGCAACCACTGAAGAGATCAATTTTTCTGATATTGATCTTATGATTCACAACTTCGAAACAGGTAATCTATCTGTCAATGGCGATTCAATTAAGGCTGACATCAGGCATTTGTCGTTTCAGGAAAAAAGCGGTTTCAGGGTCGACAGTCTTTCAGGTAAAATTATTTTTTGCCCGTCACTTTTACAGGCAGCAAACCTGCTTGTCAGGACACAAAACAATGATTTAAACCTTGATGTGATATTTGCTTACGGTTCTATGGTTAGCTTTAATGACTTTATTCACAGTGTAAACATTCAGGCTAACATCCGGCCTTCTATCCTGAATTTATACGATGTCGGTTACTTCGCTCCAATTTTGTTTGAACTGGATAATAAAACATTTGTGGAGGGTAAGATTTCAGGAACAGTTGACAACTTCAAAACCCGTGACTTTAAATTTTCCTTTGGGAATGAAACTCATTTTAATGGTAATATACAAATGAATGGGTTACCTGATTTTTTTGAAACATTTATTCACCTTTCCATCATTGATTTTAATACTTCTGCCAGCGATATTGTCATGTTCAACCTACCCATTGAATCTAACCGCATTCAACTTCCCGAATTTCTGAACAAGCTGGGTGTTATCAATATTAATGGAAAGTTTACCGGTTTCTATAATGATTTTGTATCGTATGGAAATTTTAAGTCCGATTTGGGCCAAATGAATACAGACCTTCTTTTTAAGTTCAAGGACAAAGATAATATTGAATACAAAGGAAATATCGCCACGAAGGATCTTAGAGTTGGAACCATATTTGAAATAGAAACCTACCTCAACAACCTGACTTTAAAAGCCGAAGTCAAAGGACATGGTCTTGACTTTGAAACAATGGACCTCACAGCTAACGGAGTAATTCAATCTATAGATTTTTACAACAACAATTATAAAGAAATTGATATTTCGGGAAACCTAAGAGATAAAAAATTCAATGGAACTGTTAATATAAATGATGAGCTTATAAAACTTGGATTTAAAGGAATCATTGATTATAGCCAAATGATCCCAGCTTATAAGTTTCTCGCAATTGTTGACAGTGCACAATTAAATAAAATGAACCTGATCAATAAAGACTCCTCAATTTATTTGTCCACCAAAATAAACATAGATTTATCAGGCAATCAATTCGATAATTTATTGGGCATTGTTCAATTGGATAGCACGATTTTAATTGAGAATGGCAATTCTCATATAATGAATAACTTTTCATTGAGTTTTTCCCGCAACGGACCGGATGAATCCAAAATTAATCTTACTTCTGATCTTGCAGATTTATCAATGGAGGGGAAATTTACCTTCAAAGACTTACCCTATTTTGCCAATAAATTTATTAACCGGTATATCGATACCGTATTTGTTGACTTGCCTGCAAATGAATCGATAGACAACCAGGATTTTTCATTTGAATTACAATTTAAAAATGCTGATCCTTTAACAAGTTTAATTATTCCTCAGCTAAAAATATCCAAAGGAACTATTATTAAAGGCGGGTATAAGTCCAATGAAGATGACTTATTTTTTGATTTGGGTTCCGATGAAATTTCATATAAAAGTATCAGTTTTTGCCACCTCGATGTGCGGGTTTTAGTTCAGAATGATGACCTTATAATGAAAACATCTACCGGTCATCTTTATGTTTCAGACTCCCTGTCATTTGATAGCATTAATTGCTCATTTGCTGCAGGAAGAGATTCTCTGTTTTATGATGTAAATTGGAATAATAGGCGTTGGGAAGCTCCAAATTATGGCAATCTGGATGGTCATATTCTTTTTTATTCTCCAAAAGATATGGTTTTTCAGGTAGATGAAGGTAAGATAGTAGTTAATGATACCGTCTGGGAATTTGAACCGGCAAGTTATATAAGTATTGACAGTTCAAGCCTGGATTTTAAAAATTTTGGACTGAAGTGTACTAATCAGGGAATGATAGTTAACGGTAAGATTTCATCTGATCCGGCTGACACATTGATCCTTAAATTTGATCGGTTTAATTTATCCAATACTGATCTCTTTTTAAAAAATTCAGGTATTGATCTTGACGGTTTTCTTGACGGGAATTTAAGCATTGTAAATTTCTATAAAACGCCAAATTACCTCGCCGACATGTCAATATCGCAATTAGGGTTCAATAAGGAAAAACTTGGTGAAGCTATTATCAGAAGTGATTGGATTCCGCAAAACGAAGCCTTCAATATTCTGGCCCAAATAATTTATGAGGGTAATGTCGCAAAACATACAACCCTCGAAGTTATAGGAACTTACTATCCGAAAAAAAAGAACAATAACTTCGATATCAATATCAGGCTGGATAATTACAAGCTTCACACCCTGGCGCCTTTCATCAGGGATTTCAGTTCAAAAATTGAAGGACTTGCATCGGGTAATTTGAAGTTATTTGGCTCCACAAAGGAGCCTGAACTGGCAGGGAGTCTGAACATTATGCGAACGAATATGAAAATTGATTATCTCAACGTCATCTATTCCCTGACTGGCAAAATAAATTTTGATCACAACCTGATCTCTTACGATAGTGTTCTTATTTGGGATTCATTAAATAATCAAGCCATTTCCAATGGTAAAATCACACATGATTATTTCAGGAATTTCAACCTTGATCTTAATTTTTCAGCTAAGAACCTATCCGGATTAAATACGACACGAGTACAAAATGAAACATTTTATGGTACTGCTCTGGCAAGCGGCAATGTCAGCATTTATGGACCCCCAAGCAATCTCGCCTTGAAACTCGAGGTAAAATCGGAAAAGGGCACAAACATAAAGATTCCTGCTTCTTACGGATCAGAAATAGCTAACAATGACTTTATCGTATTTATTGATACAAGTAAAGAAATCCCTGATCCGGAGCTTAATTACGAGGTTGATATCAAGGGAATTACACTTGATCTGGGGTTAATTATTACACAGGATGCAAATATCCAATTGTTCCTGCCTTATCAAATGGGTAATATCCAGGCAAACGGAAGCGGAGATATTATCATGAATATTAATCCTGCGGGTGAAATGAGCATGAAAGGGGATTATATTATTAACAGAGGGTCATTCTTCCTGACCCTGCAAAACATAATCAACCGTGACTTTAATATCCGGCGTGGAAGTAAAGTCACGTGGACAGGAGATCCTTTCAATGCACAAATTGATCTTAAAGCCGTTTATAAGGTTAAAACTTCACTTGGGGAATATGGGCCTCCGGAAGATTCTGCTACAAGAGTCCATGTAGATTGTGTAATTGCTTTATCAAAAAACCTTGTTAATCCCGAAATAAAATTTACCATTGAGTTTCCCGAACTGAAGGAAAGTGATAAGCAATATATTTATTCCCAACTCGACACAACGGATCAGGCAATGATGAGCCAACAAATGATTTCCCTGCTCCTGCTCAACAGCTTTTCATATAGTTCAGGATCAACAGGCTCTGTCGGATTTAATACTTTTTCAATTTTAACAAACCAATTGAATAATTACCTGTCAGGATTAAGCAACAATCTGGATATTGGCCTCAATTACCGACCGGGTGGGCAATTGAGCTCTGATGAAGTTGACCTTGCCTTATCAACACGGCTATTTGATGACAGGGTGACCATCGATGGAAATGTTGGGGTCAGAGGAAAAGAAAATACCAGCAATCTGATAGGCGAAGTGACTGTAGAAGTGAAAATTACTGATGATGGCAGATTCAGAGCAAAGGTTTTCAATAAATCAAATAATGATGACCTTTACAAGAACTATGCTCCGTATACCCAGGGAGTAGGGGTTTTTTACACACAGGATTTTCACCGGTTCAAAGATATATTCAGGCGAAAAGAACAAAATCAGTAGTAAAGCAATTATTGATGATCTGATTAATTCTTGAATTCCCGGTAGCGTTTTTCATTCTAAGAGGTTAGCAAAGTACATGACCTTAAAAACATGAATCAATCAAAGGCCTTAATAAGCCTGCTTTGTGAAGAGATTTATCAATCAAACCCTTTTAACAATTCAAACAGACACAAAATGATTTTTATCTTTGCAAAAACTTTAATTCTCATGTTCACATGATCCAAAGAGTTCAAACAATATTTCTGACGCTGGCTGCAACTGCAATTTTAACAATGTTTTTCTATCCGGTCAGCAGCATAACTGAATTCACTAAATTGAAAACGGAAACCCTTGAAACGGACTACTATCATCTTTTTCTGACTGGTTTCAATGATCCCTCAGCTGACAGCAAGCCCCAAATGAGTGCCTGGACTTTTGTCCCAATACTGGTATTAACCATAATGTTGCTTGTCCTGATCATTTATTCAATTTTCAGGTTTAAGAACAGGTTTCACCAGCTAAAAATGGTTAAACTTTCCATCTTTTTAAATATTCTTCTTGTTGCCGGGATCTTCCTCAACTATCATAAGTTTTTTACTTCTGTCCCTACCATGATCGAGACTGGCGTAGGAGCTTATTTTCTTCTGGTGACCCTTGTGTTGCTGGTAGTATCACACAGATTTATTTTAAAGGATGAAAAACTGATCCGCTCGGCTGACAGGCTCAGGTAAGAGGTGATAAATCAGAGTTGAATTTAAACATAGCAATAACAATTATCAACGGTTTATACTTTATTCCGTTGTTCGAGCTCAATTATTTCAAGGTTACTGATTTTATCTCCTTCAGCAGTAAACCTTATTAGGGTAATTACCTTATGCATTCCAATTTTTCCGGCTGCGCCCGGATTAATATGGAGCAATTTGTATTTCTTGTCATAGATAACTTTCAGAATATGACTGTGCCCTGAGATAAATAGTCCGGGTTTTAAATCTATAATGATCTGCCTGATGTTCCTTTCATATTTTCCCGGATAACCTCCGATATGGGTCATCAGAACTTTGATGTTTTCACATTGGAAAACCTCCTTTACCGGAAGGATTTTTGTTAGGGGGTACCCGTCAATATTTCCATAAACGGCTCTTACAGGTTTTATTTTTCTTAGTTCATATAGTGTTTCCGGATTACCAATGTCGCCGGCATGCCAGATTTCATCGCAACCCGAAAACAAATCGGGTAACTTTGGATGCAGAAAACCATGTGTATCGGATAACAAACCAACTTTTATCACGATAATGTCATTTGTTTTGCAGATTAAAAGCAATCAAATTAATGGACCTGCCCGGGAGTAGGAATTGCCCCACTTACCGATCGCTTTGCAATGTCAAAGGTTATTTCAAGGCACATCCATGTTCTTACGGATTTCTCCTTCAATATTCCGGGAGACCACTTCAATAATTTCACTACCCGGATTGCCTCCTCCGTACATCCTCCCCCAACAGTTTTTTCAGTGAGAATATTGGATATTCTTCCGCTCGGTTCGATCACAAATTTAAGTTTGACTGTTCCGCTAATATTCTGTTTGAACGCAGCTTCAGGATATTCCAGATGATTGGAGATGAAACTGCTGAAATTATAGTCTTTACTTGAATAAATGGGCTTTGGAGTAATATCTGTATCGAGCATTTGAAAAACAGTATAGCTTGTATCAACCGGCATGAAAGGATAATTGATTTTCTCATAACCCCTTGTTTTGACCCAGCCTTGATATTTCTTTATGTCAAATCTTAATTCAAAACTGTGCAAATAATCCACCGGTCGACCAAGGTCCGTTGCAGGATACCACAAAATCATCCGGCATATCCTCAAAGCCTCTTCATCTGTTTCTTTTGTTAAAGATTGGTTCACTTTATAATCAGTAACAGAACCATTGGCTTTGACAATAAATGATATTGTTACCAGTCCTTCAATATGGTTGCTTAAGGCTACTTCAGGATAAATCATTTCTTCCCTGATGAACTCATGCAGTAACCTTTTACCTCCATAGCATTCAGGCAGACTGATGTTTTGTGCTTTTACTTTTGGAAGACTTACAAAAATGCAAAGTAGGACAATTGCTATCTTCCACGGCAAATCTTTGCTCTTTGTTTTCATTTCATAAATGTTTTATCGCAATAAAAGTAAGCATATTCCTGACAGCATGGAATTCTAATAATGTTGATTAAGCAGATAATTCAGAACCGACTTGAATTTCGGTCAAACATCATCCATTCTTTTTATACCGGTCAGCTTCTTTCAAAGCCTTTTGAATAAGCCATTCCAACTGCCCATTGACGCTCCTGAACTCATCGGCGGCCCATTTTTCAATGGCAGCCATTACCTCCGGATCAATCCGTAATACAAATGGTTTCTTTTTCGACATTATTAACTTAAGCTAATGATTACGTAACTGTGGAACATAAAAACCTTAATTCTCATTCATCATTTTGGCCATAGCTGATCCAATCGCGGCTTTTCTTTGTGTTCCCAAAAGGATTTTTTTACCATTCTTCAGATAAAGCTGTAAGCCTATGTTTCCACTAACATTGTAGGCTACACCTATATTCCGTCTCCATTTATGTCGCTGTCGGATTCCCCAGCCTCCATATTCCTGAAGAGGCTTATATTGTCTTACTTCATAACGCTCAATTTCTTCGGGACTGATCTTTTTTTCTCTTATAATAAAAGGCGGGTATTTATAAAACAGCCCTTTGTCCCGAATTTGAATCACCATCTTTGTTTTTAGCATCAAAAAGAGAATACCAATAATAATCAGATTAACTCCGAGGGTAACACCAATCAGTCCCAAATCCGACATCGGTTCATCTCCCCAGGGCTTACCTAAAATAATCTGCTTATATATTCCAATCCCCAAAATTACATTTATAACAGCCCAGGAAGGAAACATTATTAACCAAACAAATGTTGACTTGAATCTTTGTTCTTCTGTAAAAAGTACTTTTTCCATTGAAACAAATTATTAAAATTTAGTGGTATAAAGTCCCGGTATTGACCACCGGAGTAGCATCTTTATCAGAGCATAAAACGACCATCAGGTTGCTGACCATTGAGGCTTTCTTCTCCTCATCGAGATCAACAATTTTCTTTTTTGATAAATTATCTAGCGCCATCTCAACCATACTAACGGCGCCTTCAACGATCTTAAACCTGGCAGCAACCACAGCCGTAGCCTGCTGACGCCTCAACATGGCGCTGGCGATTTCCTGTGCATAAGCCAGGTAATTGATACGTGCTTCAATTACTTTAACCCCTGCGATGGCAAGCCTTTCCGTGATCTCGTCCTCAAGCAGTTTATTCACTTCTTCCTTTCCTCCCCGGAGCGTGATTTTGGCATCTTCATCCTCCAGGTTATCATAAGGAAATTCACCCGCCATTTTGCGCACTGCCGCTTCGCTTTGGATGGTAACAAAATGTTCATAATCATCCACCTCAAAAGCAGCTTTAAAGGTGTTTTCCACTTTCCAAACCAGGACAACACCGATCATAACCGGATTCCCGATCTTATCGTTCACTTTTATGGGCTCACTGTCGAGGTTGCGGGCGCGCAGGGAGATTTTCTTCCGGTTAAAAAACGGATTGACCCACCAGAAACCATTTTCCTTGATGGTCCCTTTATAGGCGCCGAAAAGAACCATCACACTCGATTCGTTTGGATTGACAATAGAGAAACCACCCAGGCAAAACACTGCGACGAAAAGCACTACCCCTGCAAAAATTTTATTTAAAATTCCCGGGATAAAAATGAGTACAAGAACCATCGCTACAATCAGCACAATTTCGATAAACAGGGCCATATAGCCCGACTTTGCTTTAAAATCTTTTTCTGTTTTCATGTTGTTAAATTTAAAATGATATTAAAATGATATTGCAATGATACAACATTTTAATATCCGAAGTCAAGTTTTTTTGAAAATATTTTTTATAAATTTTTTATGTCACTGAAAATCAATAAGATTTTTTATGCAAAACAGAAACGTTTTCACTAATTCTATTTTTTAATAATTAAATGCGACTAATAGCCATTCAATGATTAAAACCATTTTCAAGTTGGGAATTATTTTTAACTTTACCCCTGCTAAAAAAAATAATGACATGAAAACAATTTGCCGATTATATTACATTATATTAATTCTGGTTTTTATAAATATTTCTTTCGAGCTTCATTCCCAATACTCCCTCGACTTCAATGGCGAAGGCGATTATGTTGCGCTCAATGGAACCGATATAACTCCACCCTGGACAATGGAAATTATGGTAAATAAAAATGAGACCGACAACTATCAGCACCTTCTTACCGGTACAGATGGTAACAGCGGTATCCGTATTGAACAGTGGTGGGGAACTCAGGTCGGCTTTACACAGTCCGGTGTTATGGACTGGTATTTCAATTATGTTTGTCCCCTCGGGCAGTGGATACCTTTGGCAATTACCAACAACGGCACAACCTCAAAGCTTTATGTCAATGGAACACTCAACAGTTCAGTGAATGCTTCCATCAATTTCCCGATGAAGTGGATCAGCAAGAACACCAATGATGCATCACTTAAGGCTAAGATTGATGAGTTGAGGATCTGGAATATTGTCCTTAGCGATGCCGTGATCCTTCAATACGCTGGTCAGACGGTCGAACCTTCTCACCCGAATTATGTGAATCTGCTGCATTATTATAAATTCGACGAAGGGAGCGGAAACATATGCTACGATTCCAAAGGCGCTTTGAACGGAACCATCTATGGTGCGGTCTATTATTTTCCCACAAACAATGATGCAGGAGTCCTCAAACTTGTTGCGCCGGAAAATTCTCCGGATAATTATTCATGGGAAGAACCCCTGATTGTGCGGGTGAAAAATTTCGGAGCACAGAATATCACTGAAGATTTTACGGTTTCCTATTCGCTTCAGGGGACTTTACAGGAAACAAAAACCATACCCGCAGGAACAGTCCCGCTTCTTTCGAACCAGACTATAGATGTCGAGTTCACGTCTGTGAACCTGAATGCTTCGGGTTCTTACAATTTTGAGTTTTATACGTCACTGCAGAACGATGAAAACGCGCAAAACGACACTTTAACCAAAACACTTGTCAGTGTATCGAACGTAATCGGAAACATAACTAATTTTTCAGTCGACACCTGCACTGCTCTGATCACTTGCGGGACAACTAAAGTAAGGGTGATCTTTTACAAGGATGAGATGTTCCGCATCTGGCTGGCTCCAAACGGCAATTTTTCTAATCCGGCAGGGAACAATATCGTTGTCAGTTATAATTTCCCTTTGATCAGTATCAACTGGTCGGATGAAGGTAATTATTATAAGATTTCAACTAATGAATTGGTCTTAAGGGCTTATAAAAATCCCTTGAAGTTTGCGCTTTATCAATTCGATAATACTACCGAAATCTGGAATGAGGCTTATGGCCTGGATTATGGAACCCGGACCTTCCAGTATCTAGAAACAGCTGACAATGAGTACTTCTATGGTGGTGGAATGCAAAACGGCTATTTTTCACATAAGGGAACAAAGATCAAGATTTCGAAAGAGACCGAGAATTGGGACAACGGCGCTGTACCCAATCCGGTTCCTTTTTACATGAGCACATATGGATATGGTTGTTTTAGAAATACCTTTTCACCAGGAGAATATGATTTCAGAGGTAGCGCATATACCAGAACCTCGCATAATGAAAACCGCTTCGATTGCTTTTATTTCTATGGACCATCGCTAAAAGAAATACTTAATGGTTATACGGAACTTACTGGTCGCCCATCTTTGATTCCCCGCTGGGGGCTTGAACTTGGAGATGCTGATTGTTATAACCTGAATGGACAAACTACTCCGGATGTGATTGAGCTGGTAGCTGATCCATACCGTAACAACGACCTGCCCGGCGGCTGGATACTTCCCAACGATGGCTATGGATGTGGTTACACAGATTTGCCCAATGTTGTTTCCGAACTTCATGAAAGGGGATTTTGGACCGGGTTATGGACAGAGGATGGGGTAAGCCAAATAGCCTGGGAAGTTGGCACCGCAGGAACAAGGGCTTGCAAACTTGATGTCGCCTGGGTAGGTGCTGGCTACCAGAATGCACTAAATGCTTGTAAAGCAGCTTATAATGGAATTGAACAAAACTGTAATGATCGTGCCTATGTGTGGTCGGTGTGCGGATGGGCAGGGACACAACGTTATTCAGTTGTATGGTCCGGAGACCAGTCGGGAAACTTTGAATACATCCGTTTTCATATTCCGACATTCATTGGTTCAGGCTTATCAGGATATAATTATGCCTCCAGCGACGTGGACGGAATTTTCGGGGGCAGCAGCACATCGTATGTTCGTGATTTGCAATGGAAAACTTTTATTCCGGTCACCTATTGCATGTCGGGATGGGCCGCGAACGACAAGCACCCATGGAATTACGGAACAAATATCACCAACATAAACAGGAATTACCTGAAATTAAAGATGCGTCTTACACCCTATCTCTATACTTATTGCAATGCCGCCTTTGAATCAGGAATACCTGTTGTTCGGGCTATGTTACTGGAACATCCCGAGGATCCTGTTTGCCTCGACAAAACCACTCAATATCAATTTATGAGCGGCGAATGGTTCCTTGTTGCACCGGTTTACAAGCCTTTCCTGGAGCGAGATAGCATTTATTTCCCAGCCGGAAAATGGATTGACTACTGGAGCGGCAATGTTTACCAAGGACCAGAAACCCTTAATGATTATCCGGCTGATCTCTCAAAATGCCCTGTATTTGTGAAAGCCGGAGCAATAATTCCCATGTATCCTGAGATGCTTTACGATAATCAGTATCCCAAAGATCCGGTTACTTTTGATATTTATCCGCATGGCTATTCTTCCTTCGAATTGTATGAGGACGATGGCATATCAAGGGAACACCGGAATGGAGCTTTCGCAAAAACTTTAATTGAATCTGAAGGTCCAATTTTCGGTAATGGTGGCGATGTGATCATCACGGTTAATGAAAGTGCCGGAACTTATGAAGGAAAACCTGATGCACGCTCCAATCTTTTCCAAGTGCATTTTCATGTTAAACCGGATGGCGTTTTGTTGAATGAAGCCGGGTTGAATGAATACGCCACACTTGAAGAATTACAGCAGGCTTCCGACGGCTGGTTTTATGATCCGGCTGAAAAATTGGGAATCGTTCATATTAAAACCCAATCCTTGCCAACCAATGCTTCCTTCCAGGTTAAACTTTTGGCTGTCACAAACGTGCCTGATGGTCAAACAGAGAAAGGTATCAGGATGTTCCCCAATCCAACATCAGGATCAGTTTTAGTTTCGTCCGATGACAGCATTTGGCAGATCAGTGTTTACGACTTCAATGGAAAACCTATAATCAGTAAAACTCATTTAAGCAACAATAATAAAAATGTTAAAGTTGATCTTTCAACGTGGCCTAATGGAGTGTATTTTCTTGAAGTAAAAACTGAATCTGGCTCAGTAAGCCGAAAGATAAATTTAGTGAAATAAAGATTAGATCTGCCTACAAGTATTGAGATAATAGAAGGCTGGTTAATAGTTCAAACAAACCGGCCTTTTCGTGTCAGCGAATTAGAAGGTAATTGCGTAAATCACGGACAAACCATATCCAAAAGCAATTCGTCCCAGCAATGCCATTCAGCATTTCCGAAGTGGTCTTCATCTTTTACACGACCATTTTTATTTGCGCGGCTCCATTCAATGGTCAGAAGATTGTCGGCACTGGCACCATAAATATGATAATAGGCATCAAATGGTGAATTGGTATTAATTCCGTAAAAAATATAGCCACCGTTTTCCGGTGCACCAACCTTTACATTCGTGTACTTGATGTCACCTTCCGTTCCTAAGGTATTTCTATTCCATTCGATTAGGATAATTTCACCTGGATTATTCGGATTTTCATTAACGTGCCATTCACCTTGCGTATTCGAAAGGTTTGATAGTCCATTGTACCAGAGAAAATCGCTGAAAGCGTTGGTTTTCGAAATGTACATTTCCCATTTAACCCCTTCCGGTACCAGAGAAGCCTTTAATTCGGCAAGGTGCATAACGCCTCCCGCCATAAAATTATAGGACCATATCCATTTTTGTTCAGTGGGATTCCATACTCCCTGGTGGTTGAACGATTCATAAAATGATGCAACCGGAATTGCAAATGTAACTGTCAACAGAAAATTCCAGACTCCAGCATTCCATGCAGACCATCCCCAATTATTATATGTCAGGCTGTTTTTGTAAGCTGTCGTATCAATATTGGTATAATCGGAAAAATCAATCGCAAAAGTTGAGACTGGTGGAATTGCCGGTGCCGGCTGCGGTTCGGCTGACTCATCTTCTTTAGTGCAACTTGTTACCAGCATAAGAAAACAAGACAAAACCAGAATTCTCAAAATGAATATTCCCGAAGAGATCTTTTCTAATGTTTTCATATCTTTTAATTTTATCATTTAACAATCAGTACACATTTTTGTTACAGTTTTATTTTCTCTTGTTCTGGTAATACACATCAAAGTTCATTTACCCTTAGTTAGTATCTTGTAATTATAGTAAATTTGTTCCGTCATTGCATCTAAATGAAGTATAAACACATATTCATCGATCTGGATCGTACGCTTTACGATTTTGACCTAAGCACCCGTGAAACATTCCTTGAGCTATTTGAAAAGTTTGGACTTTACAAAAGGGGAGTAGAGCCTTTTGACAAATTTTTTCAGATGTATTTGAAGAATAACGTTCAACTCTGGGAAAAATACAGAAACGGTGAAATTACCAAACGATTTCTTAATGTTCATCGCTTTCATATCACGCTGCTTGAATTCGGGATCAATGACCGGGCATTTGCCGGAAGGTTTGCAAGCGACTATGTTCGCATGAGCCCCCTTAAAAAAGCTTTATTTCCTAACGTTGCAGAAGTTCTTGAATACCTTCAGAGGAAAATACATTCTTCATATAATCACAAACGGATTTCAGGAGGTTCAAAAAGTAAAGATCGAAGCCAACGATCTGGATAAATATTTTACTACCATCACTACCTCGGAGGAAGCCGGATCGAAAAAACCGGAAAAAAAGATTTTTGAGTTTGCCTTGAAAAAAGCCAATGCCAAACCCGGTGAAAGCCTGATGATCGGTGATGACCTTGAAGTAGATATCGAAGGTGCAAAGAAAGCCGGAATAGATGGTCTGTTCTGTAATTTCGATAACCTTTCCCATAACGGGCAGGTGACTTATGAGGTCAAAAGTTTTGCAGAAATAAAAGAAATTTTATAGAATTTCCAACCTTTCAATCGTTGAAAACCCATTGCGTAATTTACGTTACGTAAAATATGAAATAAACTTTATCCATATTCACTCTCTTTCAAAGTCAAAAACAACCTTTAAATACTTTTATAATAGGCTGATATGAAATAGAAAATTACTATTTGTTTTTAAAGAAGAAGAAAGAAAACTTCATATTTCGGTCATTACTTGACAAAATGCTGTATTTTTTTGCCAAAAGATTGGGAAAATAAAGCCTTAAATAGTGAATATCTTAAATTGGCAAATACACCTTATCCACCATCTCCTGGTATTCTGATTCGCAATTGCTGAAGCTGGTAATCCCACCACCGCTTTTAAAGTAGAATTCCTCTCCAATCTTTTCAATAAACCGGATCATCACTGCGCTCTCCAGTTTTTGACCATCGAAATAACCGAAAATACCGGTAAAATATCCGCGGTTATAATTTTCAACTTCTTTGATGATTTCCACGGTTTTTTTCTTGGGAGCGCCACTGATGGAGCCTGCCGGCAACATGGTGATCAGGACATCGCCGATGTGTTCCTTCCAGTCTGGGCGGCAAATCCCCGCAAATTTTTGAGCTGGTTTGCAGCAATTCCTTTTCATGAGGTTTTGATTTTATCAATGTACCTGAACTTTTCAACCCTGCACATTTTTCGAAACCATACTCAGGTCGTTGCGGATAAGATCAACAATCGTATTGTGCTCAGCCAATTCTTTTCTATCATTCAGCAAAACAGTTTCGGCATCCTGAATTCCGGCATCAATGGTTCCTTTCATCGGGTAGGACGAAATGGTATTGCCTTCAATTTTTACAAAAGCTTCTGGCGAGAAAACGACAAATTGATCTTTATAAATAAGTTTATAGGGTGCGTTACTTAGCTCAAAAATTTCAGGAAGCGAAAGTCTGGTTTGGATTTTTGTTTTAAAGGTCAGGTTAAGCAGGTAGGTGTTTCCAAAACGGATGTGATTCATCACTTTATCAAATGCCTGCCGGTATTGATCAAGTTTGATTGGGAATTTTTGGAAGTCAGCTTGTGATAGGGTAGGATATTTAACTTTGAAATTGCTAAAACCATGTGATATCAAAACATATTTCTTCAGGATTAACATCTTTGAATCGGTAATAAAACAGGGTTTTCCAGTTCGAAATCGAGGATAAAAAGGAAAGGTTCGGATTTTTGCCCGAAATCATTCATCTGTTTTATTATATCTTTGGCAGCGTTCATAGCAAACTGACGGCAAATTTAGCTTTTCCGGCTCAATGAAGGTATTGATCATCGATAATAACGACTCTTTCACTTACAACCTGGCACAACTTGTTGAACAAGCCGGTTTTGGCTATCCTGAAATCATCAAAACAAACCAATTAAACCTTGAAAGTGTCAGCAGCTTTAATAAAATCCTGATTTCACCTGGACCGGGTTTACCAAAGGACTTCCCAAACCTTTTTCGTCTGCTTGACCTGTACTCATCTTCCAAAAGCATCCTGGGTGTTTGTCTTGGGCACCAGGCAATAGCAGCATTTTTCGGAGCGAAGCTTTTCAATATGAACATGGTCTACCATGGTGTGATCAAGAAGGTCAACATCCTGAAACCTGACGATTACCTTTTTAAAGATATTCCGGATGGTTTCGAAGGCGGATTGTATCATTCCTGGGCTGTATCGGAAATGGATTTCCCACCGGAACTTCAAATTACCGCAAAAGCTGATGATGGCATCATTATGTCGTTATCACATCGTACTTTTGATGTCGGTGGAATTCAGTTTCATCCCGAATCTATCATGACAAAATCCGGATCCGCTATCATAATAAACTGGCTGAAGAATTAGAATTTCCTTCTTTTAACTAAATTTGTCTGTTTGTCAAATGGGTTTGGCTACAACGAATGTCAATTCGTATTTTATATATTGCTGCAATAATTCTCCTATCATGTCAAGTTGCCTTGTCACAGGATCAGTATGTTATCAAAGGAAGAATTATAGATAAAACTTCCAGTGTCCCCATTAGTGATGTAAATATCAAATTGAGGGATTTACCGGTTGGAACAACAACTTCTAAAGAAGGCCTTTTTACCATTTCAGTTGAAGCATTACCAGTAACACTTATTATCTCCCATATAAGCTTCCAGACTAAAATTGTCGAAATCGCTGATCTTAATGAGCAGGAAATTTTCATTTCACTCGAAAGAAAGACTGAAGAACTTGATGAGATTGTAATTTCAGGTACTAAAGTTGAATCTGTTTATAAGGATGATGTTTATTCCGTTCTTGACTATGAATTCCTGGATGATGATATCCTTCTTTTGGTTTACAGAAATTCTTTTTCAAAAGAGCTGATCCTTTTAGATCCGTTCAATGATACAATTACCAAACTCAATACGGCAAAAATTAAACCGGCATCAATTTTTAAGGATTGTTTTAATGCAGTTCATGTTTTAGGTAAAGATTCCGCTTACCAGCTTTACTTTCATGATGGGCGAATCGACCTGATCTATCCAACCCAAGTTGATGAGTTTAAGAAATTGATGTTCCCTTGTATCACTCAGCTTAATGATAATATCTATTTTAAACTGACTTTTTTTAATGAACTGGTAGTTGAATATCGATATGCAAAAGAAAGAGAAGGCCAATTGCATCTTTTAAGACGGATTGTCGATTCGGTAAAAACAGATTTGATCAATTCCAATCCATACATGAGGAGTTTGTTGAATATAGGTTTGTATAATGGTTCTGAAGAAAGAATTTTAAACATGAGAGACTATACAGCTATGGATGATCAGATTAAAATGATGAATGAACTAAGGACCGCGGAATTTGAGGCTCATTACCTGCGGAAAATTATTTTAACTCCGGTTTTTGCGCCAATTGTAAAATTGAGAGATACCCTTGTGATCTTCAATCATCCTCAAGGTCAAATTGAGTTTTATTCACCCGATAATAGGTTAACCAGGACAGTGAAGATTAATTATGCTGATGATCCTGACTGGGTGAAAGAAATAATTGCAGATCAGATTTCCAGCAATGTCTATTGCCTTTTTTTAAAATCAGGAGTTTATAAAATCAGAAAGGTAAACACCCGGAATGGCCAAATAGAGCAAATTTTAAGAATTTATTATCCATTTGTAAAGGAAATAAAAGTCAGAGATGGGTACATATTTTATATTTATAAAGGAATAGGCGAAGGAGGCAATTCAAAACTTTTTCGCCAAAAACTGAATTAATACCAAATTCTGTTATATCCGATAAAAGTTGACAGAATTTGTTGCTTTGGTTAATTTCGTAATCGGCCTAAGGCATAGATAATTGGACTTTTAAATATTTCCAATCCATATTATTCTTTAATACACCGGACACTGAAATAATAATGCTTTTTCACAGTTGAACGATTTATATTGGTTTTATTAACATCGAATTGACGCATCCAGGCTGTTGTTTCATTGAATGAAGTGGAAGTCCAGTAATATCCATTAATGTGGAGGTAACTAAAAACATCCAGCAAGTCATTATAATTTCCGCCCGGCAAAGCCTTAAATCCTGATTTTCCCCTTGTCAGTAAATTTCTACCTGCTATATCGCTTCCGCCTGATTCTCCTGCTAAAATTGTCCATTCCTCATCTGTAGGAAGCCTGAATCCTTGCGGACAGATCGTAATTGCTGCTTCCCAATTATAAAGTCTGCCAAAATCCTTACAGTTTTGCAGTAAATCTTTGTAACAGCGGCTACCGGATGAATCGATGTCAAGGTTTTTGGCCATCCAAACCTGGTCGCCGATTTGTATGGTTTCATATTCCTGAGCAATGAGATTACAAGTGATTCCAAGGAATATTAAAATCCCAAATTCCTTTTTCATACCCCAAATTAAAATCAAATAACCCTTCGAACATCAAACTTTGAACTTCGAACTATTTTAATTGTCCACATAATCCTGTTTCATGACCAGGAAATAAAAATCATCCTCGATAGGGAGGTACCCGAATTCATAACAATAATAATAGATTTTGCCGGCTTTAGTCTTGTAAGTGTTGGTATAATAGTCAAAATTAAAGCCCTTGTCTTTCAGTTTCTGAAAGTGAACTTTGGCTTTTCCTGTGGGATTTAATTCTTCAAGAACACGACGATTTTTCCTTAGAATACCGTTGACATTTCTTACGAAATTATTGCTATCCTGCTTCTTTCGGTTATTGTAAGTGTTCCGGCATTGATCCGAACAAAACTTTTTATCCGAGCGGCCTGTGATCTCGTAGCCACACTCGGGACATTTTGCTTTTTCCATAACCTGTTTGGTTTAAATGTTTATTCTTTTTCCCTCATTCTTATATATCTGAATTTCATCTTTTCTGCTTTTCCATTCAGTATTCCCTGGATGGTTCCTGTCAGTGAATCATCCGAAGCTAATTCGTAAGTAATCATTTGCGGGAAATCATGGGTCTTGTTTTCAAAGACAACCTTATCCCTGCCTGATTCAATGAGCTTAAAGGGGACCGGTTTTTCCTTATTCTGTCCTCTCACAGTTGCCTCGAAATATGTTTCACCATCTCTCTCCGTTATTCTGATTTTCTCCATTACAAGGAGTTCTTTGCCTAATGGTTTATAAACTGTTGCCCGGTAAAGTTCGCCGTCTTTTTCCCACTTTTCGATTGTGGTGCTGTTTTCGAGTTTCCATTTCCCTGGCAGCCTGTCGAAAAAATCTTTCGATAAGGATGATTCTTTTACTTCCGGCGACGAACAGGCGAAAACTAGAAAGCTGAATAATATTAGGTGGTATTTTTTCATTTTTATTTTTTTCGTTTTTCTGAAAATGGTTATTGCTTTTCAATCCTGAATTCGGGGTTATAAATTAATCCAATGATGTTGCCCCACGGGTCTTTAACACTGGCGACCACGATTTCTCCTCCCACATTGGTTGGTTTTTCATATTCAACCGCACCTGATTCTAAAAACCGGTTGTACTCTTTCTCTATATCGTTTACACCCCAAAAAGCAACCACGCTTTCAGGTTTTTCAGTTGGTGGGTTTTCGTCCGGCTGAAGTCCAAGTTCATAACCTCCGATATTAAAACCAACATAAAAGGGTTCATCAAAGTAGGGTTCGGTCTGAAAGGCTTTTGCATACCATTCTTTTGCTTTGGCAATGTCTCCGACTTTGTAACTCACTGTCCTCAATCCGAGGATGGGTGTCTGATTTGCTGTCTTATCCATAGTTATTTGATTTGTGTTTTCCTATGAAAAAATATTCAATGAAATTAAAAGTGTTAATCCTGATATTAGAAGTTTGTTTTTCATTTATTTTTTTTAACCGCCCGCAGCTTTGCTGCGTGCCGCTTTTGTACCTTTATGTTTGTTGAGTTTTATGCTGCGTAAATTTGCAATTTCTTGTCTTGATGACCACTATGTGCGGCATGCAATATGAGCCGCTATTAGGGGTATGTGCTTTTACCTTTCTTCAATTTTTTAATCAATTAATTCAATATGCTGTACTTTAAATTATAAATTCATAATTAAGTATTTCATTTTTTCTCTGTACTTCAAATGTCAATTTAGTACCAGGTTTTGAATACTCAAAAGACCTTAGTTCGTCATTTGTAATCTCACCTGATGGTTTATCATTAATTTTTAATATTGTGTCACCTAACTGGATACCAGCTTCGACCGCTGGTGAAGATTCGTACAACGAATTAACGTATAGTAATTTCGAATCTGATGTTCTGTAAAGTTTCATGCCAAGGTTAAATAGATTATGAAGTTTTGAGTATTCGTTATTTGGTTTTACATAAAACATGGAATTTCGATAATCAAAAATTACTTGAAATTTCCGGAAGAATTCATTACCCAGAAACCCGATTTGTTGAGGAGCAATTCTAAAATCCAGTATATTTACCTCTTCATTTTGGAAGGTTAAAGAATCAAGCATTGAAATATTGCTTGTGTTAATTATTTTCCGCAGAATTGTCTTTTGAGGATTCCATGACAATGATTTGGTATTAAATATTCTCAAATCTTGAGGAATATCTACCGGGACAACGGAACCTTTATTATCCTTTAAAGCACGTTTACCTGTCTGCAAGTATAAAAACCCAGGTGCTCCAATATCTAAAACCAATTCTCCATTGAGCTTAATATTATGGTTTATCGTGGATATTTCAACATCAGTTGGAACTGTAAAATATGTTACTGGATTACCCATAAATGGGAACGAGGTATATTGTTCTTTAATGCTATCAAGTTTGTCTTGAGACAGTATTCTGAAATATTGGTGTTCAAGATCCATTAAAACGATGTTGTTTTCAAAAAACCAATATGCAGGAAAAAGTGCGTCAGTATTTAACCTTGTTTTCGATAAATCTGCAACGTCGATACGCATATTACCACCAATGTTCATTCCCAAAGCACTAAATTTTAGCTCACCTCTCATTTGACTGTTTATGTTAATAACTCCTCCCGGTGTTATGGTTCGTCTTTTGGTTTCTTCAAAACTAACTCCAAGTTTATCTTTATTTAAACTGGTAAACGTGCTATCAAATAATGGACTTTGTGCCCCAGTATCGAATAATAGAGATGTTTCAACAGAGTCGTTTATGATTGCTTGAACAATAATATGTCTGCCATTGAAATGAAATTTGTAAGAATCCTCGGGGTAAATGAAAGCATTCTCTGATTTCTTATTCTCTTGGATTGTTTGGTTATTTGGTGAGGAAGAACACCCTGCTAAAATTATAAATATGATAATACAGAAGATAATTCTCATGGTTAGAAGTTTATTCAATTTTATTCTTAATCACCGTGCTCATTGAATCATTATTACCGCTGTTAAGGCACGTTATTCATTAATTCTATTAAATCATTTTTCCCAAAATCGAAATATCCATCCTTTATTATTTTTCCGGATTTATCGAATATTGCATAATGTGGTATTGCACTAAAGTGCAATATTTCTTTTAAATCATTGCTTTGTTTCCTATCTAAACAAAAATGCATTCCTCCCAACTCATGAATTTTCACTAAATTTTGCCAGCGTTCATAATCTGTGATCCCATTCAAACAGAAGTAAACAAATTCTACATCCAGACCATTGAAAATATTAAACATTTGTTTCATTTTAGGAAATGCTTCAATGCATGGACTACAAAAAGTTCCCCAACAATCAATTACAATTACTTTATTTCTATTGATTTCAAAAATTGTATCTAAAATAGTGCTAATTGATAATTCTTTTAGAGTATCTGCGAAAACAATTGATTTTGCCGGATTTTCAATTTTGCTTTTTGTTGAATAATAAAGTTCATTTAAATTTTCTTTAAGGAAGAAAGTAGAAATTTCATGTTCGCTTGTTGATATGAAATTTTTATATGGTTTTAAATTTCCCGTATTAATTTTTGATGAAAGCCAATATGACAAAACAAGTTCTTTCGTAAACTCCCCTTTTGAATGTTTAATAATACCATCAATAAAAATCGAATCAGATCTATGATCATTATCGTCAAAGAGTTTCAATAATTCACTATTCTCTTCAATTATTTTAGGTTTTATTGAACCTTCAAAGTATTCTGGAATAAATAAATTTAAGTTGTATGCAGCTGCTATCATATCTTTAGTTATTGGTAGCAACCTCTCCTGAAATCTGTAAAAATCATTTCCAGTTTTAATATCTCTTCGATAAATGGGAAACCAATACATGTTATGAAAGTAGAGCTTGGAAGCATACCACTTCATCCAATTCTCAGTTTCAACCGAAGGATGATGTCCCTTTGTGAATGTTTCACATAACCGCATGGATTTCTTTTGAACACTATCCATAAACAAGATAAAAAGTGGAGCGCTCATATTATCCCGAGCTTCTTCAATCTGTTTTCTATCTATTGAATTAGCACTTACATACTCTTGGAAATTTATTATAAATTGGTTTTCCATAATTCTATCGCCACTTATAAACAAAGTATTCCAGAAATCAGATTTACCATATTCAAACTCAATATGAATATTGTCTCCGGGATGAGTAAGGATGGAAAAGTTCGCCTGGTTTGCAATTAATCGAAAATCACTCGGGGTATTATTATTAAATGAATAAGTAAATTGTCCAAGGCTGTCAAGTATTAATGTCTCAATTTTATCTTCAATACATAACTTCGGTGCGAAGATTCTTATCTCATTATTTTCCGACTTGAAATCAATTATTTTTCCTGTTATCGTAATTGATGTTTTTTCCTTATTTTCTTTTGAAGTATGGCATGAATATAAAACAAGAAGGAGAAAACAAAGAAATATGTTTAGTTGCTTCATTTCATTTTAAATTTAATGTGCCTTAACTCGTTTTTTTTACACCTGTAAATTCTCCCCCAAAATTATAAAACATTTCTTGAAAATCAACAAAATAATCGTGTTTACCCAAGTGCACACGCTTACAAACGAATGTTAAACGAATACAAATGATTAATAACCGAATCAGGTGGCGGGGTGGGGGTAATTTTGCTTCAACAAATTCAGTTCAGGGTTCAGAGTTCTGGGTTTTGAGTTCAAAGTTTTTAACAGAAATAAAATAAATAGAAATCATGGCAAAGTTTAAAAAGTTCGAAGAAATTGAATGCTGGAAAAAAGCAAGGGCTTTTTCGCAGATGATATATTCTGAATCTTCTAACGAGAGGTTCACAAAAGATTTTGTTTTAACCTGGCAAATTAAAGCTTCCTCAGGCTCCATAATGGATAATATAGCCGAAGGATTTGAACGCGGTGGAAATAAAGAATTTATACACTTTCTTTATATTTCAAAAGGCTCCGCTGCTGAAACTAAATCACAATTATACAGAGCCTTGGATCAAAAGTATATTTCAAAAGAATTATTTGCAACACTATATTCTAAAGCCGATGAAATCGGTAATATGATAGGAAGTTTGATTAAGTATTTAAAAACAACTGAATTCAAAGGAGTCAAATTTAAATAAAACCTTAGGGTTGAGTACTAAGGTCAACTCAGAACTTAGAACCCAAAACACGGAACATCTTTTTAACAAACATATTTTACTAACAATTAAATTTTTACAATTATGAACGCTTTAAGAAACAGAGTACAACTCATCGGACACCTGGGAAATGATCCCGAAATCAAATCATTAAATGGTGGAAAGAACGTAGCCAGATTTTCTATGGCTACAAGTGAATCCTATAAAAAGGAAAATGGTGACAAAGTCACCGAAACCCAGTGGCACAATATCGTTGCCTGGAACGGTACAGCAAAAATCGTTGAAAAACTACTGAAGAAAGGCAGTGAAGTTGTGGTCGAAGGAAAGCTAACTTCCCGCAGTTGGGATGATAAAGATGGCAAAAAGCACTACATCACTGAAATTGTTGCTAACGAAATCCTCCTTTTAAAGTCGAAGGAATAAGCAAATCCTTTGACTAATAATCAGGATGACCATTCCCAATCATGGCGGGAAGGTCATCCTTTTTTTGTATTTGCGATTGACTAAAGTTTAAATTGACTAATTATGAATTGGATTCAATTGAATTTTGTGCTCTTTAACTGAAATGAATTTCACCAAAATTTAAACTTGTTATTCAGCTCCATTTTAGGCATTCAAGTCAATTTAGTCAATTTAGTCAATTCCCTGACTCAATCCGGTTTCTTTACCTTCAAATAATCCTGCAAAGCCTCCACATATTTTTCGAAGGCATCAATTCCTTTCGGTGAAACTTTACAGGTCGTAAGCGGATAATTATTCCGGAAGCTTTTCTTTACATCAATATAATCACCTTCTTTCAGTTTGTTGATCTGAACGCTGAGGTTTCCCCTAGTCGCGCCGGTTTTTTCGAGAAGGAAATTAAACTCTGCCGATTCTACGCTGATCAGCAGGCTCATGATCGAAAGCCTGTAGCTGATTGTGCAGTAAAGGATCCAATTCCTGAAACATGGCTTAATTCTCCTTTGACTTTAAAATGTAACCCGGAATCAGGTAAGAAATAATAACAGATAATGCAATCAGCAATAATACATTTTCAGAAGCTACAAAAAAAGCTATAACTGCAATGATCCAGCAGGCAATCCCCCCAATGATCAATGGCCTGAACCGCAGAACGCCTCCTGATACAAAGGTGCCCAGTCCGTAAAGCGATATAATGAGAGGATGGGTGGTTATCCAGGGAATTTTCTGAAATGCTGCCATAACAATGATAATCATGAGTGTAAAGAAAAACCCGTACCAAAGGTAAATCATCATATTATCGAAATGAGAAACCACCTTTGCTTTCTTTCCAAGCCGGATACCGGCGATAATTGAAACAACCATTCCTCCCAGCATCAGTATCGGCCAGGGAAGGTAAGAATATTCATGATAATTCATCCTCAACAGGAGGTAATGAGTCAGACTAGCGATCAATACCAGCCAACCCCATAATAAATAGAAGAAACTGTTGTCCCTGAGTTTGCTCTTTGAAGTTGCAATCATTTCCTGAATGATTTTCATGCTTTCATGTTCCGTAAGATTTGTTTCCATAATAAATTGTTTTTTAAATTAAAATGATAAATTAAATAATAAATAAGTTGCAAAGATAAATAAGTTTATTTAATAAACCAAATTTATTTTAATTTTTTTTTGAACTTTTTACAATGTCGTATGTTTGCGACATACTAAAATGTATTATGACATATACAAAGTCAACGGCATTTGAAGTCAATCTGCAGGAAGTGTCAAAATTTGCTAATGTGGCATCCCATCCGGCAAGACTGGCCATTCTGCAACACTTATCAAAATGCTGTACTTGTCATTTCGGGTGTTATTGCCAGTGAGTTGCCTTTAAGCCGCACAACTGTTTCGCAGCATCTCCTGGAGTTAAAAAATCTGTGATTATTAAAATATGAATTGAATGTGGTAAAAGTTTGTTATGAAGTAGATATAAAAATGCTGATGAATTTTAAACAAGCATTAGGATAATTATTTTGAAGTGGGATTGCTTGAACTTATGTGTGGCTCTAAAAAATAGTTGATTGCCCGCCTTAATAGGTCTAACATGAAATTGAACCGAGAACTCAATCTTAAATCTGGCTTGCCGGCAGGCAGGCTTCGAAAAGAACAATTGCCTAAATTGACTAGATTTTAGATTGACTAAATTAGAAGATCAGAAAACAGAGAACAGAAAACGAAGTAAAAAAACTGTATACAATAATTATAATGGAAGAAAAAATTAAGACAGTAGAACAAAAAACTCAGGTTGAAAATAGCGCTTGTGGTTGTGGATCAGGCGGCTGCGGTTCCCATTCTCACGGCCATAGCCATCATCATGCTCATGGTGAAATGGAAATGCCTGTTCGTTTCCAGATACTCCGGGAGGGGGACAGGGTCGTTGAGTTCGGATCAGGGACAGGAAATGATTGCCTGGCTGCTGCCCAGGTTGTTGGTCCAACAGGAAAAGTAATAGGAATTGAAATTTCTGAAAAGAACCTCAACATCTCAAGGGAGTATGTTGATAAATTAAGGATTTCTAATGTTGAATTCAGGCAGGGAGATATTCAGAATGTTCCTTTACCAAAAGAGTATGCTGATATTGTCTTTTCAAATTGTGTGTTTAATCTGCAGCAAAACAAACAAAAGGTAGCAGACGAAATGTACAGGGTTACCGACCATCACGGTTTGGTTTGCATTTCCGATTTTGTGACCCTACAGCCAGTGCCTGAGGGATTGAAAAAAGAAGGAGGGGAACTTGCCGGATGCATTGCAGGTGCTGAGAACATTGAAGATTTTGTGGAATATTTCAGAAAAACAGGATTTATCAATCTTGAAATTGTTGAGATGAACAAAGTTCACTTACCGGATGATATTTTTTACAGGCATCTGACTCAGGAACAGGTTGAAAACTATAAAAGTATAAATTCAGATGAGGGCATTTTCAGTGTGACATTGATCGCTGAAAAGCCTGAGACATGTTCAGCAGAAACCTGTTGCTGTAACGCGGATAAGCACAAAAACTAATCAACCCGTAGTTTTTTAAGGAGTCCTTGAAATTAATGTTACCGGATTATTATCATCTCAAAGTACCTTTTTGGAAAGGATTTGGGCTTTGTCGTTAAGGAGCAGGAGAATTCTGATAACCGGATTTTTCCTGACGATCACTTCATAAAAAATGTTGTTCCCCCTGTTGATAAGGATTGCATTCATGATTTCGCCCCTGGAAGCGGCGATCGTTTTAGCAGGTTCAGGAAGAGAGGTAGGTGATATGTTGGTTCTGATTTCAATCAGGTTTCCCAACTTGTCGAATCGTGCAATTTTTTCAATTTCGTTGTCGTAAAACAATGCTTCAAACACTTTCCCGGCCTTTGACCATTCCACATTAACCGAATGATCAAACACACGGGAAAATCCAGTGACAACAGATTGCGGAACCTTTAACGGTTTCTTTTGAAAAAAATTCTTAATCAGACTTTTCACCCAATAAATTTTGTATTATGACGGACATAATCATGTTTGGTCACATAAAAAAGTTTATTGGGTCTCAGAATATTCCCGTTTATACAAATAGACAACCCTAGCTCTTGCCCGTTTAATTCGCATTTTGGCTGCGCTTTCACTTATCCTGAGCGATTTTCCAATATGGCTGATCGGAATCTCGTCGTTGTACTTCATGAGCAGCAGGGCTTTTTCTTCGGGGTGTATCAAGTCGAGGATTTTCATCAGTCGCTGGTAATTGATCTCGGTTAAATCCTCTTCCGATTCATCGATTATTTCCGGGAGTTCATTGTTGTTATTCCATTCCGGATAATGCAGCTTGTTTTTTAACCTCAGAAAATCGATGCAATAATTATAGGTAATAGAGTAAAGCCAGGACGAGAAAGATGAATTGCCTTTAAAGGATTTGAGTTTTTCAAAAGTTCTTTCGAACACATTTTGAACAGCATCATCTGCCAACTCTTTATTTTTAAGCAATCCGTAGCATTTGTCGCGTACCTTTTTGGAGTATCGATCGTAAATCACCTGAAACAGGTCATTGTTATTTTCCTTAATCAGGATGGATACGATTTCTTCATCCTTTAATGACCTGAAATGATCGCTCTTCATCAGCAAAATTAAAAAATCATCAGCGAAGGTAGCAAATGTTTATTATTATAAACCAAGATATGATTAAAAGTTTTTTAAAAAAAATTGTTACTTTTTTATTATTTCTCGTCTTAATAACATTAATTTTGCGCCCGCGTTCTTTAATGATTATTTTAGAATTCAATATCCGTGAGGAAAAGCAATAAAATTTAAAGTAAATAAAGTATACATTTTTAACAATTAATTCATTACTGGAGGAAACATCATGAAAAACAGAATTTTATTAAGTTTGATTACCGTGATTACAGTGGCATTTATGACCAGTTGTAACAAAGTCCCGCAAGTTGAAATTGATGCAGCTACTTTAGCGCTCAGCGAAGCTAAGGCAGCCGGTGCAGATCTTTATCTGCCGGATCAATACAACGCTATTCAGGATTCGATGAATGTTGCTATGCAGATTATCGAAGCCAAGAAATCAAAATGGTTTGCACGTTATGGCGAAAGCATTAAACAGCTCGAAGCAATTAAAGTAAAATCAGCAGAAGTTGTTCAGGCTACCCAGGTTCGTAAAGAAGAAATCAAGAGAGAAGTTGAAGCTTCGTTAACCGAAGTCACAACACTCCTCACCGAAGACAAAGACCTGCTTGCCAAAGCTCCGAGAGGTAAAGAAGGCAAGGAAGTTCTTGACGCCATTACCAGTGAACTTGCAGTTCTTGAAACCACCGTTGGTGAAGTTAGCGCTCAGCTTGCAAGCGGAGATTTACTCGGTGCTCAAAGCAAAGTAAATGCTGCTAAAGAAAAAGCAATGTCGATTAAAACTGAATTAGAAAATGCTATTGCTAAAAAAGCAGGCAAGAAATAAATATCTAAAACAGTAAATAATAAGTATAACCCCCGGGAAGTTTCTTTCGGGGGTTTTATTTAATTTTTAGTTTTGAATGAAAAGGAAACGGAAGACAAGAATTGCGATCGTGCTGGGGGTATCAGTGGTGATCATCACTGCCCTTGTTTTTCTGTTTGTGCGAATGGCTCCCGTTCCGCCGATTGAAAAAATAGAAAGAGCAAGAATTGCCGTTTCTGAAGCCAAAAAAGTGAGGGCGGACGCTTATGCACCTTCCCTGTTTAAGGAATCGGAAAAGCTATACAACATGGCTATAACCCGATGGAAATCGGAAAATGAAAAATTTATTCTGAAACGCGATTTCGAATCTATCGACCAACTGGTAGAGCTTTCTGTTGCAAAGGCAAAAGAAGCAAAAAATAAAGCCCTTTCCCATTCCAGCGACCTCGAAACCTCAATCGGCGCTACTATTAATGCTCTTGAAAACTCGGTTGAAAAATACGATAAGCTCTTTAACAATCTTCCTTTGCGGAAGGTCACTTTTCAGAATTATGAAAAAGGCCTGATGCTCTTAAAAGAAGGAAAATATGACTATAAAGCAAAGAATTATCTCGTCAGCAAACCTAAAATTGACAAGGCTTCGAAATATCTTAACGATTGCTTTGCAACAGTAAAATCCTACCTGAAAGATTATTTCACTAGTTATTCCTCGTGGATAGATTGGAATGAAAGAACGATCAGTGGTGCCAAAAAAAATAAGTCAGATGCAATCGTGGTGGATAAATTCGCAAAAAAATGTTATGTTTATAAAAACGGAAAACTGAAACACACTTTTGATTGTGACCTGGGTAAAAACTGGATCGGAAGGAAAAGACACAAAGGAGATAAAGCCACACCCGAAGGGATTTATCATGTTACGAAAAAACTTGACAGCAATAAAACAAAATATTATAAGGCTTTGCTGATTAATTACCCCAATGATGAGGATAAAAGCAGGTTCAATAAAGAAATAAGGCAGGGTACTCTATCCAAAAGAACCCAAATTGGCGGTTTGATTGAAATTCATGGAAACGGAGGAAAGGGAGCTAACTGGACAGAGGGTTGTGTAGCCTTAAAAGACAGCGATATGGATATTATTTTCCGGATTGCTGATGTCGGAACACCCGTAACCATTGTCGGTTCGCTGGAACGTTTATCTGATCTTGTGGACTTATAAAATTAAATGGAAAGATCTGTATTTAATGATTTTAAAATTTATCAATGAAGCTATTAACGGTATTATCTGAACGGTTTCATTCATCGAAGAAATTCAGGACATGGAGTTTTTTCATTGGGTCGGTTGTTGTGATCATACTTATGGTTTTATTCGCCTTTATTTTCGTACTTCATATTTTACCCGCAGCATACGATAATGGAGCAAGGCTGGTGGAAGTTCAGGTGAAAGCCGAAGAAAACTTACCGGAGACGGATTCTCTCAGAACAGAAACTGTAAATAAGCAGGTAAAAATTGTTACAGGACTGGAGAAGCAGTTCGAAAAGCTTACTCCCAAAGCCAATTACCTTGTGATCAACACCACTGAAAACCGTTTTTTTCTTTATTCGGGAAAGGAACTATTGCGGGCAGGAATGTGTTCGACCGGCAGCTATACATTACTCGTAAAGGATGATAAAAAGAAATGGGAGTTCAAAACCCCGAAAGGAATCTTTAAGATACGGGAGAGAAAAACCGAGCCGGTATGGAAAAAGCCCGACTGGGCATTTGTGGAAGAAGGGCTTCCTGTTCCGTCTCCCAATCACCCGTCGAGGTATGAATACGGCACCCTTGGGGATTATGCCCTTAGCCTGGGTGATGGATACATGATCCACGGAACACTTTACCAGCGATTCCTTGGTATGCCTGTAACTCATGGTTGCATCAGGCTCGGCGATGACGATCTTGAGGCCGTTTTCAAAGCAATGCCTACGGGAGCCAAAGTGTATATTTATTAGTTTCCAGTCACATGAAAAACAAAATATTAATCATCATCCTTTCGTCCCTGATTCTGATCCTTATCGTCACATTTATTGTGCTTTCGGCTATGGCGCCCATCAGGGCGGTCAGGCTCGTCAATGAAAATTACCCCGACTCAGGAATGACAGAAAAGTATTCATCCGGGCAAATCTACCTGATGAAAAAAGAAGCATTCTTAAAGGCAAGGCTAAAAATGGCTGAAGCCGACTCAGCATGTTTGTCAATCAATCTTTTGGATAGCATCATCATTGTGGAAATTCAGGGAGTTAAACTGCTCGAAACTAAAATCCAGAAATCATGGACGAGTAAAATCTATTCCCGATTCAGTAAACAAGCTTTTTATGACTGCTTTGCAGCGCCATTTGTAATTGACAGCGATTACTGCACAATACCTAAGGAATTTTTCAATATCAAATACGCCCCGGAAGACACTATTGCCGCACAAGCTCCTAAAACCATGCCCGACACCACCATTAAAGATCCGGTTTATTTTACCCTTTACCTCGACCGGGGACTGATGATCGATATAAGACAATCCGATACCCTGCGTCCTGAAATTTATAAAGTTTACAACCAACACCTCCGGGATCAAAAAATAAAGAAAATGTGGAGTTCGCTTTATAAGTTCGAAGTTCCTGCCTACGATCCCGTGATCAGGATTGAAATCCCGCACAAAGATGCCCGCTCCATTTACAAAGCGCTGCCCAGGCATGCACAGGTGTCGGTGATTTTATAGTTCTGAGATAAAAAACAGTTCTGTAATAGATCGAAATTCTATTCATTATATAACTGTCAGGCGGGCGTGAAATCATACCTTTAAGACAGATTCGAAGTTTTTACATTCAAATTACATTTCTACTCAAATATTTTACCCCGAATAAAATTTAAACAGTCTCAAATTAAAGGAATGTTTTTTTGTAAATTTGTTTGGTTAAATATACTCTAAAACAATAAAATATGAAACAGCTTTTTACACTATTTTTATTGGCATTACTGAATATCCCCAACCTTTTTACTCAAAATGTGAACGGGATAATAATTTCAGATTCGGCAAATCTGACTGTTGTTAAAATTTGGGGAACCCATGAAGAAAGAGGATTGGCATACGGCTATCTGCTGGGAGAAGAGATCAGTGATATGGTAACCAATTATATGCTGCCAATTTTGGGAACGCACCATGATGAAGCTCGTCAGGTTATTATCGATGGTGAAGATATTTCAATTGATCCGGAATTTGTGCAGGAGGCGATGGCCATGGTAGAAGGAATGAACATGGCTGGTACCAATTACGCAAATATAGATTATATTGACGGCCTTATATCCAATGCTTTTCTCGATATCCTGAAACTACTCGGACTGGCTGCCGATGGACCGGGATGCTCCAGCCTGATGAGCTGGGGAGACGCAACCTTAGGAACCGGCCTTGATGGAAAATCGGTTATCTCAAGGCACCTGGACTGGACACCCCATCCAACGCTGATCAATAACCAGGTGATGGCAATCCATTTTCCGTCGGAAGCAGATGAGCAGCCCTGGGCTTTGGCAGGATTTGCAGGGCAAATGAGTGTACTTTCGGGATTCAATCAGCATATCGCCGTCTTTCAGCACATGATGAGCGATTTTTCAGGACCGACCGTTCATCATGCCGGATTTGAACCTGTATGGCTCACCCTTCGGAAATCTATTGAAAAGCTCGACTTTAATAATGACGGAGTTAACAATACTCAGGATGTTTGGGATGCCGTAAATCAAAACACCATGGGCTATGCCGACGGATATATCCTAACCGCTTTGGCTCCTTCCACCGCCGGAGCCGACAGCCTGATCGCACTGGTAGCAGAGGTTACACCTCAGGTACCCCTGATCACTTTCCGGACTAATTCATATCCGGATGCCATTCCCGGAGATAATCTTTACGCTGCAAATTATGAGATCAAAAGGAATAATCATAACCATTATTGCCCAAGATATACGGCTGTCAAAGTTGCGTTAGGCGACGGAACAGGAATCGGACTGGAAGAAAACTGGCAGATCATGCGCGATTACTCCAACTCTTCTTTCGGGAATATCCAGTTCATGCAGTTCAGTCCTGAATCGGATCTGTTCAGAATCTCTGTTTTCAGGGAGAATGCGCCAGCATACCAGAAACCACCGGTTGATTTTACCATTTCCGGGTTGTTTTTGCTGCCGGTTGGAATAACTAATCATAATCAAAATTCTGAAAGGTTTTTATTCCCTAATCCAGCCTGCTTTGAAATTCATGTCAGGTTTGATAAGAATGTGAAGGGAAGTAATTATCAGATTTATTCAATAGATGGTCATATTGTTTCAGAGGGAGAAATTGTTGAGGAATATCAAACTATTTCCATTCAACATCTTAAAACTGGAATTTACTTCCTAAAAAAAGACATTAATGCGGGAATTAAGTTTATTAAGTATTACTAGCGTGTTGTGCGGTTTAAATTCCATAAAATTGATTTTGTGAAACTTAGTGTCTTCGAGTCTTCGTGGCAGTGTAAAAATTTTGCCACAAAAACACCAAGGCTCAAAGATCCACCAAGAATAATTAAATTGGATATCAACCAATTAAAATGTGAAAAACAAATTTGATTCAAAATCTTGTGATCAAATCGCACAACACGTTATTACTAATTCTTCTGCCTCCGGTACGATTTTCTTCGTCACTTTTTCCTCGCCGCGCTTCACTACGATCTCCGTTTCCACATCGGGCTTCAGGTCGTTCAGGATGTTCATGAAGTCATAAATGTTATTGACCTCTTTGCCATTCAGAATGATAATAATATCATTTGCAATCAACCCCGCTTTTTCGGCTGGCCCTCCTGGTCTTACGCCCTGAATCTGAACACCCGGCTCATCGCTGCCGGCATAGGCCGGAATGGTTCCGAGAGATACCGAAGCCGCACCCTTGCTTGATTTTTGACGGTTTACTTTCACTTCCTGGTAAGTCAGCGGTTGTTCGGGTTTCATTATTTCTTTGATAAGTAAGGAAGAAAACTTTGTTATGCGCTGCATGCCCTCAAAATTGATGAATTGAACATCATCATTATAAGTGTGATAATCGTTGTGAACACCGGTAAAGAAACTTGCCACGGGAATCCCTTTCAGATAAAAGGAAGTGGCATCGGTGGGCAAATAGGGATCTTCTCCCATCACCAGGTTAAAACCCGAAACTACATTTTTCCTTTCGGCAAGTGACTTCCATTCTGTGGCAGATCCGATACCCTGCAATTCGAGGCGGTTATCTTTCAACCGTCCGACCATATCATAGTTGAGGTAGGCTTTGATCTTTTCTTTATCTATTGGTAATTTTGAAGTGAAGCTATTCGATCCGAGAAGCCCCAGCTCTTCTGCCGACCATAAGCAAAAGACGAGATTACTGGTAATTGAAGCGGGATTGTCTTTTTTCATCCCTGCGAAATATTCGGCAAGCTCGATGATCGTTACTGTTCCTGATCCATTGTCATCAGCTCCGTTGTGAGCTTCTGTTTTGTGTTCACCCACTGAACGGGAATTCACCTCACCCAACCCCAAATGATCGTAATGAGCGCCAATGAAAATATAGGCAGCCTCCGGATTGTCAGATGGAATCATACCTACGATATTATTATCCTGTTCGATGATACGATCAATTTTGGCGACAATCTTTACATTGGCGGCGGTTGCAAAGAGGTGTTCATTTACTTTTGGATCTCCATCTTTCAGTTTTTCCTTTAAAGCATCTGTTGCTTGATTCGATTTAGCAAGAATTTTATTCGCCAGTTCTTCGGAAATATTGATCGAAATAATTCCTGAAGTACCGACAATTTCATGACTTGTTTCGTCATGGATTTTCGGAGATACAATCAAAATCGCTTTGGCGCCGTTCTGCCGGGCAAGCATTTGCTTGTAACCACTTGCAATGTTGCGCTCGAAAAGTTTTTCCTTTTCTTCATCCAGGCCTGAGGGAATTCCATCCAAGCACCATCACAATTTTATCCTTCACATCGATCTTTTCGTACGAATTGTATTCGTAGCCGGCACCATCATTGATTTTCAATCCGTAACCTGCAAAAACCACTTCTGCATCAACCTCCCCATTCTCCGTTGATGAAAGCGGTATAAAGTCCTTATTCAATTCAAATTCTTTTCCATCCAAAACAAAATGGTTTGACCCTGGTTCGGATTTTATGTCTGCCGTAAAATCAAATGACCAGTAATAATCAGCGTGGCCGCCTAATGGCTGCAATCCCTGTGCTTTAAAAATGCCGGTGATATAATCCGCAGTCATTTGAATTCCTTTGGATCCCGTCATGCGGCCACCTGTAGCATCCGAAGCGATATATGCCAGCTTTTCCTGCATTTCCGATTCGAGGATCTCAGGTTTGAACTGATAATTCAGGCTTCCGGTAGTGTTTTTCCGGAAAGGTGATTTTGCCAGTTGTTCCCGTGCAAAGGTATCGTTCCAGCCGGCAATAAAAAGCTGGGTTTTACCATCGGTGCACCGGCTGGAAGTCCAGACTAACTTTTTCCCATCCGGTGAAAAAACCGGCAATCCGTCAAATTTGTCGGTATAGGTTACCCTTACAGGTTCCTTTAACCCTTCCGCATCAACCATGTAAACCTCAAAGTTTGTATAGCCAAGCTTATTGGAGGCGAAAACGAGGTAATCTCCTGAGGGATGAAAGAAAGGTGCCCAACTCAAACTTCCGAAGTCAGTTAGTCTTTTTTCACCGGTTCCATCCACATTAATGGTATAAACATCTGCCGAATGCCCGTCTTCACTAAACCTGCGCCAGGTAATTTTTTTCCCGTCATTTGAGAAAAATGGGCCTCCGTCGTATCCGGGAACATTGGTCAGTTGCTTTAGTCCGCTGCCATCGGCATTCATTAAATAGAGATCGCAGAAATAGGAGGGATCAACCTCTAACTTTTGTTGTTCTTCTTTGGTAAGCTTCGAATTATAGGCATAGCGGTTGGAACTGAAAACAATCAGCTTTCCATCCGGTGAATAAGAACCCTCAGCGTCATAACCCAGCTCAGTTGTGAGTTGTTTAATATCAGAACCATCCGGCATTGCGGAAAAAATATCCATTTCCGGTTCATAATCCCAGGCATATCTCTTTTTCTGTCCTGATGCCCTGAAATCTAATTCTTCTTTTTGTTTTTTTCTTGCATCCGGATCGAGGTGACTGGAAGCATACTGTACCCTTTTGCCATTCCACTGAAAATAGGCACAAGTTGTTTTGCCATATCCGGGTGAAACCCTGTTTATATCACCAGTTTCAAAATCGAGAATATAGATTTGATAAAATGGATTGTCAGGCTCTTTTTCACTCTGGAAGATCAGGTAGCGTCCGTCTTCGGAAAAATATCCCTCACCCGAACGGTTACCGTCATAAATTAATTGGCGGGTATTTGAAAGAAATTTGTTTTCGAGGTTCTCAGTTTCCTGAGCAAAAGAAAGGATGGCAATAAATAGTGCCGGAAGCAAAAAAAATTGTTTTTTCATTCGTTTTTAATTTATCAGTCTATAACACTGCTTTTCTTTGTTTGTTTTGTAAAAGACCGGCAAAATTAGGTTTTTTAAGAAAATGAGATTCAAATTCTTCAGTTTATCAAAACATTGAATTATTGAGTAATTTTAGGCCTGAATGAAAAACAGATAACTATGAATAAACTTTTCTTCAAATTAATCGCCTTCATTTCATTGAATTTGTTTTTGGTTTTAACAGTTCAAACTCAAAATTATGTTACAACATATGCCGGAACGGGAAGCGCCGGGTTCGTAAACGGGGATACAAGCGTGGCAAGCTTTAACAAACCATTTGGTATTTGCATTGACCAGGAAGGAAATTTATATCTGGCTGATGCTTACAACAATTGTATCCGGAAAATAAGCAATGATGGAATGGTGACAACTTATGCTGGAACCGGGACAGCCGGCTATTTGGATGGACCTGCTACAGAAGCAAAGTTCAATCAGCCGATCAATATTTGCCTCGATGAGGAAGGAAATATGTACGTGTCGGATTTCCTGAACCAGCGGATAGGAAAATTTCTTCGGATATGATGGTCACAACCATTGCCGGTACAGGCGTTGCTGGATTGCTTGACGGACCTGCTGAACAGGCAAAATTCAATTACCCGAGAGGTATTTGTCTGGATGATACCGGCAATATTTACATAGGCGACTCCTGGAATCACCGTGTCAGGAAAATCTCTTTGGATGGAATCGTTTCTACCTGGGCAGGAGGCGGAACGACCATAGGCGTTCAGAGTGTAGGAGATTATGTGGATGCCAGCGATACAGCAGCGCGATTCTATACACCCTGCGAATTGTCTATTGATTTATCAAACAACATTTTTGTCGCCGATGCCTATAATCACCGCATCCGGAAAATTGATCCTGAAAGAATGGTGACTACTGTTGCCGGCAGCGGATCTTCAGGACCGGATGCCGGAGGATTTCAGAACGGACCGGCTGACCAGGCATTGTTCAAAGTGCCAACCGCCTGCCATGTCAGTCTGACCGGTTCGATTTATGTTGGTGATGGACAAAACCAGCGGGTTCGAAAAATAAGCCCGAATGGCATTGTCTCAACCTTTGCAGGTTCAGGAGAAACCGGATTTGAAAACGGTCCTGATTCGCTGGCAACATTTAATTTTCCCCGGAGGATGCGTGATGGATTATCAGGCTCACCGATTGTATGTTGTGGATTTTAACAATCATGCGGTAAGGATCGTTCATTTATCGGAAATAACAGGGATTGAAAATAAGGATACTGACAAGGAGTTTTCAATTTACCCAAATCCGGCAGGAAATGAAATTCTGATTAGAGGAGGAATTGATCAATCCAATCTGACCATTCTTATTTATCGTGCTACAGGCCAATTGGTAAAAGAAGAACATAGGTATAAAGGAACGCCTATGGTGGTAAATATCTCTGATCTTGAAGGTGGGATATATTGTATTGGATTTCTCAGTCACAAGGATTTTTTGGGTTATAGAAAGATCATCGTTATAAACAAATAAAACTAACATGAATTTCAATAAAAGAGGCTGTCCCAGTTTTGAGACAGCCTCTTTGTAATAAGTTCATTTATTAAAATATCAGGGCAACGTACTGGTTTTTCCAGTGTTAGACTTCCAGGTGTCATTCTTATCCTGGTTCTGCACCTGGCCATTCAAGTCATAATCGCCTGCGAAGATAACCGCGTTTTGCCGCATCGGCATTCCAGACAGCATTCACATCCTGGTGTGATGGTGACCTGGCCGTCGGCATCGCCATCACCGGCAACCATACCAAACCGTGGCGGGCTGCTGCCAATTTGCTTATAGCCGGTATGTGCCGCCATATGCTTTGTTAAGCGATCGGAGAAGTCATAGCATATAAACTTCACCATCCAATGTTGCACCCTGATTACTCAATAACAGCCAGATGATTGCGATGATAAACAACTACATAACAGTGAACCCGACAATTGCGGATTACCGATCCAGGGAAGATTAGTGCCATCCATATCAACGATCGATCCGTCATTTTTAAGGAAGGCTGCTTTCCGCCAGAATAAGAATCACTGTTTGCCGAAGCGGTAGGAGCTGAAGCATCCCGCCATTCGATCAATACCCAGTCGACAACATCTGCTGGCATAGTTGTTACCTCTTCATCTACCTGGATAATTCCATGGTGAACCCTGGTAAGGCTGCGATAAGCGGCAACAGATCCATTATCCCTGAGGCTTGGTTTCCATCAGGTCATTGCATTTCATCATAAGGACCTTCAAGGAAGATCTTCGCATCAAGCTGCTTCGGGAAAGTCGAGAATGGCTCAGGACCTGCCCATGAGCTTTGAACAACCGGAGAACACTTGCTCTGAACATAGAATTCGTAGTACGATTCAGGAGTTAAACCTGTAATGGTCAATGGTTTCGTTGAAACATTGGAAAGCATCGTACCCGTTCCGGGTGTAAAGCCAGCCGGGCCATATTCAACATTCCATTCCTGTTTCAGTATCACCGGGCTCCCAATCGAGGATAGCTTCGTATAGGTAATATACCTGTTGATCAGCCCGGATGGGTTTGCACAAAATACTTCACCCAGGGTAAAATCACCAAAGGCATCGAATACGGTAAAGTTGGTGTAATTGGGTGCAGTGGTGGAAACGGTATTAATATTGAACCCATCGCCCCGCATCATCCAAACAGACCCTACCGGATTAAATCCGGTGACATTCAGGGTGAGTGTAAAGGTAAAATTAATGCCACCGGTTTGCGAAATAATCCAGTAATGATCAGCATACGAGGTTATATTGCCGGGAATGGTTCCCGGGATCGTTCCTCCGATATATTCAACATCCACCATACTGGTTCCTGTCAGGGTTACATAGTTGAATACCATAGGTCCATAGGTCGTGGCTGTTCCAACCGGGAAATATCTCGACCCGATAGTATTGTACCCGCAGCGCAATCTGCCGTAAATGTAGGCCGTTGCTGATCCACCAGTGATAGTTCCTGAAGGCATTACAATAAATACATAAGTACCGGTTGTAATGATTCCTTCGGTAAGGATCAGCTCATAGTGAACCGTCACATTTCTGTTCAGCAAAATTCCATAGGGGTTGTTGACCCTGAAGCGGTAATAGCCCGTTTCATTACTTCCTCCGATGGTTTGCTGAACCGTACCTATAAAATGAATATAACTTGTGCTATAAACAAATATTCCGTTATTGATCCAGTTACCATGAATGTAATGCTCGTATGAACCTGCATCGAAATGGTTCGTTATGGTCAGGTCACCGTAAATGGTCAGTGAACCGTTTGCAGTAATGGTCCCTGTCCTGGCAAAGACAACATGATAGAAATTGTTCGTGCCGAGAAGCAGGTTCTGTGAACCCACAAACCGTATCCTTGAAGTTCCGTGGACAAAGGTGCCGTTATTGATCCAGTTCCCATAAACATAATGATCGTAGGTAGCTGCATCAAAATGATTCAGAATGGTCACATCACCATAAAAATACAATGTACCCGTTGCTGTCACCGTACCGGAGCATGCAAAAATAACATGGTAGAAATTGCCTGCACCAATAAGGATACTTCCTGAACCGACGAAGCGAATGGTAGAAGTATTGTAAACAAAGGTTCCGTTGTTGGTCCAGTTGCCATACACATAATGGATATAAGGCCCGGCATCAAAATAATTATTGATGGTCACATCGCCATGAATGGTGAGTGAACCGGTTGCTACAACAGTTCCTGTTCCGCCAAAAATAATATGGTAGAACTCATAATCGCCGATGTATACATTGCCCGAACCACTGAAATGGATGGTAGAGGTTCCATAAACAAATACCCCATAATTGTACCAGTTGCCGTAAATGTAATGGACATACGATCCGGCATCGAAGTAATTATTGATGGTCACATCACCATAAACATACAATGACCCGGTTGCAGCAATGGTTCCCGTCCCTCCGAAAATGATATGGTAGAAATTACTGCCACCAATCAGGATGCTTCCTGTTCCGGTAAAATGAATGGTTGAAGTACCGTAAACAAAAGTTCCGTTGTTGGTCCAGTTACCATAGACATAATGGACATAAGCTCCGGCATTAAAGTAATTGTTGATGGTCACATTGCCATGGAAGATCAGTGTTCCGGTAGCTGTTACAGTGCCGCTTCCACCGAATACCACATGATAGAATTCCTCAGGATTCAGGAGAATATTTCCCGTTCCGACGAAATGAATGGTAGAGGTTCCGTAAACGAAAATTCCATAATTGTACCAGTTTCCATAAATATAATGCTCGTAAGAACCGGCGTCGAAATAAGTGTTGATTGTAAAATCACCATAAACCGTAAGCGAACCCGTGGCTGTTATTGTTCCGGTGCTGGCAAACAGGATATGGTAGAAATCGCTCTCACCGATCAGGATGTTGGTACTTCCGAGGAAATGGATCGTGGAAGTGCCGTACACAAAAGTACCCGTGTTGGTCCAGTTGCCGTAAACATAGTGAATGTATGATCCGCCACCGAAATTAGCCGGTGATGTTCACATTCCCGTAAATGGTCAGTGATCCGGTTGCCGTGACGGTTCCTGTTCCTCCGAATATCACATGATAGAAGTTTCCGGCATTGACAAAGCTGATCCCTGTTCCCATGAAATGAATGGTAGAGGTTCCATAAACAAAGACACCATTTACCGTCCAGCTTCCGTAAACATAATGTGTGAAAGCCCCGGCATCGAAGTAGTTATTGATGGTCACGCTACCATAAAAGGTAATGGAACCTGTGGCAACATAATTTCCCGTACCGGCAAAGACAACATTGTAAAATTCATTCGTGTTGATATAGATATTAACAGTCGCCGAAAAATAAATGGTCGAAGTTCCGTAAATAAAGGTGCCGTTATTGATCCAGTTCCCGTATACATAATGCGCAAACGATCCGGCATCAAAGTAATTATTGATTGTCACATCACCCCAAATGGTTAGCGAGCCTGTTGCTGTTATGGTGCCCGTCCCTCCGAAAATGATATGATAGAAATTACTTCCGCCAATCAGGATGCTGCCTGTTCCGGTAAAATAAATAGTTGATGTGCCGTAAACAAATGTACCGTTAACGATCCAGTTGCCATACACAAAATGGGTAAATGATCCCGCATCGAAGTAGTTATTGATGGTCACATTCCCATAAAAGGTAATGGAACCTGTGGCGGTGTAAGTACCTGATCCGGCAAACACAACATGATAGAATTCATTCGTGCTTATGAATAAGTTAACAGTCCCGACAAACGTGATGGTTGATGTCCCATAAACAAAAGTCCCGTTATTGAACCAGTTGCCATAAACATAATGAACAAAAGATCCCTGCATCGAAATAATTGTTGATGGTCACATCACCATAAATGGTTAACGATCCGGTGGCAAAAACTGAGCCTGTTCCTCCAAAGACAACATTGTAAAAACTGCTTGCCCCGATATAAATGTTCACTGTTCCAACGAAATAAATGGTTGAAGTTCCATAAATGAACGTTCCGTTGTTGGTCCAGTTACCATAAATATAATGCTCGTATGAGCCTGCATCAAACGTACTGTTGATGGTCACATTCCCATAGAAATTAAGCGAGCCTGTTGCAATGAAAATTCCGGTACCGCCAAAGATCACATTGTAGAAATCGTTTTGGGTGATGGTTATATTCCCGCTCCCGATAAACTCAACGGTAGAGGAACCATAATCGAAAATGCCATTATTTACCCAGTTTCCATAAACACTGATGGTGTATGTCCCTGCATAAAAATTGGTAGTAATGGTAATATCACCATAAATGGAAATTGATCCGCTGGCATAGTATGTTCCCGTTCCGCTGAAAATAATGTTATAGAAGGTACTTGCGCCGACATAAACGGTTCCGGTTCCAACAAAATTAACAGTAGAAGTCCCATAAACGAATGTGCCATTGTTGATCCAGTTTCCATAAACATAATGGACAAAAGACCCGGCATCGAAATAATTGTTGATGGTCACATTGCCATAGAATGTCAACTGCCCTGAAGCAATTACAGTTCCGGAACATGCAAAAATTACATTGTAAAAATTGCTTGCACCAATGGTAATATTTCCGGTTCCACTGAACTGAATGGTCGATGTTCCCTGAACAAAGGTTCCATTGTTGATCCAGTTTCCATAAACATAATGGGTAAATGCTCCGGCATCGAAGTAATTATTGATGGTAATGTTGCCATAAATGGATAAAGAACCCGTTGCTGTGTAGGTACCCGATCCTGCAAAAATGATGTTGTAGAAATTGCTGATGCTGATATAGTAGGTTGCCGTACCCATGAACTGGATGGTGGATGTGCCATAAACAAAAACCCCGTTGTTGATCCAGTTCCCATAAACATAATGGGTAAAGGAGCCTGCATTGAAATGATTGTTAATGGTCAAATCTCCATAAACGGTCAATGATCCGGATGCTGTGATGGTGTCAGAACCGGCAAAAACAACATTGTAAAAATTACTTACACTGATAAAGATATTCACAGTGCAGTGTGAAATAAACAGTTGCCGTTCCTGGAATGAAAATGCCGTCATTGGTCCAGTTTCCGCCCAGGGTGATATTGTGGTTGTTCACATCCAGCGTTCCGGCAATGATATGGATATTCCCGCTGATGCTGATCGCTTGTGAAAGGGTAACCACCATTCCCGGTGCATTGATGGAGATATTGCCCGGTGTGTTTTGAACCAGAGCATCACCCGTAAACTGGTTTGAGGTTCCTGTGAATACATAATGTGCTCCTGAGTAATAGGTTCTTGACCCGGTTACCTGAATATTACCAGTGTTGTTGCTAACTGTAATACCAGCCGAGGAACCAACATGAATGGTACCTCCGGCAACGATCCTGAAATGTCCTGCACCATTAACAACCGCTGTCGAATGCATGATCAGGGTTCCGTTGACAGTGAGGGTATCACCTGAAATGATTCCCAAATGCAACATCATTCTGCACTTCAAGGATACCACCTGCATCGACGGTCACATTTCCGAAATCAACGGCAGCATCAACACTGATTGTGTGTCCGTCACGAACAACTGCAAGTGGATTTGGACATACAATACCGGCTGAAGAAGGATAATCAACAGCATCCACCCAGGTGGTTCCGTTAAAGTATTCCCATGTTGCGATGTTATCCCAATCCCCTGAGTTTTTAGTTCGGTAGCGGTCTCTTCCTTCAATGGAGATTTGGATTGTATCCGAAGATGCTGCTCCAGACCAGTCAGGCATACAAGTTACTCTTGCCAGTCGCCTGAACCAGGTGGTTGCGGTTAAAACACTCCCGTATGATAACCCCTCTGAGTTGCTTCCCGGAATGTCATTGAACACCATGTTATCTGAAGAGGATTGCCATTTATATTCCAGTATACCAATATGTCCTGTGGCAGGATCAACACTGGTAAATGAAGCTGGAACCGTCCCGAAGCAGATGGTTTGAGAGGAAGCAATAGTTCCGCCATCTGTGGGATTTGAGCAAGGCGCTCCTTCCAGCGTTGTAAAAGTTACCGGCCCTGCCCATGAACTAACTGTATTCTCATAGCAGGCTGATCTGACATAGAAATCATAGGTTGTATTTGAACCCAGGCCAAATAAACCAAAATTATTGCTGTAAACATTGCTGATCAACGTTCCTGTTCCCTGGGTAAATCCAGTTGGTCCGTACTCAATGTTCCAGGCTGTCTCCATATTAGCCTGCGTCCAGTGCAGAATAGCCGAATTTTCAGTGGTATCCGAAACAGATAAAGCTGTGGGTTGTGTGCAGGTATAAACTGAAACCTGTTTTATCGTGGTATCGGGGCAACCTTCTGCTGAGATCAGGATTAGCCTTGCATTATAAGTACCGGCAGCTGGATAGGTATGGGTAAATCCATGATTATAGGTGTAATCTGTTACATTATCACCATTTACGTCCCAGCGATATTGTGTGTTTCCATTTGTGCTGGTTGAAAGGTCAGTAAATGTGGTGCTATTTCCAAGCCATACATTATTTGCGCTGAAATCAGCCTGCGGAGTATGGCAGAACTGGTCGAGAAGCGTCAAACTCCATTTGCCGTTTTCATCCCTTATCCTGAGGAAAAGCATGTGGTTGCCCATGATGAGCTGACTAAGGTCAACTTCGAAATTCAGGTCAGTCACATTCGAACTGGGATTAGGTATCGGAATTTGAATTCCTGAACCAATACCCGGATCGGTATCAATGAAATACTCGGCCTTAGTTAGTAAAGGATTTAAAACGTTAACAACCTGTTTCAGGAATGGACGCCTGGAGGTCAGGCTCCATTTGCCTTCTGTATCCTTCACCCTGACATAGAGATTATGAAATCCATCCGGTAAGGAACTCAGGTCAATGCTAAAATCGAGAACTGCATTGGATCCATTCGGGGTAATGGGAACCGAAGTACCCTGTCCGAAACCTGGATCGGTATCAAAAAAATACTCAGCCTTAGTGAGCAAAGGATTTGGAACGGTAACAATCTGTTTCAGAAATGGACGCCTGGAGGTCAGGCTCCATTTGCCTTCCGTATCTTTTACCCTCACATAGAGATGATGAAACCCATCAGGCAACGAACTCAGGTCAATGCTAAAATCAAGAATTACATTGGATCCATTCGGGGTTATGGGTACAGAAGTACCCTGTCCGAAACCCGGATCGGTATCGAAGAAATATTCAGCCTTGGTGAGCAAAGGATTTGGAACGGTAACATTCTGTTTCAGAAATGGACGCCTGGAGGTCAGGCTCCAATTGCCTTCTGTATCTTTCACCCTCACATAGAGATGATGAAACCCATCAGGTAAAGAGCTCAGGTCAATGCTGAAATCGAGAATTGCACTGGATCCATTCGGGGTAATGGGCACTGAAGTTCCCTGTCCGAAACCCGGATCGGTATTGAAGAAGTACTCTGCTTCAGTAAGCAAAGGATTTGAAACTGTTATCACCTGTTTCAGGAATGGTCTGCGGTTGGTAATGCTCCATTGCCCCTGCTGATTTTTAGTCCGCACATAAAGGTGATGAAATCCATCTGGCAATCCGCTGATATCAATGCTGAAATTAAGGTTGGAAAGTTCGGGTCCGGCAGTAATGGGAACATTGGTTCCGTTGCCCGGCCCGGGATCGGTATTAAAGAAGTATTCAACTTTCGTTAAATCGTACAATGGTGTGGTAACTGTGTTTTTATAAAATGCACGATTATGCGTAAAGCTCCATACTCCATTCTCATCTTTTGCCCTGACAAACAGTCTATGAAAACCGTCGTTCAAGCCGGAAATGCTGGTGCTAAAGCTGAAATTGCTAAGGTCGGGGGCGGGAGGTGTCACAGCCACCTGGGTTCCGGCTCCAAATCCCGGGTCGGTATCGTAGAAATACTCCACCTTCACGAGATTCTGCGCCAGCGCATTCCCGGCCATAACCAGCATCAGCAACATCAGCAGCAAAAAGCCTGATGGTGCGGGCAATGGTCTATGGTTCTTCCAATTATTTATCATAACTATATCTTTTTTTATAATTAACTTCAAAGGCAACTCCTTCGAAGTGAAAACGATTAGTTATGTGACTTGGCCTTTAAGTTTACATCGAGGGTATTGGAAGGTAACGATTGGGCATCCAGATCGTAAATAGCCGGGATTGGAGGCATACCGCTGAGTTTATAAGGATAATCACCGCCATACATACCGATATCTACACCTTCTTCACCTGCTCCGATTGCCGGTGATCCGGATTTTAAGTTTCCATTGTCCGTCGGTGCTGTTGCCGGTTAATCCAACAAACAATGCACTCGCAGGAACATTCTGCTGGTTGCCATTCAAAGTACCAAATTGGGTGGAGTTCCCAATGTTGTAGGTTGCGATGCAATTGCTTAAAGTTACAGAAGATAGAGCTATGTTGTTGACAAGTGTAGAATTATAAATGCCAATGGGATAACCAAAAATATTATTTGATAAAAAATCCGCTGAAAGTTGCGCTAGTGCTTACAGAACCGGCAAAATAATTATTCGAAACAAGGATATTTGAATGTGTATAACCAAAATTTAGGCAATATCCTGATATATCCAAAATAATTATTTCGTATTATAATATTCGAACAGTTACCTTGCGGATAAATTGAATAAGTTGAATAAAAGTAGTTTCTTTCGATGGTAATATTATTTACATTAACATAGATTGAATATAAGAAAGTACATCCGATAAATTTTGACCCTTCACTGCCTGCTGAGCAATATACATAAGAATCAAAAGGACTTATATTTTTGTAGTACTGGGTCTCAGGATTCTCAGTTAAAAAATAGCCAGTTCCTATGATAGTAAGTTTTTTTGACAGGCTCAACCCACCTACAGCAAGGGTAGAACCTTCAAGATACAACGTATCGTTGTTTAAAGTAGTAGCCGCATTATGCGCAGCCTGTGCAGTTGAATAATGCGCACTGGAATTTGGTGTTGGGTTCACCCGCCAAACTTTGGCAGAAACGTTAACACTGGCAACAATCAATGTTGCAATCATCATCGAAGTAAAAGTTTTTGTTCTCATAATGTTAATTTTAAAGTTGTTAAATAATATTTTTTATTGTTTTAATTCAATTCATTATCCCAAAAAGACAACCCGGCAAATTTATCGGGCAGAATAGAATTACACAATACTACTTTAATGTGATTTTTTGAAGTATCAATTGTTTTGTGATACAAGATTAACTGGCTTTTTTGTGAAGGGAAAAACAGGCATGCAGGGAGAATATCCCGGTAGTTTGAGTTTAAGAGAAGTTGATCAGTAATGATTATGAGTTTGGTAGAATTTACTATTTATGCTGACTTCTATTTAATAACTGATGTTACGCAAGCATATTTTTATTTGAGTTAATTTGAGATTCCTCATTTCGCTTTGCTTCATTCGGAATGACAGGTTTTGTATATAGTTATGGGTGGTCGCTGTGCCACGAGGCCTCGTGGCACAGCGACCACCCTAAAAAAACCCAACACCATGTCATTCCGATCCGCCAGCCGGCGGAGAGGAATCTCCATTTTATCACCTAAATTTATGTTCTTGCGTAACATCAGTTAATGATTCCTTTTTACAACAAATAATAGGTAATGAAATCTTGTTATTTCCATGTTATATGGAGTATAACAGAAATATAACATAACGAAATTGCTGACATTAAATCAGTGAGAATATAATTTTGAGAAACAAAATTATTTAGGCGAACTACTGCCCTAACGGTCAGGCGGGGATTAAGAGCGGAGTCGAGTGATCATACGGGTTATATTCTCCTTCATTTGTGGTGAATATAATATTAAGTTCCGCCAAGATACCCCGTCCGTTGGCGGACGAGGTATTTAATTGGCAATCTGCTTTAATAAGTTTCAGTTACAGCTGTGCTTTCGTTATTTTACCATTTAAAAAATAACTGCCAGGTCGATTAATTCCTTACGAAGCAGAATAGTGGAGCCCGTACTTCAAAACAGATCATTCAATACCTGGCGTTAGGGTATTTGAATACCCAAGCCTTCATAAAGAATCCAAAGTTCATTTTTATCCTTGTTATCCACCTGTCCATCGAGGTTAAAATCACTTTCGAGATAACCTGTTTTTCCCGCCTGGATCATCCACCTAACGGTTTTGTCAGAACTGTTTATTTGACCATCCGGCAAGGCATCGCCCGGGATCATTCCATAAATGCCGGGTGCAATTTCGGTCTGAGCATCTGTGCCATAAGCCTGGCTTGGTCCGGAAGTAAAATCGTAGGCAAAGGTATCATTGCCGTTGAAAATCATCGGGCTTGCCGACATAATCCCGAGGTGATTCCTGTGCCAGACAATAACATACAATTGGTGAACAGGAGAATAGTTGAATAGCAGGAGGGAAGAACCGTCCAATCCGACCACTTTTCCGTTACTCAGAAGAAAGGCCGCCTTTTTTGCAACAGTAGTTGCACTGGTTGCCGTTTCGGGCCCACCGGGAGTTTCACGAAGCTCAATCACCACCCAGTCAACAATATTGGGTTGTGGGATCAAGGTTACGGATTCAGTTCCCGGGTAATGCCAGATAGCAGCAGGATTATTATAGGGTTGCTGGAGTGGTAAATAGTTCATTAAGTTGAGGCTTGTATTCATAATTACCGGACCGGAGGCTGGTTTATAATCTCCGCCAAGAATTACATCCAGATCAACCTTAAAGCTGGAAAGGACAATGCTGACTTTATAATCTTCTACTTCGCCATTGATTACAAGTCCATTAAAACTGATCGTCCCGCTATAATCCCTGAACCTGAAACGGGCATAGGAAGTTCCAACAGAAGCTGTACCCGGAACATTAAAGGATAAATTATTAGCACCTGCAACAAGGGGAGTACTGGTGAAAATATGTTCACTCGCATCAGCCCAGTCATTGTCGAGGTTGAAATCCATCCATGCATCGAGGTAACCATTTACTGAAGCATTTACGGTTATAGAAACCAAAGAACCTTTCTGAACCGAAGCTGGAATAGTTACCCCATCCTCATCATCCCCAAAGGAGGGATAAATGCAATCCGAGTCATCACAATTGGCATTTGCACCGGGTTGTCCGTCGGGTTCGGGATCAACCTGACTCCCTAAGAAAATACCGGGGACATAAGTGTGGCGGGCGCCATTGAAAGCGAGTAGTTGTTGGATATTTTCCAGTAGCATTTTCAGGTGCATCTCCAAAATCGTATTCAGGATCAGCTTCCTGGATGAAAACTGTATAATCTTCCACTTCGCCATTCGCAACCAAGCCCGTTGAAACTGATGTTTCCACTGGCAGTGCGGAATCTGAAACGAACATAGGATTGTCCGACTGAAGCATTTGCCGGAATCGTCAATGAAAGGATGTTTGATCCTGCAGTCAAGGCTGTATTGGTAAAAATATGTTCTCCGGCCTCGGCCCAACTTCCATTTAAGTTAAAATCCATCCATGCATCGAGGATTCCACTGACCGAAGCGGTAACAGTAATTGAAACATTCGTTCCCTTAGTAACGGAAGACGGAAGAATAACCCCATCCTCATCATCACCCAGTGAAGGGGCCAGACAATCGTTGTCATCGCAGTTGGCTGACGCGTTAGGCTGTCCATTGGTTTCCGGATCAACTTTGCTTCCAAGGAAAATACCGGCAACGATGGTATGTCGTGCGCCATTGTTAGCCAACAGAGTAGGATAAGAAGGATCAGGAGCATCGCCAAAATCAATATTTCCCGGAGAGGAGGCTGTGATGTTTACTTTATAATCTTCCACCTCACCATTGAGTACAAGTCCGTTATAACTTATTGCTCCGCTATAATCCCTGAACCTGAAACGGGCATAGGAAGTTCCGGTAGAAGCTGTGCCCGGAACATTAAATGATAAATTATTTGCCCCTGCAACAAGCGGAGTACTTGTGAAAATATGTTCACCTGCATCAGCCCAATCCTGATCAAGATTGAAGTCCATCCATGCATCAAGGTACCCATTTACAGATGCAACAACCGTTATTGAAACCGAAGAACCTTTTGCAACCGAAGCAGGAATCGTAACTCCATCTTCATCATCACCAAAGGAAGGATGAATACAATCCGAATCATCGCAATCGGCATTAGCACCGGGTTGTCCGTCTGGTTCGGGATCAACCAAACTTCCGAGAAAAATACCAGGAACAAAAGTGTGACGTGCTCCATTGAATGCAAGGGTTGTCGGATAATTTCCGGAAGCATTTTCAGGAGCATCCCCAAAGTCGTATTCCGGATCAGCTTCCTGGATGAAAACCGTATAATCTTCCACTTCCCCATTCGCAACAAGTCCGTTGAAACTGATGTTTCCATTGGCAGTGCGGAACCTGAAACGAACATAGGATTGTCCGACTGTGGCATTTGCCGGAACTGTAAATGTAAGGATATTTGAACCTGCCAGACAAAGAATGAATTGGTGAAAATATGTTCTCCGGCGTCGGCCCAACTTCCATTCAGGTTAAAATCCATCCATGCATCGAGGAATCCACTGACTGAAGCAGTAACAGTAATTGAAACATTCGTTCCCTTAGTAACCGAAGACGGAAGAATAACCCCATCCTCATCATCACCCAAAGAAGGAGCCAAACAATCGTTGTCATCGCAGTTGGCTGAGACGTTAGGTTGTCCGTTGGTTTCAGGATCAACTTTACTTCCAAGGAAAATACCTGAAACGATGGTATGCCTTGCACCATTGTTAGCCAAGAGAGTAGGATAAGAAGGATCAGGAGCATCGCCAAAATCAAGATTTCCCGGAGAGGAAGCTGTGATGTTTACTTTATAATCTTCCACTTCTCCATTCAATACAAGTCCATCGTAACTGATGGTTCCGCTATAATCACGGAACCTGAAACGGGCATAGGAAGTTCCGGTGGAAGCTGTGCCCGGAACATTAAATGATAAATTATTTGACTCCGGCAACAAGCGGAGTACTTGTGAAAATATGTTCACCGGCATCAGCCCAGTCCTGATCAAGGTTAAAGTCCATCCATGCATCAAGGTAACCCATTTACAGAAGCAACAACAGTAATTGAAACTGTAGAGCCTTTTGAAACCGAAGCAGGAATTGTTACTCCATCTTCATCATCACCAAAGGAAGGATGAATGCAATCCGTATCATCACAATCAGCATTGATACCGGGTTGTCCGTCGGGTTCAGGGTCAACCATATTTCCCAGATAAATTCCCGGAAGAATGATATGCCTTGCACCATTGAAAGCTTGGGTTGTTGGATATTTACCTGCCGGGTTTTCAGGCGCATCGCCATAATCTTCCTCTTCAAGCTCAGGCAAAGGAACCTCGGCAGGAACCTGATCTAGCAAATCCGATTCCCAATCAGATAGCCGGTTCATGACTGTTGTAAATTTATCAGTGTTTTCATTTTTTCCATCCCTGTTGAAATTTACTGCCCAGAGAGGAAATGATGCTAAACGCCATCGACGGCGCTTAGCATCAGATATTTAATTTTATTTTTCACAACTGCTCCGATTTATTTGATGAAAATTCATTTTTAAACTATCTGTTTGTATAAGGCAATTAGTCTTTCATTTTAACCATTTTGCCTTGCTCGATAATTCCTGAGCTCGCATCAGTCAGCGTGATAAAGTAGAATCCATTCCTCAGATTGACGAATATCCAGTTCAATTCCGCCTGTGACGAAGTTGACAGTGTAATCTGTCACCAGTTTTCCACTAACATCAAACAATTCAATCTTGCAGTTTTCACCATTGTTATGAACCAATTCGACATAGACCTTATCAAAAGCAGGGTTGGGGTAAATGTTCAAGTAAGTCGATTCACTCTCAATGCGTTTGATATTGTCACTCTGGATGACTTCTGGTGAGCTGATTTCCTCGACCTGGTAATCGTTATATGTCGGGGTATTATTCAGCAATGAAACCGCATAATTGGAATTATAAGATTTCTTGTCTATGATCATTTCAAGCTGGGCCTCATCAGATGATGTTAAAGCCTCAGAGCCATTGATGGCCATTGACAGATCGATGGTCAGAAGGGCTTTTAAATCAGCCTCATCCTGGTTTCCGGGAATGAAGTTATTCAATACTAAACCAGCGTTGACGAAATCAGAATTCCTGTAGTAAAATCCATACTTCAGTAAAGCTTTTTCGTTTTCAGTCAATGAAGAATTGTCCAGAATGTATTGAGTAGTTCAGCATCAGCATTTTCATAGGAAGCCAGTATCATATTGGCAAGGTTGAACTGATCTTCTGATCCGATAAGGATTTCGAGATAGTTTCCGGAAAGGTTATAGGTTCCGCCGGTACCTGATAAAGGATCCTGAATTTGCTTATAATGGTCACAGGTATAGGAAATGTTCAGATTTCCCTGTGAAGGCATGTTGAAAATCTGGTGGCCACATGATGCGGTGGAGTGGTATGGCCTGTTGCTTGTAATTTGAACCTGAGGCCATGAAATATTGAACATCCCGAAGTTGTCAGCAACCGTAATTGAAGTATTGCTATTGATATCAACGGCTGAGTTGTAATTGCTCCATAGGGTATTAAGACCGGGACTGCTCAGTGTTCCAATATTCCCGGAGTGACCCTGAACATTGATACCGACATTGTTATAATTATAGAGGAAATTGTTCCTGATTAACGGCAACGGGGTATTTCCGATGAAAGATTTGAAATCCATCGAAGTATAGCTATCGGTCACACAATTGCTCGAAACCTCGCTTACAGCTGAGTTAAATTCACACCAAAAATACCACGGGTGTTGTTATAATTGCGCATCTTGATCATATTGCAGGTGATAAAGGTGCGGTCGTTTTTACCCGGGCTGGAGAAGTAAATTCCGTTATATCGCAGTCATTGATCTGGTTGTTGCTGATCTGGAAATTTTGCGAATTTACTCCGATGATTCCATACCTGAAGCCATCAATCTCATTATTAACTATACTAACGTTCTTTGATTTGCTTGCATAAATAGCAGAGAAACTGTTATACTGATTGGTGTTGTTCGAGATTTTATTATTGTTAATCTCAATCACCGGGCCAGCCGTATTAAGAACGTAAATGGTTGATGGTGAGAATAACGCTGGTTCATTCACTGAAATTTTATTATTCTCAACATTGGTCGGGAATGAAGCCGATTCGATCAATACAGAATAAGACATATCTGTAAATACATTTTCCGAGATCAGCGACCCGCCATTAAACTGGAAGATGCCATAAGTCCTCGGGAATGTTGCCCCCCAGGTATTGATAAATTCATTCTGCGATGCCTGCTCAGTAAGTCGTGAAGCATTTGTGGTATAGATGCCATAAGTCGCCTGGTTCGTGACAAATGGATACACAGAAATGCAATCCCATGACGGGAAGAACTGCTCTGTTACAAAGTGGTTATCGCTGATCGGGTGATTGAAATTATTATTGTTTTCAACCCTGACTCCATAATTACAGTTCGAGAACAGGTTGCCTGAAACCACACCATCTGATCCTTCCTGGAAATATAGAGCTACTTCAGCATTTTTAAAAGTAGAGGTCGTTAATGATATTATCGAATTCACCGGGACCGAATGAAGCTTAACCCTTTCCATGTTTTATCAATGTTACATGGTCTGAACACGGAGTTGGTTGCACGCAAATAAGCGCTGTCCTGGAACACAATTCCAGCACATTCACCAAACACCACATCTACCGTAGTAATGTCGAGGACTGCTCCATTATTGACGGTTACAATCACATTATCGTCAATATAGTATTTACCATCCCAAACCACATCTGAGCTGTAAGTTATTGGCGCAAGTATCTTCACAAAAAGCGAATCCGCATAAGCAAAACAGCACAAACCATTATCTCCGATCATAAATGGTGGAATACCTCCTGGATAATTAACCACTCCATTTACAATTGCATTCGGAATGAAAATCCCATTGCTTGCCACCAGGTTATAAGTTTCCTGGTTATTTATACAAAAAGTTAATGTGTCGGTGCAATTCACCATATCAAAATGATAGAAATCCATTTCGTTGGCTGTATTTACCAGGTTAAAGGAAATTGTCGAATCACATCCGCAGGGAGTTTCAGCCGAAACGATGATGGTAACTGTGGTATCAACAGAGAGACAGAATGCGCCGATAGAATCAACACAACCAAAACTGTTTTGTACTCTCGACTGAAATCTGGTAATTGCCAGTAAGTGCAGGACTATAAGCCAGGTTTTCACCTGATCCTACAAAGTTTCCATTGGAATACCAGTTAATAAACGGATAAGCCGAAGGATAGGTATTCAATGGCGGCTGCCAGTTAAGTGCCAATGGAATGTAGATATTAAAAGTATCAAGCAGGCAGATGTTATCACAACCAGTCGGGAAGAGACTCAGATCAGGTTTTGCATGGATGAAGCCAGCATTGGCCGTTGCAAAACAGCCATTCGACTTATTGGTGACCGTGACACTGTAGAACCCGGGGCTCGAAGCAATGATGGAAGGTGTCGTGGCGCCATTGCTCCAGAGATAACTAAACAATGTAGGATTGTTTGGAGTGACATTCAGTGGCACCGATGTACCTTCACAGGCGTTCAGGAAGGTTACATTTGGAATGGGCTCCCTATAGAACGCTACACATATCGTATCGGCGTTCTGACAACCTGTAATGGTGTCGGTTACATTGACAATGAATTCATAAATGACCGGGAGAACAAGTGGCAAGGTTACTGTTGCCAGCGTAAAGAAATTATTTGTAGGGCTGAACGTTGCTCCCGGAGGATTGCTGCTCCAGCTATAGATATAGTTGGTATTGAATACGGTTGCCAGGTTCACTCCTACGCTAGCATTCGGCTGCGCGCAATAGCGTCTGGTTCCGGTGATCTTAGCAACAGGAAGCGAATTCATATAAATATAAAGGCTGTCGGAATTGTTGTAACAACCAAAAGTATTACTCATTTCAACCCAGTATTCGCCATGCTCTTTAACATAGTGGGTCATTCCGTTTGCTCCACTGATTGGATTTCCGTTTTTATACCACTGGTAAGTTGACATTCCGTTGCAGGCAGAAAGCGGCAACGAATCGCCGGGACAGAAAATGGTATCTGGATACATCAGGTTGCAACTTGGCAGAGGATTAATGGTAACGGGTTTAATAGTATCAATATCGAGGCAATAGGGGCTAAAGGAAGCGCGTAAGATAAACATTATAGATGCCGGGATTCGGATAAATATGCTGGGTTGGTGTGTTGAAATGAAGTTGTAAAATCCCCAAAATCCCAGGCATAAGAATAAGTCCCGGATTGAAAGGCACTGCCCAGAAGTTCATCTGCTGATTTGCACACGCTGGATTCGGATTCCAGTTAAAATCAAGGATGGAATCACATATAAATGGAGGAAGTTGTCCACCTGTTCCGCAAGTACCAATCCGGATCATAATATTACTTGTTACGCTGCAAAGTCCATTGGAAACTTCAACAGAGAAGAATATAAGTACCTCCACCCGTAAATGTTCCATTGGGGATTGAATAAGTATTATTGGTTTGTCCGAAAAGTATTCCGTTATGATACCATTGATAAGTACTATAAATATTTGGAACGCTTAAGATGAGATTGTTTGGTAAACTAGGCAGGCAATATTCTGTTAGGCCATTTATAGAGATAACAGGTTTTACCGGTGGATTAAGAATGTTGACGATTGATTTGATCCGATCCGGAACAAGTACTCACTGTTAGGGTTGCTGATCCTGGTGGTCCATGCCACAAAACCTGAACGGAATTACTACCCTGTCCTGATTGGATGGTTCCCTGTCTGGCAGGAGAAATTGTCCACTGGAAATTGCCGGACAAATTGGATCCGCCGGCAGTATATCCTTCCACATCATCCACACAAACATTGGTTTGCCCTGTGATATTCGGTGCAAGGAATGGGTAAATATTTTTCACCATGGTCAGGGACTGGCAAAATACCCCCGGATTGATTTCTATTTCCTGGTAAACGCTGAGTTGCCAGGGGCCTGCCAGGGGAGTAGTTAAATTTCACAACGATGGAATCTTTATCGGCTCCCATATATGATAAAATTTGTCCGGTTCCTCCCGTTATCTGCCACATAAATGGTGATCCGCTGGTATTGGAAGAAATGCTGTAGGTTAAATTTTTGCCCGGACAGATACTATCCGGTCCGATGATATTGTTCAGGATTGGCATGGCAATTACATCCACCTTCATCACAGCAGTATCATTACAGAAAGCCGAAGCATTGATCGGAGCAGCTTTCAGGTAATAGGTACCTGGAGTTGTCCAGGTAACAGTCACCGGATTACCAGGTGTTCCTCCAATGATGGGTCCGGGAGGGGTCACTACCCAATTGGCTGGTCCGAAAATGCCATTGTAGGAAATTGTGCTCATTTCGCAAACTTTATTGTCTCCAAAAATGGAATAGACCGGTTTAACATCCACCTGGATAGAATCAACACCGCTGCAACCGGCTAAAGGATTGTTATAATCACACCTTACCCAATAAGTGCCCTGTGTATTGAAGGTGATATTTACACTTGGAGAATTTCTGTCAACCTGATTAAAGGTATAAAAACCGCCATTCACCGTCCATGTATAATAGGTTCCGGGAAGGGTTGGCAAGGTATAAGTTCCTGAAGCGCCAACGCAAAGTGTGGTTGGTCCGACAATCGGCAGGTTAGGATATAAAACAGGAACATCAATGGTTGTTGTTCCGATACATGGGGCTGAACCGCAACCGGGAACAGTTAAGCTTACGGTTGTCGGTCCGGTATAGGTTGCATTCCATTTGACCTGGATGCAACTGGAATTTGGAGGGGAAATAATGGTGCCATTGGTTACTACCCAATTATATGTGGTGCAAACCTGGGGTGTGCAAAGTGTGGTCGTATCACCGGGACAAACTGTACCAAAGCAGCAATCTTTTTCAATGATTGGTCCCTGGCCTGGCAATACTACAATTTGTTTGTGAAATTGTATCGCTGCAACCGCAGGGAACTAGTGTTTCTCTTGGCGGCTGTCCGCTGACAACCCATACTGCCCGGCTCCCATATCGGTAACTTTAAGTATAACCGTATAAGTCCCGGGAAACTGTAAGAATGTAGCTGGAGGATTGGCAGGTGAAGTAGGAAAAGTGGTTCCATCTCCAAAATCCCAGAAATAGTGGCTTCCGCCCAATGAGGTATTGGTAAAAGTAACAGGTGTGTTCTGGCAAACTGTGTCGGGTGGCAAAGTGAATCGGCCTGGGGTCCATCAATCAGGCAAATTTGCATGAAAACCGAATCAACACATGTGCCACCAGAAGGAATATTGCTGATGACTACTTTAATAAATCCGGTACTCCCGCTTCCCCATTGAATTACATTGGGATTGCCAGTAATGCTTGCAGGTGTTCCGCCTGTAACCGTCCATGTATAGGTATACATCGGGATCATTGGGATAAACCGTGTATTCGTGATAGCTTAACTTACATGCAGCTGCTGCATGCCCCCCGACAGCGCCATCGCTTCCGCAGGCACCCTGGGGCGGGCAAATCTCAACGGCATCTTTCAGAACGAATTCAGGACAGCAGGACTGAGCGACTAAATCATTTGATTTCGTTACAATGGATGCAATCCAAAAAAAGCAAGAACGACAAATACTTTTTTAACATTTGCCATTCCTGTGATTTCCAGGAGTAATAAGATTTTTCATACGTTATGATTTGAATTATTATTTGCCTTTTTATTTGAACGTACAAAAGTATTTACCTGAAAAGCAAATTTCTTTAGGAATACAGGAGTGGTAATGTTGAAGAAAGAAATGGTAAGAATGAAGTGCTGGCTGGTTTTATCAGGTTAAGTCCGGATTGTCCTTAAAGGAATTTTAAAACTAACCCTTGTCCCGGGAGAGGGTTGACCGGGAAGAACTTCGCTGAACTGAATTTCAAACTTCAGCTTGTGTTGTTTGCAGATAAGGTTGAGTCTTTTTTGGGTGGTCTCCATCCCGATGCTGACATGATCATGCTTCGTAAAATATTGACCCGACTGTTTCATCCCTATACCGTTATCCTCAACCGTAACAAGCAAAGACTTTTCAGATTCCCTGTTGATCGAAATGCTGATCCGTCCCTTTTCATTCATGGGTGAAATGCCATGCCATACGGAATTTTCGACAAAAGGCTGGATGACCATGGAAGGGATCAGTATTTCATCGGTATGCAGACCAGGATCAACTTTAATGTGGAAGTCAAATTTATCATCGAGCCTCAGTTTTTCAAGGCTTAAATAGTTCATCAAGCGGTCGGTTTCGTCTTCAATGGAAATGAAAGCCGAATTAGCCGAATTCAGGTTTTGCCTGATGAGCCTGGCAAATTGGCTTAGGTAGAGACTAGCCTCATTTGGCTTTATTTTGTAGTAAGTAGTTTTGGATCGAACCCAGCGAATTGAAAATAAAATGCGGGTTCATCATAGATTGCAAAGCTTTTTGCTCATAGGTGATGAGCTTTGTCTTCAGTTCCTGGCTCTTTTTCAGCCGGCGGACGTAGCGGCGGGAAAGAAAACATATGATGCAAGAAATACAACAATACAGATCCAATAAACAGTTTATGCTGGTAAAATGCTGGTTTTATCATCAACAACAAGTTGGATGAGTTCACTCCATTCCGAGCCGAATGACTTGGCTTTAAGCTGAAAGGTATAGTTTCCGGAGGAAAGATTTTTGTAAACCACAGAAGTTTCAGGGCCGGTGTTCCAGTTCGTTTCCAATCCTTCAAGCTTATAGGAATACATCACCTGCGATTCGGAATAGTTAATGACATCAAAGTCAATATGAAGGTCAGTATTTCCCCTTAAAACAATTGTTTGCTTTCCCTCAAAATTGAGTTTCTTTTCCTTTGCCTGAACATTGGTAAAATACGGCAGTAGGAAAATATTCCGCGATTGGTTGAATTCTTCAGGTGAGATTAATGTCAATCCATCGTCAGTGGCGATAAACAGGGTATCATTCTGAAAGATCACATCATGAATGGTGTTGAAACGAATATCCAATAGCTGCAAATCCAATTTTGCTTCCGAGGTTTCTCCATTGGGAATCTTCATCCTGTAAATTTTGTCAGTGGTTGTTAAGTACAAAAAAGGGTTATGATAAAGCAGCTTTTTTATCGGATGGCGGATGGGATAGGATAAATCCCTCATCAGATTGCGGAGTTTTATTGTCGGTAACCAACCAAAGGCTGTCGCCCTCGATATTCAAAACTTCATGGCCGGGGTCGATCACCAGCAGGTCATCAATCCTTTTTCCAAAGAATGTCCTGAGTTCATCCGAGGGAATCAATGTGTCATTTTGTAAATACAATATCCTGTCATTCAAATTGACCACCAAGCTCTGGCGACGGTCGTAGCCTGTGAAATAAATCCGCTCATTCAGGTTAAAGACGCTGTTGGATTTAACAGGTCATTTGATTTGTAAATATATAGATCGTTGATATGCTGAATGCAGATTTCATTTCCTGGTTTGTTTAATGAATACCCCTTCAGATAAGCATTGAATAAGGTTGGTTCTGCAGTTTTTGAAGCGACATTACCTTTTTGATCCAGCTTTAATGCAAACATGGCATCATTTCTTTGCCCGAAGAGAAGTTGGTTGCCAATTTCCGTAAGGATGTCAATATAAAAGGTTTCCTGCCCGGCATAAACTTTCTGAAAGTTACCGAGGCGATAATTGTAAACCGATTTCCCATTTGTAAGCCAGACTTCCCCCTGCTCATTCGGGTGGAGGGCGGTAATGGCTTTTCCATCAAACAATTCAGCGGGGTAATGCCTGATGGTAGTGAATCCCGGGTGGATTTTATAAATGCCTTCCTTCATGGAGGTTATCCAGATGTTATTGCCGGCATCTTCCAGAATAAGTTGCGCTTGAGAAACCGGCAGATTAAATAAAATTTTGTTTTCTTTCAAACAAAAAACCCCCTTATCCAAAGTGCTGAACCACCTCAAACCATTATGATCGGTAAAAGATGTTATGATCATGTGGGTGCCTAATGGATTTTTAACTGAAGCCTGTTGTTTTTCATGAATAAAATCAAGAAGTTCATTGGTCTTTGTCAAAACAAGATAATTTGAATCACCTGCCGGAAAAGCATTTAGTGTTATCCATGGACCGGAACAAAACCGGGGCAGCATTGAAATTGTCGGCAATAAATAAACCGGTTTGGGTGACGTAAAGTATTTTATTATCGGAGCTTGATGTGATGAAGTATAACCGGCTGAGGAAAGGATAATCCCATTTCTGAACGGTATTGTCGGAATTCAAACCATAAATCAGTCCATGTGAAGTATAAAAATAGAGGGTACTATCCTGATCTTCATAAAAACCAAGGATGAATCCCTTACTGTCAATCTCTCCTAAAAAATCAGTATTTAACTGGTTGTAGATTTTATTTTTGAAATGAAAATGGATATTTCCATTAAATGAAAATATCCAGACCCGCCCGCGGGAGTCTTCCTGTGTTCTTAAAATATCCTTATCGGTAAGCCCGTCTCTTTTTCTGAAATGCTTAAAAATGGTGCCGTTGTATTTGACCACTCCTGCATCGGTTGAAAACCAAAGAAAGCCTTCTTTATCCTGCGAAACATGATAAACTGTATTGGTTAGCAATCCCTCCGAAATGCCATAATGCCGGATATAGGGATTATTACCCGCAAAACCGGATTTGAGAACCAGCAACAACAATATGAAAAGAAGCCTGTTCACTTTCTGCATCAACTTAAATGCTAACATTTGAATTAAAACACCAAAGCTATTGATAAAATTTGGTTATGCAGATTTTTCCACAACTTGTCCTGACCTGGCGGGATAGAATCATAGAATCATAGGTTGCACATAGGTTTTCCTCTTCGAGGCAAAATTTGAGGAAGTTGTATTTCTATGTGATATTCTATGTTTCTACTGTGCCTATGTGGTTAAAAAAAATTACTCACCTTAACTCACCAACTTGGAAAACACCCTGACTTTATCCTTAAACTCATTCAGTCTTCTGCGTGAGATGAGCAGCTTTGATTTGTCCTGCAACACAGCATAATTGCCCTGGTAGCTCGAATATTCCTTCAGGTAATTCAGGTTAATGATGATGGATTTATGGATGCGGAAAAACTCCGGATTGGTCAGTATTTTCTCGAATTCACCTATGGATTTGCTTGAGACAATCTGTTCGGGTCCGGTAAGATAAAGAATGGTATATTGCGTGTCCGCTTCCAGGTATTTGATATCCGCCACATCTACCACCTTAAACCCGAATTGCTCGGAGACAGTTATTTTCCTTACGACTTTGCTTCCCGATTGAATCTGATCGGATAAGTTCCCAAGCGACTCAGAATAAGCCTGTTTTACTTCCGGCCGCTGCAGACGAAGTTCAAGATAACTGATCGCTTTCTGCACCGATTCCTTTAGTTCCAAAGGGTTAATGGGTTTAAGCAGGTAATCAATGGCATTGGCTTTAATGGCTTTAAGCGCATATTCTTCATAAGCTGTGGTAAAGATGATGCAATAGTTTTCTTTGTCGATCGAATTCAGGAAATCAAAGCCATTTTCACGCGGCATCGAAATATCAAGGAAAATGATGTCCACTTCATAATTTTTGAGCAGTTCCCTGCCCTGTTCTGCAGATGACGCCATCCCGCTGATAAAGATGGCCGGGCAGTTTTGCCTGAGGGTAATGGCAAGGGCTTCCCGAACATTCCGTTCATCATCAATGATTATGGCGCTGTAATTTTTCATTGGTGCAAAGATAGCCATACCCATTTAAATTTAATCTACGAATTTACAACAGGTTGCCTCAAAGGTTTGAACGGTATGTTTTCTTATATTAACGTTAATAAAGGATTGAAGCACCCAAGACATGAAAATAGTTTGACAATAATGTAGAGATCAAGAAAAATTTTTAAAAAGGGTACTTTTTTAATTTTTCACTTTTCTGATCATTTCATTGAACCTGTTATCGTATCCTTTACGGCTGGCAAGCCTTTTCCTGCATTTGGCTGCCATTTTAATATTTTGTCGTTAGAATTTACATGCGAATTCATGTCAAAATCGCCAGGGTAGTATCCAACGGCCTCTTTTTCCGGAAGCCATACTTCATTTTTATCGGTATTGTTAACCTGAAAATCTGCATTTCCATCACCGGCTCTTACACCCCACCATCCCGGACTCAGTTCTTTCTGGACATTTACCCCTCCGATATTTTTATCGGGTCCAATAGAAAAATCATAATTAAAGATTTGATAGTTTCCGGTTAAGGGGGTGGTAGAAATGAGCGGCAGATGGTTTCGGGAGTAAACCCTCAGGTAAAGATTTGTTGCATCCAGATTATTAAAGAACAGGCTGTTTGTTCCGTTCAAAGCCTTGATGTCGCCATTGTTCCGAAGGAATGCAGCCGTTTGTGCTTCTACTTCGAATAAGTATTCTACGCTTCCGTTATGCCTCGTCAACAATTGCACGAGCACCCAATCGACCAGATCGGTGGTGGGGATTGCGGCCACACCTTCGGTCCCGTTATAAAACCAGGGAGATGTATTAAAAGGTTGGCTTAGGGGCAGGTAGCCAAGTTGGTTCAACGAGGTAGCCATCTGGTAGTTAAAATATGGCCCATCGAGGAATAATTTTAAATTTAAAAATGAATAAGGTTCGGTTGGGGCTTGGACACTGCCATTGATTAAAGTGAGGTTATACTGGCTGAAGTTTTGATCATACATTTCAGTGGGGCCTTTAGCGGTATTATTTATAGAACCCGATTCAAAGACGCTCCATACTAGAGGAGACACAGCCCCTGGCGCTAATCCACCCTTGTAAACATACAGTAATTCAAACCATTTTTGAACCGGAGGCGGTGAAGGCATAGTGTGATAATTGGCGGGGTCATCCCATAAAACTACCAATTCAAGACCATTATCATTAAACATCCACGATCCATTTGTTGTTCCATAAGGAAAATTGGAATGAAAATTTTGTACACATGGGAGTAGTAGCTGACAATTCCAATCTAATATATTGTGGTCGTAACCGATAAAAAACTGCAGGGTGTAAACAGTTCCGTCATCGATTGCATCAACATAAACCGGGACTATAACCAATCCGTTAACTGTGATATTGGTTAGATCGACATCTCCTATTCGCAGTGTTGCCGTCTGCGCAAAAATTATCTTTACGCTGATCAGCAAGATGAAAATTAAAGATTTCTTTTTCATACAAAATTTGTTTTTAGTTTGTTATGTCAGACCATGTTTAAAAGTATTGCTCGTTAAGTTCTGTATTTTGTGCAATAAAATTAATAAAAATTTAAAAATCAAGTATCAATAGAAAAAATTTCGACAAAATTTATGGTTATCTCAAACATTAATATTGATTGTAGTTGGCGGGAAAATAACGGAGAAAGCTTGTGAAATCAATTCAAATAAATTTTTTCACTATGCATGCAGAGAGTTAATGCTTTTTATTGAAGAAGCCTCTCAGTCTTCATTGGGATAAAAGGTAAGTGATGAATTTAAGCAACATCAGATAAAATTGAGGTGCATAAATTTTTTTAATACTAAATATCAGTAAAAAATTACACACCTATAATCATTGTAAAACATATCAATCTTTAATGCATCGAACAGAGTTTCCATTGGCCTTTTGGAAATTGTCCATGCTTGCTTCCGTTTCGGTGTTGTAAAGGACCACTGTATAAGCATTTGAAGTACTGGATGGGGAAGAGGTCCAGAAGTAGCCTTCATCCTTGAGGCTATAAAATGATCCGGCTGCTCGCATACCTCCACCGAAAGCCGTAAAACCACTGCTATTGGTAGCATTGTTGGGTGGATTCCAGTGTAAAGTGCCGGTTTCTTTTATTTTACCTCCGGCAACACTTGTGCCGCCAAGAGAGGTGATCAGATTATTCAAGTCAGTTTGTGTTGGTAAATGCCAGTCCGACGGACAAATACCCTGAGCGCCAGGTGTTACAGAGTATTGCATCATCTCATTCCACTGGTAAAGCCCGCCATAGGTAGTGCAGTTTGAAGCGTTGTTGTTATAACAATACTTTTCGATTATACTGTTATTGGTTTGGTTTTGTCCTCCATTGATCATCGTCCCAACGTTCAGGTTTTCCTTAAACCAGCATTGGCTGTTGATCAGAACAGTATTGTAATTCTGTCCTTCATAACTGATCACGTCACCACAGGTAAAACTAACCAGCAATGTAGTAAAACTCACCTCATTACCGTATGTAGTCCCGACGCTATTGGTTGCATAAGCTCTGATATAATAGGGCGTGTTTGGCGATAAACCTGAGATATTGCTTACAAAAGAACCAATACCTGTTCCATCTAGAGTATGGCTGTCGGTAATGGTGGGATTTGGTGAAGTACTCCAGCAAACTCCCCTTGCTGTTACCCCGGCGCCGCCATCCTCAGTAACCTCGCCACCGCTGGTAGCTGCAGTCTGAGTGATGTTAGTGATAGCTGAAGTTGTTACTGTCGCTAAACCAGCATCAACTTTGACACATCGCACACTCATACCTGCACTTTTTAAATATTCGTAAGGAATGATAAAAGCATCCTCGTAGCCCAGATCCCTTTCCCAGGCATTATCCGCATCGCTCTCCGTAGAAGTCCAGTAACTCCCATAGAAAGTCAGGCTCGGCCAGCTAAAGCCATAATCCGGATCAAAATATCCACCAGGAAGAGCAGTAAAACCACTTAGGTTAGTTGCAAATGCATTGGGCTCAGACCAATGCAGGGTTCCCGTCTCTTTCATCTTGCCGCAGGCAACATCTTCTCCGCCCAGGTAGTCAGTAAGTGCTATAACTTCTGCATTGGTAGGTAAATGCCATCCACCGGAAGGCGGGCAAATTCCCTGTGCACCCTGCTGAGTAGTATATTGCATCATCTCGTTCCACTGGTATAAACCTCCGTATTCATCACAGTTTGCAGCTTCATCTTCATAACAATATTTCTCTATTGTGCTATTATTGGTTTGGTTATTGCTCGTATTGATCATTGTCCCCACATTCAGGTTTTCCTTAAACCAGCATTGGTTATTGATCTGAACGGTTGTATAGGTAATCCCATCGTAATTTACAGTTGGTATTCCCGTGCAGGGAATTCCTTCAATGATTTCGAACACATAACTATCGTTTCCATTAGGAGCCGCTTCAATTACATCGCTTCCAGCGACATCAAACGGATTTTTTGCAAAGCCGATAAACCGCAACTGATCGCCAAGCGAATATCCAAAATCGTTAACTTCCAATCCTGATTTATTTGATGCTGAGGTTTTATCATTACTCTGATATACGAGTGTTCCTGTCGATGCTTTTTGGTTATTCAAACAGACCATTTTTATTGCTTTGGTTATACCCTTAGTTGTTGCTGACAGGAAATAATACTTTTGATCTTCCGGATAAAACGTAAATAAGTGACTGCCTGCTTCCAGATCGGACTCAAAGAATGCGCACTGCTGGCCGAGCATGTTGATGACGCTCACCTTTAAATGATCTGCTTCGGGCAAAAAGATACCGATGGATGTTTGTTCCGCGAACGGATTGGGACGATTTTGCGATACACTGAAACTTCTTTCTGATAGAGAAGGATTGGATGAAACACCTGTGGTGAAGTCTAAAACCAGCACCGTAATGGGTGCATACAGCGTTGTATCTCCTCCTTGCGATACATTTTCGACTACAAGGCTGTCGAGGATAACAGACTGAGCCTGATAGGTTGCTGTAAAAGTCAGCTCGATTGCAGGCTTTTGACTCATTGCATCTGAATAAATCAGAAATGCCAAACTGAAAATCGGATAAATTAAATTTTTCATAGGAATAGTTTTAAATTATTTGGTAAGCATATTATATAGCTGCTTTTTTTATCATAATTGGAGCCCTAAAATTAACAAATATTTGACAAATCCAAATATTTTTAATATTTTTTTTTATCCTATATATGCAGGTCTAATGCAAATTTTTGCGTAAAGAAAATTTAGAAAAATAGGGAAGCAGCGGGAGCAATCGGAAATGGCAAAGCCTGAACTGAAACCTAGAACCTGGAACCTGGAACATTGAGCCTTGAACAAAGAACCGTGCCCCTCCAGGCCCCATGCAACCCTTGAAAATTTCCCCGTGTCTGATTGGTGTTTATTTCAATGGCTTGCTTAACTTTGCCAGATAATAAGTTCCTTCAAATTCTTAGTTCATAAATATAAGAGGTAATATGATGAAAGTCCTTAAAAGTTGGTTGCTTGCTGCAGCCGTTTTAATCATTGGTAATACAGCATTTACACAATCCAACACAAAACAGAATCCTGACTATGCATCCCTAACAATCCGGACGATTATGCCGATATCCTTACTGGATAGAAATGATGCAGGATCATTCGGTCAATTTTTTCGATGTGCAGGAAGCCTTTAATGCCTACTGGGAGAACCGTGAAGTTACCAGGAGTAATGGCTGGAAACCCTATAAACGATGGGAATGGTGGCAGGGACGCCATATTTACCCCGACGGAACCCGTCATGAAGCAGATCGGATTTACACAGAGTATCAGAAGTATCTTGCATCCCATCCGGATGCCCTAAAATCCAATGGCAACTGGACTAATCTCGGGCCGATCAATATTCCGTCAAAAGGCTATGAAGGGCTGGGAAGGATAAATGCCATTGCTTTTCATCCAACTGATCCAAAATATTATTTATATCGGCGCTCCGGCAGGCGGTTGCTGGGAATATAATTCCGCTACTGGTGAGTGGATCAGCACAACTGATGTTCTCCCGACGCTCGGTGTTTCTTCCATCGTCGTCAACTGGAGCAATCCTGATCACATCCTCATCGGTACCGGTGACCGCGATGCAGGCGATGCCGCAGGATTAGGTGTATTCGTCAGCATGGATGGCGGCCTGACCTGGGCACAATCAAACACAGGAATGGGAAATACTACAGTCGGAAGGCTTCTTCAGCATCCGACCGATCCGGATATAATTTACGCAGCTACAGGATCGGGAATTTATAAAACCGAAAACACCGGATCGAACTGGACACAGATAAAAACCGGTGGTTTTAAAGATATTGTTTTCAAACCCGGAAATACCAATGTTCTGTATGCCGGAGGAGGCGGCAATTTTTTCCGCTCTCTGGATTGTGGTTCCACATGGCAGCAAATCACCAATGGTATCCCCGTCGGTAGCAGGTCTGTAATTGCCGTTACACCTGATGACCCTGAAGTTGTATACTGCCTTCTTTCAAACGGTGATTCCTACAAAGGAATTTACCGGTCAGCAGATGGCGGTACTTCTTTTACCGAAATGTCGACCACGCCTAACATCATGAGTTGGGGGTGTGATGGCGGAGATGGTGGACAGGCATGGTATGACCTTGATATCGCTGTTGATCCTAACAATAAAAATACTGTTTTTGCCGGCGGGGTGAATTGCTTTAAGTCAATTGATGGTGGTGTTACGTGGGATATCAGTTCTCATTGGTGGGGCGATTGCGGAGTGCCGGCTGTCCATGCCGACCTGCATGTACTTGAATACCACCCGTTAAATGACAGGCTCTATGCAGGTAATGATGGCGGCATTTATTACACCGAAGACGGCGGTATCTCATGGCCTGAGATCACCGATGGGCTTCCCATCAGTCAGGTTTACCGGATCGGTCAGTGCAGGATAGATAAAAACAAAGTGATCAACGGTTACCAGGATAACGGCACCTCCACTTATTACGGTAACAATAACTGGCAGACAAGCTATGGCGGGGACGGTATGGAATGTGCTTTCGATTTCTCGAATCCGGCCTATTCTTATGCCACACTTTATTACGGTTCGATTTTCCAGTTGTTAAATAATGGCAACTCCCACCAGATCACCGGAAACGGCGAACACGGGATAAACGAAGAAGGCGGCTGGATAACACCCTTTTGCCTTCATGAAGGATCATCCGATATCATGTTTGGAGGTTTTAAAAATATTTGGCGTGCCATCGGAATTAAAACCAATTCCTTCACATGGAAAAAACTCACTGATAACGGAGGTAATAATATTGATGTTGTTGAGCATTCACCGGCAAATTATGACCTTTTTTACTATGCCCGCGGTAATCAGCTTTACCGGACAGACAACGTTATGGAGGACACTCCGGAATGGATCACCCTCACAACCTACGTTCCCGGATCGGGGAATATCTTTGATGTTGAAGCCCACTACTATGATGAAAATATTGTTTTTGTAAGTAAGGGCAGCAAAGTTTATCGTTCGGATAATAAGGGATTTACCTGGACCGACATTACGGGCAGCCTGCCTGCAATAAATATGAATTCACTGGCATTTTATGAAAACAGCATCGACGGTATTTATGTTGGGACGGATGCCGGAGTTTATTACCGCGATGCTTCCATGAACGACTGGGTTATATTCAGCAATGGACTGCCTGTGGATGCTTCCATTAATGAGATAGAAATATTTCATGACCCTGCCAATCCTGCGGAAGATGAAATTCGTGCAGGTACTTATGGAAGAGGTTTATGGACTTCACCTGTATGGCACGGACAGCCGGAAGCTGATTTTGAGGTTGATGAAACCAATCCACCAGTAGGTTGTGCGGTTAATTTCTTCGATCGCTCTTCAGGTGTGCCTACACAATGGAACTGGACATTTGAGGGAGGTACACCTGCAATCTCAAATCAAAAAAACCCTGAAGGGATAATTTATTTGGCAGAGGGTACTTACAATGTGTCCTTGACGGTGAGTAATGCTGAGGGCACCGATTCAAAAACCATCAATGGTTATATTACAGCTACGGGAACCACCTTGCCCCAGGTTAGTTACATTGCTACCGATTCCATTTCCTGTTCCGGACTGGAGATCGGATTGATCGATATGAGTTCCAGTTGTCCCACAAGCTGGCTTTGGGAGATCGAACCTTACACTTACAGCTATATAAATGGAACCAGCCAGCATTCTCAGAATCCTGAGATTGTCTTCAGCGATGGCGGAAGCTATTCCGTTACCCTAACCGTTACCAACAATGTCGGAAGCAACTCCCTTACCAAAGAAGACTATATTCATATCGGCGGGATTGACCTTCCTTTTGAAGATGATTTTGAGACGGGAACCCTTGACTCCAAATCATGGACTGTCGAAAATCCCGATTATAATATCACCTGGGATATTGCTACCGTTGCAGGCATTGCGCCCGGTGATAAGGCGGCTTACCTGAATTTTTTCGATTATATTGTTCCACCAGGACGCAGGGACAGGCTGATAACTCCGGTCCTGAATTTCGAAGGTAGCAGCGAGGTGTATATGACCTTTAAACATGCTTATGCAAAACGACACAATACGGTCACCGATTCACTGGTCGTTTATGTTTCAGCCGACTGCGGTGAAAACTGGACCCGCGTTTTTGAAGGCGGAGAAGACGGAAACGGTGAATTTGCCACTCATGAGCTGATGACCACCCCGTTCGTCCCTCAGACCGAAGATGACTGGTGCGGCTACGGCTGGGGCTCCGATTGCGTTTTCCTTGACCTTTCGGCGTGGGCCGGGCTGGATAATGTTCAGGTAGCTTTTGAAACCTACAATCATTTCGGCAACAATCTTTATATCGATAATGTAAGCATTGGCCTGCTGACAGATATAAGCGATGAAATTGATCATAGCGGGCTTCAGGTCTATCCGAATCCTACCGCAGGTGTTGTGAACATTTTGCTTCCTGAGATTATTGAAGGCGCTGATGTTATTGTTTACAATATTCAGGGCCAGGAAATTTTCAGATTCAATGGTACAGAAGGGCATCTTTTCACAGCAGATTTAAGTGCTTTCGGAAAAGGCGTTTACTGTATCCGGCTCACCAATAATGAAAATATTAATGAGGTAAGGAAAGTAATGGTGAAGTAAAATATTTTAGTTATCCCGCCTCTTTCATTTGTTGATTTTTTAAGAACCTGTTTTCTGATGGTTTGAACCATCAAATAAAAATGTTCAGTTGTTAAACAATTCCTACCTTTGCTTCAAAAAATGATCACTCTTAATTCATCTATGATATGAAAGCGGTTCTTTATTCTCTCCTGTTCTTTTTTGCCATCACTATTTCATTCGGGCAAAATAATAATAAGTTTAACGGAACTTCAGATTTTAAAGCTCAGGCAAGTTTCAAGGAAATGGTTGCCTGGGACAAAGCGCATCCTCCTGCCGGGCCAAAAATGAAAGTACCTAACAAAGAACCGTTCATTTATCCGGAATTTCCGCTGGAAAACAAGAATATAATTTTCAGGGAAATATCAAAACCGTACCCCGAATCGCAAAATACGCCCAAAGATCAGTCTCCTTTACCTGCCAAGAGTTTTCTCGGACTGAAAGATAACAATACCTCCATTCCTCCCGATGTAAACGGCGCTGCCGGCCCCAATCACCTCATGATCACCCTCAACACCGAAGTAAGGATCATGGACAGAGATGGCAACCCAATTCACACTATTAGTACAGGAGCTTTCTGGTATCCCATGCCGGGTGCCGGAGATACTTTCGATCCCAAAATTATTTATGACCCTTATGAGAACCGCTGGATATTCCTTTTACCAAGTAGTTCCGATCCACAATATTCACGTCTTCTGGTGGCAGTCTCAGAAAATTCTGATCCCACAGGGAACTGGTTCATGTATGCATTCGATGCTGATCCGAACAATGAACTATGGTTCGATTACCCCAATTTCGGTTTCAATAAAAACTGGATTGTCGTTACAGGAAATATGTTCGGAGCTGGCTTTGGATATGTCTCTGTGTTTGCAATAGACAAATGGGATTTATATAATAACTTACCCGCTGCTGATTATTCAAGGTTTGAAATTTATGATGGGTTCACTCTTGTTCCTGCTTTTACCTATGATCAAAATGAGGAGAATGTTTACATGGTGAATAATGCAGGAGGCAATATCAATGGAAAGGGATACATAAACCTCTGGAGAGTTACGGGGGAACCCGGATACGAGGTTGTCGATGATATGGGGGTCATTGAAATTGCCGATCCCTGGAACAATGGTTCCTATGCTAATGGCGGAAATTTTGCACCGCAGTTGGGGAGCGAAAAAAAAATCAACACGGTAGATGCCCGCATGGAGAATATGGTTTTCCGGAATGGCAAGCTTTGGTGTGTCCATCATGTTTATCTTCCGGCGGATAATCCGACCCGTTGTTCGGTGCAATGGTTTGAGCTTGGCATCGACGGTTCCATCCTTCAGCGGGGGAGGGTAGATGATGAGAACGGAAACAGATGCTACGCTTTTACTTCCATCGCGGTCAACTCTAAAGAAGACATCATGATCGGCTATGCAAGTTTTTCACCCGAACAATATGCCAGCGGAAGCTATTCCTTCCGTTTTGCTGGTGACCCGCCCAACACCCTGCGGGACGGTTACCAGTTCATTGACGGCCTTGCCCCGTATTATAAGACCTATGGTGGAGAGCGAAACCGCTGGGGAGATTATACCGGAACTGTTGTTGATCCTACCGATGACCTCGATTTCTGGACACTTCAGCAATATGCTGATTACCCTGCCGGCGAAGACAGGTGGAGTACCTGGTGGGCTTATGTGAACCTTGATGCAAAACCCAAAGCGCTATTTGAAGCCAATATTACTTCTGTACCCACAGGCAGCAGTGTATCCTTTAACGATCAGTCAAAATACGAGCCAACGGAATGGTTGTGGATTTTTGAAGGAGGAGACCCTGTCACCTCAACTGCGCAGCATCCTCAAAATATTGTTTACCCGGCTTCCGGCTTATTCGATGTAATGCTTATCGCAACCAATTATCTTGGATCGGATACACTGGTTCTGGAAAACTATATTAATTCCAACACAACCATTCTGCCTGAAATATATTTTTCATCCGATAAAATTCAGCCTTGTACCAATGATACCGTGTTCTTTACTGATGCATCCGTTTATAATCCCATCGGCTGGCAATGGTCTTTTTATCCTGATAATGTGACTTTTGTAAACGGAACTTCTCCTGCCTCACAAAATCCACAGGTAGTTTTCGAACTGCCAATGCCTTATGATGTGACCCTTGTGGCTTCCAACCTTAACGGCTCCAGTTCGCTGGCCAAATCCGACATGATCTTTCCGGGAGGCTTATACCTTCCTTTCGAGGAGGACTTTGAATCGATGTCACTCGAAGATAAATACTGGGAAACGGTGAATCCTGATAACGGAAAAACCTGGGATATCACCACAGTTGCAGGCAATGAGCCGGGCACCAGCGCAGCTTTTATCAATATTAAAAACTATAACGGCCTTTATGAGCGCGACAGGCTGATCAGCCCCTTGATAAACCTTAAAGACTACAACCAGGCAAGGCTGGAATTTCAGTATGCTTACGGACAGCGTTTCCCGCAGTATACGGATTCACTGATCGTTTATCTTGCCAGTGGTTGCGGCCAGCAGCTTACACGATTGATGGCGCTGGGAGAGGACAGTCTTCACCAGTTTGCAACTGTTCCGCCGATGACATCGAATTTTATCCCTCATACACCTGATGACTGGTGCGGGGGCACCGATGATCCTCCCTGCATTTCGGTTGATCTGACGCCATGGGTTGGTATTTCTGACCTGCAAATAGTATTTGAAAGCTTCAATAGCTTCGGGAACAATATATTTGTGGATAATGTGGAAATTACCGGAACACTAAGCGGAACAAAAGAAAACAGCCTGGAGTATATCACCCTTGGTTATTTATCCTAATCCTTCGGGTGGCTCATTCACAATTGAAGTGCATCAGGGGAATGGACCATTTACCCTCATGGTTTCTGATCTCGCTGGTCATTTGGTATATCAGACTGCATTTAATAATTCCGGTAAAATCCAAAAAACAATTGACCTGTCTGGGTTCGGACGGCGACTTTATATCGTTGAAATCCGCGATCAGCAAAATGTCTGGATAAACAAAGTGGTTGTAAAATAGAATAAATTTAGTGGATAAGTTCTGTTTATTTTGACATTAAGTGAAGGAGGAATTAACGACAGTAATTATTGCAATGCTATGTTCTGAAATTAATTTTGCATTGAATTAGTCAACTTTCATTTCCCAAAAACTTCCAATAGTCTAAAAAAATAATCATTTAAATCAGTGAGACTATAATTTTGAGAAACAAAATTATTTAGTCGAACTGATCCCGAGCGAAGTTGAGGGATCTTTTGGGTCATATTCCCCGTCCCTTGGGGCGATATAAAATGAAATCCTTTTGCGGATACCTCGTCCGCTTGCGGCGAGGTAGTTCATTCCTATTTTTATTACCAATTTTAGGTTTGTCTAAAACGGGCATGGTTCGTATTCTCTCAAATAAGGGTGGATTTACTTTATTATTTTCACCACCGATTGATTAAAAAATCCTTACAACACTTTATTTTAAACGCTTTCAGGGTTATTGATAATTTCCATTTTAATTTTTTTCAAAAATTCTTTCACAAACACTTGACATGCGAAAGAATTTTTTGTATAACTTTATGGCTTTATTTGAGCAAAAGACTGTTTTTCATAACATGAATTTCAACACCTAAAAAATGAAAATAAATATTTCAAATTCCATATTTCTGAAGCAAACAGTAAAAATAAGGGCACCATGAAATATAAATTTCCTCAAATTTCTTAATCAACTTAATTAACAAATAGATTTAAACAAAAAGGAGAAATTATTATGAAATTAAAATTATTCTTTCTTAAGCACAATGATGTATTTATTCATTTGCATTGTATCATCTTATGGGCAATCAGTCCAATTCAATCAACTGAACTTTAATTATGATGGAACAATCACCAATAATTCTGATTGGGGTGCAGTAGATTTAACATTTATCGGTTCCTCCTCTACCTTATATCTGAACCTCGTGCGGGATACCGGCTGGGTAATTGAAAACATGCCTGTGCTGACTTTGCATGGGGTTGGTATTTCCCAGACGCTAAGGTACTGGTTTCCCATTGGTATAGATGGAGTGCCTGTTTCTTCTATCACTTATGGCTATTCGCTGACCACCGATGTTCTCACTACCAGACCGGCCATTTCAGGCACAACCGCAGTGCTGCAGGATTCAGTAATTATTTATTCGGGTGATACCTGGAATTCCCCCAGGTGGAATTAATAAGCCTGCACCGGCCGTTAAACAAAAAGGAGGGGCACCTGTTCAACCTCCCCAAAAACATGAAAATTTTCCGAACCAGCCGGCAGGTAAAAATGAATGTGTACCAACTGGAGATATCTAATAGCCTACAGTTTTTAAATACCAAGCATGGGCTGGGTATGCCAGCTGGTGATATAAGCATTGGAAGCCTTGAAAGGAGGCACCGGATGGGGCCCCTTAGGATGTCCGTGGCCTGCATGGCCATAGACTTAAGAAAAACTATATTAAACAAAAAAAACTTCCTATAACAACCAGGATACTTCTCGGAGCAAAAAATATTATGAACATTGGAGATGAAATTAAAGCCAACCAGGATGTAGAAATGACGTGTTAAATGGAAAGGTCAAAGGCGCTCACTGTGTAAGCATTACCGGATGGGTTGATATGGGGGGTGGAAAATACGAGGTAATCATTACTCATGACAAGGGGCAAAGAGGGAATCCCGCAGACCTAAAACCTGAAATCGCTACATATAATTCAAATACCGGTACATGGGATCTGGTGCTTGCGCTATTGGAACCAACGAATTCTTTTTCGTGGTTGAGTGCCCGGTTAATAAAGTTCCCGCATCCAGGTCAAAGTATTACCAGGCAGGCTATAATATGAAAATGAAGCCGAATTCTCCCATTCAATATATTGACACAGAAATTAAAAATCTGGGATTACACGGCTATACTAATGTTCCACCACCGGCATTAGGTATGACGAGCTCTTTCAATTTGACATGCAATGCTGAGTTAGATTTATCAACTGACGGTGGCGCTACGTTCCAGCATTATGCTACTATGGCTTCGGTTGACGGAAGCATTACTCATACAAGTGATGCAGGTTCAAAAGAATATTATGATACAGAAATTCTTTCCATGAATTTATCAGGGGGTACTCTTCCAACAGGGTTCATGATTCGTGAAAGCCCTTCCTTGCAATCAAGCGGAATAACTATTATTGAGCTTTCAGGGTCCGGTTTTGATATAGCGAGTTTCTTTGATGTATTCACTGAAGTGAGTCTTGATGGCGGTTCGTCATGGATTCCTGAATCGAATGGCAGTACCACTGCTTTTGGAAATATATGGTTCTCCCATCCCCACCTTGTCCCAATGGGGCTTAATTATTTTTGCATTGTTACTACTTGCAATGGGTATGGTATTCGTTCAGAAAAGAGCAATCAGCTTTAGTACTTGCTGGAGCAGAAAATACAAATGCTAAGTTATCCTTATTTAATAGAAGTTTATTCTTTAAAGTGCTTGGGTATTGTATTGCTGATTGGAATGAGCGGACTGGCTATTGTCTATTGGTATTTCGGCATATTAAGCAAAACAGATTTATTCGGCACACTTGTAAGCGCTGGCATTGTAGCCTATATGGTGCATGTGTGGATGCTTATGCGCAGGAAATAGGTTTATGAAAATTTCCTATATAAAAAAAACAATGACAGTGTGGCACAACAACCACCCTGTCTTTGTTTTTATAGGATTGTTTGCTTTGCTAATAATTCTGTTTTATATAATTTATTTAAATCCATGGGTGCAGGAATAAACTGTTTATTCCCTGGGTAAATCTTAATGCAGAATTTTCCGGGAAACTTTTAAATTTATTAGGACAACAAACTTCTGTTTTCGGAGATACAATATCGTCCTCTCAATTTTCAGTTGGAGTGAAAAAGGGCTGCGATGCAATGGAGCCTATGGCTTTGTATATAGCAGGCATAGTTGCATTTCCGGCATTACTGAAGAAAAAATTTACAGGACTCATTGTTGGTTTATTGGTAATCTTTTTCCTGAATATTGTGCGCATTGTTGCCCTTTTTCTTACAGGTATTTATATGCCATCCCTGTTTGAAGCCATGCATGTTGAAGTATGGCAGGTGATATTTATTCTTGTGGCAATTGCTTTATGGTTTATATGGCTGCGCTGGGCAGTGAGCAAACACCGTAAAACATGATTAATTTCTAGGTCCGTAATAAAATTTATTGTCCTTTTTTATTATTACTTATATACTTTTGCTTATTCCACAAACAGGAATTGACAGAAAATATGTAGAATTTTTTTGTTTTACTGGGAATAAACTATTTCACAACTTTCCAGATGACGGAGCTACAATTTTTAAATACTCAAAGAAATAATGAGAAATTTGATGTTTCTATAATTTCTAAATCAAAAATGAAACAATCGGGAAAAATCATAGGTAGAAAATTCGGTGTAGATACTTATATAACTGGATTTCTACATACAGTTTTTTTCCTTTCTTTAGTAGTTGCAACTCCTTTAATGTGGAAAAGAAAAATATTTGCTCTTTCTTTGGGCTTCGTGTTAATCACTTGCTTTGTAATGCTCAAAATACGTGTTTTGATTCTTCATGGCTATGATGTTAGTTCAGGGGCAGGTTTAGATGATGCACCTGCACATGAATCCTATTCTTTCTGGTACAATTATTTCGTAAAACCCATGACACCAGGTTATTACTTTGCAATAATCTTGTGGCTAATTGTTTATGTCTCGGGAAAAAAGAATGGCAGAAACTGAACGGGAGTGTTTTACAGAAGTTGTTGCCAATAAATAATCCACCAATAAAAACCGTCACCATATCACAAAGAAAAAGAAACAGAAAGTAAAATGCTAATACTGCCCCCATTTGTTCGAAAAATTTCATAATTAATCAACAAATTCTGATACTACTCAGTACTAACCTCAAACTTTGAACTTTAAACTTTTTACTTCTCCCCTGTAACATTCATTTTTTTTTCGGGTCATTATAATAAACGTTTTGAAAATTGGAAGCTGCTTCTAAAAATATTCATCAGGAACTGATTGAAAAATGCCGGAAGAATGACCGGAATGCACAGCTTGAGATTTACAAACTTTATTACAGACCGATGTACAACACAAGTTTCAGAATATTGAACCGGGAAACGGAAGCGGAAGATGTGATGCAGGAATCATTCCTCGATGCTTTCAGGAAAATTTCTGAATACAAGGGGGAAGGTAATTTCGGTGGTTGGCTGAGACGTATCGTAGTGAATAATTCGATTGATGCCCTTAAAAAGAGAAAAGATCTTTTATCACTTGAGGAGGGTATCTATGACATTGCCGATGAAAATAACGGCTATATGGAATCAGTTGAATACCGGGTCGATGAAATTAAAAAAGCCATAGTGGAATTGCCGTGAGGAGCACAGAATTATTTTATCCCTTTTTCTTTTCGAAGGATACGATCATGATGAAATTTCCCGGATACTGAATATTTCCAATAATGCCTCACGCACCCGATACTCGCGTGCAAGGGCAAAACTATTAAAGCTTTTGGCTGATCAGCGTACGATAAAAATGTTTCATCCTAACTAAAGAAGTACGTCATGAAAAAAATAGAAGAAATAATTAAAAATAATAAGGATGCTTTCAGCGACCTTGAGCCTTTGGATGGTCATTTCGAAAGATTCGCCGGAAAACTCAACGCAGAGCATCAGCACAGAGAAAGCTGGTTCGAACGATATGCCATTGCCATCAGGATTGCTGCCGGAGTTTTGATTTTTTTAGCCGTTTCAACCCTGATCTATACCGATCGCTTGCCGGGCATTAAAAATTTATTTACTCAGCGCCTTGCATCCGCAGAACTTCCTATGGAGTTGGTTGAAGCAATGCAATACTACAATATCCTGAGCGATAAAAAAGTGAACCAGATCGACAAACTGGCCAGTTCAACAGACGAAGCCACCAGGATTAAAGAAAAAGCAGTGAATGAGTTAAAAGTCCTTGAAGAAAATGCCACGGATCTTGAGAATGAGTATGCACAAAATCCTAACAGTGAAAGGATCCTAAACGCCTTATTACTCAATCAGCGAAAAAAAGCAGAAATTTTAGACAAGATTTTAAATACATTAAGTCAGACTAACTAGAAAAAATTTAAATAAATGAAAACAAACAAATCAAGCCTGTTCATAATCCTGTTAAGCGCAATATTCGGCCTTCAGGTTCAGGCATCGGAAGAATTCACTAAGAAGATCAGTAAATCCTTTGATGTAAACAAGGATGCTACCCTTTCGGTGAAAAATAAATTCGGAAAAGTCCATTGCGAAAATTGGGACAAAAATTCAATTTCTATCGATGTGACCATAACTGTCGAGGCCTCGAGCCAGGAGAAAGCCAATAAGTATTTTGATAAGATAAAAATTGACATTTCGGGCAGCAGTTCACTGGTCAGTGCAGTAACTTCAATGGAGGATAACCTGTTCGATAAAGGCAATAATGAGCTAAGCATCGACTATATGATCTATATGCCTAAAACAATTAACCTTGAGCTGACAAATAAATTCGGCGATATAATAATTGCCGAGGTGGGTGGCAACGCTACAATCAATCTGGGTTATGGCTCCATCGATGCCAAAAGGCTTTCCGGCGCATCATCCAAACTTGACATTGAGTTCAGCGATGGTTATTGCGGGTATATTAAAAGCAGCAATCTCGACCTGAAATATTCTGAACTCAAAATTGATGAAGCCGTTGACATGACTGGTGAGTCTAAATTTTCGGAGCTGAATATTGGTAAAATCGATGTGCTGACGCTTGAAACCGGATATGATGAGGATTTTATCGGGTATGTCCGCAATGCTGATATTGAAGCCGATTTTTCGGATGTGGAACTCCGGACCCTTGAGCAAACTCTTACTGTGAGCTTTGATTATGGCGAGCTTAAGGTTAGAGAAGTTGGAAAAGCATTCAAGCTGATAGATATTACCAACAGCTTTTCGGATGCCAATATAGGTTTCAATCCTGAAGCAAGTTTCCGGATCAATGCGACGGTAAAAATGGGTGATTTTACTTATCCCCAGGAGCGGTCAAAGCTCTCAGTCCTTGAGATGTCGTACACCTCAAACAAGTATGAAGGTCTTGTTGGAAGCAATTCCGATACTCAATCCAAAGTGATGATCGATTCACAGAATTCAGGAATAACATTATACTACCGTTAAATGAAAATTAATTTCAATTGCATTTCAGTCAATAATAATATTAAGTCTAACTAAATTAATAATCATGAAAACATTAAAATTCAAACAAATTGCAGGTTTAGCCGTCATCATGACTTTCCTGCTGGTACTTCAAACGGGTTGTACGTACGCATTTCACGGAATCAAAGGCAATGGCAACGTGGTAAAACAGGAAAGGCAGGTTTCATCTTTCAATGGACTGGAAGTGGGCGGAGCCTTCAAGGTTTTTCTTACTCAGGGAGATAAAGAAGCCCTGACCGTTGAGGCTGACGAAAATCTGCTCGAAATAATAAAGACCGTAGTTACGGGTAATACCTTAAAGATTTCGACAACTGAAGATATCAGTGATTCTCAGGCACTGAACATTTATCTTACCATCACTGATCTGAAGGAAATGGAAATCAGCGGTGCATGCAAGCTATCATGTGAAAATAACTTGAAATTGAATGATCTGGACATGGAATGCAGCGGTGCATCCGACGTTGAACTTAAATTAGCAGCAAATAACATGGAGCTAGAATTCAGTGGCGCAAGCCAGGTAGAAATGTTTGGCAGTGCGAATGAGGTGAGTCTTGACCTCTCAGGCGCTTCGGATCTGGACGCCCTTGAATTGGAAACCGATAAGTTAACTGCCGATATCAGTGGAGCATCCAATGCAAAGGTATCTGTCAAGAGTGAACTCTCCATCGACTTATCGGGTGCTGCAAGTTTCAAATATAAAGGCGAGCCCAAACTGCTCCAAACCGACGTTTCGGGAGCGGCAACTTTGAAAAAGCTTTAAGGTTATCCTCCGGATTTTGAAAGGCTTTCATTGTAACTGTGAAGGCCTTTTTGCATTTCTCCTAAATCCAAAGATAAAATCCTTCTCTTTCAGATCAGCCAAAAAAGTTGAATTATTTCACTTTTTAACATTAAACATTACTTGCAGAGATATTGGTCGGTTCGATTCTTTAAACTAATTTCGTATTGTGTAATTTTGTTTTAGATAATTTCTTAGAGCATTCATTTGCAATTAGTTAATTTAAAATCATAATATTATGAACACAAAGTCACAGTTGATCAGCGCAATCGCTGTTTTCCTGACAGTGCTATTCCTTATTGCATGCAATAGCAATCCTTCGGGTGATCAGGGGAGGAATAAGCAAGGCGAACTGGAGGGTACCATTTCCATATCGGGGGCATTTGCTTTGTACCCGTTAACTGCAAAATGGGCGGAGGAATTTCAAAAGATAAATCCCAAAGTCAGAATTGATATTTCGGCAGGCGGAGCAGGAAAAGGTATGGCGGATGCTTTATCGGGCATGGTGGATCTCGGAATGTTCTCACGGGGAATAACGGATGCCGAAAAAGAAAAAGGTTGCTGGTGGATTGCTGTTACAAAGGATGCTGTTTTACCAACAATTAATGCTGCCAATCCCTGGATGGACCAGATAAGGAAGCAAGGGATTACCAAAGAGCAGTTTGAAAAAATTTTCATCAGGGAAGAGATCGTAAAGTGGAATGAATTGTTCAGCGGAGGAGATGACAGACGGATCAATGTTTATACCCGTTCGGATGCTTGCGGTGCGGCGCAGATGTGGGGGGAATATTTGGGTAAGGATCAGGAAAGTCTGATCGGTGTCGGAGTTTATGGAGACCCAGGAATGGCAGATGCTGTTAAAAATGATATTTACAGCCTTGGATTTAACAATGTGATCTATGCCTATGATTTGAAAACACGGAAATGTTATGATAAGATGGGTGTGGTTCCTATTGACTTAAATAGCGATGGAATGATCAATCCGGACGAGGATTTTTATACCACCATTGATGAAATTACAATCGCTACCAAAACGGGAAAATATCCTTCGCCACCTGCTCGCGATCTATATTTCGTTTCAAAAGGTAAACCCGCAAGTCCGGTTGTAATAGAGTTCCTGAAATGGACCTTGACTGATGGTCAAAAATTTGTTGAAGAAGCAGGATATGTAAACTTATCGGAAGAAAAAATAAACCAGGAATTGACCAAATTAACTCCCTGATCAATGCGTTTTTTCGACATCAGCCGGGGATTCAGAGACAGGTTTCATGTTAGCTGGATGACCATCAGTCTGGTGGTGATCATGATCTTACCATTTATTCTGTTTTTTGGCCTCCTCTTTAAATCGACACTGATATTAAGCAACCACTCCCTGGTTGATTTATTATTTTCAAGCAACTGGCAGCCGATGAGGGGAGAATATCGGTTTTCTGCCCTTTATTATCAGTTCCATCTGGGTAACCGTATTATCAATATTAATTGCAGGCCCGGTTTGCCTTCTTACCGCCATTCATTTACTCAATATGCCAGGAATTATGTTCTGCGTATCATGCACCCTATCATTGATATTCTGGCCGGGATTCCTTCGGTTATTTTTGGTGTCTGGGGAATATTAATCATCGTTCCGTTTGTCGGGAATTATTTGGGGCCCTGGCTTGGAAAAGAGGTTTCAGGATACAGCATCCTGGCAGGAGCTGTGGTTTTGGCCATAATGATAATTCCTTTTATACTCAATATTCTCATCGAGATTTTCCGTACGATTCCAATAGAGCTTACTGAAGCCTCACTTTCGGTAGGAGCCACAAAGTGGCAAACCATAAAATTCGTAATGATTAAAAGGGCTTTGCCCGGGATTATTTCCGCTTTTGGTCTTGGAATTTCAAGAGCATTCGGTGAAACCATTGCGGTTTTGATGGTGGTAGGTAATGTTGTAAAAATTCCAACAGGGACATTTCAGCCAGGCTATCCATTGCCTGCTTTAATCGCCAATAATTATGGCGAGATGCTTTCTATCCCTCAGTACGATTCTGCTTTAATGCTGGCCGCATTAATATTGTTTGTGGTTGTGATAATTTTCAATTTTGCATCAAGAAGTGTGATAATGAGATATGAAAAGGCGTCGTAGATTACCGGATCGATATGCAATAATGAAGGTGGAGGAACGCTTTTTCAGAGTATTCATGTTTCTTTCAACCCTCCTGATCGCTGTTTCATTGGTTCTGCTGATTGCCAGCATCCTGGTAAAGGGTTTACCTGCAATCTCCTGGGATATGATAAGCCAGACACCAAAGGGAGGTTATTATTTTGGGAAGGAAGGCGGTATATTGAATGCTATCGTAGGATCACTTTACCTTTCCATCGGCGCAACTTTCCTGGCATTTATCTTCGGGCTTCCGGTAGCGCTTTTTATCAACATTCACCTTGTTAACAGGAAAAGGCTTGTAAATGCAATCCGGTTTTTTCTCGATTTATTGTGGGGAGTACCTTCTATTGTTTATGGCGCTTTCGGATTTACCCTGATGATTTATCTTGGACTTCGAACTTCACTTTTAGCAGGGATAATTACTGTTACTTTGTTTATTATACCGATCATGGTCCGTGGAATGGATGAAGTATTTAAGACTGTTCCAAAAGGTCTTTACGAATCGGCTATGTCATTGGGCTCTACCAAATCGGAAACAGCGTATATTGTTTTTTTCAGGCAATGTATTCCCGGAGTTATCACGGCAATATTATTATCATTCGGCAGAGCGATTGGTGATGCCGCTTCCGTTCTTTTTACAACCGGCTATACTGATTACATTCCCACTTCACTTTCACAACCGACAGCTACATTGCCTTTGTCCATATTTTTTCAGTTATCATCACCTATAGATGAAGTGAAAGCGAGGGCATTTGCATCCGCTGTTGTATTAACAGTAATTGTTTTAGCTGTCAGCATTTTATCAAGATATTTTACCAAACGATTCCAGCAACATAAAATTTCAGATTGATATGAAAGATCAGGAAGCGAAAATCAGGATCGTGAACCTTAATATGTCGATCGGAAATAAGCCGATCCTGAAAAATATTAATCTGGAAATTCCCGGTAATAAATTAACTGTGATTATCGGTCCTTCAGGCTGTGGCAAGACCACTTTATTGAAATGCCTCAACAGGCTTACTGACCTTTATCCGGATGCTACTGTTGATGGAAATATATTTATTGGCGATGAGGATATTTTAAATACAAAGAAAAATGTAAACGATATCAGGAAGCAAATGGGCTTATTGTCCCAACGGCCTTATCCTCTTCCGATGAATATATACAAAAACGTAAGCTATGGATTGAGGATAAGCGGGCGTCGAAAAAAGAAATATCTCGATAAACGGGTTGAACATTACCTCAGGATGGTAAATCTTTGGGACGAGGTTAAAGACAGGCTTCATGAACCTGCAACCCGTCTTTCAATCGGCCAGCAGCAGCGGTTATGTCTGGCAAGAGGCCTTGCTGTAGATCCAAAATTTATCCTTGCTGATGAGCCCACCTCAGCACTCGATCCCATTTCGAGCGAGGCCATAGAGAAAAAATTCATTGAGTTAAAGTCGAGGTATACGATTATCATGGTTACCCACATCCTTCGGCAGGCCAGAAGGATTGCTGATTACGTGATCTTTATGTACCTCGGTGAGGTTATAGAACATGGATCTGCAGAACAATTTTTTAATCACCCACAGGAAGAAAAAACAAAACAATTTATCAAAGGAGCATTTAATTAATTTCATTATGAAAAAAACAGTATTTATTATCAGTTTTTGCCTTATATCTTTTATTGGATTCGGGCAATTAGAGATTAATGCCGAATTGCGCCCAAGAGGCGAAGTGAGGCATGGTTATAAAAACATTCCAAAAGAGGATACGAAGCGGCAACTTTTGTCAGCCAGCGAACCAGGCTTAATTTTTATTATTCACCCATCAAAATTTAAAGTTGGCTTCAGCTATCCAGGATGTAAGGGTATGGGGCGATGAACAACTTATTTAATGCAACAGGGGTATATGGCGATAATGCCAGTCTCGATATGAATGAGGGTTGGATTGAAATTTTGCCGGTAAATCAAGTTCATTTAAATTAGGGACGACAATATTGGGTTTATGAGGATGAACGGATATTGGCAAGGAGAAACTGGAACCAGAGTTCAATAAAGTATGATGGATTCCTGTACAAATTTGAACAAGATAAAGTTCAAAATTCATGCTTGGTCTTTCTTTGAACAATAATATCGACAACATACTTGGCAATGACTATAATTTGTATAAAGAAGTTACTTATTTCGATACGGTCAGCCAAACAAATATAACAGTTAAAGTACCACTCCAAAGCAACTAAAAACACAAAATTTTCTTTATCTCAATAAGAAAATCAATGATAAAGTTGAATTTTTCCTTTCAGGCATTGGCACCGGATATCCAAAAAGAGGGCACAGCGAATACGATTTATATCAAAGGAACCTATGGATTTATATAAATTACAAACCCGGGAATTTGGGCTCAAAGCCAATGGATTTTATCAGAATGGAAAAAATATCAAAGGAAGCAAGGTAAGTGCTTATTTTGCACAGCCTCAAAGGGAGATGTAAAATTGGATCCGTTTGCAATAAATGCCGGTAGTTGATTATCATTCAGGGCAGGAGCGGAGAAAGAAAACAATAATTACCAGGAGACAGATCATCTGTTTGATCTTGTTCTATGGTGGCTCGTCACCAGTATTATGGATATATGGATTTTTTTGATAATCTGAGTAAATCGACTGCTAATGGCGGGCTTGTTGATCTTATATGCCGGATTTAAATATAAAGTCACAAAAACTCGAACATCGCACTCGATTATCATTATTTCAGCCTGCAGAAGCAATGTGATGGATCCTTACCAGGAAGATAATATTCTGGATAAATCCCTGGGTTCTGAGTTCGATCTGACTGTGGATGTGGCCATTATACCTGAAATTGTCATTACTGGGGGATTTTCAACGATGCTTACAACAGGTTCAATGGATCAATTACAGAGAAAATCACAAGGATTCAGCCAAAATGAAAGCCTTGGTATTCCCTATTGGGGTTATGTCATGATTACGGCTAAGCCTACTTTGTTTAAGAGCGATAAATAAAGAGATTGTCTTAAAAATAAAAACACAAACTTCAATAAATATGAGGTCATAAGCAAGCATCAGTTTGACACAATAAAAAAAATTTAAGGTATAGAATTATTGCTATTTCTTCAATAAATAATGCGCTGAATCACCAAATTCACCAAATCGAATTTCACTACCGGCAATTTTTACGCGTGCTTCAATGCAATTTCTGCAATCTTCAGCATTTTCATTGGTGCATGGCTTGTTTTGATAGAGGGCATAATCATCGCGGTATATGCCGGGAGTAATATTTGGCATCAGGATATTAGCGCCTACCTTAATTGCTTTTTCGCGGCCTATTTTATCAATGGCTTGCAATGCTGTTGCAGCAGCAATATTTATATCTTTCATTAAAATGCGAAGAATAGCGATCATTTTAAGGGAAAGGTCAAATCTTTCCAATAAAGGTAACAAGTCGTTTCTGAACTTGTACAATGGTGTTTCTTCATGCTCAATGTAGGGTCCAAGTCCGCACATGTCAATATCTAATTCCTGCATGAAAAGAAGGTCGGCAGCAAGATCATCCATTGTTTGAAACGGAAGTCCGACCATCACCCCTGTGCCCGTTTGATAACCGATTTTCTTTAACGTTTTGAGACATTCAAGCCGTCTGTCCCAATTATGATTGGCGTCATTTGGATGGATCCTGGAATACAATTCACGATTTGATGTTTCGATTCGTAAAAGGTAACGATGTGCCCCGGCATTGAACCATCGCTGGTAGGTTTGTTCGGATTGCTCTCCACACGAAAGGGTAACCCGTAACTTACCAGCCGACATTCGGTTGATCTCAAATAACAGGTTTTCCATCCTTTCGGTAAACCCGTCACTTTCCATTTCACCCGACTGTAAAACAATTGACCCGTAACATTCATTCAAAGCAAACCTGGCAGATTCGATAATTTCAGCATCAGAAATGTTGTACCTGTTTATCTTTTTATTGCCCTTGCGTATTCCGCAATATAAGCAGTTTTTTCTGCAGATATTTGAAAATTCGATGAGACCTCTCAGGTAAACAATATTCCCGATATGTTTTTCTTTAATTGCTGCTGCTTTATGAAAAAGCATTGTACGTTCAGTTCCACTGGATTTCAAAAGCAATACTATGTCCTCTTTAGAAAGCGGACCATCCTGAGATAATATTTCTTCGATTTTTGTTTTGCCTTGCAATAAATCTAAATTAACCGATAAACAAACCTTCTATTCTAACCCTATAGCTGCCATCTCTTTGTCTGGTTACGGCATTCACCAATCCGCTGTGGCGCCATTGCAACATGCACCTGCGGGGTAAAAACCAATACCGGCGGCCAAGCTTTATTTCTTCTTTTGATTCCTTAATAATCCCTTCGTAACCCTGGGCCACATAGTATCCAATATCAATGAATCCTTCGCTTCTTGGGCGCAAGGGTCCGGTAACAAACCAGTTGATAACACCATTTCGTGCATCCACATCGCTTACAATACCGCAATGTGTAATTGGGCATCCACATGACATTCCCATCGGCCTTCCGATCATGATATCATCTTTTTTAACTCCCAATTCTTTTACCAGTGCAGGATTATAAGGCAGAATTGTTTCCCGTGGACCGGGTTCTCCATCCATAATATCCAGGATGAAATCGAAATCCCGTTTCAGGTTATCTTTCCAGCCCATTTTTTCACCCATGTTATCAGCGCCAGCGCAGTTTAAACAATTGACATGGATTTTTTGTTTCCGTTCCATTAAGCTTGGCATGGATGCACTTTTTGAGTTCTGTTTCTGATTTATCCACTGCTGTTGCAAACTCTTCACAGGTTCGGTAACCACAAGCGCCGCAGTCAATATTCGGCAGGCGATCAATAGTTTTTAATTCGATTACGGTTGTTTCCATTGTTTAAGATTTTAATATTTATCATTTATTTTTAAAGTTTCATCCGCCACTGATAAGATGAATAACATCAACTTTGTCTCCGTCATGGATCATGGTTTTTGAATATTCATCCCGTTTAATTAATGTATTGTTGACTTTAACGATCAACAATTTGAATGTAAATTTTTTCAGAACCAAAAGATCCGAAATGCTGAGTTCTTCAGATTCTAAATTTGTCTTGGTGTTATTCAGTTCAATTTCCATTTTCATGTTCAATTAAGAGTTGAAGAACGAGGTTAGCCTGCATATTTGCTACGATACCGACTCTGGGAGCTAAAGGAGGATATTCTTCAGAGACTTCGGTTATGCAGGTCGCCGCAAATAAATAATTTGCCATAATTGTGCGTTTTGATAGCGTTATTATTTCCCCATCCACCCAATCCCATTCCTGAAATCAGAAATTTTTCAGGCATTTCAGACAGCACAGTTTCACAAATCATTTTTTTCATTTCTGCAAGATCGAAAGCCTCGACAATTACATCGCACTCCTTAAAAACAGAAGGAATCAAATCCGTATTCAGTTTCAAATGGTGGATTTCAACAGTTACATAAGGATTAACTTTCGAAATATTGGCTTTGATACCAACCACCTTCGGATAACCAATTTGATCATAGAAATAATATTGTCGATTGAGATTCCCCTCAGATACCGTATCAAAATCACAGATCACAAGTTTACCAATTCCAACCCTTGCCAGTGCGATTGCACAATTTGATCCCAGACCACCCGCACCGGCAATTCCCACTGTTTTAGATTGCAATATTTTTTTATAATCTGCTTTCACTCATGATTAGATTTATTCATCCTGTTGTCAATTTTTTTCACCTTTTTTGATGTTGCTTTGAAATGATATTTCTGTTGGCAAAAACAGTATTCAATTTATTAATTGTCCTGCTTGTGTGAGTAACAAACATGAAAGGGAAAAAGGCATGAACGAGAGAGGCCAAAGCGCAACCTAAGGTTTTTACAGCCAGCCAAAGTGCGAACCTCATGTGCTGGAAGTAGGTCATGTTGTTTTCCTGCGGATGCTTATTGAAAATATTTGATGTTTTCATTTTGATGAATTATTAGAAAAGTTGTTAGAGAATATTGATGTCAGTGAATTGAGTACTTCCTTTAAAGCAATTGTAAAATCATTGATTTCTTTTTCCGTTGTAAACCTTCCCAGGCTCACCCTGATAGCCCCTCTTGCTTCAAATGGATTGAGCCCTATGGCTTGTAAAACATGTGAGGCGTTGTTTGTTTTATCGTTTGATGAACAGGCTGAACCTGCAGAAACTGCAATTCCCATTTCATCCAGGGTCAACAGCAGCCGGATGGTTTCACCTTCAAGTCCATGTAAGCTAAAGCTTAAATGTCCGGGAAGTCTAAGCTCATTGTGTCCATTGATATAGGCATTGTCAAAATGTTCAAAAATGAACCGGGTTAATTTTTCCCGTAATGCTATCAACCGTTTTGATTCGGTTTGCATTTCTTCCATGCAAAGTTCGGCTGCTTTAGCAAAACCAACGATACCAGGTAGATTTTCAGTTGATGAGCGCAATCCCGATTCCTGGCCTCCACCATGCATTAAAGGAGTTATATTTACACCTTTCCTGATGTATAAAGCACCAACACCTTTAGGTCCGTAAATTTTATGTGCATTTATTGTGACCAGGTCAAGATTGGCATGATCAACATGCAAGGGTATCTTTCCAAAAGACTGGCAGGCGTCGGAATGAAAATAGACTTTATGATGCCTGCATATCCTCCCAATTTCTTCGATGGGTTCTATTGTTCCGATTTCGTTGTTGGCATGCATTACTGACACCATGATAGTCTTCGGATTGATTACTTTTTTCAGGGTGTCCAAATCAACGATGCCTGAACTGTCGACAGGCAGATAAGTAATGAAAAAGCCTTCACCTTCGAGCCATTTACAAGTATTTAAAATACAGTCGTGCTCAATCGCTGAAACAATAATATGCCTTCCCTTATTACGATTTGCATGGACAATGCTTTTCAATGCCCAGTTATTGGATTCAGTCCCACTCGAAGTAAAATAGATTTCATCCGAATCCGCCCCGATACACGATGCAATTTTCTCCCGTGACTTTTCCAGTTCCATCTTTGCCTGAGTTCCAAAATGATGAAGGCTTGATGCGTTTCCATAATTTGTGGAATAAAATGGAAGCATAACCTGTAACACTCGTTCGTCGAGGCAGGTTGTGGCAGCATTATCGAGAAAGATTCTGTGATTCATAATAACATGATTATTCACCTACATAAAAAAGTTCCTGCTCCATCGTCCGTAAAACCCCGAAATGGTGTTTTGCGCCGATTTCTTTCTTGCCAACGCAGATAGTGCACGTACCAACCGGAGGATTACCTCTTAAGAACATGGGGAACTCAATATCTTTGGTTTTGATAATTTGCCTCACAATCGGATCGATTCCAATACCATAAAGTGCATTGCTTTCGACAACTTGAATATTCTTAGCAGATTCCAAAACCCGGTAGCGAAAGACTTCCCTTTCAGCCTGAGATATGAGATCGATTTTGGTGATGACACTTATATCTGCCAGTGTCAGCATAGGGCCGATTTTTCGAGGAAGGTTCATACCGCTTGTTGCTTCAAGGACAACAATACCCAGTGAATTTTCGACATAAGGTGAACAGCGTAAACAGAGTCCGGCTGTTTCAACAAACAGGTATTCCGATCCGACTTTTTCTGCCCATTCTACTACTTCGTCCAACACCACAACATTGCAGTGATCGGGACAAAGTTCGCCAGAGTATATTTTCCGTGCAGGTATACCGAACTCCTTCTGTATCATTTCGTCTTCATCGGCAAACAAGACGTCAATTTTAACGTAAGCCGGTTTCAGGCTTCTAGCTATCATCCGTTTTATGACCTGCCTGATGACAGTAGTTTTTCCGCAAGTGGGAGGTCCGGCAAAAATGATTAGTTTCATAATAATTTTTTATTTTTTTACAAGTTCAAAATGCTCACTATTGATTTCTTTACCTTCCCTGATTAAGCCCCGGAAATGAAGAATGGTATCATCCATCTTTCTTAATTCATCAGCAGCTTTTCGTTCTGTAGGGTTTGAAGCAACAACCTTTTGCATAGCGCCGTTTTTCATAATGATCCGGCAATCGGAAAGCAGCGCAATAATGGGATCGTGGGTTACAAAAACAAAGAGCTTTTTATATTTTTTGAGTAATTCAAGAGCTTTCGTTTTATTTATCCCGGCGTTTTCAATTTCATCCAGCAGGATAATGGGTGAGTTGCCGATTACGACAGCGTCAGCAATAAGGAGTGATCGTGTTTGCCCGCCTGATAACTCGGTCATGGCGGTTTCCTTTATAATGGCTTCGCCTGTTAGCTGGTTGGCAAACTGAATGGTTTCTTCAACTACCCGGTCAACATCTGAGGCACCTCTGACTTTTGCATGAATCGTCAAAAATTCACCCACAGGCAGATCGCTCAGGAAATTTGTATGCTGAGAAATCATGGCTATCGGATGCTTCGAAGGATCAAATGAAAAATCATCCGGAACCGGTTCGTTATTGATGAGTATCTGCCTGCCGGATGGCGTATTTCTGTCAGCAAAAAGTTCAATGTCGTTGATCAACGTTGTTTTGCCGCATCCGGTTGGCCCGACAATACTTACAATATCTGAAACCGACAGATCAACCCTGTTAACGCTTTCAGGAGAACAGTCCTTTCCAAAGCCGCCAATTATTGTTATCTTATTTATATCCATAATAAAATTTTTACAAAAATATTCATTATGTCCACCGAGTTAATGTACATTTGTCACGAATATTCAATTGATGATCATGAATTATTTTATATTCCATCATTAATTATTACAGTTATGAGTGAATCAAAACGTCAGCTTTACGATTGCAATACCTGTATTTTCAAGACCCTTTCATGTCATTATATGCCAGAAAGTGATTTTGAACTCATCAGGCGCACCTCCGTTCAATTAACATTTGAAAAAGGTGAAACTATTTTCAAGCAAGGTGCCAAAAGCAATAGTCTTTTATTTTTACATAAAGGCATAGTCAAATTCAACTATCAGCATGACGATGGATTGAATTTTATTACAACAATCGTAAAAGGACCAAAATTACTGGGAGGGGCTAACCTGTTCTTTAAAGAAGTTAACGTTTTCAGCATTGTGGCTTTGGAAAAGTGCGAAGTTTGTCAGCTCGACATCAAGGCATTCCGAAATGTTGCGGTTAAAAATGGTCCATATATCCTGGCACTTTGTGAACAGACTGTAAAAATGTTTCAATCCTCAATTTTTAATTTTATCAGTCTTGCACATAAACAGGTTTATGGCAGGATTGCGGATATTCTTATTTACCTGTGGGAATATGTTTATAAGGACGGGGATTATGATTTCATTATTACAAGAAAGGAAATTGCAGAATTTGCAGCCTGCTCGACTGAAAATGCAATAAATACACTATCCAAACTCAACAAGGAAGGTATCATCACTCTCGAAGGGAAAAAAATAATTATCAACGATTTAGAAAAGCTCAAGTTAGTCAGTAAAAACGGATAAGGATGTTGTCGAAGAAAACCAGATATGCAATACTAGCAACTACGCGGCTTGCCCGCGAATATGGTAATGGTAGTATTTTAATAAGTGAGATCGCTAAAAGTGAAAAGATTCCCCAGCGATTTTTGGAAAATATATTACTCGAATTAAAAAAGCTTGGAATATTAGGGAGCAAACTTGGAAAATCAGGAGGTTATTATTTATTAAAACCGCCACATGAAGTTAGTTTGCTGGATATTGTCCGTCATTTTGAGGGCACAATTGCATTGATGTACTGTGTTTCGGAAAAAGCTTACCAACCCTGTGAATTTTGTAAAGATGAAGAAACCTGTAAGATTCGTCTTGTCTTCAAGGAAGTAAGGGACAATACCTATAATCTTTTGCAAAAAGCAACCATTGGATCATTAATATAAGAAGATTCTGGGAATTTTCATGTTTAAAGAAATGTCCTTAAAACTAAAAACGGATCAAAATCTATGAAGCTGAAAATGATATAGCATTTATTTTCCTCAATTATCTTTTAACTCAAAAAAATGAATGAATAGCCTAACTTGACAAAGACCTTTGTAAACTTGAACTATTTTATAAAAAGTAATTCCCTGTACTTTGGCAGTGGCCAAAGTTCGTCGTCCACCATGAGCTCCAGTTCATCCACATGCGATCGGATCATCTGCAGGTAAGGCATTACCTTCTGATTATAGGCTAAAGCCTGTTTGGCTAAATCTTCGATTTTGTTTGCTTTCTTTCTCTCATCGAGCATTTGTGCTACCTTTTCTTTGATCTCTTCCACATGCTCAGAGATCTCTTTTATCGTTTGCATCTGGTTGCGGGAGAGTTTTACGAAAGTTTTAGAGTCCAATACATCCTTTAACCCCTTAACATTTTCGATAAGGGTATTTTGATATCTGATGGCTATTGGAATGATGTGATTTTTAGCCAGATCGCCTGAAACCCTTGATTCGATCTGGACTTTCTTGATGTAGTTTTCCAATTGGATTTCGTATCGGGCAAGAAGCTCTCTTTTTAATAATACCTTATGATCTTCAAACAGCTTGATCGATTTATCCAATATCAGTGCTTTCAGGGCTTCAGGAGTGGATTGGATGTTTGGTAATCCCCGTTTGGCTGCCTCTTTCTGCCATTCTTCGCTGTAATTATTTCCTTCAAACCTTATCTTTTTCGAATCCTTAATGTATTGCTTCACCACCTGGAAGATGGCTTCATCTTTCCTGACGTTTTTCTTTAAAAGTTTATCCACATCAATTTTAAACTGCTTCAATTGTTCCGCTACGATAGTGTTCAGCGCAAGCATTGGCTGAGCGCAGTTGGCTGATGACCCGACAGCCCTGAATTCAAATTTGTTGCCTGTAAATGCGAAAGGTGAAGTCCGGTTTCTGTCGGTATTATCAAGCAGAATTTCAGGAATTTTTGGAATATTGATATTCGGATTAAAACCATTGGCATTCACTTTTCCTTTCTTCGCTTGCCTCTCGATCTCATCCATCGTTTTTGACATTTGTGAACCAATGAAGACAGAAATAATCGCCGGAGGTGCTTCATGGGCTCCCAACCTATGATCGTTTCCAGCGGAAGCGATATGAGCGCGTAACACGTCTGCATAACGATCAACTGCCTTAAGGACAATAACCATAAAAGTTAAAAATCTGAAATTTGAAATTGGAGTTTTGCCGGGTGATAGAAGGTTGATTCCAGTATCAGTGGCAATCGACCAGTTGTTGTGTTTCCCGGATCCATTTACACCTTTATAGGGCTTTTCATGCAATAGAACCTGGAAATCATGCTTCCGGGCTACTTTTTCCATCAGGTGCATCAGCAACTGATTATGGTCAATCGAGATGTTCGTCTCCTCATAAACCGGCGCGCATTCGAACTGGTTGGGTGCAACTTCGTTATGGCGCGTCCTGATTGGTATTCCCAGTCGGTGGGCCTCATATTCCATCTCAGCCATAAAATCCAGTACCCTTTCATGGATGGTTCCAAAGTAGTGATCAGACAGCTGCTGATCTTTAGCAGAGGCATGGCCGAAAACTGTCCTGCCCGTCAGGGTCAGATCAGGCCGTGCTTTGTAAAGCGCTGCATCCACAAGGAAATACTCCTGTTCCCATCCAAGGGTCGCATAAACTTTGTTTACATTTTTATCGAAATATCTGCACACTTCAGTTGCAGCCTTATCAAGGGCAGTCAACGATTTCAGCAATGGAGTCTTATAGTCTAAGGCTTCACCGGTGTAGGAAACAAAGATGGTGGGCACACACAACGTCCTTTCCATAATAAACGCCATCGAGGTCGGATCCCATGCAGTGTAACCACGGGCTTCAAAAGTATTTCGTATACCACCACTTGGGAAGCTGGAAGCATCAGGCTCCTGTTGAATCAATTGTTCTCCCTGGAAATTCTCTATGGCTTTCCCGCTTTCGACCGGGATGATAAAAGCATCATGTTTTTCAGCAGTGGTTCCGGTAAGTGGATGGAACCAATGCGTGTAATGAGTAGCTCCTTTGCTCATGGCCCACGACTTCATTCCGGCAGCGATCTGGTCGGCTACCTTACGTTCAATGGTATCGCCTTTTTCGATGACATCGATCAGCTTCTGGTAAGCCTCACGGGTAAGGAATTCCTGCATTGCAGCCCTGTTAAAAGTAAGTTCACCAAAGTAAGTTGAAACTTTCTCTTTTGGAAGGTCAAGGGTTCTCCGCTTTCGCGATAATGTTACTTCAAGCGCCTTAAATCGAATGTTTGTCATAATTTGCTGATAATTAAATACCTGAATTTTTCAAAAAACCGCAAAGATATGAACTTCTGTATAATTAAAGGTTAAGATTTTGTTAATTTTCTGATCAGAAACAGCCCGATAAATGTCAGTAGACCGTTTAAAAGCAATAATTCAAATCCAAATTTATAGCCCTTCAACCACACCTCTGAGTTGCTGCTTATCCAATAGCAAATTACCGGTGAGATTATCGCCACCAGCGGAACCCATTTGTCCTTTACATCCCATTTGGTAAACAGACCGAACGCAAATAAACCCAGCAGGGGACCATAAGTGTAACCGGCAATAGCAAATAATTTTTCTATAATGGCAGAGTCATTGATCGAGTTGTAGATAATGATAATTGATAATAGGATGATGGCAAAACCAATATGTATCATGTATCGCAGGTTTTGTTTCTTCTTTTCATTCCAGTCAGTTCTTTTGCTGATACCAATAAAATCAATTGAAAAAGCTGTGGTTAGTGAAGTAAGAGCCCCATCTGCACTTGGATAAGCTGCCGATATGAGTCCCACGACGAAAATCAGAGCCGGGATCGAGCCAAGATGCCTGAAGGCGATATAGGGATATAAATTGTCAGAAGTTCCGGGATGGGTTATCTGACGGACATCGGCATAAAAATATAAAACCGAGCCAAGGAAAAGGAACATAAGGTTCACAAATACCAGCACAAAACTAAATGTGATCATGTTTTTCTGGGCATCGCGGAGAGTACGGCAACTAAGGTTCTTTTGCATCATTTCCTGGTCAAGGCCCGTCATGGCAATACAGATAAACACCCCGCTGAGGAATTGCTTTAAGAAAAACCGGTTGTCTTTCCAGTCGGTGAAAAACATTTTAGAAGTATCGCTTTGTGTGACTTCCTTTACCATTTTTAAAAATGGAATATCAAGTTGTTTCAGGATAATGACGATTGAAAATATTACCGATAAAAGCATAAATGTTGTCTGAAGGGTATCCGTCCAGACGATGGTGCGTATACCGCCTTTAAAGGTATAAAGTACAATAAGGGTGATAAAGATTACACTGGTTAGCCAAAAGGGAATTTTCCAGCTATCAAAAACAAAAACCTGCAACACGCTGACGACAAGAAATATCCTGAACGATGCCCCAATCGTTCTTGAAAGCAGAAAGAAAAAAGAACCGGATTTATAAGACCAAAAACCATAACGTTTTTCGAGATAAGTATAGATAGAGGTCAGGTTCATTCTGTAATACAATGGCAGCAAAACGGTGGCAATTACAGTATAACCGGCCAGGTAACCCAAAACCATTATCATGTAGGAAAATCCGGTGTCCTTTACCCAACCCGGAACCGACATAAAGGTAACTCCCGAAAGGGATGCGCCGATCATGCCGTATGCCACTACCAGCCATGGCGATGCTTTGTTGCCGATAAAAAAAGTTCTGCTGTCGGCGCGCCTCGCAGTAAGCCATGTTACAAAAAACAGCAGGGCTGTATAAGTTATGAAAGTTATAAACAGCAGGGCAGGGCTCACCGTCAAATCAGGTTATTGTAGTTTTTTCATTTTATTTGCAAAGCTCAGGAGATCAGCAAAATTGAGATCAATCATTTCGGGAATTGAGGCAATTAGCTCTTTATCCTTTGAAATCAAAACCGTCATCATTCCTGCATTCCTTCCAAACTGCATATCGGTTTTTGAATCTCCTGCCATCACAGACTTTTTTAAATCAATCTCCGGAAAGTCAATTTTGGCTTTTCTGGCCAATCCGATATTGGGTTTCCTGAAAACACTGTGTTCCTCTTCACGGTAAGGTGAATGATAAATTTTATTGATCCTGCCTCCGTTGTTTTTTATTTCAACCATCATTTCATCATGAATGATATCTAGTTCCCTTTCTGTCATTAGTCCTTTCCCGATCCCCTGCTGATTGGTGACAATGAATATCTTTCCGTAAATACCGGACAAAATATGCAGGGCTTCCAGTACTCCGGGAAGAAATTCAAATTCTTCCCATTTCTTTACGTAATCCCCTTCAATACGATTGTTAATGACCCCGTCACGGTCGAGGAACAGTGACCAGGAATCATCAATATTCAAATTCTTTAAAATCATCCTGTGCTTTTTGGTAATCTTCGGGTATCCCTATATCGATAAAGTACTGTCTGCAAATGGTCCCGTAGAAAAAATAGGAGCCGACCATTTTTTCGAGGCAATCCTTTTCGATCGAAAATTTTTCGGGAAACGCTGTCTTTTCAAAAAAACTTTTACTGATAAGGTATGTTCCGCCGTTGATCATTCCGGGTCCGACCCTTAACCCTTTTTCATTAAAACTGGTGATGCGATAATTTTCATCCCTGTCGACGCTTCCGTAGCGGCTCACATCTTCCACTTGCCTTAGTACAACAGAAAAAACAGATTGTTTGTAAGAATGAAAATCCATAAGCCGGAGCAGGTCCATTTTTAGCATTGTATCACCATTAAAGACAAATGATTTTTTACTGAAAGTCTGCCCGAAAGCCTTTTTGATTGCACCACCGGTCCCCAGAGGTGTATCCTCAATTGCATAATCAATATCAATGCCTTTGTATTTTTTACCGAAATGATCCATGATCATCCCGTGTTTATAACCTACAGATAGTATCACATGTTCGATTTCGTAGTGGTTCAGGTAATCCAGCAAATATTCGAGGAATGGCCTGCCATTGACCGGAGCCATCGGCTTGGGTATATCCCCGATCACATTTTTAAGCCGTGTTCCTAAACCTCCTGCAAGTATGATGGCTTCCTGGACGAACATAAACTATTCAGTTGATTAAGAATATCATGTCTTTGGTTTTAAATCTTTATTTAATAAACTTCTTTGTGTGAGCCGATATCAATTAACAATACTTTTTTTGATGATAGAAATTTAAAAACCAATCTATAATTATGCGTTATGCTAAAAGCCCAATAATTATTCAATTTTCCTGATAAATTATGGGTTTTCAATGAGGGATGAAAGGGCTCCTGTGCAAAAAGGCGAATTCTCTCTTCAAATCTTATTTTCATTTCGGGATGTTTTTTAAGCCATTTTCTCACATTTTTTATAAATGGATCATCCCAAATAAGCTCAACCATTGGAAATCGTATTGATTAAATCCTCAGCATCACCTTTTTTTACTTTTTTTCTCCGGTAATTTACTTCTGCCTCTTCAGCACGAAGTATTAATTGTTCTCTTTTAATATCCTGAATTCTTTTTTCAAGAATCTCTGATACATAAACCTGGTCTTCCGGCGGAAGGGTTGCTATTTCCTGAAGGATTGTATTGATGTTACTTACCGAATGCATGTCAGTGTTTATTAGTTAAAAACGTAAAATTATGTAATATTGATTGAATCCGTTTTAGAATTATTGATTATCTTTTAAATAATTTCATTTCAATCAATTCACAAATGATATGTCCGATAAGAATATGACTCTCCTGTATTCGTGGAGTGTCCTTCGAAGGAACTTTGATCATATGGGTTGAGATGCCATTCATCTTTCCACCTGTCTCCCCGGTAAGCCCGACGGTGATCATACCAAGGCCATTCGCCGTTTTGAAGGCTTTAACCACATTCGGAGAATTACCTGAAGTGGATAAGCCAATCAGAACATCTCCTTTTTTGCCTTTGGCTAATACAAGCCTCGAATACACTTCATCAAACGAATAATCATTGGCGATTGCCGTGAGGTAAGAAGTGTTGACGTGAAGTGCTTCCGAATCCAACGGTGGCCGGTCGAAATAAAACCTGCCCGAAAGCTCCGCTGCCAGATGCTGCGCATCGGCAGCACTGCCACCGTTGCCGCAAAACAAGACCTTACCTCCATTTTTTAATGATTCTTTGCAAACATCCGCTATCTTACCAATTGTTTCCAATAACTGGTCATCAGCCAGCAGTTGCTTTTTGACATCAATTGATTGTTGAATTGCCTCTTTGATCCGCATCATTTAAGAATAAAAAGCAAAAGTAAATGAATTCCGGTTAATGTTTCGTGTAAAGTTGAGAATGAGTTTTCTATTATAAATATTCTCATTTTTATCTACTTTAGCTGAAAAATCGTTTTTATCTATTAATAAATTATTTTAATGAAAAGATCAGTTTTGTGCAGTTTAGTCGCCTTAGTTGCAGTATTCGGATGGTCCTGCAATACTAAGATAAAAGTCGAAGAAAAGAAAACAGAAAATCCAATAATCGGTAAACCATCCATCCAGGTGACATCGGATTTAATGACCCCCGAAGTTCTATGGGCTTTTGGACGGGTGAGCGGAAACGAAGTTTCACCTGACGGAAAAACAGTATTGTATGGTGTCACCTATTATTCTGTGGAGCAAAACAAAGGAAACCGCGAACTCTACACGGTGAACGTAACAGGTGAAAATCAAATGCAAATCACTACTTCAGCCAAAAGTGAATTCAATGAAATCTGGCGCCCGGATGGAAAGAAGATTGGGTTCCTTTCTTCCGAAAGCGGTTCCGTTCAAATCTGGGAAATGAATCCTGACGGATACCGGCCGGACTCAAATTACAAATATTGAAGGAGGTATTACCGGTTTTAAATATTCTCCCGACCAAACCAGAATCCTCTACACAAAGGATTTGCCGTTGAAAAACAAGTTTGAAGAATTATATAAAGGATTACCCCTCGCATCGGGCCGGATCAATGACGATCTGATGTACCGGCATTGGGATCATTGGGTGGATACTTACAGCCATGTTTTTTATGCCGATTACGATGGAACTAAGTTAACCAACGATAAAGACATTATGGAAGGTGAGCCATACTCTTCCCCATTAGCTCCCTTTGGCGGGATTGAGCAAATCGACTGGAGCCCGAGATGGTAAATTTATTGTTTACACAAGCAAAAAACTTCTCGGTAAAGCAGCCTCCCTTTCAACCAATTCTGATCTTTATCTTTATAATTTGGAAACCAGGGAAACCAAAAACATAACCGAAGGTATGATGGGATTTGACCTTGCTCCTCTTTTTTCACCCGACGGAAATTATATCGCATGGGAAAGCATGGAACGGGATGGCTTCGAATCGGATAAAAACAGGTTGTTTATTTTGGATACAAGGACATGGGAGAAGATTTATGCCACAAAGGATTTTGATCAGAATGCCGGAACCCTGAGCTGGGCTGCCGACAGCAAATCCATTTACTTTACCAGCGACTGGCATGGTACTTTCAGAATATACAATTTTAATCTTGCTAATGGAAAAATCATCCAGTTGACAGAGGGACTAAATGATTATACTGCTGTTGTTCAGGCCGGCGATCTGCTGATTGCCCCTCGTGAATCGATGTCTTTCCCAACAGAACTGTTTGCAATTAACCCGACTGACAGGAGTGCGAAACAAATTACTTTCACCAATCAGGACCTTCTCTCAAAGCTGACCATGGGTAATGTTGAAGAGCGCTGGATGAAAACCAGTGACGGGCTGGATATGCTGACCATCATCATTTATCCTCCTCATTTTGATCCGAATAAAAAGTATCCAGCATTGCTTTACTGTAAAGGTGGCCCCCAGGGGCCTCTGAGTCAGGATTTCCATTACCGCTGGAACTACCAGATCATGGCAGCCAATGGCTATATCATTGTTGCACCCAACAGGAGAGGGGTTTCAGGTTTCGGGCAGGCATGGCAGGAACAGATCAGTCGCGATTACCATGGTAAAAGCATGGACGACTACCTTGTATCGATTGATGAAATGGCCAAAGAACCTTATGTTGACAAGGACAAACTTGGCGCTATCGGAGCTTCTGCCGGCGGCTGGGCAGTTTACTACCTTGCCGGAAACCATAACGGTCGTTTTAAAGCATTCATAGCGCATGACGGGATTTTCAATGAAGAGGCTCAGTACCTTGAAACCGAAGAGATGTGGTTTGAGAACTGGGATAAGGGCGGGCCTTTCTGGGAGAAAAACGATAAGAGCCATCGAGGAAATCTATGCTCATTCTCCCCATAAATTCATTGAAAAATGGGATACACCTATCCTTGTAATTCACAGTGAACTTGACTACAGGGTGCTATTTACACAAGGTATGACCGCTTTCAATGCAGCAGTATTAAGGGATGTGCCTGCGCAATTCCTTTATTTCCCCGATGAAAATCACTGGGTACTGAAACCGCAGAATGGCATACTCTGGCAACGTACTTTCTTCAACTGGCTGGATAAGTGGTTGAAGTAAAGAAGTTCTGAGTTCAGGGTTTTGAGTTTTGGGTTACAGAACACAGAACTTAGAACAAATAAAAGATATGACAAACCAATTCTCTGTTTACAAATGGTTGGCTCGGATCATCGGAGGACTTGCAGTGCTTTTTTTCGGGGCTTTTTTCATCGGTGAAGGCATACCCGATTTAGCGAAGGATTCTAATGGGCATCTTTCGTCAATGATGATTCTGATGGGATTTGCAACCCTCGGCTACGTTTTTGCCTGGTTTCGGGAAAAGGAAGGTGGGTTGGTCATGATGATCAGCGGGGTCATCATGGGATTGAATATGTTTTATAGCGGCGGGATGAAGGACTGGATTGTTATTCTTGGTTATTCTTTACCTTTTATTATTGCCGGAACCTTGTTTTGGTTAGTGAGAAGAGTGTTTATTAAAAATTGAATAGAATTTTCTAAGAAGGTAAAACATGTAGCCTTTTTAAAGCTCTATAAAAATAGATTGATTTTTTAGGTTATCTTTTTCCCCTCCAACACCGAAAACGGAGATACTGTCGGCAAAACTCTGTTAAGTTTGAATCCAGATTGCTGCAACAATAGCTCAAATTCCTGCCTTGTACGCTCTTTTCCTCCCAAAGTGCCAATAAGCATCTGAAGATCAAAGATTTTTCCATATTCAGGCTGGTTGTTTTCATTCAGAACAGCTTCCATGATCAGCAAATTGCCATTTTTTATCATTACTGAGTTTAATTTTCTTAGCAACTTAATACATGATTGGTCGTCAAATGCGTGCAGAATGTTCTTCATTATATAGGTATCACCGCCGTCAGGAATTTTATCGAAGAAATTGCCTTCTTCAACTAATGACCTGTCTTCCACTCCAAACTTTTTGAACGTTTCGTAAGCTTTTTTCACTACATGGGGCAAATCGAACAAGATTCCCTTTAGATGTTTGTTCTTTTGCAGGATCATTGAAAGCAACAGCCCTTCGCCTCCGCCAATATCAACAACTATTTTACTTTTATTAAATGAATAAACGGAAAGAAATGCGGAAGATGCCAGGGCTGAAGTCTCCGACATTGCGGTATTGTACAATTCGTTTTTTTCAGGATTCTTTTCAAGGTGGCTAAAAATGTCAACACCAAAAAACTCACCCGAAGCACATACTCCTGTTGTAACGGTGTTATGGAGGCTACCAATTAACTCCCAATTAGTCTTGTTCAACTGATGCCTGATCATGTTTTTCATCGAGCCTTTCCCCTCTGCCAGACCTAATGATAAAGCCGTATTTGAGAAAACCCTGCCTTTTTTTTCTTTAAAAATCCCCTCACTCGCCAATGCCCTCATCAAACGATAAATTGATTGCTCATGGGCATTGGTGAGCATTGCAATTTTACTTATAGTTTTGGGCCCTGTCCGTAACAGGTCTGCTAAATTTAAATCACAGGCCACACCAATTGCCTTACTGATCCAGAATGCCTGGGATTTTTCATAAACGGCAACATTAGCCGGAACTAACTTTGAATCAAGGCTTTTTAAAAAATAGCGGATTTTTTGACTAATCCTGAATATCCAGACAGGGGGAATGGTTGTGCTGGTATATTTATTTTTTTCCATAACTAAATGATAATCTTACCAAAGATAATAATTGGCAATTAATACACTAAATTGTTAAGGCTATTGCAATTTTGTTTCTTTCATTGCTAAAAATCAGCATGATGTCAAAAGGATGAGTGAATGATTGGTGTTTTGGTAATGATTGTAAATCAGAATATTTTTTATTGATTTTATAGTTTTTCGGTTAACCTTGATAACCTCAGGAATTTGCTGCACTTTTAACATATGTGAAGCCAGCCACAAGGCAAATGCAGAAGCAGTATGATATTCACCGCAGAGGTGCTTGAAATACCCAACGGGGGTATCATTAAATAACCGATGAATGGATTCATAATAAACCGTGTCCAGAATAATATCACCGTTTAAACCGACTAAATATAAATCAATCCCGGATGTGGCATAGCTATTCTTTTCAAGAAATAATTTTATCCTCTGAAGTATAAATTCATTGTCCTTTGGATAATTAAAGGTATCGATATCAACTATGGATGCATAACAATGATCTGACTTTTCAGAACTCAGCATAAAATAGGCATTTCCTTCTCCGGCTATTGTTCCTGAATTTCGTTGATCAAGTAATTCAAGATTGTCGGTAATACCGGTTTTATAATATTGCAAACGTGAATAGAGTTTTATCTGGTTATCCGTCATTTCATCAAATCCCCCTGTAAGGATATGTTTATAGTTAGGACAGTCTAAGAGCGAGATGGCATCAGATAAGGCATTTTCAAAAGCGATGCCACGTTGAGTAAAGGTCATATTGTAATTGGTACACTGCAGCATCAGGGCAATATGAGAACCGATTGCATTATGCGTTGACTGGATAAAAGGGGTTGGGGACAAGAACCTTTCATCATTTTCGTAAATGGATAGAAGAAACCTTTCGGTATCGTCCAGACAGCCCATGCCGGTTCCTGTAATAATTGCATCGGGAACTTCAATTCCGGAATCAGAAAGACAAAGTTTGGCAGCGATCCAACTCATACGGATAATCCGGCTCATCCTTCGCAACAACCTGGGATCAATGAATTTCTCGTAGTCGGGTTCGACACACGTTAGCCTGTTTCCATGATACCTGATGATTTCATTGAGAAAATTTCCAGCTTCCCAGGTTTTTTGGGGTGAAATATTTCCTGTGCCGGTTATAAATACCTTCATCTGATCAGCATTTTGAAAATAAAAGGGTCGTATTGTTGCCGCCAAAACCAAATGAATTTGACATCACATGTCTTAATTCCGGATAGTGAGTGGTTTCGGTTTGCGGGACGAACTGAAGTTCTTTCATTTTAGTCTTGAAGTTCAGATTTTCCGGAATGATATTTTTAATAAGTGAAATAATTGAAATCCCGGCTTCTATTGCTCCTGAAGCTCCCAGAAGGTGGCCTGTCATAGGTTTGGTCGAACTGATATAAGGAATCCGGGATGTAAATAAGCGCTCTATGGCAATTCCTTCCGATAAATCATTGTTCTGTGTGGCGGTTCCATGAGCATTAATGTAGTTAATCTGTCCAGGCAGCAAACCGCTTTGTTCCAAGGCTGCTTTCATCGATAAATAGGGTCCACGGCCATCAGGCGAAGATGCAGTTTGGTGAAAAGCGTCATTAGCATTGCCCCAGCCTGAAATTTCGCAAACCGGATATCGGTTTCCTGTTGCTTCTTCAGATTCAAGGACAAAATAGCCCGCCCCTTCTCCCAGATTCAGTCCATTACGGTTTTCATCAAAGGGTTTACATAAATCCGGATCTACTATCATCAGGGTATTGAAACCATTTAATGTAAATTTTGAAAGGGCATCCACACCCCCAGCCAAAACCCGCGAAGCTTTACCGCTTTTTATCAGGCGTGCTCCAGCCATTAAAGCATTTGCAGCAGAAGAGCAAGCAGTATTTATGGTTGCCAGATACCCGTTTAATCCCAGAAACAAAGCAATTCGCTCAGTGCTGTCACCACAGTCGTGAGATTTAATAAATTCATTTCTGGAATCATTTGTCAGAAAATCACGGTAGTATTTCTCAGTTGAAACCATTCCTCCCACTGTTGTGCCTGAAATAAATGCCAAATCGGAATAACCAGGTAAGTTAGCAGATTTTAACGCCTCACGGGCAGCGATTAAACCCAGTAATACCGTTCTTGTTATCCCCTTGTTTAATTCGATACCAGCGATAGAGGCAAGTTCTGTATCACTGTATTTCACTTCTCCGGCTATCATTTTATTCCTGTGGATTGTATCGAGGATTGTAATCGGACCAATACCGGAAATTCCTTTGCAAACAGAATCAGTCATGTCTTCGAAATTATCCCCAATACAGGAGATCATTCCGCAACCGGTGACATATACTTTCCTGTTCATGCGTTTCTGCGATAATTCTTTCTGATCTAATCCTGGGTTATTTTTTCCTGCATTTCAGCAATGTATGGCTGATTCCAAGATTATTGATATCATTGACGACTTCAAAACCGGAATCCTCAATTAATTTTAACAAATCGTCTGAATGGTACATTCGGCTGTTACCATTAGCGAGACATGTAAAATAGAGTGATGTGGCATTCAGGCAGTATGACGATGCTTCAAATTGCTGTCTGTCCCAGAAAAGCTCAAGAATATACATATACGAATTTTTTTCCATCGATAGGTAACATCTTTTTAAAATACTCAGTATTTGATTTTCCGAAAAACAATCGAGCAACTGACTCATCCATATCGCATCGAATCCCGAAGGAAATAAAAGATTGGTATCAAGCAGGTTAAGGGGGTGGGTGTAAATCCTTTTATCAAGATTTCTTTCCTTTATATTTTCAATGGCCTTTTCCAATTGTCCGGGCAAATCCATGATCGTAACCTCAACAGTATTTGAGAATTCGGCGCATTGAATAGCAAATTTTCCAGTGTTACCGCCAATATCAAGGATACGGTTGACATTTTCCTTGAAAATTATCGGTAATACTTCGGGAAAGGATACATCAGAGTAAAAATGATCAAACCCAAACCAGCTCGATTTGGCTTTTCCCGGAAGAACCATAAGATGCGGATAAATGGTATTCCAGTTTCCAAATTCCTTCAGCCCTTCAGGTTTTCCACTTCTAATTGATTCCTCTAAATGAAAAAACCCTTTGTAGCAAACATCATGAACAAAATCAAAGTTTGTTTTTGTCAGCTCATCCGTTAAAATAAAAAATCCGGTTTTAGTGAGCAAGTACTTTTCATCTTTAAGCCTTACCATTCCCATGCTTAATCCTGCATCGAGAAGAACCTTAACACCATATAAACTAATTTTTGTGTTCTCAGCGATTTCTTCAGGAGTAGAGCCTTTCTCACGGGCATCTTTAAGTCTTTCCAATATTCCCAATTCACGAAGCAATCTTGCTGCCTGAAACATGATTGGTCCAAAGGCAATCTTTTGAGCTTCAAATTTAGCATTGACCGCACTGATCTTGTCAGATCCAAAATCCTTTTTCATCCGTATTAAATTGAACTTTATAAATGCGAAGATAATTTTTAATTGAAGTGGATCATTCATTAAGGTTTTAATTTTTCAAAAACCAATGTTAGTTGTGTGTTTTTGTAATGTGCTAAATTTATGGAACATAAGTATGGTTGTACGACTATTGTAATAAATTAATTTTAATATGTATTGTGATTACAAATAATTCTTTTTCTGTTGTTGTGATTTTGTAACACCACAAAACTTGACCAGATTGAGATAATATCTCCACTTTTGCAACGGTTTTTAAACAGCCCTTATGAAAAATGAGAAATTGAACATTGAAGTCGATACAGTGGATAATAGAATCCATCAATTCATTAAAATGAAGAAAGATGAGAATTCTGCATTAAAAAAGTTGCTGTCGGCTTTGGAAAACGCTAAAAAGAAAACAACTACAAACAACAGGGTTTAATTTTTAACCATAATTTTAAACAAGGATGCACACATCTGAAATAAATAATGAAATCTATCTGCGCAATGACACACGGTCACAAGAGATGATCTATCGGCATTTTGCTCCCAAAATGTATGGAATTTGTCTCAGGTTTGCCGGTAATGAAATGGATGCTAACGATATACTTCAGGAAGGTTTCATTAAGGTGATAACCAAAATTAAAGACTTCCGGAATGAGGGATCGTTTGAAGGCTGGATAAGGAGGACCATAATTAATACCGCTATCAACTATTACAGAAAGAATTTGAGGTCTTCCAAATTTCAGGATATTGATGACCTGGATGTTCCGGTATCCAATGAGGAGACTATTTTTGATAAATTGTCAAAAGAAGAACTTATCGGGTTGGTTCAGGATTTACCGAACGGATACAGAACCGTATTTAATTTGAATGTCATCGAGGGCTATACTCATAAGGAAATAGGTCAGATGCTGAATATTTCGGACAACACTTCAAAATCGCAATTGACTCGTGCAAGGAGCATATTGCAAAAAAAAGTTTCTCTGTTAATGAAGCGAAAAGTCCGGATCCCGTTTGAAGATTTGAAACCTGTGAAAAATGAAAAGGTTAGAAATATTCGATCCTTTAAAGAGTATTCAGAAGCAGTATAGTATTTGAATAAAAAATTGATAAATAAAACATTCAATAATTTTTGCAAACAATCGTTTTTATTTTAACGATGGAATAAAAAGTGTAGGTTGATTTATTGCGTTCTTTGCATAAAGCATAAAAGTAAGGTGTCTTTCCTTAATTGGTTTTGGTTAATAATTAGGTTTATTCTTTTCCTTTCTTAAATTGCCTTACTTTTAAACCGATGAGAGCGAATAACTTTCATCGGTTTTTTTATTTTATTTTGCAATCGGCAATGGTTGTATGACGAACTTCAGAATTAGTAAATCTTCCGGAATTTTACTTTTTGCGGCTGCAATTTGGGGATTTGCCTTTGTTGCGCAAAGAGCAGGTATGGAACATGTCGGTCCCTATACCTTTAACAGTATCCGGTTTGCTCTTGGTACCTTATTTCTTTTGCCTTTTATTCCAATCCTGAAATTCAGAAATATTGAATTGGTAACGGAGAGCCCCTGGCATTTGATGGCGGGCGGATTTCTTTCTGGTATCGTGCTTTTCGCAGGAGCATCTTTTCAACAGGTGGGCATTGTATATACCACTGCCGGTAATGCCGGATTTATTACAAGCCTTTATATACTTATTGTCCCTTTTTTAGGATTGATCATAGGTCAGAAAATAAGTGTACAAACATGGATTGGTGTTTTATTGGCTTTACCTGGTCTTTATTTTCTCTCTGTGCATGAAAAATATTATCCCGCTCCTGGTGATGGATTAGTATTAGCGTCAACAGTATTTTTTGCAGTTCATGTGATGATAATAGGATGGTTTACTCGGAAAACGAATCCCATCAAATTATCTGTAATCCAGTTTTTTACTTGTTCGGTTTTGAGTGGAATAGTTGCTTTGGTAAAAGAAGAAATCTCTTTCAAACCTATCAATGAGGCCATTATCCCCTTGATTTATGGGGGTGTTTTTTCCGTTGGGATAGCTTATACACTGCAGGTAGTTGGTCAGCGTAATGTCAAACCCGCCCATGCAGCTATGATATTAAGCCTCGAATCCGTATTTGCAGTATTGGGAGGATGGATCCTTCTGGAGGAAGAATTTACATTGAGAAAATTAGCAGGATGCGGACTTATGCTGAGTGGTATCTTGATCTCGCTTACGAAAAATTCATCGGATCATACAAATATTAAACCCTAAAGCGATTGTAGGACAAGTGATAGTTTTTCCAGATCAATCGGTTTGGTTAAATAACCATCCATCCCTGCCTTAAGACTCTTTTCCTCGTAGTCTTTTAATGCATGCGCTGTAAGTGCAATAATGGAAATTTTCGGATTCCGGACATTCTCCAAACCCTGCCTTATAGCTTCAGTTGCCTGAATGCCATCCATTTCAGGCATCTCAATATCCATTAGGACTGCATCAAAATCCTTCTTACTTAATATTTCAAGAGCATATTTGCCATTACTGACAATTTCAGAGGTATGGCCAAGTCTTTTAAGAAATGCTGATATTACGTGGCAATTTAGCGGATTATCCTCTGCAACCAAAAGATGCAGCTTTTTCTTTTTGGTTGCCGCTTTTTTGACCTTTGCTTCTGATTTTTCAAGGTCAGCTGAAAGACTGATATTGAAAGTAAATTCACTGCCGGCACCTTTATCACTTTGAACAGAGATCTTTCCACCCATCTTCTCAACAAAAAACTTGCTGATCGTCAATCCTAATCCTACTCCACCATACTTTCGGGAAGCGGTGTTATCGAGCTGGGTAAAATCCATGAAAATCAGTTTTTGTTTCAGCTTGGATATTCCAATCCCGGTATCCTTCACCGAAAACCTGAGATTTATTTTTTCAGAAACACTTTCCTTTTCTATAAATTTTACTGATACTTCAACGAAACCTTTATCGGTAAACTTAATTGCATTTCCGATAAGATTGTATAATACCTGCCTTAGTGCATCCTGGTCACCAATAAGGGACCTGGGAATTTTCTCATCAATGGTGCAGGTAAGTTTAATATTCTTGCTTGATGCATCAAGATAATAGGCATTAACAACAGAAGTAATGAGTTTGAAAAGATCAAACGGAGCATTTTTCAATTCCATTTTTCCACTTTCGATCTGGGAATAATCCAGTACATCCTTGATCATAGCCAGCAAATGCTCCGAAGAATCCTTTACTCTTTTCAAATTCAACTGGTATTCGTTATCCATATCGGGCATCATTGCCAAATCGCAAAAGCCAATGATGGCATTAATCGGGGTCCTTACTTCGTGGCTGATGGTTGCCAGGAAACGGTTTTTTGTATCATTGGCCAATTCAGCCTGCTCCTGCGCTATACGTCTCTGTTCGTTTTCGATTCTTAATAGTTTTGTTCGCTCTTCTACTCTTTTTTCAAGTTCAATATTCAGTTTTTGGAGCTCCTCATTCTTTTTTAATTTCAGTCTGTACCGTTTCCAGAACAATAAGGTTATACCTGTTGCCAGAAGTGTAAGAAAGATCATAATGTTGCGCAGATTTCTTTCTTTGGAATTTTTATTACCGTATCTTTCTGAATTATCGTTTTCTGATTTTCCTGTTCGATTAAATTGTGTTTTAAATTTAAGAGGGATATTTTATTGCTGGTTTCCTCATTAAATAAAGAGTCATTAAGCGAGGAATATTCCATATAGTATTCAAGTGCCTTTTTATAATCGGCTAGCAATGTATAGGTAAATGAGAGCTGTTCGAGCGTTTCGCGCTGAATTTTCAGAAGACGGATATTTGCAGCGAGGTTTTTGCTTTCAGTCAGGTATCGGATCGCTTCTGAGTATTGTTTCAACTCTTTTTTGCTATACCGATATTTTTATAAGTGATGGCAATCTGATTCTGATCGCCAATCCCTGGCTGATGTTCAAGGCTTGGGTAATAAAAACCAATGGCTTTGTTCAAATCACCCAGTTTTCGATGTACATTACCGATATTGTTTAAAATTCCACCCGCATGTTCTCCTTTGTAATCCTTTTCACCGGTAATGGAAAGCGCTTGCTCATAGTAAGAAAGAGCCTCATTGTTTTCATTATCATACCAGTAAATATTTCCAATTGACGTCAATGCTGATGCTTTACTGGTTAAATCATTTATTTTTGTTGAAATATCGAGAGCCCTGGTGTAATAGTTTAGGGCAATCTCTTTGTTTCCGAGATTCCGGTATGTGACACCTGAATTGATTAGTGATGAGGCTATCCCCGCCTCATCTTTTAGTTCTTCGTAAATTTGCAATGCCGTCAGGTTATAATCAAGCGCTGATGCAAAATCCCCAAAAATCCGGTAAATTCTGCCAATGTTATTTGCACAGTTGGCCGTTCCTGTTTTATCCGAAAGCTGATTGTATATTTTTTCAGCCTGAAGATAAAAATCAAGAGCTTTGATGTTTTCTCCTTTCATCCTATGGGCATCTCCCAGTAATATCAGCGATCTTGCTTGCCGCGACAAGTCATTTAATGCCCGTGAAAGCTCAAGGGCATTCGAGGCAAGATCAAGAGTTTTCTGTGGGTGTTGGTTAAGATAAACCTCTGAAAGATTCAAAAGCAAATCTACTTTGTCAATACCAGTCGATGTGAGCGCCTTATCTTCCAGTAAATTAAGTGAATCAGTTTGGCTCTTAAGGATGCATAACTGAAGTGAAAATAAAAGGATTAAAATAATTCTGATGATATGATACTTAATAAGATCCAATTTAATGTAACAGATTATCCGATTTACATAAAACACTACAACTAATTAAATAAAGGAGGATTATACGCATGAAGATCGATTAAGTTATGATAAAAGTCAAATATCTTAATTTGAAAAGTTGATGAATTTTTTTATCGCAGCAGGCAATGAGTGTATAGAATCGCATTACATTTTGAAAATTGAGAAAAAAACCTTTTAAATAATTTATTTGTGGTCTTATCAGGGTCTCGGAGTTGTGATTAAATTTTGCATATTTGTGAATTGATAGCGTTAATTTATTTAGGTGCAAATTTTCAATGTTTGATAATTTGCTAATTTTGCCGGCATCTAAAAGGGTTTGATTTACATTGTATAATCGTTTAAAAATGAAACAAACAAACATTTTTAGATTAATTTAGGTCCCGTAGCTCAGTTGGATAGAGCAACAGCCTTCTAAGCTGTGGGTCGCGCGTTCGAGTCGCGCCGGGATCACAGGATATTTTAGAAGCCGGCATTTTTAAGGTCAATTCCATTCTCTGATGGCTGGCTTTGGTCATCTCATCTCAAACTTTGTCTCTCCAGGCAATTCTTTTTCAATCTGAATTATTGATGATATACTTTAAAACTCCCGATTTGCGCCGGGCAGAAACAAGTTTTTTTATGCCCATGCCAAGCATTATTGAGACATTCTGGTTGAATGAACATCCTAAAAGATGACCAAGGTTAACAAGGTATTTCCGATGTACCCTGAAGGATTTCTGGAATTGTAAATGTTGTTCAACTTTTTTCAGGCATTTGCTTTCAAGGAAAATATCGCCGTTGGACAATACGATTTTGGAATACTTTCCATCAGCTTCGTGGTAAAGGATATGGCTGATTTTTTTTACTTCTGATTTCCTTTGGAGATAATTAACTTCTGATAATTTAGGTTATGTTTTATATTTCTTTCCATTCACGGTCTTTAATGTTTGGATAGCTATGGCAAATTCAATAAAAGATTTTTTCAACACAATGTCCAAAACTTTTTTATACCGGAAAATTCATTTCCCTGCCAATTACATACATTTGCCACAATCAATAATTTCAGATTATTCTGTTATGCAACAACACTTCGATGCAAAGAAGAATTACGAGGAAACACGTCAGACAATCGGATATGTTCCACGTAAACAAGCCACCCAAAAAGATTACGACCGCATTGGGTTTATGTCCGGGACTGGAAGTTCACCAGCAACTGAAAACAAAACATAAACTATTTTGCAGATGTCCCGCAGGTATTTACCAGAAACGGATGAATATGATGCGGAAGTCATCCGGCACATGCGCCCCACGCTCAGTGAACTTGGTGAATACGATGGCACCGCCTTGATGGAGTTTAAAACCCGGAAAGAAATCATATACCATCTATCCAATGACACTGCCTGTACTTACGATGTGGATGACACACCTCCTTTTCTATTAAATCGGGAAGCGCTGGATATTGCCATCCGGATTTCGCTTCTATCAAAGCTCAACATCGTTGGTGAAGTGCATATTACCCGCAAACAATACCTTGACGGAAGCATTCCTACCGGTTTTCAGAGGACAGGTATTATTGGGGTTGAGGGTGAAATTCAACTGAAACACAAAAAAATAAGACTGATTCAGTTAAGCCTTGAAGAAGATTCATGCAGGGAAGTTTCCGACATTGGTCATACAAGAGTTTACCGGACGGATCGCCTCGGCATGCCGCTCATCGAAACCGTTACTTATCCTGACTGTGTAAATCCTGAAGAAGTGAAAGAAGCCAACAATTATATCCGTTTCCTGAACCGCAGTACAGGTCTTGTCAGAACCGGGATCGGAGCCGGAAGGGAGGATGTGAATGTAAGTTGCCGCGGCGGTTCACGGGTCGAAATAAAAGGTGTGGCTCACACAAAATGGATTCCCGAACTCACGCACAATGAAGCTTTCAGGCAATGGGCATTGCTTCATATTAAAGAATTATTAAAAGATAAGGTTAAAGATATTCCAAATTGGAAAATCCATCATGTTGAACTGAATGGATTTTTTAAATCAGACAATCCAAATATCATTGAAGCCTTCAGAAAAAAATACAAGGTAATAGCTGTAAACCTTACCGGGTTCAAAGGTATTTTATCGCATTTCACACAACCCGGAAAAATGTTCGCACACGAAATAGAGGACCGGCTAAAAGTTATTGCCTGCCTCGAAAAACCTTTTATGGCTCATTCGGAAGAACTTAATCCGGCTTTAAGCGAAGCAGATCAAAATGAAATTATCAAATTGCTCAATGCAGGACAGGAAGATGCCCAGTTGATATTCTGGGGTCCGGAGGAAGATATAAAAACCGCTTTGGAAACCATTGAGGAACGTTGTAAAATGGCGTTTGATAAAGTACCCAACGAAACCCGCAAATCATTCGAAAACGGAACAACCATTTTTGAAAGGGTATTACCCGGCGCCGACAGAATGTATCCCGATACCGACTCAGCGCCCATTCCTTTGCCCGATGCTCATATAGAAGAACTCAGGAAAAACCTGCCAACCGACATTATTGACAGATATCATCAACTCCGTCAATGGAAAATACCGGAAGATACTTATACTTATATTTTCTCCAGAAACCATTTCCCTTTGATCAGCCGGTTGATCAACGATCTTAATCTTGATCCGGTTTTTGCAGGTACATTTATCGGGCATACCTTTAAATTCATCCAGGGTCATTATAAATCCGCCGATATCTTCAACAATGAATTGATTTTCGATTTGTTTCATTACCTTAAACAAAATGAAATCAATTATGAACTTGCCCGCTATATGCTTCCCGATTTGTATAAACATCCAAAAATGGATTTTGAATCGGTATTACACAGTATAAAATTCAACAAAATTCCTGAAGACCAAATTGTTTCAATGATTCCGTTCCTGAAAAATAAATTTGAAGAAACTGCCATTCACCCTGATGATACAAACAAGGTAAACTGGATAATGGGCGAATTGCGAAGGAAAGCAGTCGGGAATATTGCACTCAATCAATTGTCCGGTCATTTAACAAATTAAAGCGCTTTACATTATGTCACAGGATTTTTTTCAGGGTTACAAGGGAGATTCATTAGAAATATTAAAGAAATATAATGTCAGGGTTTGGGGTCAGGTTGAAATTGATACAACACGCGGGCCATTCAAGGGTACGATCTTACCAAGATCGGAGAACGACGATGACCAGCATATTGTATTGAAAATACCAACCGGCTACAATGTGGGGATTGACATTATCACTATAACAGGAATGTTAGAGACAGGCTATAAAAAAGCCGTTTATAAAATACCGGAAAAACAATTTCCCGTTACACCCGGATTGCCCAAAGTAAAATTATTCGGAACCGGAGGAACCATTGCGTCACGTTTGGATTACCGAACCGGTGCAGTTATTCCTGCATTCTCACCCGGTGAATTGTATGGCGCAGTTCCCGAACTGGCGGATATTTGTAATCTTGAAACGGAAAAAGTATTTGCTGTTTTCAGCGAAAACATGGGACCAAAACAATATGTCGCGCTTGCACAGGCTATCGGAAAGGAAATTGAAAATGGCATTGATGGCATTGTCATCGGTCATGGAACGGATACCTTGCATCACACCGGTGCGGTGCTGACTTTTATGGTTCAGAATTCACCCGTTCCTATCGTTTTGGTCGGATCGCAGCGTTCTTCCGACAGACCCAGCTCCGATGCCGCCACCAACCTGATGAATGCCATGTACACTGCCGGCCATAGTGATATTGCCGAGGTTATGATTTGCATGTTCGGACCTACATCAGATGTTTATGGATTGCTGCACAAAGGAACAAGGGTCAGGAAAATGCACTCTTCCTACCGTTCAACTTTCCGAACAATTGGTGATACTCCGCTTGCAAGGGTGAAAAGAGGCGAATTGATCCACATCAAGAAGAATTATAAGCCCCGCCGTAAGGACAGGAATGTTACTATTCTGCCTTATTTCAGCGATAAAGTTACCATGCTGTATTATTATCCCGGGATCAAACCCGATACCATCGACAACTTGGTTGAAGCCGGTTACAAAGGCATTATCATTGTCGGAACCGGACTTGGGCATGTAAATAAGGAGTTGTATCCCGCCATCGAAAGGGCGCATGCAAAAGGCGTTCACATGTACATGACTCTGCAGACGATCTGGGGTTATGTCCACATGTTTGTTTACGATACCGGTCGTGACATGATGGCAAAAGGAATTATTCCCGCAGGGAACATGCTTCCTGAAGTCGCCTGGGTAAAACTGAGCTGGGCGCTTGGACAAACTGAAGATCCTGAAGAAGTAAAAAGGATCATGCTGACGCCGGTGAACGATGAAATTACTGAACGCGAACCTTATAATGGCTATCTTGTTTACCAGGGCGGCGTTCCGGAAGTTGAGGACTTTATTAAAAGGGTGCTGAAATAAGATTTTGGCTTTTTTGATGATGATAATAAAACCTCAAATTACAGTGGCAATTGCATTAATCGTTCTCCTTTTATCTGGGAAACCAGGTTAAGAGTCAGATAACCCTTGATCACACTTATAACGGATATACATCCGTTGCTAATCTTTCGATCTCCGGTTATAAGTATTACGTTCTCGATACCCAGAATGAAACTCTGAAGCTATACAATACCGATCATTCCCTTTGGAAATCGGTGAATCTTTCAGTTCCTGCCGGTTACCAGTTAATGACAACGGTTTACAATGTTTCGGAGAATCTATTCAGCCTTGATGGTAAGGTCGGGTTTACATATTCCTATTATACTACAACTCCGAATTACCAGTCAGAAACGAGAGTGATCAATGAAAACGGGACGGTACTGCTGACCATCGCTGGGCGCTAATTATGCCTATGCCGTGAAAGTGGAAGAAGAAACCAAATTGCTGGCTTATATTACTAATTACACCACCAATGTAACGACAACAAAAGTTTATGACCTTCCGGGTGAATTGACAACAGGTGTTGTAAACTTGACTGCAGAAAATCTGCTTCCGTTTCCCAACCCTGCGATTGATGCTATTACGATACCCTATCCTTCTGAAGAAATGACTGAAGGCGGGGAAATTCGGGTTTTCAATTCAGAAGGCCAGTTAATGAAATCGTTTTTGATCGATCAAACCTTTGATCACATCAATGTGCGTCCGGGGACATTGCCTACCGGTGTTTATCATTACAAAATTCTTAATTCCACTGGTGAATTGGAGGCAGGGAGTTTTGTGCTGCAATGAAGGGAATTTGATAATCTTAGTAAGCTTCCCTCTTTTTTCTTTCATTCCAGTTCATAGTTTAAAAGCGATGAAGATTTTGGAGCTTAAAACAGTTTACGCCCATCCAAAAAAAAAGACAACCACATAGTTTTATGAAGTTGTCCTTTCAGTGTAGCCCGTAGGGGAATCGAACCCCTGTTTCAAGGATGAAAACCTTGCGTCCTAACCCCTAGACGAACGGGCCATATATGTACAATAAAAAGAACGAATTTTTGGGTGCGCAAAAGTACACCATTTTTTTATAAAACAAAGAAACCTGTAAAAATTTTTATTTTATAGAATCCCTTAGCGCCTCTTCCACAAGCATCGTGAATAACTGCTGAAGGGTAAGGCCATAGCTCTTCGCCATTTTAGGAACAATGCTTGCCTCGGTTAATCCCGGTACAGTATTGACTTCGAGAAAATAAAGGCCGGAATCGTTGAAAATATAATCAAAACGCACAACCCCCTTGCAGTTCAGCTTTTCATAAAGCATGGACGAGGTATCCTGACATTCATTATATACTGCTTCAGGAATTTGAGCGGGGACAATTTCTTCAGAAAGATCGGGAGTGTACTTGGCTTCATAATCGAAGTATTCTTTCTTGCTCACAATTTCAGTTACAGGAAAGATAAGCGTTTTATGATTATATTTCATTACCCCGCAGGTAATTTCGCGCCCCTTAATAAACTCCTCAACCAGCAATTCATCATCTTCCCTGAAAGCTATTTTAATAGCCCCATCCAGTTCTACGGGTTTATTCACCTTCGACATGCCCACACTCGATCCGCCATTATTGGGTTTTACAAATACAGGCAATGAAAGCTGATTCAGAATAAAACCCGGTTCCGCTTTTTCAGCATCGGTCAGGCAGATTGATTTAGCTGTTTTTACTCCGAAATTAGTAATGTAGTTTTTACAGAAATATTTATTGAAAGTAAGCGCCGAAGTGGCATTATCGCAGGATGTATAGGGTATACCCAGCAAGTCGAAATAACCCTGTAACTTCCCGTCTTCTCCAGGGGTACCGTGGATGGCGATAAAAACACAATCAAAGTACACTTTCTCCCCTGCAATATCAAGTGAAAAATCATTTTTATCGACCTGGTATACACTCATGTTTTTACACTCATGGTACCAGTCTTTTCCTTTCAGGAGAATTGGATACACTTTGTATTTATTCGGATCAAGAAATTTTTTCACAACGAGTCCGCTTTGCACGGAAATGCTGAATTCACCGGAGTTTCCACCGCTGACAACCGCAATATTCAATTTTGACATAATTGACCTGAAATTTTTAATTGTCCTTTGTGAAAAAGGATATTTATCTCAACTGACAGCACAAATATAGAACAATAATAATAAAACAATTCGACTTATCTTTGCACAGGCAGGCAATAATGCAATTGATTTAAAGTTAATAGAAATAATTTTTTTTCAGGTTTATCCGGCGGAATGGGAAAATCAAACACAGGATCAGGAAGTTTTATCGGTTTTTTATTCAGCCGGAAATTTTTAACTCAGTTTATTCTGGCTATATTTTTGTTGCTCTTTCTTGTGTTTTTAGCAATGCAGTTTACAGGATTGTATACACGACATGGTAAAGAGTTAACGGTACCTGTCTTCTACGGTATGACCTTGGAGAAAGTAAAATCAGCCGGATATGACGGACAATTTGATTTTTTCGTCATCGATTCAATTTTTGATGAAAAGCATCAGCCCGGCGCTATAATTATTCAGGATCCGCTGCCAGGTGAGAAGGTAAAAAAAGGAAGAAATATATATGTCTCTGTGGTGGCGTCTACACCCGAAACGGTAAAAATGCCGGACCTTAAGGACCTCACTCTCCGGCAGGCTCTGAATGTGCTGGCTTCCAGCCGTCTGAAGGCCGGTCGACTTACCTATCAGCCAAGTTTTGACAGGAATGCTGTGCTCGAACAATTCTTTGAAGACGATACCATTTTACCCGGTGAAACGTTATTGAAGGGTTCGGTAATTGATCTGGTAATCGGTTCTGGTGATAGAGAATATAATATTAAGGCACCGTTTTTAATCGGAAAAACCAGGAAGGAGGCCATTTATATAATAAATGCTGCTTCTTTCAATCTGGGCAGCGAAGTTTATACCGATAGTATTATGGATCAGAGTGCGAGGGTTTTTATGCAGGAACCGCTTTGGAGTTCAGACTTGCCTTTCTATCCGGGTGATTCAATCCACCTGTGGTATAAATCGGATGAACTGTTTGACTTCGAGGGGTATTTAAAGAATCTATCCTTCGACTCCCTGCCTGTTGATACTTTTAATGACAAGACTTTGGAAGAGTTCTGATCACATGGAGATAAAACTGAAGTATATTTTGGTCCTTTTCTTTCTGCCTGTTCTGAGCACAGGGCAGGTTTATCTCTCAGGTTTATCCTCGAACAGAGAAATAAAGTCGTATCTGATGGATATGGAAGGCATTGTTCAGGAAAAATCCATTGCCATTAATAAAGAGCCTCTTCATTTGCCGTTCGCTGATGATTTCTCTTATGGTAGTCCTTACCCTGATCCGGAAAAATGGCTGGACAGCAATGCTTACATCAATGCGCATTACCCGATATATCCGGTCGATTATGGTGTAGCTACATTTGATGTACTGAACAAAGAAGGCGAGATATATCCGGAAGGAAGTGTCTTTCCTTTTGTGGCGGATTATCTTACTTCCTGCCAGATCAGGCTCGATTCGGTTTTTGATGAGATCAATGACACTTCATGGATGATCACAGCCGCCGATTCCTTATATTTTAGCTTTTATTACCAATCCCAGGGCAGGGGAGATGCACCTCTTCCTTACGATTCCCTTTCATTGCAGTTTGGCACAGGTGATTCGGTCTTTGCCGGAATAGATTCACTATGGCTGAAAATAATGGATGCAACCCATTCTAACGGAACTCCATTTCTGGAAACGGACACGATCAAACCCAATGATACGATTTTCTACTCCGGCATTGATTTTAATTTTTATATCACACCTGATACTTTGTTTTATCCGGATTCGGCATACGTCCCCTGGGATTCTGTATACAGCGATATTACCATCTGGAAAAACATCTGGAATGCAGAAGGTGAGGAACTGGATTCTTTTTTAATCAAAAACAATGTCTACTTCAAACTGGTAATGATACCCATTACCAATTCCTATTGGTTCAGGAAAGATTTTCAGTTCAGGTTTTACAATTACGGAAGCCTTTCTTCCATTAACAGCTGGAAAACCAACACTGACCACTGGCACGTGGATAAGGTTTACCTTAATACAGGGAGAACTATAAATGATATATATACACGTGAGATCAGGTTTGTAGAGCCTGCAGCTTCGGTTGTCAAACAGTATTCATCCATGCCGATGTACCATTTTAATCCTGATCTGGTCAAGGAGACTCTTGTTGCCTACGCGAATAATAATGATTCTATCAGTCACGACTGCACTTATAGTTATTCTGCCAAAGATGAAGAGGGTAATTATTTGCCTGGTTTTATCGGAGGATTTTCTGGACCGGTCAATCCCTATTCCCAGCACGACTTAAGCTCTTATCAGCCTTTTGCGGAAGCGCAGGTAGAAAGTGAATTTGATCCGCAGCCAGCCGCTGAGGTTTCTTTTACAATTATACACATGTTGAAGGATAATGAAAATCCTGAAATAGTTGATACTATTTATTATCAGCAGGTATTCAGTAATTATTTTTCGTATGACGACGGCACGGCTGAAAGAAGCTACGGGGCTTCAGCCGACAATATTAAAATGGCGGTTCAATTCAGGTCATTTGAAGCTGATACTCTTCGCGGTGTTAAAATTTTCTTTAACAAGGTACAGGATAACTATAATATTGACCGTTTCCACTTACAGATTTGGAATGACAACAACGGCCTTCCGGGATCGCTGATGTATGAGAAGCGAAATGTATTGCCAAATGCCGATTCGCTCAACAGGTACACTACTTATGTTTTTGAAGATACTATTATTCGGCTTGGAGTGTATAATTATTATGTCGGTGTAACCCAAACAACTTTTGATCATTTAAATATCGGATTTGACAGAAATACCGACTCGAAAAGCAAGACCTTTTATAACACGAGCGGAACCTGGATTAATTCTCCCTTCGAGGGCTCGCTTATGATCCGGCCCTTTCTTGGTCGGGCTCTGGATCAAGGGGGATCCAAAGCAAAAAGTCAATCCGGTGACCTCAAAATTTACCCTAATCCGCCCGGTAATTCTGACCAGATTACATTTACATTGCCTTCATGGTCTTCTTCTCCCGACTATCAGAAATATTACACCACCCGCATATACGATATTACCGGAAGGTTATTGTATTCCGCTCCTTATGAAGATCAACTGAACATATCGATATTCGAAAATGGTTTTTATATCATTGATATTTGGGATAGTGCGTTTTCACGGCATTATACTACCAAGTTACTAATAAAAAAATAGCTCTTTTTTTTGGACACTCCTGAAAAGATAGATATCGCTGAAGAGGAAAATGAAATCTTCGAGCACTTCCGGTTCGAAGTGGATCAAGGCCAGAGTTTATTGCGGGTCGACAAGTACCTGATGGCAAGGATAATGAATGCATCCAGGAATAAAATTCAGGCCGCCGCCAATGCCGGATTAATTCTCGTTAACAGTGACCCTGTAAAACCTTCCTACAAAGTCAAGCCCAACGATGTAGTAGCGGTGATGATGACCCGTCCCCTCAGAGAAATAGAACTGATCCCTGAAGACATACCCCTTGAAATTCTGTACGAGGATAAAGACCTGATCGTGATCAATAAACCGGCCGGAATGGTGGTTCACCCGGCCTACGGAAATTATAGAGGGACTGTGGTAAACGCCCTGCTTGGACATTTTAACCAAAACAATGGCACAGCCGGTGCAGGTACCGCCGGACCATTGCTTGTTCACCGCATCGATAAAGATACTTCCGGAGTGATGCTCGTGGCCAAAAACGAAGAAGCCCAAACCCTCTTAGGCAAACAATTTTTTCACCATACGATAGAGCGAAAGTACTGGGCGATTGTTTGGGGTGATGTTAAGGCTGACAGCGGCACGATCACGGGACACATTGGAAGAAGCCCTAAAAATCGCAAGGTTTTTACTGTTTTTCCTGAAGGGGATCATGGAAAGCATGCTGTTACTCATTACAAAGTTATTGAAAGGCTTGGTTATGTCACCCTTATCGAGTGCGAGCTCGAAACCGGAAGGACCCATCAGATCAGGGTTCATTTAAAGTATATAGGGCATCCGCTTTTCAACGATGAAACCTATGGCGGCGATGAAATTTTAAAAGGAACAACATTTACAAAGTATAAGCAGTTTGTGAGCAATTGCTTTAAGTTATGTCCCCGTCAGGCTTTGCATGCTAAATCCCTTGGTTTCATTCACCCAGTTAATCGAAAACAGGTTTACTTCGAATCGGATTTGCCCGGCGACATGACCGGATTAATTGAAAAATGGAGGCACTATGCCATTCACAAGCTTGATGGCGGAAATATATTACCGTGAATGTTGAACCGGAGTTGAACCGTTTTCTATTTGAGGTTAAGCGAAATCTTAATTCCCCCGCCGGGTCTGTAACCGTAAAGAGGTTCGGACAGTGAAGGCTCAAATCTGAGACTCAGCTTTTCATCGATTTCCCAGGTAAATAAATGTGCATCAACAGTTGCATCGATTACATTGAGCAAATACCATAATCCTGTAAATATATAAGTCAGATCACGGTTCCGGCGGTAATAATCTTTCTGATCCTTCATGACATCTGGGTAATCACCATACATTTCTTCATAATCATTCACCGGAGGTTCGGTATTATCGGGATCCGATAAAGAATGGTAGTAAGCCGATTTCCAGGCCTTATATTCCTTATCGTTAAACGAAATAAAATAATAACATACTCCAAAACCGGCATAAACAATGGGAATTTTCCAGTATTTCCGGTTATAGGCCTGGCCCAGTCCGGGAAGGATCATTGAATATATTGTTGCTTTCCTTGGACTATGCAGGTTTTTCTGAATTGTATCGTTGTTTTTTCCGGCAAGTGCAGCATTCTTTTCATTAACCGTATCATTTTGAATTTGACCCGAAAGGAAAAGGGGGACAATAAATCCAACAACCATCACCATTATGGATAAACCATTCGATGCAGGCTTCTTTTTTCTGATTTTGCGATGACTGCACAAAGTTATACTTAAAGCGCTATTTTTCGAGCAAAGATAGGATCCTGTCAAATTCTTTTTCCGATTTGAAGGGGATAACGATACTGCCCTTGCCTTTATTATTCTGTCTGATTTCGATCCTGGCGTCGAAGCGGACCGATAAACCCTGCCTGGCCGATATATACTTATCGGGCAAAACGACCGGAGCTTTATTGCCGGGAAGCCTGAGGCTGCCGTTAAGTTCCTTGACGATCCTCTCTACATCGCGCACCGACAGGTTTTTTGATACAATGGCCTTAAGTATCTGCAACTGAAGTTCCGTGTTTTCAATATTGATGATGGCTCTAGCATGCCCCATACTGATTTTATTGTCCCTGATGGCCAGCTGGATTTGCGGCGGAAGCTTCAGCAGCCGGATATAATTGGTAATAGTCGTCCTGTCCTTGCCGATCCTTTCACTCAATTCTTCGTTCGTCATTTTACATTCTTCTATCAGCCTTTGATAACTAATGCCAATATCTAGGGCATTCAGGTCTTCGCGGTGAATATTCTCGATAAGGGCCATTTCGAGCATTTGCTGGTCATTGGCCACCCTTATGTACGTAGGAACAACATTCAGCCCGGCAAGTTTGGCGGCACGCAATCTTCGTTCCCCTGAAATAAGCTGGTATTTGTCGTAACCCAGCTTCCTCACGGTTATCGGTTGAATGACTCCCTGTTCCCTGATCGATCGTGCGAGTTCATTCAGGGTATCCTCCTCGAACTTATTGCGGGGTTGAAAAGGATTGGCCTCAATTTTTTCAAGGGGTATATTTGCTATAGCCCCTACAACATAATTTCCCGAAATATCATTTGAGGTAATATCGGTTTCAGGGCTTTCAAGAATGGAGCTTAAACCTCTTCCCAATGCCGATTTCTTAGTTTTCATTCACTATCGGGATTTGTTTGTCTGATTCTTTGATGGCAGTCATGTTATTTTTTTGCAGTATCTCGCGGGCCAGGTTCAGGTAATTGATTGCTCCGGTACTGTCAGCATCATGCATTATAATTGTTTCTCCGAAACTGGGAGCCTCGCTCAACCTTGTATTGCGGTGAATGATGGTATCAAAAACCATTTGCTGGAAATGGGTTTTAACCTCATCGACAACCTGCTTGGCCAGTCTCAGTCTTTGGTCGAACATGGTGAGCAGTATACCTTCAATGTCAAGGTCGGGATTTAACCTCGATTGCACTATTTTAATAGTATTTAAAAGCTTTCCTAATCCTTCAAGGGCGAAGTATTCGCACTGAACCGGTATGATTACCGAATCGGCGGCAGTAAGCGAGTTCACTGTAATAAGTCCGAGCGAAGGCGAGCAATCGATGATGATAAAATCATAGTTATCCCTGATTTTAGCGATAACTTTCCGAAGCATTTTTTCCCTGTTCGGGAGGTTGATGATTTCTATTTCAGCTCCGACCAGGTCGATATGAGCAGGTATGATATCGAGATTCGGGGTTTCTGAATTCAATATGATATTTCCCGGTTCCACATCATCAATAATGCATTCATAGATGCTTGTGGTGATGTTTCTAGGATCAAAGCCTACCCCTGAAGTGGCATTGGCCTGGGGATCAGCATCGATGATCAGGGTCTTGTATTCGAGTACGGCAAAACTGCCTGCAAGATTTATCGCCGTAGTTGTTTTACCCACGCCCCCCTTTTGATTAGCAATCGCTATGACTTTGCCCATTGTACCTATGATTTTAGAATAAAGTACGGATTTCCGTACAGGTGCAAAATTAAGTCATTACAACCCATCCGGAGCAATTTAAATATTAACAAAAATGAAGGGGTTGTTAATATCCGGATGGATTTAATATCTTCAGAAAATCAGTTCATCCTTACCTAACCGTATAAATAGGCACAATCCTCCGGAAGGGGAGAATTTATGAATTGATAAGGACGAGTCCTGCTTATTAAAAGTATAGGGAAAGGATTAATATCCCGCTTTAACCCGTCAGTAATTTCAACGATGTCGTTCTACAACAGGGATTAAGGGTATTTCTTTCAATTGCATCTGAAGCCGAAGGGCAGTCTGCCTGCTTAGAGTTCCTCCTTTTCAGTCCCGCTTCCGAGGTTTTCAAACTCAACCTCATTCAGATGGTCATTTGCTTTGCTGTGATGGTTTTCCAAAACAGGCTCAGGCGGTGCGACACCGGTTTCAATAAATTCGATGGCTGCATTCAGTCCTACTGCGAACTTCTCGAAATCCTCCTTATACAGGAATATTTTATGCTTCTCGTATAAAAATTTTCCCTGCTCGTTGCTGAATCGTTTTTTGCTTTCGGTAATGGTGAGGTACTGCTCATCCGACTTGGTAGTCTTCACGTCAAAGAAATAGGTTCTTTTTCCGGCTCTCACAGCTCTCGAAAAGATCTCTTCTCTTGCACTGCCTTGTTCCTTGTTTTCTAACTCTTCCATTCTTTTTCAATTGAAATTAAAAATTTGCCCTCGCAAATATATATAAATAATATTATCAAACGATAATAAGCAATTTTTTTAATTCCGGACAGACGGATGAGAGCTAAATGTGGGAGAAAGGAGTACTGTGGTGGATTTTGAATGCCGGAGACTGGATGTGTTTTTTTATTCAAGTCCCTAAATTCCAACTATCCTCATTCTTAGGTGGTTTATTGTTTTAATTGTGGCACAACTGAAAGGATTTCTGTGCGATACATATTCTTTTATTGTTTGATGCACCGGCAAAGAAAACATGGTTTCGTGATTATACAAGAGAATTGGCAATCTTTATTTTCAAACCTCTGGAGAGTAGAAACAGATTACTAATTGAGCCTTTGTCCTATCTGCCTTAAAATCAAGGACGAACGAGTAACGGACGACTGCAAATCATTAACGGACGACTACAAATTAGTAACGGACGGCTGCAAACCATTAATGGACGGCTGCAAACCATTAACGGACAACTACAAATTAGTAACGGACTATTGCAAACCATTAGCGGACGACTGCAAATCATTAACGGACGATTACAAACCACCAACGGACGAATGAAAATGACTAACGGAGTAAGACAAATGATTAGCGGAGCTGAAAAATTAATCTACCAATGAAAATGAAGCTATAAAAATGCTTATTGCGATAGATTTATACTAATTTCAGTGGATGAATGCTAAATTTTGAGAAAAAGAAAAGCTGAAAAAGTTATATAAATGCACAAAGCAAATGCAGTAATTTGCTTTTATCCGTATTTTTGTAAAAAAGATTAGATCATGGCTAACGGAACACTTAAATTATCGCTGACTTACGACCAGATCATCTCTCTGGTCAGGCAACTGCCTCCAGGGGAAAAAATAAAACTTGGGCAGGAACTTGCCAAAGAAGCTATTGATGTAAAATTAACCAGGCTTCTTAATGTTTTTAAAACAAATGAAATTTCGGAGGAATTAATCAGGAAGGAAACCGAGATTGTAAGGGCGGAATTGTATGCCAGTAAAAAAGGAAAATAAAGTCGTTATTGATACCAATATTTTTATAAGCTTTTTAATCGGGAAAAGGTTAAAGGAACTCAAAAACCATATCGTTGATTTCAAGTTAAAGCTCATCATCTGTGATCAGGTTATCAATGAAATTCGTATCGTTACTCAGCGACCAAAACTAAAAAAATACTTTCCAAAACAAGACATCGAAGATTTGATTGACCTTGTCCAAACAATTGGTGATCGTTATGAAATTACTGATGAATTAAACATTTGCTGTGATCCAAAAGATAATTTCTTACTTGAATTAGCTAGGGCCGGAAAGGCAGATTACCAGGTTACCGGAGATTCGGATTTGCTTTTAATCAACAAATTTAAGAACACCATGATCATTACCTATAAAGATTTTGAACAGATCATGAAAACTTTTTAGGTTCGAAATATAAAGGAATGGGTGAGGATATAACAAATCTGACCGAACAGGAAAAAGGATTCCGGGTTTATTGCCAAAGGAATCCCTTGGGGAGAGATATGATTTTTGATGTATCATTTGAAAGGATTGAATTGAAAAAGTTACATGTCGCGCCTATGCTATGGCCAAGGCTGGAAGACTTGCTGCAGCGCGGGGAGACTTCAAAATAACAATTTAAGCACTCATTTAAATTTAGTACTTATTATTTCTCTAAATTTACCAATTAATAAAACCGGAGGTTATTATGAAGAAAATTTCTTTTTCAATTTGGTTTTTATTTTTTTCATTTTTTTCATTTTCGCAATGGACTTGGCAAAATCCCTCGCCTACTTGGCAATTGTTTAAGATCAGTGTATTTTACTGACGCTAATACAGGTTATGCAGTTGGTGAAAATGGTACTATATTAAAAACAATCAATAGCGGTGCTTCGTGGTCTCATTTACCATGTGGTACTACTTCTAATTTATATACAGTTTATTTAACAGATGTAAATAATAGTTATGCAGCGGGTGGGGATGGATATTTGGGGGACAATCTAATTTTAAGAACCATCGATGGCGGAGCAACTTGGACATCTAAAACTGTTGGGCAGGAGATTTTTTCGATTTACTTTACAGATAGTAATACAGGTTATGCAGTGGGTGGTGGAGGAATTATCTTAAAAACCATTAATGGAGGTGCAAACTGGATACAATTATCTAGCGGAACAAATGAAGATTTATTCTCAATTTTCTTTAGCGATGAAAATACGGGTTATGCAGTTGGGGCGGATAATTCCTTAGGAGTTTTATTAAAAACTATTGATGGAGGCTCATCCTGGACGGATTTATCAAGTTATTCATTACACAACTTATATTCGGTTTTCTTTACTGATAACAATACAGGTTATGCGACATCTGATGATGGGTTCATTTATAAAACATTCAATGGTGGTCTAGACTGGATTCTATTATCGACTGGAGGAAATTTTAGTTCATTGCTTTACATTTATTTTACTGATTCATTTACGGGTTATGTTGTTGGCAGTGAAGGAACAATCCTGAAAACTATTAATGGTGGGACAATCTGGACAGAATTATCAAGCGGAACAGATAATGCTCTATATTCAATTTGTTTTACTGATGCAAATACTGCTTATGCAGTAGGTAAATATGGAACTATCTTAAAAACTTTAGATGGTGGTACAACCTGGACTTCTCTATCATATGGAACAACCAATGATTTATCTTCAATCTATTTTGCTAATTCCAATACTGGGTATGCGGTAGGAAACTCGGGAACCATCTTAAAAACTAACACTGGCGGGGCAAACTGGATTTCATTATCTTCTGGAACTACCCATAATTTAAAATCAGTTTACTTTGTAGATGCCAATACCGGTTATTCTGTGGGTGAATGGGGATCCATTTTTAAAACAATTGATGGAGGAATTACATGGACAGATTTATCAATTGGAACTGTTAATCATTTATTATCTGTTTACTTTACAGATTTCAATACGGGTTACGCAGTGGGTGAAGAAGGAATAATAATAAAAACAATCGATGCAGGTTCTACCTGGACTAATTTATCGAGTGGAGTATATAAAGATTTATCATCAATATATTTTATCAATGCCATTACAGGTTATGTGGTTGGTGAAGATGGAATTATTTTAAAAACCTTCAACGAAGGAACAACTTGGATTGCGCTATCAATGGGGATATATCATTATTTAAGATCTGTTTATTTCCCAGACATAAATACCGGTTACGTTGGGGGTGATCTAGGAACGGTATTGAAAACAATGGATGCAGGATTAACTTGGATGGATTTATCTGAAGGTATATCCTTTCATGTAAAGTCAGTTTTCTTTTTAGATGCGAATAATGGTTATGCAGTGGGAGGCAGCAATACTTATGGCGACATCATAAAAACAATAGATGGAGGAACAACGTGGTCAAAATTATCTTGCCCATTAAATTATTTTTTATATTCAGTTTTTTTTACTGATATAAATTCGGGTTATATTGTAGGTAAATATGGAACTATTATAAAAACTATTGATGGTGGTGGTATAATGTCAATGTTTAATTCTAATATTATGGAAGTTTGTGAACAGGAATCAGTTAATTTCTATGATATTTCTATTGGTGAACCAATTAAGTGGGAATGGTATTTTGAGGGTGGTACTCCTTTATTATCAAATGAGCAAAATCCAGTTGTATCATATAATAATCAAGGAATTTATGATGTTTATTTAATTGTCTATGATGTTCATGGATCAAGTAGATTAGATGTAGAAGATTACATTACTGTGAATACCTCAGGAATTAGTGAAAAGGATGGTAATATTAATATAAGTCTTTATCCCAATCCGGCAAATACTAAAATTATCGTTTCTCTTAATAAAGATTTGTCTGGTGAAACCATTATAAGTGTTTTGGAAATAAATGGAAAGGAAAAAATGAAAAGCAAATTCCAAAATCAAAATAATTTTGAAATTGACATAAGTAGTTTATTAGAAGGAGTTTATTTAGTTAAAATACAGGTTAAAGAAGGGGTTTCGGTAAAGAAACTAGTGATTAGGTAATCGCAAATCCTCAGCGAAATCTTTACTATTTAAATTTTTACATTAATAAATGCCGAATTTTAGCTTGACGATATACCATGACATACCCAATACTTCCAAAATTCTAAATTCATTTTAAATAGAATCGACAGAGCTTCAGGATTTTGTTTAAGTTCTAATAAATTATGTTTGGTTAATTGATTTGACCATATAGTAATACTTCAAAACCCTTTTGTTGCAATTCAACTTGAACTAACTAAGAATACTTTGATGTCCTTGTCAAAAAGGGGTGCGGTCGGATGTAATTTTGTAAAAAATTGATTTATGAATAATATAATTGGTACTTACAAAAGTAAAACATCAGAAAAAATCATTGATTTTGTAAATTCAACAAGTGGAATAAGATTTTGGATAAAAAGTTCAGAAAATTCAGCCGGTTCCATTTCAAATACGAACAATTATTGGAAATAAATTTATTTATTATGATGAACTTTATTTTCATTTTGATCAAAATGATGAATTGTTATTATTTGATAATGGTTTATTGGAATCCTTTTCAAAATTGAATAAAACAACTTAAAATCAAATAATTAAAATTTAATTGTACTTTAAAATATTACTGTAGTAAAAAAATATTGAATTCATTATAAAATATAAACTTATAATAAAATATTGTAAATGGGATGGCAGACCGAAATTATAGATAGCTGGGATTGTTTATTAAAAATACTTGAAGTTACTAAATGTCATGAAGCAATAATACCCTCTTACACTTTTAGAGGTCAAGCAAATGCAAATTGGACGCTTAAACCATCGTTATTAAGAAAAGTTGAAAAGTACAATTTCACAAGTAATCAAATTAAAGGGATTGAAAAGCAACTCATTTTTGAATTTAAAAAAAAATATAATCTTTACAATCACAGAGAAAATTTAATGTCTCAAACTTTATCCAATCTACAATGGATTACAATTATGCAACATTATTCCTGTCCAACAAGATTTTTAGACTGGACAAATTCTCCCTATATAGCTACTTTTTTCGGTGTTGAATCTGAATTTGATAAAGATGGTGCTATTTTTTTATTTGATAAAATTCGATTTAAAGAAATTGCAGATAGAAAGTTTCCTCCATTTGAAAAAATACAAAACGATACAGAATTATTAGTAGGTTCAGATAATAAAGTATTATATGAGGTAAATACACCTTCTCCCTCAATAAGAAATATTATACAACATGGTTTATTTACATTTTCACCAAATGTTTTGGCTGATCATGAGACAATCATAGATTCAATTATGTCAAGTGAAAATAAGAGATATTGTTATGGTAAAATAATTATACCCATGAACTTAAAACCTGAATTTTTAGGAAGGTTAAAATCAATGAATATTTCAGCTGATTCTTTATTTCCAGATTTAGATGGATTAGGGAAAAGTTTGGCTCATTTAATTGAAATAAGAGCTTGGAAAAATTACTAAATAATATTTTTTGTAATTAGACATTTTACTAAAATACATTGAAAATTTGATAGAAGAAGTTTTGACAAATAAGACAAAATAAGTCATCTAAAGTTTCAAAAAGAAATCTCATCATGAACAGATTGCTTCTCCCGCTAAAAAAGAGGGATCGTGCCAAAGGCATCCCTTCGGGGCAATGACGAAACACTAAAATAAATTCTCAATCCAAAATATTATTTTCCATTCCTCGTTTCCTAATCCTTGACTTATTAATCATTTCAAAGCTTTAAAAAAACAAAAACGGAAGATAATTTTTATTGCTTTTCGTTACCTTTGTAAAAACTTTAAATGATGACAAATACTCAAATAGCCGAATTGCATAAATTGCCGAGAAAGGACAAGATAGAACTTGTACAGCTTCTTTGGGAAGATATTGCAAAGGATCAGGAATATGAGGTTCTCCCACCCGATCACAAATTAATATTAAATGAGCGGCTGGAAAAGATTTACCAGGGAAAGGGTGAGTTTAAATCGTGGGATGAGATACGGAAGAAATATCAGAATGCCAGATGAAATATACAATCAGCATTTTATCGGATGCTGTAAGTGATATTGATGAAGCTTACCTTTGGTATGAATTGAATCAGCCCGGACTCGGTACTTTGTTTATCGGGAAAATTGAAGAAGCATTTCAAGCCATTTCAGTTAATCCATCAAGTTTTATAAAAATACATAAAGAAATTAGAAGATTTCTTGTTCATAAATTCCCTTATGGGATTTATTACCTGACAGATGATAAGAACTGCGAAATCAGGATAGTTGGTGTCATTCATTTTAAAAGAAATCCCCGCATTTTAAAATACAGGACTAAAAAATTGCGATAAAAAATCATCGTTCCAGAAATAATTTTCTTTTGATGACAACATGAATGATTTTAAAGTAAAATTAATCCTAAGTTTCTTCTAATATCATGATCTTGTGAAATAATTTCCAAAACATTTCGTCATTATCGCAGTTTAAATTACAACCCATCAGAAAATTTCCTGTCTATGGGTTCAATTAATTATCAATTTAACATTCATGAACAAAGTTTTTTTGAAACTATTCCTCGTTTCAATCTTTAATTTAGCCGTTGTTTTTGCCTATTCCGAAGGAGATGAAAGCGCTGTAAAAAGAACACTCAGCGGCTACATCCACGATCAGAGTACGGGCGAAGACCTGATCGGCGCCACAGTGTACGTAAAGGAGATAAAATCGGGAACCACCTCCAACATTTACGGGTTTTACAGCATCAGCCTTGTGGAAGGGCAATATACCGTGGTATATTCTTATGTGGGATATTCACCCGTGGAGAAAACCTTCGACCTGAAAGAAAACATAACCTATGATGTGTGACCTGGCGCTGGCCAACCAGGAACTGCAGGAGGTGGTGGTGACGGGTGAGGCCATCAATGCCAATGTAACACAGCCCGAAATGAGCTCAATAAAGATGGACACCAAGACCATTAAGCAGATACCCGCGCTGATGGGCGAAGTGGACATGATTAAAGCCATACAGCTTTTACCGGGGGTTCAAAGCATTTCGGAAGGCAGCTCAGGGTTCAGCGTTCGCGGGGGCAGCCTCGACCAGAACCTGATCCAACTGGATGAAGCTACGGTTTATAATGCCTCGCACCTGATGGGGTTCTTTTCGGTGTTTAACAATGATGCAATCAAAGACGTGAAGCTTTACAAGGGAGATATCCCGGCTTCGTCGGGCGGAAGGCTGTCGTCGCTGCTGGATGTAAGGATGAAGGACGGGAACACCAAACGGTTCAGCGGAACGGGTGGCATCGGGACCATATCGAGCCGGCTGACACTGGAAGGACCGATCGTAAAAGATAAAGCGTCTTTTATTGTTTCAGGAAGACGAACCTATGCCGATATTTTCCTCAAGCTGAACAGCGATCCTGCAGTAAGGGATAACACACTCTATTTTTATGATTTCAATGCGAAGGTGAATTACGAGATCAATGAGAACAACCGGGTTTTTGTTTCGGCTTATTACGGCAAGGATGTTTTCAAGAACCCGGACTTTAAAATGATGTGGGGCAACAGTACCCTCACCACACGCTGGAATCATCTTTTTTCGAAGAAACTGTTTTCAAACTTCACCATTCTTTACAGCAAATTCGATTATGAACTGGGCGTTCCTGAAGGATCATCAAGTTCGTTTGAATGGATCGCCAACCTGAAGGATTACGGAGCCAAGGCTGATTTTACCTATTACCTTAACTCGAACAATACTGTAAAGTTCGGAACAAGTTCGACATTCCACAATTTTATCCCCGGAACGGCAAGGGGTTTGGGTTCGGAAGCTTTCCTCACAGAGTACGTGGTTGAAAACAACAATGCCCTGGAATCGGCTGATTTATGCAAGCAACGAACAAAAGATCGGTGCACGGCTGATTGCCAAATACGGGCTGCGGTTTTCGCATTTTGTGAATGTGGGTGAATCAACCATCTATAATTATGATGATCATTATGAACTGGTGGACTCAACGGTTTACGCCAAGTGGAGAATTCTTCAGTCCTTATTATGGACTGGAACCACGCCTCGGGCTTGTTTACCTGCTGAATGAATTTTCGTCAATTAAGGCAAGCTATTCACGAACCCGGCAGTACATTCACCTTGGACAGAACTCGACTGCCGGAACACCACTTGACATCTGGTTCCCTTCGTCACCTAACGTAAAACCACAGATCGCCGACCAGGTTGCCCTGGGTTATTTCAGAAACTTCAGGCAAAATACCATCGAAACTTCGGTGGAGGGATATTACAAGAAATTTAACAATGCCGTTGACTTTAAAGATCGCGCCGAACTGCTGCTGAACAAGCTTTTTGAGGGAGAACTCAGGTTTGGCGAAGGGCAGGCTTACGGGCTGGAGTTTTACTTCAGGTATGAAATAAAGAAGTTCTCCGGCTGGGTTAGTTATACCTTATCGCGAACGGAAAGAAAAACCATCACGCCGTATGTGGAAGACGGGATCAATAAAAATCAGACATACCTTGCCGGTTGGGATAAGCCGCACAATCTTGCCATTGTCCTGAATTACAACCTGAGCCAGCGTTGGATCATGGGCGCTACATGGGTTTACAATACGGGTTCAGCAGTCACTTTCCCGGTTGGAAGGATACAGGTTGGCAATGAATATATTCCGGTCTACAGCGAACGCAACGGATACCGGATGCCGGATTACCACAGGCTTGATGTTTCGGTTACGCTTCTTGGAAAGCAAAAGCCCGGAAAGAACTGGAACTGGGATCTCAATTTCTCAGCTTATAATGCTTATGCACGGAAGAATCCATGGGTCATCAATTTCAAATCGGATGCTGATAACCCTAATGTAACTTATGCTGAAATGACTTACTTGTTCAGCATTGTTCCTGCGATAACTTTTAATTTCAGATTTTAATTGAATTAGCCGCGAATCCGCCAGTGGGCGGACAAGTGCGCGAATAAAATATATAATAAAATGAAAAAGACTTTAATAATAGGATTAATAATAATAGCCAGTCTCTCAATGTTTACTTCCTGTACGGAGAAAATTGATATTGACCTGGGAACCACTTATACACGCTTTGTAGTGGATGGCGTGATCACGACCGACACCATGGCGCATTACGTGAAGCTCACAAAGTCCATTGATTATTACACACCCACAGATGTTCCAACGGTAAGCAATGCAACTGTGACCATTAATGATGGCTTTGAGACCATCATTCTTGAGGAAAGCGATTCCATTGCCGGGCTGTATTTAACGCCCGAAAATTATTTTGGTGTTCCGGAAAGGACCTATCAACTCAATATTGAACTGCAGGAGGCCATCAACGGACAAACGAGTTATTCCGCTACCAGCAAACTTTATGATGTCGCGCCGGTTGATTCGATCAAAGTGGTTTACAAGGAGGAATGGGAAGCCTGGGAGTTGCAATTGTTTGCAACTGATCCTTTAGCCGTTAATTTTTACATGTTCGATGTGTATAAAAACGGGAAGCTGCTTACAGATACCATTGACGAAGTTGGAATATCGGACGATAAATACTTTAACGGCAATTTTACCTATGGTGCTGCGGTCTATTACTTTATTAAAGAGAATCCCGATGAAGAACTTTTTCCTGGTGATTCTATTAAATTACGGATGGCAGGCATTACAAGTGAATATTACACTTTTGTGATGGATGTGATGAACGAAACCTTCGAATTCAGGAATCCATTGTTCAGCGGACCACCGGCAAACATCAGCACCAATATAACAAATGGCGGAATGGGTTTCTTTACGGCTTATTCCGTTTCGTATGCCACCACGATCTACGATGGTGAGGTAATTGATTAAAACCCGTACATCAGTGGTCAGCAGCAATTTATTGCAGCGGATATTATCTGACTCCTTCAAGCTATGCAGATTGACCGCGTGCGGGTAACAGACCGAATGAGAGTAGCCCGCCCTAAATTCCAGTCGCTTAATTCTATACCCTGCCAGCAGTGAAAAGATGTAACGGGTGTAAGTTGAAGATTCCTGCTCATATTGTTCGGTAAAGGTGATTTCAGGATTCAAAAGCAGATTTCTATGCATTATCCGGAAGCCGGTAATATAATCGAGGCTGGCAAGCGAAAATTCCGATCGCAGATCAGGATCGGAATAATCAAACCTCCTGATCGATAAATAAATATTATACAAGGTTTTGTCCTCCCCGGTAGGCTTTTTAAGGTAATCATCACCAAAGCGGAGGGTGAAAAAAGCGAGGTTTCGAAATTCGTCAGGGATAGTGAATCTTGAGTCAGAAGCATTTATATCATCTTCGATATCCTCACTTTTATAGGCAAAACCACCATACACCATGTTTGCTGACCGGTAAAATTGAAGCGCCACTAGTTTAATACTGAAATATAAAGATAAATCATAACCCAGGGGAAAGGTACTACTGAAGAGATTATCGCGCCCGACATAGTTGTACCTGAATCCAAGTCCTGCCTGTAACCTGGAAAGGGCGGTATCATGTAGCCACCAGGTCTGGATCACCTGAATGCCCGGAGAAAAAATATTCGCGTTGTTTTGTTCACTGTAGACACTCACACGCATCGGTGGACGGTTATAAACCTCGGGAGACTTTGATAAGCCGGTAATAAGAGCCGTCAAACCCGCACCCCATTCGGTATTTTTCAAAACAGTGCTTCCCGGCTTATGAAAACGAAACCGGCCAGCAACCTGGAAATTATCCAAAAGATTAGGCACCGTTTCTTCATATTTAACAAAGGAATACGTCCTGAAGCCGAACTTCATTTTTTGATCTTCCTCGAGCGATGACCGGAGATTATAAAACAAGTCCAGTGTCTCATGGAAATATTGCCCGCGTGAGAACAGGGCGGAAAGGATGGCAATCCCTATGAAGGCTATCCGCATATTTTTAAACCTTTTCCATCTTATTCAAATAACTATTCGAGCAAAAAATAAATAACCTTATTTTCGAAGCCAGGGATCAGATTTTATTTCCATCAGCTTTCAAGTATACAAGATTCAACAAGATGACTCGAAATCTTTTTCAAAAAAGCACACCCTTATGTATATTGACGAATACAAACCATAGATCCTGCAGAAATTCTAATGAAGTCAAGGTTACTATTAGAATTTGATAATATACATCAATAGTCAGAAATTTAAATTTATTTTTACTATGAGTTTCAAACCATACAAAAGTAAATAAATAGTAATTTTACGAACTGAATTTTAACATCGAAGTATTTCTTTAAAATAAAATTTATCATGAAAAAAACAGTTTTGCTTTTCACAGTTTTATGCTATTGCCTGAATTTCGCATCGGTAGCTATTGCTCAGAACATTGCCTACAATCCGACGGAAAAGGTTGCTTTGGATCCCAAGGTGATCTATGGTAAACTCGACAATGGTCTCACCTATTATATCCGCGAAAATAAACGTCCTGAACAAAGAGCAGAGTTTTACCTGCTTATAAATGCAGGTGCTATGCAGGAGGACGATGACCAGAACGGATTGGCACATTTCTGTGAGCACATGGCTTTCAATGGCACAAAAAATTTTGAGAAAAAAGAGATTATCAATTACCTGCAGTCCATCGGAATGAAATTCGGACCGGAAATAAACGCATTTACCAGCTATGACGAAACAAATTACATGCTTCAGAAAGTTCCGACTGATGACCCGGCTATAATTGATACAGCACTTATGATTCTATACGACTGGGCTAATAATATTGCGTTTGAGGATGCTGAAATTGATGCAGAACGCGGCGTCATCCATGAAGAATGGAGAACCGGAAGAAGCGCGATGTTCCGGATGATGCGCGAAGCCAATAAAACCCTTTACAAGGATTCAAAATATGCCACACATGATGTAATAGGTGATATTGATTTGCTGGATACCTTTCCATACGAGGCTATAAAGCGCTTTTATAAAACATGGTATCGCCCCGATTTGCAGGCAATCATTGCCGTTGGTGATTTTGATGGAAAACTGATTCAGCAAAAAATTTCCCAAATGTTTTCTAAGACTCCAAGACCCTCTGACATTAAGAGCCATGAGCTGACTCCTGTCCCCGACCATAAGGAAACTTTGGTAACAATACAGAAAGATAAAGAAGCTCAATACTCAATGATCCAGATGGTGTATAAGCATCCTCCTGAACTCGATAAAAACATTGATTATTACAGAAGTTCTATCATCGAACAGTTGTTCAATAGCATGCTCAATACCCGCCTGCAGGAGCTTCTTCAATCCTCAGACCCTCCTTTTGTTTACGGATATTCAGCGTATACAAACCTTGTCAGAAGCAAGGATGCCTTTCTAACTTTTGCCATTGCACGTAACAATGAAATGGGAAAAGCACTTAAGTCGTTAATGACAGAAAACGAAAGAGTAAAGCAATTCGGATTCACACAAACTGAGTTGGATAGGGCAAAAGCTGAATACCAGAGAAATATCGAAAAGCAATATACAGAGCGTGAAAAGCAGGAATCGGAGAACTATGTCTGGCAGTACTACCAGCATTTTCTTTCCGGAGAACCAAGCCCGGGCATTGAATTCGATGTTGAATTTGTTAAAAATGTGTTTCCCGGTATTACCCTCGAAGAAATTAACGCCTTAGGAAAGAGTTGGATTCGAGATGAAAACAAGGTTATCGCCCTGATGGCGCCTGAAGGAGAGGATATTTCAGTTCCCGGCGAAGCAGAAGTGTTTGAAATCATCAATTCCGTTCAAAATGAAAAAATAACCGCTTATGTCGACAAAGTAAATAACGATCCGCTGATTCCTGTTGAGCCGACGCCTGGCAAAGTTGAAAAGACCCAAAAAAACAAGGATCTGGGCACGGTTCAGTGGAATTTTGCAAATGGTGTTAAGGCGGTACTGAAACAAACTGACTTCAAGGAAGACGAAATCGTTATGAGAGCTTTCAGCTATGGCGGTACATCACTTTACGATGCCAGGGATCTTGTTTCTGTTGAAATGGCCAGCAATGTGTCGGAGGAAAGTGGATTGGGCAATTTCGATAAAGTTGAACTTGAAAAAAAACTGGCTGGAAAAATCGTCAGTTCGGGTCCCATTATCTCTGAAACAGAAGAAGGAATGAGGGGAAGTTGTTCTCCGCTCGATCTGGAAATATTACTTCAGGAAATTTACCTCTATTTTACAGCTCCCAGGTTCACAGAGACTGGTTTTGACGGTTTCATCGCACGGATGAAAGGTGTTCTCGACAATAAAGCTGCCGATCCCGATCAGGCAATATGGGATACTGCAATGGTTACACTGGCAAATTATAATCCAAGGGTTCGTCCCTGGACATCCCAGCTCCTCGATGAAGCTAACCTGGCCCGCATGAGATCAATTTTCAAGGAAAGGTATGGCGACCCTGGAGGCTTCACCTTCTATTTTGTTGGAAATATTGATCCTGAAAAGGCCAGGCCTCTGTTGGAAAAGTACCTCGGAGGATTGCCAAAAGTGAGCCGTACTGAAACATGGAAAGACAATGGTGTGAGACCGCCAGCGGGTAAAGTAACCAGGGAAATCAAACGGAATATGAAGGTCCCGAAAGGTACGGTTCATATAACCTACACCGGAAACTATGATTATGATGATTTCCAGACCCGAATGAACCTTTCCGCGCTGGTTGATATTCTTGAGATCAGGTATGTGGAAACCATCCGCGAAGAAGAAGGCGGAACTTATGGTGCTGCTGTTTTTGAAAGCCAGGAAAAATACCCCTATGAAAATTACAGTGTAACCATTTTCTTCGATTGTGATCCGAAAAATGTTGATCATCTCAAGCAAATTGTTTACAATGAGATTGAAAAACTGAAAAAGGATAGGTCCTGCAGAAAAAGATTACAAGGGAGTAAAGGAAAACAAGCTGAAAGCCCATCAGGAAAATCTCCGGCAGAACAATTATTGGGTCGAGCTGTTGAAAAATCACGATTACTACCAAACGGATTTATCCGAGCATAAAAAGTATGAAGATTATGTGAACAGCCTGACTATTGAAGGTCTGAAACAGGCAGCGAACCAGCTATTCAGGGATAATGTTGTCGAGGTATTACTTCTCCCGGAAAATATCGAGGATGATGAAGTTAATCCCATGATAAAGAATTAGCGGAATTTATTCTTTTAATTCTTTCCAGACAAGGGCGCTTGCACCTAATATTGCAGCGTCACCCGGAGGTAATTCTGAAGGTAGAATTTTAACCTTATTTTTATAAATACTGAGGATTTGTTTTTCCATGTAGTTCCTGGTCGGTTCAAATATCAGGTCGCCAGCCTGGGTTAATCCTCCAAAAAGAAAGATCGCTTCCGGGCTTGTGTGGGCAATGGCGTCCGCCAGTTTCAACCCAAGAACTTCGCCGGTTACATCAAATGCCCTGAGAGCAATTTTATCTCCCTTGCGGGCTGCCTCGTCTATCATCTTTGCTGAAAGCTCTTCAAAGCTTATATTTCGAAGTATGCTTGGTTCATTCATGGTGGAAAGTAAACCGAATACTGTTCTCTTTATTCCTGAAGCAGAGGCATAAGTTTCGAGGCATCCTTTTCTGCCGCATCCACAATCTCTGCCTTTAGGATCAACAATAGTATGTCCTATTTCTCCTGCAAAACCATCATGGCCGTAAACCATTTCTCCATTCACAACTATTCCAGAGCCAACACCTGTACCTAGCGTAATCATAATAAAGTCCCTCATTCCCCTGGCTCCGCCATAAATCATTTCGCCTATAGCTGCAGCATTTGCATCATTGGTCAGAACAATTACATCAAAGTTAAATTCGGACTTAAGGAATTCAACAACCGGAACGATTCCTTTGAATTTCAGGTTGGGCGCAAACTCAATAGTGCCGTTATAATAATTTCCGTTTGGAGCCCCGACACCAATGCCTTTTATTTCGATATCATCCTCCAAAACCGAAATGGTTTTTTTTATCAATTCACTCAGTGAAGCCATATATGGATGGTAGTCAGTGCTGGTTTGGGTCGGCATCAAGTTGCGGGCAATGATATTGCCTTCCATATCAACAACTCCCAGGACTGTATTTGTCCCTCCAATATCAATTCCAATCGCTGCTTTTTTCATTAATCTGATTAATTATTATTACCCGCCAGGTTATACTTGATCTGTTATTTCCGATTGGTGAAACATTATTAATAGGTTCACCATTCATAATTGAAAAGAACTGACTGCCGGAATCTCTTTTAATCAGCATGGTTTCAGAATCTCCGGGTGGGTCCGGTTCAGTTAGCGTAACCATCATCCCATCAGAAGATGAAAAGCTGACCGGCAGATTTAAAAATCGCCCTGCTGATCATACGTCATGGAATCTGCTATGAAATTACTAGTTCCTTTACAAAGTCAGTTTGTTCCCTTGCCATACAGATCAAATTGAGTTTTTCGCTGTGTATCGTTGCAGATGCACCAATGTTATCATCCTGCAGGATAAGCCTGAAAGCTATTCCCTTGTTGTAGGCCCTGAATTCAATAATCAAATGCTCAGGGGATGGAATGGTTTTTTCAAGGCAAACTTTGAGTTCATTATAGTCCTCACCAAGTTCGAATCCTCCCTTAAGCTTTATTTCATTATTCGAGGTCTTAGAACCGGAATCGGTATTGCAAACTTTTAATCCTTCGGTTAAATCTATCTGGTTTTGAAGGGTTAAGCCTATAAGTGACCAGTCAATGATAATTTTATCTCCATAATAGACCAGGTAGTAAGGTTCGCCATTATTGAGATTAAAATACAAATGAAGTTTTGAATCGGGGGAGGGAAGTACTAACTCAACATTATTTTTCAACCCCTGACAGGATTGTAATAATATTAAAATGGCAGTAATGCCGATATGTATCCATCTTGTCATTTATAATATAACTAAACCCATATTGATTTAAATACCTAAGCAAAATATATTTCAATAACGGTAAAATTCATTATTCAAGGTCATTTCCCGCTTATTATTTCGTTGATGCTGTCGAGAAACTGTTGTCTTTTAAATGGTTTTGAGATATAGTTATCCATGCCAGCTTCAATGCAAAGATCCTTATCCGTTTTCATAGCATAAGCAGTCAGGGCAATTATCGGTGTGTGGATTCCCTTTTCTGATTCGATTTGCCGGATAACTTTGGTGGCTTCGTAGCCATTCATTTCAGGCATCTGAACATCCATTAGGATAATGTCGTACCGTCCGGATTTGTATTTCTCAACTGCCTGAATACCATTTTCGACAACGGTGATATCCCAATCCTGTGATTTTGTAATTGCTTTGATCAAAAACTGGTTGGCCTCGTTGTCTTCCGCCAGCAATATTTTAACTTTTTTGCCCGCAGAGGACAAATTGCTTTTTGATTTGTCCATATATTCCTCCTTGTTTTTATTAGCGGCTTGGGTTGCTGTTTTAAAAGGAATCGTAATGATAAAACGGCTCCCTTTTCCCTGCTCACTTTCAACTTCGATTTCCCCATTCATCAGATCAATTAATTTTTTTGTAATTGAAAGTCCCAGCCCTGTACCTTTTATTTTTTTGGTTAAATAGAATTCCAACTGTTTGAAATCATCAAAAATCCTATCAAGATGTTCTTGATTAATCCCTATTCCTGTATCTTCGATGGTCAATTTCACCTCGATATAATTTTCTTTTCTTGCCGATTCTGCGATAAATATAACAGACCCTTCTTCAGTAAATTTAATCGCATTGCTGATGACATTGATCAGAACCTGTTTCAGTTTGTAAAAGTCGCCCTCCAGGCTTTTTTCTTCGATCTTATCTGTATTAACAATGAATTGTAGATTTTTATCACGGATTGTTTTTTGAAAGAAACTCACCACATCCCCGATCACAGCATCTAAAGCAAAAGATTCGGTTTTAAGGGAAATTTTACTGGTTTCCAGTCTTGAATAATTAAAAATATCATTGATGATCTGAAGCAACTGGTATCCCGAATCTTCTATCATATTCAGAATCCGGGCTTTTCTTTCATCCGGTTCCTGACTCGATAGCATTTCTGCAAATCCAATGATTCCATTCAGGGGGGTTCTGATTTCATGGCTCATATTTGCCAGAAACTGGCTCTTTGCCTGATTCGCATTTTTGGCTTCATTCGTTGCTTTCAAAAAATCGTCCTGTATCAGTAATCTTTGATATTCCAAAGCCAGAACTTTGGCCAGTGTGCCGATTATACTTATTTCGGTTGCAGTAAACTTTTTGGGCTCCGGTCCAATTACACAAATCGAACCAATGGTTTTTTCATTCAATATGACTGGCATTCCAAGATAGAACCTCCAACCGTATTTGCTAATGTTTTTATCAGTTTTTACAAAACTGGACAAAAACAGATCCTCAATAATAACGGGTTTGTTCTGTCCTTTAATGGTGGCTTCGTAACAAATATGACCTGCCGGATCATCTTGCTGATCAATTCCGTGAGGAGCATTATGTTTTGAAAACGTAATCAAAAGATTTTTTTCTTCATCCAGAATATTATAAAACGAACATGATCCATTAATAATCTCACAGGCTTTCTGCAGAATGATACCAATGTTCTTATGCTGATCAACACCTATTTCAATATATAGTTCCGTCAATTTGGCTATCTGTGACTCCGCTGTTTTCCTCTCCGTTACATCTTCTACCGTACTTTCAATATATAAAGGCTTTCCATTGTTATCATGAATTGCCCTGGCGCTTTCCCTGAGATGAATGGCTCTGCCCGATTTTGACACCCACCGGAATTCATGACTGCTTATACTTCCGTTATTTTTTTTCCTGACAAATCCTGTATCACTTTTCTTTCCTGATACGGATCCATTGAAGAAAGGATTGTTCTCTGACAATTCCTCAAAACTCGAAAATTCAAGGGTTTTTAAAAGCGAGGGATTAGCATCGATCAGATTACCCTCAGGGGTTGCAGTATAAATTCCAATTGGTGATTCTAAATAAAAACTTTTAAACTTTTTTTCGCGAACACTCAATTCTAATTCAAGTTGTTTCCGGCGGGTACAATCACTCAATAATACAATAGCAGTATCCCGGTCAGGTATATTGACATGAACATCATACCACTTTTTCCTTGCCTCAATGAAAAGTTCTAATTCATAAACCGAACCTTTGGCGATTTTGTCATAATCTGCGGCAAACCTGTTTGATAAAGTACTTTCGATCTCAGGTGAAACCTCAGTTATTTTTTTTCCGATCAGGTCTTCAAAAGGTCTTCCGGCAATTTTTATCAAATGGTCATTGGCATCAAGAAAAATAAGATCGGCAGGCTTACCCTCAGAATCATAGTCGATTCTGAATTTTACATAGGCAAGCGGCAGGTTTTTAAGTATTTCGTTTGATTCCTTATTTTTCTTTCCGAAAATGTCAATCATTGCTGGTTGCTTTCAAAAGTATATCATTGTTGCATAAATAATAAAACCTAAACTCTTTTGAATTTGTGATCCTGAAGAATTTATGTTTCTATCAATGGACAAAAATATACATTATTTCATTTCAGAAGATTAACTGGAAATGGACTGTTAGAAAAACAGGAGATTAATAAAAACTATTAGGTTAAAGTAAATAGCCAACATTACTGCCTGGAGCAGCTTCCTTAGGATTCATACCCGATTTAAAAATTCTGGCAGGTTTGGTTCCTTTTAATTCGATTTTTTGTTTTTCTATCGAAAATAAGGTTCCTTCGCGCAGACCGACTACGTAAACACCGCTGTTTACAACAAGATATTCTTCTATTCTTTGTTCCCTGGTTTCACCTCCGTGTCCTTCAATAACCACATCGAGGTAATGCGGATTGATTTGAAAAGGAACCAGACCTAAACAGTTCATGCTTTCAGGTTCAATGATGGGCATATCATTGGTTGTACACATGGTAGGGCAGGCAATATTGGCTCCTGCGCTCCAACCAAGAAATGAAGTCCCTTTTTCCACTGCCTCCTTGATGATCTTCATCAGCTTCAACTGCTGCAGCATATACACAAGGTGAAAGGTGTTGCCGCCTCCTACTGCAATGGCAAGAGCATCCTTCACCGCCCTTACCGGGTCATTTTCCCTGTGTATGGAATAAATTTCAAATCCCATTTTTTGAAAGACTGCATTCACTTTTTTTTCGTAGGCATCGTATGATGCTTCAAGCCCATCGTAGGATAATGCAATTCCGGCATACGGGATAAATAATATTCTTCTAACGCCGGTACTTTTTAAAAAATCTTTGATATATTGCTGTGGCCACGCCAAATAGTCCTCGCCGTAGTTGGTCGAATTGCTTATCAGTAACAACCTCTTTTTCATAAAAACATTTTTATATGATTACCACTTTTCAAACAAGTTGGCTAATATACAATTTCTTTTTGAAACAGAGAAAAAGAAAAAAATTGTTACCAATTTTTAATGTAGGCTTTTTTGAAGTGCTTCAGGTAGGAATTGCCTGCTGTATATCCGTCAGCAATAATTCCGGGATCAGCCGAATATATACTTCCTTTGTCTGCCAGGGCCATTTTGTTTCCAAGCTTTTGCTGAATGGATTTAGTATCTTTTTCGGGATAGTTGTTCGCCTCAATAACAGCCAAAAGGTCAAGAGCTGTTTCAAACTCTTTTTGATTTTTAAAATACTCGACCGATGTTTCAAGCAATGCAAGATTCTTTTTAACTGAAAAAAGATAATGCAGCGGAAGTGGTTCGATATACTTTCTGATCACTTCATAGTTGCTCGAAAGGAATTTCATTCTTTCGTGGGCTTCAATAAACTTTTCATGATTTTTTGATACAAGGGCATCCTGGGCAACTTTGGCAAGCTGCTGGTATTCGGCGGCCGGTCCGTACTTGGCTTTTAATTCTGTAACCAAATCCCTGTCAAGCTCGCAGTAATAGTTCTGAGATGAAAAAACCTGTGTGCTATCCAAAATACTGACGGCTGAAATAAAATCACCCTGATCGATTAAATCATCGAACGAGGCAATAATACCTTCAAAGTCCTTATTCATTTTTTCACAATATCGTGTAAAAATGCTGTTGTTGAGCAAGGTCAGGCTTTCCTGGACCTTAGGCTGAAATATCAAACCGTAATCGTCCTGCAATTTAAAGCAGGTATTATAAATTTCTCTTGCTTCTTCCAGTTGGTTTTTCTTTACTTTTACCTCTCCGAGGCCGCACATATCGACCAAAACCGGTGCGGCAGCAGTATAAAACAATTCGGGTAATTCCGGACTCAGCTCAAAATTCGATTTTGCCTCAAGCTCAAAAGCTTTGAGAAAATTCTCATAAGCTAACCGGTAATCACCCCTTTCAAGAAAAGATTTTCCTTCGTTTATTAAGTTTTGATAATAATAATGATTTATCGCAGACCGGATAAAAACATGTTCAGGCGAATAGATAATTTCATAATAATAATCCCCGGCAAGCTGATTCGCCTCTTCCAATAACTTTTCTGCCTTTTGGATATTGTCTTCACCCAATTCATCAACGATCTGATTAATCAATACTTTGTACAGGCCATTCCGGGCGATCATCAGGCCATGTTTAATTTCATAGTCATAATTAAACCTTTCAATCTTATGGCAAAGTTTCAGCGCCTGCTCAAAATTACTGACAGCACCCTTATAATCGCCCTCATCAACTAAACGATTTCCTCTGTCAATATATAAAACTGCCAGTTTCTCCGTAATTCTTAATACATAATCATCGGTAATTATCGAGACGCTGTTTCCTTTTTGGAAGTCCATCGCCTTATTAAGATAGGTTTCAGCCATATCATAATTTCCAACTTCGATGGATTTATCGATGATTTGAAGATAGGAGTCAAAGATCCCATAATTGGTTTTTGAAATAAGGATATTCAGCGACACCGGAATTTCAATACCTTTGGTTGTTTTATAATACTTTTCAGCGTTCTGAAGTAATCCCAAAGCAAGATAAAATTGCTGTTGGTCAATAAGGGAGTTAGCCTCTTTTATATAAAATTTGAATACCGCATCCTCCAGTTGTTTAAAAATACCGGTTGAGGTTTTACCGTTTACAGATTTGGAAAGGACTTTTTTAATATCCCAGTAGTACTGATTGATAGAGGCATGATCATAATCGATTTTACCCATGCTGTAAAAGTAAGTTGATTGCGAATGGGTAACCTGCTGCGAAAGCAACAGATACCGCGTCGCCTCCTTTACATAAAATTCTGCATAATCGGAAACAGAACCGCTGAATTTGAACCGTTCGCCGTCCTGAATAAGAATGTCGAAATATTCTTTATATCTGACCAATTGATTTCCCATCGCCTGCAGCTTGTCCTGATAACCTCCGACGTCATTCGATTTTATATTAAGCGTACTCAGGAATACTTCATTTTGAACCTTATTATATGTGCGTTCCAGTTCTTTGAGCGTAATATAAAATTCAAGTATAGAATTACCGGCGATATCGATCTGGCTGAATTCTTCGAGGGCACGATCGATAATTGCGATTGAGGCATAATAATCATCGACATGATTTACCCTGATATTAAAACTTTGCTGATCTTGAGGGTCAGAATAAAACCGGATGTTTTCAAATTTTAAGCTGAAATTTCGATTCTCATCGAGCATTTCAAAATTAAACTCCGCCTGGAAATGGCAGCCGTTCTTTGCGGGTATTCCAAAAAACTCTTTGCTGGTTATGTATTTCCCCTCACTTAGTACAACAAGCTTTATGTCAAGTTTGTCAGGCATCAGGATATCTGAAATATCAAAGCCTTTATAGAAGATATCTCCCGTACACTTTAGTCCTGTCATGTCGGCATTAACTACAAAGGTATTGGGTGATTCGAGTTTTATACTTTTGTTTACTTCATAGTGAAAAATGTAGCTTGTGTTATTGATACTACTAAGATTGTATTTCGAAATCTCTTTGATGAAGTAGTTGGTAGTTGAGTTTTCTTCCGGATTTTCGAATGAATATTCAAAAAGGTATGAACTGGTTTCCCTGTTTTCAAAAACAGTATTCGAAGCGAGCACAGTGTTGCCGCTTAGAAAAAGTAATAAAACCGCTGTATTGATTAAAAAAGTTCTCACTCTGACAGCCAAAATCATAAGTTTCGTAAAATTATTTAAGCCTTCTTTTTAAAGATCAACAGATCATTAAACTTATTAACAACACGATCTTGACTGTTTTTATACGATTAGCAGGAAAAAAGTTACAGGTAATCAACTTTTTTTGGTAATCAGGCAGAAATCCGGATTATTGTTTAGTGCCCAGAACAGGATTAGAACCTAATTTTTTTCAAAAATTTAACCATACTTAAATAATCTGTTATTCAATCATTTATGATTATGATGTTATTCGGGTTTATTTAATAACAGCCCTTGTTAATAAATATTTGCCCCCTTTTTAGCCCCCGATTGAAATTTAATTTATCTTTGTTTCACTTTATTTAATTAGGCAGGAAATGGCAAATATAAATTTCTATCTGAAAAAGGTTACTAACACGAATAAAAGAGGTGAGGTTCCTATCATTGCCCAGATTAATCTTAATTATAAGAAGTACAGAAAACAAATTGAAATGGTTGATCCTGATTATTGGAATAAAGGCAGACAGCAAGTTGATGCACCCAAAAAAGGGAAACCCTATAACAGATACATTGAAATAAATTCATTAATAGATAGCTATTACAAGGGTGCAAGGGATTTATTTAACGATTGTCTTAAAAACAAGATCGAGCTGGACGAGTATGTAATAAAATCTTTTTTCGAGGGTAAGCAGGTGATCAAAACCAAAGCTCCAAAATTCTTAGATGCCTTCGATGAGTTTATAGAAATGAAAAAGGTCGAAAGATCCGAAAGAACCCCAGTCGGATATAATACAGTTTTAAATTTCCTGAAGGACTTTCAGAAAGACATGGAATATCCTATTACCTGGAATAGTCTTGACATTGGTTTTTTTGATAAGCTCAAAGTCTATGCTTTTAATTATCGCAATACTGCAGACAACTATTTCTCTAAGATTGTTGGTACTTTAAAAAACTTTTTGAAGGTGGGCAAGTGATAGAGGATACACTAATAATATGGCATACAAAAAATTCAGTTATACAGAAAAAGAGAAAGAAGTTATATTTCTGACAATGGAAGAGCTCCTTCACTTGTATAGCTTTGAATTTGACAATAAAAGGTTATCAAAAGCAAGGGATATGTATTGTTTTGGCTGTTTTACCGGCCTTCGGATATCCGATATAAACCAGCTTAGGCATGATCACATTTCGGACGGTTACATCATTAAGAAAATCCAGAAAACCAAACAATTTGAAAAAATCCGCTATGAATAAATTTGCCCTGGAGATAATTGAAAAGATACAGCGACAATCCGCTTAAAGTCCTTACCAAAACTTTCAGCTCCAAAATTGAATAAGTATATTAAGGAATGCTGCAAAATAGCCGGGTTCCTTTACCCGGTAACTTATATTGAATACAGAGCAGGCAAAGCAATTGAAGTAACCAAGCCAAAATATGAGCTGATTACTTCGCACACAGCCCGCAAAACATTCATTACAAACTCTGTAATTTTTGGGATGAACATTAAAGCATTGAAAGGGATCACCGGCCAAAAGAAGGATAGTACATTGAATAAGTATATTAAGATAGCTGAGGACTTCAAAAAATCTGAGATGGATAATACCTGGAATAAAATTAACAAGGGATGAACACAGTTAAATTTATAATTCCAGTTAAAAAATACCTTTTCAAATTACTGGAAATAGACATTTTAAAACTTCCTGAAGCAAAACAATTGCAATCGACCATCTTAATGTATGATACTTTTAAAATGGCACTATTTGACTTTTGCGGTTATCAAATTGACCATAACGAACTACAAATATTATTTTTACAAAAGAGATTGTTTAAGAAAACCAGAACTAATACCAAATTCGCGGAATATTTACACAAATATCCTTCTACGAGCTATCAATACTTGACATTTAAAACTACCGTACATAAAAAGCGGATCGAAGAACCTTCGTTTTGATAAAATCCATTTTTACATTGAATTTTTCAATTCTCAAATAGAAATACAATTTTGGTATAAGGCGGTGAGTGATATTCTTTATAACAGGAAGGAAAAGTTAAACGATGCTATGAATACATTTTATGACGAACTAAAATTATCGGAATCAGATTATAAACAGAGTAGCTTTAAAACAATGTTGTACTATGTAAAGAAAACCGATCCAATGTATCAATTTTGGGATAAAATGATAGAAAAACGTAACAAATTGAAAACAAAAAGGAGATACAAATATTGATTGTTAATATTATGTTAATAAAAAATCACGAAAAGCCATTAATGAATTTTCGAGTCAATGGCCTGAAATACGGACAATGTAAATCAATAAACAATAAAACTTTTGTTAAACTGCACAATGTTAGCAATATACAAACCACGAATTGTCCTTTTTTTGAATGATTTTAGAGTGTTATTTTGTAACAAATAAGTTTATATGGAAAAGCAAATTTTCACAGCGTTAAATACAGATGACTTGAAAAGCCTGATTATTGAGGCTGTCAAGCAAGCAAATTCGCAAACTCCTGAAAAATCCAGGTCAGAGGAATTGAATGAAGACTACATGGATCAGCAGGAAGCAGCCAAATTCCTGAAAATTTCCTTACCTACGATTATCAGGTGGAAAAGAGAAATGAAAATCCCTTATTTCCAGGAAGGGCGGACGGTACTTTTTAAGAAGTCTGAATTATTAAACGTATTGAGAAAAAACGAGAAATTATTAAGATAACCAGCCTGTATCTTGGCGGATCGACTGGTTATCTTTTTGAGTGAATCTTAAGTCAATGTTTAACTTAATTAATTCAACGTTATGCAAAAGTATATAATTCCACCTTAGCAAAATCCACAATTTTTTACTTAAGTCAATAATAGTTGACTATGCAAGTATATTGCCTAACCAAAGGCCGGAAAATCAAAATAGTAATTCACTTAAATTTTATCAAAATGGAAATAGAAAAATTATTGAAAACAAGGAAGGAACGCAAAGTTTTGACCTATAAAGAGCAGGATAAACTTGATAAGTTGGTATTTGAAACTGCCGAGAATGATTGGAAACTTATACACGATCAATTGGCTGCCATTTACAATAAATTGAAGGATAAGTTTGGAGAGGAAACTATAGACCTTTCTCTTTTAGGATCTACAACCTGGCATTTGTGTGATCTGATTGAGGAAACCAGAGACTTATAATTATCACTTAGAAACTGAATTCACGCCGGGATCCTAATCAGAAGCCGGCACAATATAAACAAATAAAATAATTCAAAAAATGAAAACAATTAGAAAGAATTTCAGCAACTACAGTACAGATCAGTTATTTGATTTGAATTGCGGAGTTACAACAGTAATGAAAGAACTTACCATGAGAGCAATCCACGAACAGGATGATCTTACCCTGACTAAAAATGAATGGGCGGGAGTTTATATGCTTTTCAACCTTCAGCAAGATGTACAGGGAGAATTAAAAGCGAGAATTCCTCAAGACATTTTAGAGCAAGATTTTTTTGAAACCGCACAAGATACCCCCTCCTTATAGGGGGTTTTTTCTTTATTAATGACTGCCCATGACTGAAAAAAAAGAATCTATACTAATCTATAAAACAGCTCCAGAATGGATTGAATACGCAAAGTCATTGCCTGATCCTGAAATGTTATTCGATACATTTTGGTTTGAAGGTGAACTTTCCTTTTTGTTTTCGGATACCGGCGCAGGCAAAACTATAATTGATGTTCAGATTGCTCAAAGCATAGCAGCAGGCGAACCAATACATGAAGATATCAAAATGACTGCTCAGGCTCAAAAAGTATTCCTTTGCGAATTTGAGCTTTCACCTAAGCAATTTGAATCCAGGTATAAAAATAAATTAACAGGAACCCATTATCAGTTATCAGATAATTTAATTCGAGCAGAACTCGATTTAACAAAGTTTCAATTTAATAGAAGGAATAAACTCGAGGATGAAATTTTGTTTTCTATTAGACATGACTTAATTGAAACCGAGGCAAAAATTTTAATTGTTGACAATGTTACATTTATTGAGGACATAGCCAAAATAGAGCAAGCAATTGAATTTATGCGGAACCTAAATATACTCAAAAAGGAATTAGGACTATCAATACTTGTTATCGGACATACTACAAAAAGAAATTTAATTGATCCCATAACCCAAAATAGTATGGGTGGAAGTAAAAAATTAATGGATTTAGCAGATAGCAGCTTCACAATAGGACGAAGCTCACAAGGAGAAACAATAAGATATTTGAAGCAAATTAAAGTTAGACAGGACGCTTTTAAGTACGGATCAGAAAATATACTTCTTTGCGAAATAACAAAGGATAAAGGTTTTCTATCTTTTCAAATGAATGGTTATGGTAAAGAATTTAGTCATTTGTCTAAACCAAACCCGAAAGAGAAAAGAAATTTAGATATAATTGAAGCTATTGAATCGGGTGAATATACTCAAAAGGAATTAGCCGAAATGTTTGGTATTACAGATAGAACAATAAGAAGAGTAAAGGAAGATCATTTTAAAAACCAAATTGAAGATGATCTGTCTTTTTAATGTCCTGAAATGTCCGGTAAATGTCCGGCAACTTTTATATAAAAGTATTGAAATCAAAGCATTTGCGCAAAAGCGGACATACCGGACATGGCTAAATGTCCGTAATGAAATTGTCAATAATTTATTAAAATGGCCGCTGTATTATCTTTATATTATTATATATCAATTAATTATAAATAATACAATAGGACATATAAAGGACATTAAGCGGACAAAAGCGGACAAAAGCGGACATTATGAAAAATAGAAATTAAAAACAATTTACTCATTAAATATTAAAATTATGAATTACACAGGAAAAATCAATTTAACAAAGATCGAAAAGCAAAGGCTTTTTAAGTCAGAATCAACAGGGAATATCTATTTAGATATTGTACTGATTGAAACGAGTGAAAATGAGTATGGCCAAAGCCATATGATCGTTCAACAGGTTACTAAAGAGGAAAGGGAAAAGGGTATAAAAGGAGCTATACTCGGGAATTGTAAGGTTATTGAAAAAGTTGAACCTGTCAGCGCACCAATAGATAAAGATGACCTTCCATTCTGAAACTATTATGATAACCACAGCGGGGGGGGAATCCCTCAAAATGGTTTCCGGGTTCCTTCAGGGAGTGGTCTCTGATCTATACGAAATTAAATTGATCCGTTGGTACTCTTTACCCGATGGATCGAATAAGGCCTATGTAATTCCAAGGGATTGGAACGAAAAACAAATAATAAATAACATTGAATTTTTGATACGAAAAAACAACGAAGGGTCCAATGTTTATATCCGTCCCTTGGATAACAAGTTTATTCTGCTCGATGACCTTCAAAGAAATATCCTGGAATCACTGGCCGAAATAAAACCCTGTTTGCTCATGGAAACGTCCCCGGGAAATTTTCAGGCATGGGTAAAGCTCGACCAGGTTCCCAGTGATCGAATTGAATTGACAAATTTATGGAGGTCAATGGCTATTCAGTTTAATGCTGACTTAGGCAGCGCAAAGCCTGATCAGATAGGACGGCTCCCTGGCTTCTTTAATATGAAATCGAAATACAGCCCTGATTTTCCTATGGTGAAGCTCCACAAATACGAAAACCGATTAAGCACCTGGCAATATGATAGTACATCCCCCCCCGCTGTGGTTACAAGATCGAATCAAATCAAAAGAAAATTAGGTGGTGAAAAAAGAAGTGGTTTTGACTTTGCTGTAGCCTGCTCACTAATCGAAAAAAACTGGACTGATCAACAAATAATTGATTATTTGATAATATACAGCCAAAAAGGAAAGGAAAGAGGGATTAAGTATCTTAAATTGACAGTTTCAAAAGCACGTAAAAAGCTATCAATACCAGTTTAGTTGAAATAATTCAAGACCATGAAAAAAATAAAGCTCCAAAATATTAGCCTAAAAGATAAATCAAGCATATTCACAAAGCGGAAAATGTATAGTGTTTTTCTTGGTAACGATATTGATGTTTTTTTTACCGACCTGAAGGACGCAAAAGCATTTTTAGTGGCCACCAATGAATTCTTAAATCAAAAGCTTTATGAATTGAATGCTTTATACATGGAATTGTTTTGTGAATATAGAAAAGCATGGTTTTACTTCTTTAATATCATTGATAGCCGTATTCAAAATATAGGTGTAACAGGTGTATTCAGGGAATTTGAAATCATTGAAAAGAAAATTACTCTCATGGCTGCAAGATCGGGATACCAAAACGGCAGTTCAATTGTCTGGCATAGTTTCAAAATTTCAACTGAATCACTTCAAATAATTTCAAATTCATTGATCAGTATGTATAAATCAAAAAAACATTATAGCGAAGCATACCAGGTGAGGGTCATAAATGAACGGATAAAAACATTGTCAGATCAGCTCGAAAGTTGGGGTAAAAATTTGCAAAAAATTGACATTTACAATACATGAAAAAATATTTTTTCAGCAGTTTTTCTTTATTCATGCGGGTTTCAGAGGTTAAACAAAAGTATGTCCTTTTTTGTTGAAACATTTTGTATATATGTTTAGCCAAAATTTTTGATATGCCACTAAATAGAAAAATCGGAATAAGAATTTCACAGGATCAGGAAACAAAAATTTTGGAGTTTTCAAAGTCATGCGGAATAAAAAAAAGTCAGTTTGTACGTGATTGGATAGATAGTTTTTTAGATAATTATTTCCAGGATGAGACAATTATTTATAAACCTAACAATTTAAACAAATGAAATATTTGATTAGTGTCTTTGTAGAGGAAAAGCAATTTAAAAATATTGGCTTAACGAGCCATGAAAACAATACGAGTATCAATAACTAAAAATTAATTTATTATGAAAAATTCAGATTTAAACAAAACTATTGACGAGCTTTTGACAAAGCTTAAAGAGATCCAAGATAAGCTGAAAAGCTTAAAAGACAAAACCATGGATCCGGAAAACTCAAAAAGTGATCCATTCGTGGATGCTGTGAACAGGGCAAAGTTATTCAGGGAAACTTATATTAAAGAATAGGAGGTCACAATGAACTTTGATAATTTGGACTGGACAGATGGGAGTGTCAGCGTCCCTGGAATATACAGCAACCTGTATTATATACCTAAAGGTGACATTGAAACGTGGCCTGCGTTACCAACCAACCCGGCAACACCTGCAGAAGAGGTGACCTACTCGGGATCATTTGGGCTGGTAGCGTTAAAGACCTGGAAAAAGATCAACTGTATTGACATTAAGTCGCCGGTTACCTGTGAGCCCCAGGGCGAGATAAGGAGCCAAACCTTTTTGAATAAACTTACAGTTGTTACTGCCCTCAATGAGGAAAAGGCAACAGCCTTTGCAAAACTGGCAAACAATACAGACATTGTTTACCTGGTACGTGAGAAAAACTCCGGCAGTTGGAGGATGATCGGTAACGAGATGTTCCAAACAAATACCAAACCTATGGTTAACCTGGGAGGTGATCCGGCAGGTGAAAAGGGAACAACCCTCGAAATTGAATGCACCGATCCGATTCCTGCACCCTTCTATACCGGCTCAATTGTTACAGACGAAGGAGATGTTAATCCCCAGACCTGATGATCATGGTATATTACCTCAATCATATAACATGCCTTTGCCCTGCGGTAATTACAATTTCGCCGCAGGGCGCGGCTGGGCTGTGGCGTGACATAATTGGAATAAAAATGTAATATACAACCTCAAAAAGGTTGATAATTAATTGTTTAAGTTCCGTTTTCATGGAATATAAACATAAAAAATTTGAATTTTTAAACATAAAAAAAAGTTAAGTTAATGGAAAAAAAAGCATTTTTTATTAATAGCTCTGGTTGTCGGGAAAAACTCCTTGAATTGACCACCCTGACTGAAAAAACTAATAAATTGTGGGATGTACTCTGGGAATTTGGAATTACTGACCCGGAAGCTATAAAAACACCACTGGAATCAGTAAATGCCAAGCTTGCTGAATCGACAATTATAAAATCAGAGTTCAAAATAGACCCTGAAAAAATAGCCGATTTGATAGGAAAAACGGAGGCTTATAAAAAAGTTAAAGAAATGAATTCCATTTCTAAAAATAAGCTTTTCGATAAAATTAGGTTTAATAAGGAAAATTTTTCAATTTCCAGCCATGCAAAAAAACAGATAGAAGAGGAATCAGCAATTTATCTGACTGATCCCAAAGAAATTGAGATTGCGAAGAGGTTTGAAAACCTAAGCAATGAATGGAGTGCCCTTTGCGACATCTTCAAAATGGGCCCACTTATTAAAAAACGTATTCTTAACCTTTTGCCTGTTTACAGGTTTGAAGATGAAAAAGGCAAGGCAGTCGTTTCACCTAAAGCGATTATAAGACTTTGTAGAAGGATTTAGTCTTTCAATTCGTTTCCATTTATTATGGTTAGTACTGCCCGGTTACAAGTAAAATTGTAGCCGGGTTTTTTAATTGGATCCATCGGATAAAACCTTTTTTAGTTAAGCAGGTTCTCTTTCTGTTGTCTTTAAATATAAAGTCGTTGGACTTTTTTATCCAATGACTTGATAAAACAGCGTCACTTTGTATAATTCTTTGTTGGTTATGAATATTTATTCCAAAGAAATCACATAAAGGTTGTATGAAAATGTCATTATTCCACGTGCAGGAATAACCCGAAAACCCTTAAAAACACAGGTATCCTAATATTAACAGGCAGTAGATCGCAAGGCATAGGGCTTTTAATGAAGTCAATTTTTTCAAATCCCTTACAAATCCATTAAAACAGGCAATATTAGCAAGGTGAAAGGATTTGTCAGGGTTTACTTCTTTCACTGTAAAGCCTTATTTATTACTGGCCACCTGGAAGGAACCGGATGGCCTCACTGATCACTGTCATTGATCGAAGCCTGGACAATCAGCATGCTGCAGCTCCATGATCCTGTTCACCTGGAAGGAATGGTCTGACCCTCCCTGATCCATGACACTAATCAGAGCCTGGACAATAAACCGGGTGGCCTGCATTGTCCTAAAAACACAGGTATCCTAATATTAACAGTCTGTAGATCGCAAAGCATAGGGCTTTTAATGAAGTCAATTTTTTCAATTCCCTTAAAAATCCATTAAAACAGGCAATATTAGCAAGGTGAAAGGATTTGTCAGGGTTTACTTCTTTCACTGCAAAGCCTTATTTATTACTGGCCACCTGGAAGGAACCTGGATGGCCTCACTGATCACTGTCATTGATCGAAGCCTGGACAATCAGCATGCTGCAGCTCCATGATCCTTTTCACCTGGAAGGAATGGTCTGACTCTCCCTGATCCATGACACTAATCAGAAGCCTGGACAATAAACCGGGTGGCCTGCATTGTCCTAAAAACAGAGGTATCCTAATATTAACAGTCTGTAGATCGCAAAGCATAGGGCTTTTAATGAAGTCAATTTTTTCAATTCCCTTAAAAATCCATTAAAACAGGCAATATTAGCAAGGTGAAAGGATTTGTCAGGGTTTACTTCTTTCACTGCAAAGCTTTGTCGATCACCGGCCACCCTTAAGGGAAATTAGGCAGCCTCACTGAACTATTGTCTGAACGGATAATGGTTGCCACCCGGGGTAAAGCTGCATTAACCTGCATGGATCGAAGGGAACCAGACAAGCTGCAGGGTTTTTTTTATTAATCCTGTGATAATAAATAATCTTTTTTTCTTATTCTCTATCTAACTATTTGCCCCGTATATGCCCCAATAAAAAAGCTAACACGCTGAATATATATGTGTTAACCTTCCATTTAGTGCCCAGAACAGGACTCGAACCTGCACAACCTTGCGATTACTGGTCCCTGAAACCAGCGCGTCTACCAATTCCGCCATCTGGGCTGAAGCGTTCCTGGTTCTTATTGCCGCAAGTGATACAAATACAAAAGAGAGTTAAATATCTACTTACAAACTTTGAACATGCCTCCATGACAGGCTTTGAACCTTGAACCTAACAGTGCCCAGGACAAGACTCGAACTTGCACGTCCGAACGGACACCAGCCCCTCAAGCTGGCGTGTCTACCAATTCCACCACCTGGGCAAGGGAGCGCAAAAGTAATAATTTATCATTATAACTGATAAAAAATTTTTTTGAAAAAATTACATTGATGCTTATATGCTGGTTGAAGAGTCGTAAATGCTGCGAAACATGGATTGGCGGGGCCGAGGGATGATGATTTAGAGTGCTATGAACTGCCAAAGGTGGAGATAGTTGGACCATGATATATTGCCAATCGTTATTATTTTGTTGATTTCTGCCACTTAATCTGGGTTTAAGGCATTGTATTACATTTTCTAAAAGATTAAGCATTTCTAATGCTGAACAGTATCTAATCTATAATATTCCCCCTGCCCGAGTTGGGCTTCCAGTAGTCAACCAGATCGATAATATCCACTGTTCCATCCCGGTTGAAGTCGCCGAAGTAATAGCCGGTTAAGCCGTTTTCAATCAGCCATACCTCATTTTTATCCCTGTTTTCAACCTGGCCGTTATTATTTCCATCGCCGCTGATCATCCCCCAAACGCCGGGAGCAAGCTCCTTATGTGCTGCTGCTCCGCCATAAACCTGGCCGGGGCCGATTGTAAAATCATAGCTGAAAGCCGTTGTTTTGGCAGCTGTCATTTCATTGGCAGTCCTTTCGCTGGTATGCGACGGACTCAGAACTACTCCATGAACCTTGTCATTACCTTTGTTATTGTCCAGAATAATACTGAATCTCAGGTCACCCACGCCATCATCGTCCACTATGGTTCCATCTTTTAAGAGAAATGCTGCCTGCCTGTTAAATTGGGTAAGCTTGGTAGCAGTAGAAGGATCGCCTGTAGTTTTTCTGAGTTCGATCAAAACCCAGTCAACAATGTCTGGATTAGGTATGGCCGCTACATGTTCAGTTCCATTATAATTCCAGGGCGGTTGGTTGAACGGCTGCAGAAGCGGAAGTTGCCCATTGCTGTTCAGACCAGTATTCATGGTCAAGCTGCTTTGGTTAAAGGGACCTTCCATGAATGCTTTTATTTGAAGCAGGTAGGTAGGCGCTTCTTTTATTTTGCTGGCGCCGATATCCGAACCGCCCAGCACAGAACCGAATTCAGAACAGGTAAATCTTTCTCCCGGAAAACCACTGAATTTCAAATCTGCATCATCTATCGTATAGTTATATTTATAAATATTTCTCCCGGCAGTGACTGCCAGGCTGTCGGGAAAGAGAGGATCAATTAAAGCCGAAGTAATATCCCCTGTGTTATACGGAATATCGGTAATGAAATAGTTCTGGCCGCCATTCTCCGACCTTGCCAGGACCATTTTCGAGGATACATACAAAGTATCATTTTTTTGGGGAAAAACATCCACATCATAAACAGGCAGAGGGATAGGGCTTCCTCCAAAAACCGGTGAGGAATATTTGGTCCAGGTAATTCCATAATTGAATGACCGCCACAGAGCGCCAGGAACAACATAACCCTGTCCGTCATCATAACCAGTTCCGGAATAAAGCACTGGTTGATTCAAATTATTGCCTAACACCAGGCAGTTTCCCATCATATATTCATCGGGAAATAAAGGGGTAATGATATACCACGAAATGCCCCCATTATCCGACCGCCAGATATTCCCGACCGGCAACTGGGGAATTTGATCAACTGTTTCATGCTTTAGTCCAGTCGTAGCAATAATGATATTGGAAGCCAGGAACTGAATATCGGTAACAAATGGGTCGAGATGTCCGTTCATGTTCCAATTGGTGGGAACAACATCGAAAAATCCAGTGGGGCCACTGAAGCTAATATAAAATCCATCTGAGGAACCGCAGATCACATGCAGAGGATTGTTTGGGTCGATGGCTACAGCGCTGACGCCACCGGTATTACCGGCATTGGGCACGGGGAACAATCCATTGGGAGGTATCCACTTATTATAACCAATAATCAGTGGATTGTAATACTGTTCAGAATAAGCCAGGCCGGCGCTGGTGGCAATATAAAATAATCCGGGTGACTGATCAAACTGCCTTACTTTTAATCCGGTAAATCCTATATTTGTGGTGTTGTTAAAAGGGCCGGAAATGCCATTCATACTCAATACAACACCGATATGATTTGATCCCAGTACCTGGTTTAATAAAACAGGATGTGTTGCAATTCCGTAGTCATCGAGCGCAGGTCCTTGCCAGGTGGCGCCGAGGTTATCCGAAATAAGGCCTCCCGGGAATGACAACCGCAAGCCATTGCTTATCGGCATCTGAGGTACCCAATTCGGACTATAATCCGCATCAGATAATACCCGGTTTATTCCGGGCACAGTAACCGGAAGCCAGTTAAAACCACCGAAATATGATTTATGCAATTGATAGGCCTGTGTAGTCTGGTTGAAACTGCTGATAAATATGGTATCTCCTGTTATTTGCCCGGGATGGGTGAAAATATTTAATATTCTATTATTGGGTGTCGGTGGTAATAATTCGAAAAGCAAACCGCCATAATATTTGTAAATTAGGTTGTTTCCCAGCGGATTGGAAACCACAAAATAGATTGGAAACCCTGAAACATCGTTTGCTGCGGCAATATACCTGATTGACGATCCGGGAACATAGTCCGGCAGAGTATCAATTTTCAGCAGGATCTGATCCAAGCCGAAGGTTGAAGTATCATTCAAACGAACCAGGTAATCCTTTAAAGCGGTAAATGCAAAATGATCAGTCAGTGCTATTGCCGTAACGGGCCTGATTTCACCGGTAAGTTTTTTCAGAAGGAAAGGGTCAAACGCAGTGCGGAATATATTTCCACCGTCATAGCTGATAACGGATGCTGATAACTGGAATCCGGGTGAGCCGGTTTGAGCCAGTACCCAGCCTTTTTGATTGGCTAATACCCTTTGTATTCCGCCTCCCCAACCTCTCATTCCAAGACGATATTCAAGCGAATCAAAGGGAAAGGCCGGTAACCAGGTTTGAGCATTATCATTTGAAAACATTAGGGTTGCCGGCCCGGTAACTCCGGCAAACAATCTTTGATTGGTATAACAGAAGGTAAGATCATTTGCCGGTCCGCCATAAATTCCGATATTTTCTCGGTCGCCTATGGATGAAGTCATGCCTTGTCCGTATAGTTCACTTTCAATAAAACCGGCATTCAATCCAATCACCAGGACTAAGATCGTTCTTGAGATGTACCTGATTATATTCATTTTTCTATATATTAATATTTATAAACCGCTTAAAATTACACAATTTTCAGTAGTTTTCAAAAAAGAAAATCAAAATTAAACATCTGAAGCCTTCTTTCAAAACAGAAATGAGTAACCGGCAAGATTTTAAGGGTAACCGGAATATTTTGTTTTTCGGGCAATCCGAATTTCTTGTAATTTTATGGTGTCATTTTAGGATTTATAATAAAAATCAAATGGAGATTTTGAGTAAAAAGACGGTTTACTTTTTGTGGCTGATCCTTTTTCCGGTATTGGCCTTCAGTCAAAATCCCCTGATAGACAGTCTCCAGAACAGGTTACAGGATACAGAGGGTGAAGAAAAAATAAAAACCCTGATCCAGCTATCCTATCATCATTTGCGGATTTCAATTCAAAAAAGCCTCGAATACAGTCAGATGGCAATGGATTACTCCGCCGAAACCGGAAATAAAAGAGGCATTGCCCGTGCCAGCCTGATGATTGGAAGCGGGTACAACGAAAAAGGTGAATTTACAAAGGCGATCGAATACCAAACCCGCGCTCTGGAAATTTTTGTGGAATTGGCAGATACGGCAGCCATCGGGATCACTCACAACAATCTTGGGATGAATTATCAGAATCTGGGACAGTACGACAAAGCCATAGAGCACTACAGGAACTCTTACAAGATTGCCAAACAACTGAACAACAGCACAAATCTTTTTTATTCACTGATCAACATCGGGATTATTTATGATGAATGGAAGAAATTTTCGCTGGCGCTGGAACATTACAGGAACGCCCTTGCGATCGCCGGTGAAATTCAGAACCGGGGATTCACCGGCATTTCCATGCAAAATTTAGGCTATGTCTATTTGGAAACTGAGGAGTATGATAGCGCGTTATTCTATTTTGACAAATCTTTAAAAATATCCAATGAAATCGGCGACAATACCGGCAAATTTAATACCCTGATCAACAGAGGTGAGGTTTTTATTAAGGTAAAAGAATTCTCAGCTGCAATAGATAACTTTAATCAGGCATTGTCAATTGCACAGGAAGCCGGTAACAACAACAACATTATTCTGGCTTCATTGAAACTTGGAGAAGCTTACAGGCTCACCAACCGGATTGATGAAGCAAGGACAATGCTGAACGATGCACTGAATATGTCGCAGAAAATCAATGATCCTAAACTGATTAAGGATTCATGGAAAGAACTTTCAGCATTTTATTCATCGGTGGGAGATTACAGAATGGCATATGCAAGCCACATTGAATACACTGCCATAAAGGATACGCTCTTCAACCGCGAAAGCCGGCATGAACTTTCAGAAATGCAGACTTTGTTTGAACTGGATAAAAAAGAAAGAGAGATTGAAATCCAGAACCTGAGAATTGAAAAACAGCGAAACAGAATTTACTATATTTTAAGTGTCATTGTTGTTCTTCTTGTTTTGTCATACCTGCTGTTCAACCGCTATAAACTAAAGCAAAAACACTTTCGGATTGAACTTGAGAAAAAGAATATCGAGATTGAGCAACGACTTTTACGTACACAAATGAATCCTCATTTTATTTTCAATTCCCTGAACTCAATCAACAGTTTCATCAGCGATAATAATTCTGAAATGGCTCAGTCGTTCCTGAGCAAATTCGCCCGGCTCATGCGGTATATTCTTGAACATTCAAGAAAAACAGTTGTACTTCTTTCCGATGAGATCAATACCCTAAAACTAAATTTAGAACTCGAACAACTGCGTTTTGACAACCGTTTTCAGTTTCAAATTAAAGTTGATGACGATATTGACCCTGAGAACACCTATATTCCCCCAATGCTGATCCAGCCATTTATTGAAAATGCGATCCTGCATGGTTTGGCTGCTAAGGAGGGTGAAAACGGATCATTGTTAATTCATTTGAAATCAGTCGGGGAACTGATGCTGTGTGTGATTGAAGACAACGGCATCGGACGGGAAAAAGCGGCTGAAATAAAAAAGAAATCCGGTAAAGGCAATCACAAGTCATTAGGAATGCAGGTTACAAAGGAAAGGCTTTCTATTCTCACTGAAAAATACAAGCAGGAAATCACCTATAAAATTACCGATGTTAAAGATGCAGATGGAAATGCATCAGGAACAAAAGTTGAACTTACAATTCCTTGCGAAGTGGAATAATAAATAAACAAAAGAAAACAGACCAATAAAGTTATAAAAGTTGAATTAAAGCAACTTTTGATTAAAAATCTGACTATTATATTGTAACTGCTGAACATCAGCAATCTATTGGTTTAATAAATAATTCATTAATTTTGCTTGCAAACAGCTGAGTAATGCACAGAGCAATAATAGTGGATGATGAAAGCAAGGCGCGTACAACCCTGAGGAATCTGCTGGAACAACATTGCTCCTCAAGAGTTACTGTGATAGGGGAGGCGGATTGTGTCAAAAAGGGGCTGGAGGTGATCGATACTCTTAAACCTGATCTTGTTTTCTTGGATATTCAGATGCCTGATGGAACAGGGTTTGATCTGCTTAAGCAACTTCCTGAAATCAATTTTAAAATAATATTTGCATCTGCTTATGATAAATTCGCCATACAGGCTTTCAAATTCAGCGCTCTCGATTATTTGCTCAAACCGATTGAAGCGGAAAACCTGATAGAAGCCTGTGCAAAACTTGATCAAACCGACAGGTTTAAAGAACTGAATAAAAAACTTCAGGTTCTTCTGAGCAATAAAAACAGTTTTGAAAAAATTGCATTGCCCGCTCTTGATGGGATCATCTTTGTAAAAATCTCTGAAATCGTCAGGTGCGAGTCGGATGATAATTATACCAGTGTTTTTTTGAGAAACGGAGAAAAGATAGTTGTTTCAAGAACGCTTAAAGAATACGATGAAATGCTAACTCCCTTCAATTTCTTCAGGATACACAAGTCGCATCTGATCAATCTTGGATATTTGAAAAGATACAAGAAAGGAGAGGGTGGTTTTGTAATTATGGAAGACGGAGCCGAACTTGAAGTTTCAAGAAGGAGAAAAGAAGACTTCATGAATGCCATTCAAATGATTTGAACAGGCTCATGATTTTCCCATTCTATCCCAAAGCTTTTCACTTAATTTTATTGATTCTTTATTTATCAGATCTTCATCCACTGTAACCAGCCGGCGGTCCTTTACGATCAGCCTGCCGCTAGAAATTACATGAGCGATATGTTTTGACTCGATTCCGAAAAGAAAGTGCCCCAAAAAATTACCCTGATGAAAACTAGTTTGTGGTTTATAGTCCAGTACTACTAAATTGTTTTCGGCATTTCCCTCGAAATTGTTTTGCATCAAATACCGATGGGTATTTCTGAAACGATAATAAATTCCAGGTAAATCGGTTTTATCGAAATTCAGGCCGGTAAAATAGGCCGCCTTTGATGAGCGAAGCATATCGCTGTGCATACCGTCAGTTCCTAATATGATATTTTCACCAAGTCCGACTGAATTAAAGAAACCTACCCGGTTGTTTAAATTGCTCTCCGTGTTCTGTGCCACCCAGACAGGTGAGTTCCTTATACTCTTTCTCTCAATATCAGTAAGGTGAAGGCAATGAACCAGGATGGATTTTGAATTATTCAATCCCCCGAATGATGCGATTCTTTCGACAACATTTTTTTTATATGTTCTTTCGCAGTGCGTTTGATCGAAATTATCTTCTGCTAAATGGATATGTATACCGGTTTTGTGTTTCTCGGCAAGAGCAGCAGCTTTTTTAAAAGTACTGTCGCCGACAGTAAAGGATGCGTGCAATCCAACCAACCCTTGATGCACTTTAAGATAATCATCGGTTTCCTCCAAAGCTTGATTGGTTTTAAGTGAACCATCCCGGTCCGAAATTTCATAGCAAAGTAGATGTGATATTCCAACTTCATTAAAGGCTTTTGCAATAGCTTCGAGACTGCCTTTGATTGCACCAGGTGAAGAATGATGATCGATAACAAAAGTGACCCCGTTTTTCGCACATTCAATGGCAGTAATCAGGGCACTGATGGCAATCATTTCAGGATCGAGACATTTATCCAGCTTCCACCAGATTTGCTCAAGAATTTCCACGAAGTTGACAGGCCTTATTTTTGGTGCAGGCATTCCTTTGGCAAGAGCAGAATAAATATGATGATGACCATTGACAAACGATTGTGTTACATACATTCCATTACAATCAATCTCAATATGGTCAGCAATAGTTTTCGAACCAGGGGGCAGAAACTGCAGGTGGCCGGAGATACCTTCTTCTACAACAATATCGGTCCTGGAAAAACTGAGATCATTCCAGTTAATGAATGTGGCGTTTTTTAAGTGCAATGACATACAGAAAATTTATTCATTTAACAGGATGAATGGTTATTAATCAATAGTAATGCGTATCAACCACAGGTTCCCACAGCAGCCGGTATTCAGATTCCGAGGCTCCTTTACATGATTTTTCCAGTAAACACTCATTATGGGAAGCCAGGTTTACTATCTGCATCAGGCTGCACGGGTCTTTCATGCATGTCCTGATCTGGCAGAGCATCGTTTCGTTGCAGCAACTTCTTCCAAGCGGCCAGAAAAAATCATTCATTCCTGTGAGTTCATGACCTGAATGCCGGGATATCACCCTGATGGCTTCTATACAACTATTCCTGACCAACTCATCAGTTGGTAATTTATGCCTCCCAATGATTTTCTTTTTCAGGTTTTGATCGGTAATCTCGATGCATCCTGACCTTAACAAAACCCTCTGCATGTGGTAATCCATGATCGGGATTAAATTTTCGGGATCCTTGATCCTGATCAATCCTGCATCTGATGCAAGCTTAAGAAAAAAAGTTATTTTTTTCTTCTGTGGATCTGAAAAAGCGACAAATTGTGACAACACTTCATACAATCCTTTTCCGGAATTGATCAGCCGGCCATCGCAGCTATCGATCAGATTGGAAATATTCCTGTTATACTGAGACCTTATCACCTGACAAATTTCAAGCAACATTCCTGCCCTTTCTTCAATCCTGTCCAATGTGGAATGCTCCCAGTTTCCATCAGGAGAGAAGGCTTCCTGAAGGTACCTCGACATATCCCTGATGTTGCAAATAGCAACATAGCCAGGATTGATAAAGGGGTGTCTTTTTCTTAACATTTGCAAAAATGCATATTCGATATAATCCCATCCCCAGAGGTTAAGTTTATTATTGTAAAGGTGGTGGGTTTGATGACAAATGGCTGTCGATAAAAAATATATTCTTAGTTTGGTTTCACGATCTGCCTCAAAGCTGATAAATTCACGCTCGCAAAACTCTGGCCGGATGCTAACACCCTTTAATGATTGGGCAACTGCCTGGCACTGATCTATATTAACAACAACCGAATTATCTGTCACCATTTTAATCTGGAAATTTACCGAAAGTTTTTTTCATCCACCGGTGAAAACCATGCAATCCTTTAACCGGTTCTGAAAACATCAGGATACAATGACCGGAAATAATGTTTGAATTACCGGAAACCAGGTTTTGCAAAGTTTCCTTATCTGCTGAGCCTTGCTGAAGCCAGATTTGGTCGATTCCTTTTTGCTCAGCTTCCTTTAACAAGGTTTTCGTAACTACCGGCCTGGTATTGATAACAACCCCTGTAACTTCAGGTGGAAGCGAGGCAATATCCCGGAAACACTGCTTTCCCTTATATTCATCAAGGTTCGGATTAACAGGAAATAGATTATATCCTCTCTTTTCAAGTTCATTAAAAATCGTGTTGCCGAATTTATGCTTAGTCCTTGAAACACCTGCAACGGCAATGTTTTTCTGACTTAAAAAACTGTTAATTGACTTTAAATCATTCATAACCTTAAGTTTTTTATTTAAGTGACTATTGATAATTATTTTTCATTGGCAAGCTGTACCTCCTTATCTTGTCGAATTGAAACAAAGCATTTGCTACTGCCGCAGCGGTAGATACCATTCCAATTTCTCCTACCCCTTTAGCGCCGTATGGGCCAACCGGATCCTCAACCTCGACACTTTTCACAATCACTTCAGGCATATCCTTTGCCTTTAGGATACCCAGTGATTTCAATTCATCCGTTATTAAAAATCCATTTTTCATGGGTAAATCTTCTGATAAGGCATAACCAAGTCCCATATGAACTGCCCCTTCTATTTGCCCTTCAAATAATAAGGGATTGATAATTTTTCCACCATCATGTGCGGCAATTACCTTTTCGATTTTCCCTGTTTCATTTAAGACAACAAGTTGTGAGGCATAACCATAAGCAAAATGAGTTACCGGGTGGTCAACTTTTTCTGATGGTTTGGTTGTCCAGTCAACCCTGAAAGATCCTTTATAAACCTTTCCTGAAAGATCTTTTAATTTTTTTGTCTTTAAATCCTTTTTAAGTTGGATAGCTCCGTTTCTCACCGCATTTCCAACCAACACAGTAGCTCTTGAAGAAGTTGTCATTCCGGTAGGAAGACCAGCATTTGTTTGAACCGTCACGGTAATTTTTTCCGGATCAATTTTGGTTTCCGAGGTAAAAATCTGAACTATTATAGTATCCACACCCTGTCCCATCTCAGTCCAGCCATGTTGAATCTCAATTTCTTTCTCTGACCGGATGATTATATTGACATCAGAAAAATCAGGCATTCCATTACCTACGCCAATGTTTTTGATTCCACAAGCCAGACCCGTAAATTTTGATTGGTAAAATTCATTCTTCACCGCTTCGAGAGTAGCACGGATGCCGACACCATTATGTAAGCACCTGTCCTGTGGCAGTCATAGCCCCATCTACAAGGGCATTGCGGTACCGGAATTCCCACCGATCGAAATTTCCTTTTTCGCAAATATCATCTATACAGCTTTCCAGGGCAAAATTTACCTGAGGAACGCCAAATCCGCGCATCGCTCCCGAAGGAATGTTGTTTGTGTAAACTGTTAAGGCTTCAAGGTCAACAGCAGGGATTTGGTATCCTCCGCATGCATGTCCAATAATCCTTTCCATTACTTTTGTTCCCACAGAAGCATAAGCGCCTGTATCGCCGACCGCAATCAACTTTATGCCGGTAAGAAACCCATTTTCATCTGCTGCCACTTTAATGTCCATATAAACCGGGTGACGCTTGGGGTGCATACGAACCGATTCATGCCTTGTCAAAACCAGTTTAACAGGTTTCTTCAGCATCCAGGCAAATAATGCTGCATGACCCTGAACAGTCATATCCTCTTTACCTCCAAATCCACCTCCTGTCGGAACTAACCGGATATCAATCTTTTCTTCCGGGATATTCAGCAACTCAGCTATTTGACGTCTGTCAACATAAATTCCCTGACTATTGACCATCATATACAATCCTTCTTCTCCATCTGGCGTTGCAATGGCGCCTTCTGTTTCGAGAAAGGCATGCTCGATACGCTGAGTCTGGTAATTTCCACTGGAAATAAATTTGGACTTTCCGAAAATATCTTCTATATTGCTGCCACGCCGTATAAAGCATTTTTCAAGGATATTCGACTGTCCATTATGAACTTGCGGCGAATGTTCTTTCACTGCATCAAATACATCCGTTATGGGATCAAAAACTTCATAGTCTACGCTGATCAATTCACGGGCCTTTCTTGCGATGCTTAAAGATGTAGCAACAATCCCGGCCAAAACATCACCGATATAATTTGTGGTATCACTTTCTCCGATCATGAGCGGCCAATCTTTAAAAATCAGCCCGACTTTAGTGCTTCCGGGAATATCGCCGGCTGTAAAGATTTTTACAACACCCTCCAATGCAGAAGCTTTAGCGATATTGATTTTAAGGATTTTTGCACGGGGAAATTCTGAGAACTTTAAAACTGCAAACAGCATTCCGTCAACCCTGATATCGTTGATGAATTTCCTTTGACCCAGTGCGGATTCAAGTGCACCTACTTTTGGATAACTAAGTCCAACTGAGGAATTGAGGTAGTCTAATTCAACTTTTGTGTTATTTTTAATGTTTTCACTGGCAAGTTCAATCGCTTCAACTATTTTATTGTAACCAGTACAACGGCAGAGATTTAAACTCAGGGATTTTCTGATCTCCTTACGGGATGGTTTGGGATTTTCATTAAAAAGGATCTTTGCCCGCATCAATATTCCTGGAGTACAGAAACCGCATTGAACAGCTCCTTTCTTTACAAAAGCTATTGCAAGTATTTCTTTAATGTTTTCAGGTATTCCTTCAAGGGTTACTATGTCAGTTCCGGCCAGGTTTTTAACCAATGATTTACAGGATAATTTTGCTCTTCCGTTTATTTCAACAAGGCAGGCACCACAAGACCCTTGTCCTGAACAGCCATCTTTAACAGATGTAATAAACCGGACCTCTCTCAGGTAAGATAATAAGGATATTTCAGGGTCACCCGAATATATCGTATCTTCACCGTTCAACCTGAATGCAATCATCAAGAAAGAAACAAAAAATAAGAAAGTAAAAATACAGAAAAAGCAATACAGTAGAAATTATTTTTTCGGGGCATCTTTCATATTTGCCATATCTCCCAGGATTTTTCGGCTTGTATAAATAACATTTGCATACCATTAATTGTTAAGGCCCCTTTTTCTCTGCCTTTTTTCAGAAACAGGGTTTCCGGGGGATTATAAATAAGGTCGAATAAAATGTGATCAGAGCTAAGATAGTTAAAAGGAATTGGAGGGAAATCATCAGTTCCCGGAAACATACCGACCGGAGTAGTATTTATTATAAGCAAATGTTCTTTCATTATAGTTAAATTCAAATCATTGTAACCGATTTGACCGGCCTGATTAGGAAGCCTTGAAACATAGCGGAAATTAATATTGTGCGATTTTAACACCCAGCCTACTGCGGCCGAACTTCCGCCTGTTCCGAGGATCAGCGCCTTTTTATGAATCGGTTTCAGGAAAGGCTTTAGGGAACTTTCAAATCCAAATACATCTGTATTGTATCCAAAAAGAACAGGCTTAACCTTTGCTTTTTTTAGTCTGATGCAATTCACGGCTCCGGTCTCTTTAGCCTCAGGACTTAAATGATCAATGTATCGCAAAACCTGCTTTTTAAAAGGAATAGTAACATTCAGGCCCTCGAGGTTAGGATAGCGATGAATAAAACCAGGCAATTCATCGATTTCCTGTAATGGAAATAAAAGGTATCTGAAGTCTTCGCTGCTGGCGGTTTGGAATTTTCTATCGAAGTACTCTTTCGAATATGAATGTTTTATGGGATTTCCTATCAAACCAAATAACCGCTCCATTTAGTTCAGCTTTTATTTGTCGGATAACCGAATTTAAACAGTATCCTTTTTATTCCGGTTTATAGAGCTCAATTATGCTTAACAAATGATCATCCTTGTGCAAATCAGGATCATATTCAAAAATCTGGTGATATGCTTTGTAATTCATGCTAAGTGCGCTCTCCAGCGCTGCATAAGCCTCTTTATATTGCTGGTCTTTATACAGGTAAATGAAACGGCGATAAACAAGTTCTTCATTACCTGGTTGTTCATTTATCCCCCGATCGATACATTCAATAGCTCCTTTAAAATCAAAATCAAAAGAGAAGAGGTGGGAGTAATCGAGCCAGATATCTGGATTCTGGGGATCAAGTTGAGTAACCTCCTTGTATGAAACTTTCGCATCTTCAAAGAGGTCGGCCTTATACTGTATATCGCCTAAGATATACCAATATTCGGAATTAGATGGCTCAATATCTATCGCCCTTTTTATATGATTAATCGCAACCGTAAACTTTTCCATTTCCTCATAAACCATCCCAAGTCCAATCCATGCATCGGCAAGAAGGGGATCAAGATCGACCGCTTTTCGGTAATAATCTCTTGCATGTTCAAGTTCATGCAATTTTTCATAACATTCACCAATGTAATAGAAGATCATTGCCTCGGGATCCTCAAATAGTAAAGTCTCTTTGTAAAACTCAATGGCTTTTTCAAAAAGGCCAAGATTGGCGTATGAATTGGCTTTATTGAAATATGCTGAAGCAAATTTTTCATCTATTGCGATAGCAAAATCATAGGCTTCAATGGCTTTTTCATAATCCTCAGCATTGTTGTAAGCAATTCCAAGGTTAAACCAGGCTGACTTTGAATATGGGTGCTTGTCAAGAAAGCTGCTGAAAAAGGCGATACATTCATCCAAACGATTGGAAATTTCATAGCAAAATGACAGCTCATAAATCACGGCCTCGTTTTCAGCATCGAGCTCCAGTGCTTTGATAAGATATTCGATGGATTTATCATACTTGCCAAGGTTTTCATATTCAAAAGCGATATTGGTATAAACATCCTCTAAATCTTCTGTCTGCTTGATAGCTTTATTGTATTCCTCAATGGCTTTTTCATAACGTTTTAACTGGCTGTATATACCTGCTTTAGTAAGAAAAATCTCAGGATTTTCAGGTTCCATGCTTTCCACCTCCGACAGCAGTTCAAGGGCTTTGTTTATGTTATTGGAAGATACAAGCATTTGTGCTTTTTTAAGCATGAATGATGCAATATGCGGATATTGTTCCATAGCATACTTGAGCGCAATGTTGGTTTTATCAGGCTGGTTAATCATCATATAATGGTCAATGATCATCTCAAGCTCATCCACATCGAAATAAAACCGATCACCCGATTGAATCATCCGATCGAATTTATCAACCAATGTTTTTAATTCCTCCTCTTCTTGTTCCTCAAAAAAACTCATTTATGCCTTTTCAATTTTTTACAAAACTAATCAAGTTAATGATAAACTATATAACAAATGAATTATTTTTGCCATCCGATTTACAAACAAGTATCATGACCTTAATTAAATCTATTTCCGGAATAAGAGGAATTATCGGTGGCAATGCGGGAGACGGACTAACGCCACTTGATATAGTAAAATTTACATCAGCTTTTGCCACCTTTATTATGAAGGATTCACCTTCGAAAAGATACAAATTTGTAATAGGAAGAGATAGCCGGGTTTCGGGAGAGATGGTTAACAGGCTTGTAACCGGAACACTTATTGGAATGGGGGCAGATATTATAGATGGCGGCCTGTCAACTACTCCAACAATCGAAATAGCAGTTGCAGAGAATAATGCTGATGGAGGTATTATTATCACAGCAAGTCATAATCCCCAACAATGGAATGCTCTGAAATTGTTGAATGCTAAAGGCGAATTTATTTCTGCCGCTGATGGTGCCGAGGTACTTTTAATTGCAGAGAAAGAAGAATTCAGGTATGCTGCGGTAACCAAGCTGGGTAAAATTACTTTAGATGACACATTAATTGAAAAACACATCGAAAAAATAATCAGGTTAGGTATTGTTGATGTTAAGGCGATTAAAAAAGCCAATTTCAGAGTGGTAATAGATTGTGTCAACTCTACAGGAGGAATTGCTTTACCCAAATTGCTCGATGCATTAGGTGTAAGCAGAGTAGATAAGTTATATTGCGAGCCGAACGGGAAATTTCCGCACAATCCTGAGCCATTGCCTGAGAACCTCAGCGAAATTTCCGAAGTCGTTAAAAAAAATAAAGCCGATGTTGGTTTTGTTGTTGATCCTGATGTTGATCGGCTGGCCATTGTCACAGAAAACGGAGAAATGTTCGGAGAAGAATACACACTTGTGACAGTAGCTGATTTTATTCTGAAGAATTCTAAAGGGAATACAGTTTCAAATCTTTCATCAACAAGAGCTTTGAAGGACATTACCGAGCAACATGGCGGCAACTATTTTTCCTCTGCAGTTGGGGAGGTAAATGTTGTGGAAAAGATGAAAGAAGTTAATGCAATAATCGGCGGAGAAGGCAATGGAGGAATTATTTACCCGGAATTGCATTTCGGAAGAGACGCTTTGGTGGGTATTGCCCTTTTCCTAACCCACCTGGCCAAGTCAGGTATGAAATGTTCAAAACTGAGAAACACATATCCCTCTTACTTTATTTCAAAAAATAAAATTGAGCTTTCAAAAGGGATAAATGTTGATGATATAATTGCAAAGATCAAAGAAAAATACAGAAAAAATCCGGTCAATACCATTGATGGAGTGAGAATAGAGTTCGACAAACAATGGGTTCATCTGCGAAAATCAAACACCGAACCGATTATAAGAATTTATTCTGAAAGTGATTCTTTGACTAAAGCCGAGCATTTAGCAAAGAAAATCATTGATGACATTAAAGAGGTTTTGAAAAACTGAATGTGAATGACAGTTCAAAAAGTAATCTATTTCTGCAACTGACTGAACCGGAAGTGCCAAATAAAAAACCTGTTCAATAATTTTAAAATTCAAGAACTGCTTTTTCCATTTATCCTTAATATTTTCAAATCCCAAAAAATATAAAAAATTAGCTGTATTTTTATTAGTCCTCTTCCAACAATTATGAAATTTAAGACTTTACGAAAATAGGTTTTTTTTATCTACTTTTCTTTCAAGTACTAAAACCAAAAACATAAAAATCAGATTTAGTATCAGGTATCAAATAAATACCCTGAGCACTACAATATCTCCGCGACAACGAAAGTACTCCCTCCGATAAAAATAAGATCATTCTTTTGGGCATTTTGCCAGGCAGTGTGCAACGCAATATTAACGGAAGGATAGGACTCACCATTTAGTCCGATTTTCTTGATCATCTGAAGCAATTCGTTCTCATCAAGTGCGCGGGGTATAGCAGCTTTGCAGATATAATAGCGGGCGATTTTCGGTAATAATGTTAAAACCGTATCTAACTCCTTATCCCTGACGAATCCTAAAATAAAATGAAGTTTTTTGAATTTCAGTTCCTTAAGTTGATTAACCACTTCATTTATACCATCTGCATTATGGCCAGTATCGCAAATAATGAGGGGATTTTTTCCAAGTACCTGCCACCGGCCCTGTAATCCGGTGTTTTTTATGACATTTTTGACTCCCTTTTTAATCTCCTCTTTGGTAATATTGAAACCTTGCAACTGAAGTATGTCGATCGCTTGTATTACTGTAATTATATTTTTTTTCTGATAATTTCCTGTTAATGGGCATTGAAGTTTCTTTATATGGCATTTTTGATGAGTGAAAATATCCATTTGCCATAAGGCCGGAATTGTATTGATTGTTTTTAAGTTGGTGATATAGAAATTTTTATCAGCCAGATAAAGATTTGAATTCTTACTTTTAGCACCATTTACAAAAACAGGTAGTACGGATTCCTGAGTCTGTCCGATTATCACCGGGACACCATATTTTATTATACCCGCCTTTTCGGAGGCGATTTTTTCAGGTGTATTGCCTAAAAACTGAGTATGATCAAGGCTAATATTTGTTATCACTGAAATAATGGAATTGACTACATTGGTTGAGTCGAGCCTCCCTCCCATACCGGTTTCTATCACTGCAATATCAATTTTTTCATTTGCGAAATACTCAACAGCCATTCCAAAAGTATACTCAAAAAAAGAAGGCTTAACAGACTCAAAAGTCCCTTCGAATTTTTTAAAAAAATCCTTTACAAATGATTTGGGTATTTTTTTGCCGTTTATCCTGATCCGCTCGCGAAAATCCTTCAGATGAGGTGAAGTGTAGAGGCCTGTCTTGTAACCGGCAGTCTGCAGAATAGAAGCAAGCATATGCGAAACCGATCCTTTACCGTTTGTTCCTGCAATATGTATTGATTTAAATTTTCTTTCAGGGTTCCCTAAGATTTTACATAAATGGATTGTATTATCAAGATTGGCTTTATAGGCAGGCGCCCCTACCCTGTGAAACATCGGAAGTTTGCTGAATAAATAATCCAGCGTTTGCTGATAATTCATTTAATTTCTTACAACAAAGTGGTAAGTTATGGTTCCGCGTTGGACTTCAGCAGCATCGGGATTGGCATTGAATACAGCTTTTATCGCAGCTTCTTCCGCCAAACGACGCAAAGTGGCATTTGTAGTATTTGACCCTTTATCAATAGCTAACGCTTTTGTTACCTTTCCATATTTATCAACATCAATCTGAACAACCACGGTTCCATTTTCATTGAATTTACTCGATGGTTTGGGAAGAAATTTTGGCGATCTGCCCGCAAGACTGAAGGACAATCCATCGCCCGTACCGCCTGTTCCTGAATAATTTTTTGAATCGGCTGTACCGGTTGGTTTTCCCTGATCACCGGGATTCCCCGTTATTCCCTCTCCTGTTTCTCCGGTAGATTTAGTACTTTTCCCTTTGTAGATGGCTGCGAGATTCAACTTGGGTTCCTCTTTGACAGGTTTTTCAACCTCTGTTTTTACCTTTGTTTTACTTTCCGTTTTTTCGACTTTCTTTTTTTCAACAATGGCTGATTCTTCAATATCCTGAGTCGCAAACTCTTCTTCTGAGTCATCCGATATCTTGATCTTTTGCATTTCTTCTTCTGTGTTCGGAGGCAGTTCGGGTTGAATTTCTCCAGTACCCTCTTCGCTTGAGCCTAAGTTAACTTCAACACCTTCTTCACCAGGCAAGGGCAAGGGTGTGGAAAATCCCAGCAAAAGCAATAGAAATAGCAATGCCCCATGAAGCAAAACCGTACCAATCACACCTTCATATTTCTCTTTAGCTGCTGCCATGATTACTTAATAATGCACCATAATTTAACCTGTTGTGGATCCAGTTTATTTAAAATTACCAGGGTCAACGATTTTTAGGACTTGTAGCCATAATAACTTTATGCTTTGTTCCGAATTTCTTGTTTAAGGTATTTACAATGTCTATCACATTTACCACATATTGCACTGGAATATTTTTATCAGCTTCAAGCCTGATTGAGACACTTTCCTGCCCCGCTAATTTTTCAAGTAAACCATTTTCAAGCGTTACTTCATTTACCTGAATGCCCTGAAGAAAGTATTCTAGGTTCTGATTAATTGAGATAATGATTTTAGGAGGTTGTTCAATAGTACGGCTGTTGCTTGCAGGAAGAAGCAGCTTAATAGCATTGGGAGCAACAAGGGTCGAGGTAAGCATAAAAAAAATCAATAATAAAAAAACAAGGTCAGACATAGATGCCATACTGAATTCCGTACTTCTTTTATTTCTGGTTGGAATAGCCATTTTATCCTTTATTTATCTATGCTTTCAACTATTACTTTTTCGACGGCTCATGTAAAACATCCATAAATTCAGTGGCGCTTGCTTCGAGCATAAAGACAAGTTTCTCAATTCTTTCAACGAGGATATTGTAACAAATGTATGCTAAAATTCCAACGATAAGTCCACCAACTGTTGTTACCATTGCCTGGTAAATACCGGTCGAAAGCAATTGAATGTCGATATTATTACCAGCCATTGACATATCGTAAAAAGCCTTTACCATTCCGATTACGGTACCTAAAAAACCAAGCATAGGGGCTGCCCCTGCAATTGTTGCAAGAACTGCCAGATTTTTCTCAAGCCGTGATACTTCAAGTTTGCCGATATTCTCGATGGCTGTGTTGATGTCACTTAACGGACGACCGAGACGGGATAATCCCTTTTCAATCATTCTTGCTATAGGAGAATTGTTGTTTTTACATAACACTACAGCGGAATCAATTCTCCCATCATGGATGAAATCGCGAATATTATTCATGAAATTCTTATCTTCTTTTGAACTCCTTCTTATAGCCATAAAGCGCTCAATAAAAATGTAGACGGCTATAACCGAAAACACCCCAAGCACTATCATGATCCATCCACCCTTTACTGCCAAATCCCACATGGATAATTGTATCGCTGTCGGACCAACAGTTTGATTCAATAATAACTTTGTCGAATCTGCTGCAACCAGTCCTGATTGTATAATTTGCACTAATAACATTGATAATATTTTAGAAAATTAATTATTTTAAATTGTAAAATTAAACCAATAGATAGCCAGCTTTGTTTCTATCTAACTGTTTTGCTAACAGTAATTTGTTAATATATAATCAACAGATTTCAATCCTTGTAATAAAAACAATCAATCCATAAACGACCCGTTTATCAGGTTATTTTATCAAACCGATTTTAAGCTTGAAAATGCAAAAAAGTAAACGTTTCAATATTTTGCTGTAAACAATATCATCGAATACTTTTACCATGTCATCTTCATAACACAGCTTGATACGTCGTTTATCAATATTTGCCATGTCGATTTTCCCGTCAAGTGTTTTTGGCCTGCCGGGCAACGAGGTCGGTTTGCCATGATAGATATAGGACAGGTTTGCATCATTGCGCAGTTTGCAAACGATATGGAGTCCTGTGTTATTCATCACAGAATCGACAAACCGCTTCTTGGCAAAATAACCGTCTACTGCCAGCAATGGTGAGAATGTTTGCAATGTGTCTTTTCGCTGAATAACCAAAAAAGCATAATGGTCTGTCAAACTCATGCCTTGACTTTTCAATTCCTGTACTGATGGTGTTTGAACCGCTTCGAGTGACAGGGCTGTATTGTTATCAATATCAACAACGGCAAACCCTCCTATCTCTAGCCCCTTTAATGCTTTGCCTGAACAACCGCTCCAGAACCAGCCCAGGTGTTCTGTTTGTTTCATGCCACAGTGGCCCTTAACATTGCTTCAGGTATTCCTTTTTCGATCAACCCATGACGATTAGGCCGCAGGAAGAATCTCTTCTGGCGCCGGTAACAGAGGAAAGGCAATTGATTTCATTCCGCCACCTGAGCACGCCCAGAAATGCAAAAACTGCGGCTTCTTTAAAATCAATGATCAGGCTATCAGGAATTACTATTTTAGACTTCACTTTAGATCTTAATATTTCAATCAGGAAAAGGTTTTTTGCACCTCCACCGGTTACTAATACCTCTCCGTGAGGTAAATCATTGATTATATTACTTATCTGAATGGCGATATGCTCGGTAAATGTTCTCAGATTATTTTCCGGAATGTCTTTTTCAAAAGTGATTGCAGGGAGAGTATTAGCTGATATCCATTCTCTGCCAAGAGATTTTGGAGGTTTAATATCATAGTAATCCTGTTTATTTAGCCTGTTTAATAAGGGGGTATTTAATTTGCCTTTTGCCGCCATTAGCCCATCCGCATCAAACCTTAATCCTTTTTGGCGGGCAAGATAATTTAAAACTATATTTACCGGGCAAATATCGAAAGCTATTCTCTTATTCTGAAGTTCATAGGAGATATTGGAAATACCTCCTAAATTAAGGCAGTAATCATAGTTGCCAAACAATAATTTATCGCCGATTGGAACCAATGGAGCTCCCTGTCCACCAAGGGCCATATCTAGTGATCGAAAATCAAATAAAACCGGCAGACCGGTTATTGCAGCGATTGAATTTCCGTCACCGATTTGAAGAGTGTAGCCTTTTTGGGGTTGATGAAAAACAGTATGACCATGTGATGCAATAAAATCTGGATAAAGTTTGTTTCTTGAAATAAATTCTTTAATAATTCCACCCAGATAACGGCCATACTCGATGTGAACGGTGGTAATACCCGCTGCATCGCTATCCATCAAGTTTGAAAGCCTATCACTCCAATTTTCATTATATGGAATGGTTTCTGCGCATTGGATATTGAAATGCCATTTTATATCCCGATGAAAATCACAAAAAGCCAGGTCAACACCATCGAGTGATGTTCCTGACATGACACCGATTACCTTATATGATTTCACTTATAAAACATCCATTAGTTTTTCTAGTTGCATTTTACGGGAAGCTTTTAAAAGTATTGTGCAATCTATAAATGGCTGCATTTTAAGGTGTTCTTTTAAAGAATCAACTGATGGAAAACATTTAAATTTCATTTTGTTCATTGAATTAAATATGGGTCCGACAATAATAATGTCATAAAAATCTATTTTTTTAACAATACTTAACATGGCAAGATGCTCCTTTTCAGCATCCTTGCCTAATTCTGCCATATCACCCAGTATCAAAACCTTTTTCTGAAAATCACTTTCAATGAAATTCTCAATTGATGCCTTCATGCTTGAAGGATTTGCATTGTAAGCATCCATAATCAAGGTATTCGCTGACGTCGTGATAATCTGCGACCTGTTATTTGCGGGCTCATAAGATTCAATCTCGTCAATTAATACTTCAGGTGAAATTTTAAAGAAATTTCCGACAGCGACCGCAGCCAAAACATTTTCAAAATTATATTTGCCAATCAGTCTTGTATTGATAGTATAATGCCGGTTATCAATCATGCATCCTATCGAAAGGTATGGATTTGCACTAATTATATTACCGGTTATCTGAGCATTTTGAATTCCATAGGTCACCGATTTTAATCCATGCGCAGCTTTCATTAAATATTTATTACCAGAATTTATGAAAATCTGTCCTCCTTTTTCTCTGAGAAACTGATACATTTCTGTCTTGGCTTTGATCACACCTTTAAAACTTCCAAATCCCTCAAGATGGGCTTTGCCGACATTTGTAATTAAACCAAAATCAGGCTGGGCGATTTGGCATAATGCAGCTATTTCATTGATATGGTTCGCCCCCATCTCAACCACAGCCATATCATGATTGGCTGATAATGAAAGAAGTGTTAATGGTACCCCGATATGGTTATTGAGGTTGCCTTGTGTTGAGAATGAATGGAACCTCTTTGAAAGTACCCTTTGGATTAATTCCTTTGTTGTTGTTTTACCATTTGATCCGGTAATGGCCAAAACCGGTAAGCCAAGTTTTTGCCTGTGAAAGGAAGCAAGATTCTGTAAGGTATTCAAAACATTTTTAACCCTGAGTAATCTTTTATCGTGTATAGGAAAATCTTTCTCCACAACTGCAAAAGCTGCTCCTTTTTGCAATGCTTCCATTGCAAAGTCGACGCCATTAAAAATGTCACCTTTTAAAGCAAAAAAAACTGAGCCAGGGGTTATTTTTCTTGAATCTGTTGATATGATAGGATTTCTTTCGTAAATAGTATACAATTGATTTATCTTCTCATCCATAACAAACAAGATAAAAAAATATTAGTACTTAAAAAAATCCGAAAATGGTTGCAAGGGGTATATTGACTTCAATTATCCATCTCCGCAAGCCTCTCTCATTATCCGGCAAAAATATCCCCCAACCTCAAAATCTTTACAAATTTGAGGTCGTTTACCATATATAGTGCAATAATTCTTTGAGTCAAGATATTGAAATCTTGCAGGTACAAGTAAGCCATAAGGTACTTCGAAACACTGTGATCTTGTGATTGTAACAAATTCAGAGTGCTCCGGAGTGCAACTGAAATAGACTACCTTGCAACATGCTCCACCGCATATTTCGCAATCTGTCATAAAATGTTTCTGATGTAACAGGGAAGATCAAATTACAGGCCGTCATCGCTACCAACGCGATCCATCGCACATCTGAAACCCAAATAATCTGTTGCGGCATTTTCATCAAGGTAACGGCGGGTGCCAGGCATCATCCAATAAGAATTATCTTTCCATGAACCACCCTTATAAACTCTTGCATGATCATTGATCATACTGGTGACCGAAAAATCATACATTGTTTTCGAATTGGAATCCTCCCCTTGTTTAAGCCAGTCTTCATTGTTTACAGTAGACTGAAAATCGCCATCGAGATAATTAATATTGTTTGATTTCCTGTAATTTTTTCTGTCAACAAGGTCTTCTGTCGGAATATCTTCATACTGCAACCTTCCGAATTCATCCTTTTCACCGATCAGGCCTTCGGCATCCCTAACTTTTCGCTTGAAAACATTGCCCCGGTAAGGATTAAGATCGGCAAAGTCCTCATAAGAAAGGGGTCTGTAGACATCGGCAACCCATTCAGCAACGTTGCCGGACATATTGAACAATCCATAATCATTAGGCCAGAAAGACCCAACCATTGCTGGTCCAATGGCACCATCATTCAGGTCGCCTGCAACTCCGGCATAATCGCCTTTCGCCCGCCTGAAATTACCCATAAAACTGCCATAATAGGTTTTATCATCGGTTCTCAAGATATGACTGTTCCAGGGATAAATCCTGCGATCGAGAATTCTTTCATAAACAGTATTACCGATCTGTCCTATAGCTGCAAATTCCCATTCTGCTTCAGTAGGAAGGCGGTAACGGGGTAAAAGTATTCCATCTTCCATTCTCACACGTCTTTCACCAGTACCGTTGGGATTGAGATCCTGAAGGTTTTTGTTTACTAATCCTTCATATTGTCCAGCAAGGTAGGCTTCGGTATTAAAATTATTTTCATTCAACTGGTCGGGATCAAGATCAAGTATTCCACGCTCAACGAGGAGCATTTCATTTACCCGATCGGTGCGCCATGCACAATAATCCGCTGCCTGCAACCAGTTAATACCCACCACGGGGTAATAATGGTATGCGGGATGTCTGAAATAAAGTTCTGTCATCGGCTCATTATACGCCAGTCGATCCCTCCAAACCAGAGTATCAGGCAATGCTTTGCGGTATACCTCCGGATAATCGGTTCCAAAAACCCTGTTAACCCAATAGAGATACTCCAGGTAATCAAGATTTGAAACTTCCGTTTCGTCGAGGTAAAAAGTTTTAATTGTAACTCTTCTGGGCACATTATCCCATTCATACATTGGATCATCATAATTTGATCCCATTGTGAAAGTACCCCCCTGGATAAGAACCAGCCCAGGTCCATTTATTTGACCGGCGAAATCCGTTACTGAAAATCCACCATTCTTGGGATTATTATATTCCCAACCGGTAGTTGCTGATTTTCGGGGCTTGCAGGAAGGCAAAGTTGCCACCAAAACAACTAATAATGTGAACGTTAAGAAACTGAAATGCTTCATTTTTTTAAAAATTTGATGCAAACATAACTAAAATTCCGGACATTTTATTGCTCCGGGCTTATTTCTTTTTTTATTGCAATTGACTAAAACCGTCAATGAAACTTCATGCGCTCCTCCCGTTGTACCTTTTAGCTTAGATAAGGTTACATCATAAGAGTATCCTATTTTGAGCCATTTGTGATGCAGCCCAGCTAAAAAACTCATTCCGTCTGAATTTCCTATATTTTGTCTGTACCAAACACCGGCAACTAAGGGTTTTTTTTCAAGATACAAACCGAAATTTATTTGCTGTGCCCATTGCTGAAACTGGTAAAGAACATTTGGGGACAAGACAAAATTATTGTCGTTACGGTTGTACGAATTTCCACCCAAATTAAATCTTGCGCCGGCATGAACCGTAAATTTCCTGTAAAGAAAATTACTGTTATTTGTATTGTAAAATTCCAGAGTTGGTTCGGTAAGATGGTGGGAGGCTATTCCAATGAAATACTTCTTACTGATCCCCAGTAATAATCCTGTCGAAAAATCAGAAGTAATAACTTGGTTATTGTCAACAGGAATTTCCGAACTTCCTGTTATTTCTCCCGTAGTTTCATCGATCATATCACGGAAAACTAACTCCTGGTAATTCAGCCTTTGCTGATGAAAACCTGCATCAAATCCGGCATTCAATATGGCTTCCTTACTAAGCCTAATGTGGACGGAATAAATTAAACTTGCTCTGGTGGTATTCATCAGGTTATCTCCAACATTATCAGAAGTTACCAATAACCCTATTCCACCAGAAAGCGCTCTGAAATAGCGATCGGCAGAGGCGCTGTAGGTTGTAAAGTTGTTATTAAAAGAGGGCCATTGATTTCGATAACTGAACATGAATCTGGCACAATCATCTGTGCCTGCAAGGGCCGGATTCAAATAAAGGGGATTGGAATAATATTGGGAGAATATGGCGTCCTGTGCCAGGGATGGCAAGTACTGAAAAGATAAAATCATCAGGAGTAAAACATAAACCAACAACCTTATCTTGTTCATCAATTTCATCAAACTTCTGTTTATTAACAATTGCATTCTGCCGTATGACTAAAATAATCCTGACAATATAAACCCACTAATAACGTTATATCCCATAAATTTAGTTTGCCATAAAGAAGTTTATAATTATTTTATAATCAAAATATTGCAGTTTGAAGATTGAGAATTTTCAGTCCATTGAATTACTTATTTTTACAGACTTCAATATTAAATAAATCGAGTACTTGATATGAAATTAAAGATCTTTCTTATTCACCTTGCGTTGTTAATACCGGCATTTGGTTTTTCTTTCATCCAGCAATTTGAAAGAAAAATTACATGGACTGGCGTTCGTACACACAACATAGCTGAAGGTCAAACATTATCAATGATTTGTTTTTCAGGTTCGGAAAATGATTTTGAAAACGATTACCTGCCGGTTTTTTATGAACGATTTCCTTTACCAGCAAATGCAGATAATCTTGTTATTGAAATCAGAAATAAAATATTTGAACCTTGTTCTGCAATTGAATCAAACATAATAAGGAATAATGGGCATTTTTCAGATGAAATTAAAATCAGCAGCTTCCTTGCATATGAAAGGAAAGTACCCTTTGCATGTTTGTCCTTCGTACCCATCCAAAAAAACGAAATAACCGGGTTTTATGAAAAGCTTATTTCATTTGATATTTTAATTAAATTTGACATTCTATCTGAAAATGAGGTTCAATTTAAATCATCCGGATTTAAAGATAACTCAGTATTAGCAAGCGGAAACTGGTTCGAAATTTCGGTTGCCAATACCGGAATACATTATTTAAATAGAGATGATTTAAGCCAGCTTGGAATCGCTGTGGGATCAATTGATCCGAGAAACATCAGAATATATGGTAACGGAGGTGGCATGTTGCCTGAAAATGTAAACACCTTCAGATATGATGACCTCCAGGAGAATGCAATTTATGTTTCAGGTGAAAATGACGGCAGTTTTGATCCTGGAGATTATATTCTTTTCTATGGTGAATCGCCGAATGAGTGGAAATACTCACAAGCAGATAAAAAATTACATCATTATCCACACCTCTATTCTGATCATAATTTTTATTTTATTACGACAGACCTTGGACCAGGTAAGCGAATCCAGAATCAACCATCGACAGGCTTGCCACCAACTTTTATCTCAACAAAATTTGATGATGCGTTCCATTATGAATTGGAAGAGCAGAATCTTATTGGTACTGGCAGAACCTGGTACGGTGAAACATTCGATTTGAACACTACTTTTATCAAGGAATTGAATTTCACAGATCTTGACCTGAACTCGAAAGTTCATTTTGCAATTGATGTTGCAGCAAGGTCAAGTGTTTCCAGTTCATTCAGTGTTTTTGTGAACAATAATAACATAAAGCTTATTTCCATTCCTCCTACAAGTTCATCCAACCTCAACTCAGATTATGCCAAAACAAAATATGATACCGTTTCCTTTGTGACCGGCAGTCCGAATTTTACCTTAAAGATTGAATACAACAAGCCATTACAGGCATCGGTCGGTTACCTTAATTTTTTTACTATCAACGTTAAAAAAAATCTGAGTTTTTCAGGCGGACAGATGATTTTTCGGGATCTGAGAACCGCCAATACGGAAAGTGTTACAGAATATAAATTGTCGAAGGTGAATTCGAATGTTACCATTTGGAATATCACTGATAGAATAAATTGTATTAAAATAGACGCTGAAATTTCAGGCAGCCAGCAAATTTTCAGGCTTCAGTCCAATGATCTTCAGGAATTTATAGCTTTTGATGGCTCTTCCTATTTTTCTCCAGTTTTGATAGGAAAAATAAATAATCAGAATCTTCACAACCTTGATGAATACGAGATGATAATCATTACACATCTCTCCTTTCTCGGTCAGGCTCAAGAGCTGGCACAGCATCATTCCAGCTATGACAACATGAGTGTTTGTGTAGTACAACTGCAGGATATTTATAATGAGTTTTCCTGTGGGGCTAGTGATATTACTGCTATCCGTGATTTTATGAAAATGCTTTATGAGAAAGCAAACTCGGGAAATGAGCCGAAGTACCTTCTGCTTTTCGGAGATGCCTCTTACGACTATAAAAACAAAATTGCCAATAACTCTAATTACGTTCCTACCTGGGAATCTCCCGAATCTCTTAACCCGGTTGGTTCGTATATCGCAGATGATTATTTTGGGCTTTTGGACGGGGATAATCTTGTCGATATTGGCATAGGAAGATTTGTTGTAAGCACAGTTGAGCAGGCACAATCTGCCGTTGATAAGGTCATTCATTATTCGTCCAATACAGATGCGGTGATGAACGACTGGCGAAATATTGTTTGCCTGATCGCAGATGACGAAGACGGTAATCTCCATTTTACTGATTCAGAGGAACTTGCTTTGCAAATTGATACAACCAATAAAAATATCAATATCGATAAGATTTATCTTGATTCTTATGTTCAGGAATCGACGCCCAGTGGTGAAATGTACCCTAAAGCAACCGAGGATATCAATAATCGTGTAAACCGGGGAGCATTGATTGTCAATTATGTCGGACATGGAGGGGAATTGGGACTCGCCCATGAAAGGATTGTGAAAGTTGCCGATGTCAACAGTTGGAATAACTTTGACAATATGCCTGTCTTTCTTACAGCAACCTGTGAGTTTAGCCGATTCGACGATCCCAAAAGGACTTCTGCAGGCGAAATGGTTTTCCTGAACCCAAATGGAGGTGGCATTGCATTATTTACAACAACCCGTGCAACTTATGCGGGCGGCAATGCAGCATTAAATAAGAATTTTTACAAGTTTACTTTAAAAAAGACCAATGGTGAATACATGAGAATGGGTGATATTGTGCGCTTATCAAAAAATGCAACCGGTAACGATTCAAATACACGAAAATTTGTTCTTCTTGGCGATCCTGCTTTGAAATTTGCAATCCCGGAACATGATGCCATTACTTCAACCATTAATAATATTTCTGTGGAAGAAAACATTGATACCCTGAAAGCACTGGCTGAAATAACAATTACAGGTGAAATGCGGGATTATCAGGGCAATAAACTTACAGATTTCAATGGAGTCCTTTTTCCCACTGTTTATGATAAGCCAGCCAAATATACAACTCTTGGAAATGATGAGGGCAGCTATCCATCTGTTTTTTATATCCAAAAAAATCCGGTTTACAAGGGCAAGGCCACGATTTTAAGTGGTGAATGGTCATTTTCCTTCATTGTACCTAAGGATATTGCTTACGAATATGGTAATGGGAAAATTAGTTATTATGCAAAGAGCGAAACAGAAGATGCTTCCGGTAATTTCATGGATTTCATGGTCGGAGGATATAACCAGAATGGTAATGGCGAAAATGCCGGACCATTGGTTAGGCTATATATTAATAATGAATTTTTTATTCCCGGAGGACTCACCGACGAAAATCCGGTTCTTGTTGCTGAGATAAGCGATGAAAGCGGTATTAATACCGTTGGCAGTGGTATTGGTCACGATATATTGGCTACATTAGATGAATCTGAGAATTATGTGATGAACGATTTTTACGAGGCCGAACTTGATGATTACACAAAGGGTAAAATCATTTACCCCTTTAGTAAAATTAGTTCCGGTCATCATTATTTGTCACTCAAAGTCTGGGATGTTAATAACAATTCAACAACTGCCTATACCGATTTTATTGTTGCTGAATCAAATGAAATGGCTATCGATAACCTGATGAATTACCCAAATCCCTTCAGAGATGTTACCTGGTTCACATTTGAGCATAACCAGCCCGACCAGCCTCTTGATGTTAAAATTGATATTTATTCATTGGAAGGGCAATTGGTGACAACAATTCATGATCAATACTTTACTGATGGTTATCGCTATAAATCAATGGAATGGAAGGGTACGAATGAAAATGGCGTTAAACTTAGAAACGGCCTGTACATTTATAAAGTCAGCATCAGGAATGCTGAAGGATCGGCTTCCTTTCAGACGAATAAACTGGTCATACTGGATCAACAAAAATAGCAGAAATATCAAAAACCTGAAGCATTATTTGTTAAGGTAATACACGCAACGAAAATATTATATAATTCGTCTTACTTATTTGTGGAATATTGCAAACAAGAAAGCATATTAATAAGACTCTCATGATGAAATACTTACAATTGATAGTATTCCTTATTTATCTTTCAATACCTAATGCTTTTACACAATCCTTGGAAGTCAGTGACTTTATCAGATGGAAAGGACTGATTAAAGAAACCATGGAATCGGGATTGGTCTCTGAATATTTAAGTTTTGATGGAGCATACACGGACCAGGTAACTGGCCTCCCGCAATACTGGGGAACAGTGCCTGTAAAAAATAGCAGCACTGAATTAACCACTTTTTTTAAATCGATGGAATTTGAGCCTTGCTCATCTGATGAATCGGCATTTTTGTCCGGGATTGGATATTCCCAAACTTCCATAAATGTAACAACATCAATATCAATCGGTCGAAAATTGCCGCAAGGTATCATCAGTTTTATCCCGATCAGGAAAAATACCGGGTCGGGAGGTTATGAAAAACTCACTGCTTTCAGTTTGACCGTTAATTTAAATGATTCCTTTATTTCCGATGGAAACAATCCTCGCTCTTATAAGTCCAACTCCGTCTTGAATGAAGGTGAATGGTACAAAATAAAAGTGAAGCAGTCAGGAATTTATAAAATAAGTTACAACGACTTAATTGATTACGGCATTAATCCTGCTATAATTGATCCCAGAAATCTAAGGATTTATGGTAATGGGATGGGAATGCTTCCCGAAAAAAACAGCTTATTCCGATATGATGACCTCCAGGAGAATGCCATATATATATCAGGTGAAGAAGATGGTGTTTTCAACGAACAAGACTATATACTCTTTTATGGAATGAGTCCTCATACGTGGACAAATGAGGTTGGTTTTTTTACCTATCATGTAAACCTTTACGACGATTATAACTATTATTTCATCACTGCATCTCTGGGGGAGGGTAAAAGGTTGGAAGTTGAGCCTTCTGTCACTTTAATGCCCAACCATATAATTGATAAATATATTGATTACAGCGTGATTGAAGACGAAGAAGTTAATTTGATCCTTACAGGTAAGGATTGGTACGGTGATATTTTCAGCTCTATCCTGAGTCGTGAATATTTATTTAATTTTCCTAATATTCAAGTAAATGAACAAGTTGTGATAAAAATTGAGGTAGCGAACCGAACCTTCACAAATGAATTGATGGCTATTGCCATAAATGAAGATACTTTCGATACAATTAATTTAACTTCGATTAGTCCCACATCAACTAAATACGCTCAGAAGAAAAAAAGTACAATTAATTATTTACCTTCAGGGCAGGAAATCAAAATCAGGCTGGATTATCTCCCTGCGACGGCTGCTTCAGTTGCATGGCTCGATTATATCATGATCAATACTACTTGTAATCTTAATTTTATTGAGGGGCAATTGTTATTCAGAGATTTGTCAAGTGTGGCAGAGGACGCTGTTTCTAAATTTATAATGACCAATGCTCTACCCGGATTACAAGTTTGGGAAATCACCAATCCAATAAAGCCAAAATTAGTTGAATCTGATGTGTTAGAAAATGAATTAACCTTTACCCTGCATACCGATTCACTTCGTGAATTTATTGCATTTGACGGATCACTATTTCTTAGCGCCTGAATTTGTTGAAGTGGTAGAAAATCAAGATTTACACTCTGAAGGACCTTTCGATGTCATCATCGTCACCCATCCCATTTTTCAGGATTATTCAGATCAGTTGGCTGCCCTGCATGAATTAAGAGATGGATTTACAATTAAAGTAGTTACACCTGAAAAAATATATAATGAGTTCTCCTCCGGAAAGCAAGATCCTTCAGCTATTCGTGATTATATTAAAATGTTCTACGACAAATATGAAGGCCAGGAGCCGAAATTCTTAATTCTTTTTGGTGATGGCTCTTTTGATCCAAAAGACAGGATCGAAAATAATACAAACCTGATTCCAACATTTCAAACAGAAGAATCTCTTATCGGAGCATCAAGCTATGTGATTGATGATTATTTTGGATATCTCGATGAAAGTGAGGGAGAGGACGCTCATGGAGAACTGGATATAGGCATTGGCCGAATCCCCGTTCATACAGAGGAAGAAGCCCAGATAGTAATGGATAAGATCGGTCGATATATAAGTACAGGTGATGCTTATTTCGGCAATTGGCGTAACCGGATATGCCTTATAGCCGATGATGAGGATGGAAATCTTCATCTTGAGCAAGCAGACAGCCTTGCCAACCAGGCTATTTTGATTCCTGCATTATATAATAAGCAAAAAATTTACCTTGATGCTTACACCCAGGTAAAAACTCCTTCAGGTTATCGTTATCCTGATGTTAATAAAGAACTGAATGATGCTGTTAATGAAGGAGCTCTGTTTATCAATTATGTGGGACATGGGGGCAAGGCAGGCTGGGCTTATGAGCGCATTTTACAAACGGCAGACATCATCAATTGGAATAATAAAGACAGATTGCCTGTATTTATCACTGCATCCTGTGAATTTAGCAGGTTCGATGATCCTGAAATGAAAACAGGCGGTGAATTGGTGCTCCTGAATCCTGACGGAGGAGGTATCGGATTGTTTACAACTACAAGACTGGCCTATTCGCAATCCAATTTTTCCTTAAACCAACGTGTTTACCAAACTGCATTCAGCCGAATTGACGGCGAATATCCCTATCTTGGTGATATCATCCAGCGATCAAAGCCTCCCGGACAGCCAACTACAAGGAATTTTGTTTTACTCGGTGATCCGGCATTAAAATTGGCTTACCCTTCTTATGAGGTCAGAACCCTCTCAGTTAAAAATCTTCAAACAGATCAGCCTGCTGATACTCTCCGCGCTCTTGATCTGATCAAGATTTCAGGAGATATTATTGATTTCAATGGTAATTTAGTTAATGATTTCAATGGGATAGTTAAGGTTATTTTGTTTGATAAAAAAACCCGGTATATGACTAGGGGCAATGATCAATTCAGTTTCCCGGTGGAATTTTTCTGCCAGGATAAAAACCTCTGGCAGGGAGATGCTACAGTGTTAAATGGCAAATTTGAATTTTCATTCATGGTACCGAAAGATATCGCCTTTAATACAGGCCTGGGAAAAATCAGTTATTATGCCTGGTCGGAACAATATGATGCATCAGGATATGATGATGAAATTTCAATTGGAGGTATTAATCCCAATGCTCAGACAGATTTATCCGGGCCAGAGATTAGTCTTTACCTGAACGATACTAATTTTATCAGCGGTGATCAGACGCATAACAATCCTGTAATGCTCGCATATTTATCTGATTTGAGTGGGATCAATTTGTCAGCGGGGGGTATTGGGCATGAAATCACCGCTTTTCTGGATGATGATCAATCCAATATTATAATGCTCAATGAATATTTTATCCGGGAAGTGGACAATTATAAAAGCGGATGGATAACTTATCCTTTTTATGATCTTTCTGACGGCACTCATACGCTGACCCTAAAAGCATGGGACAATTATAATAATTCCAGTGTGAAAACCATCAGCTTTGTGATCAACATGCACGGTCCCCTTGAACTAAGCGAGGTCGTAAACTTTCCTAATCCTTTTAAAAATTCAACAACCTTTACTTTCAACCATACCCGTCCCGGAGATGAACTGAAGATAGAACTCGAAATATTCGATATTACGGGCAATAAAGTGAAATCCTACACCAACGTTGTTTATACAGAACTAACAGATACGCCATTTTATGTTTGGAATAGTGACGATATCAAAAGCGGGGTTTACCTTTACACCTTAAAGGTAACTGACGAAGATGGCAATACTACGATGCAGCGTCAAAAGCTGGTGAAGACCAATTAAAAAGAATAAGATTCAGCCTGAAAACCTTCTAAATACAAGGGTTACATTGTGACCACCAAATGCAAAGGAGTTGGAAATTGCCGCATTGATGTCCGCCTTCCTGAATTTATGAGGAACATAATCAAGGTCCAGCTCCTGTTCAGGAATGTCAAGGTTTATTGTTGGCGGTATTTGACCATTCAGAACCGATAAAACGGTAAATGCACCTTCAATTACTCCTGCAGCGCCAACCGTATGTCCAATCATCGATTTGTTTGAAGAAACCGGAATTCTGTAAGCATGGTTCCCAAAAACCGATTTGATCGCCAGGGTTTCAAACTTATCGTTTAATGTAGTTGATGTTCCATGAGCATTGATGTAACCAATTTCCGTCTTTTCAATACATGAATTTTTTATTGCAAGCTCCATTGTTCGTGCCATTCCTTCTCCTTCTTTTAGGGGAGCCATGATACTGTACCCTTCATTGGTAAAGGCATAACCGGCAAGTTCACCAAAAATTTCTGCATTTCGGCTTAATGCGGAAGATTCTGATTCAAGTATCATTATTCCGGCCCCTTCCCCGATAACGAACCCATCACGATTTTTCGAGAATGGGCGGCTGGCCTTTTCAGGTTGATCGTTATCGGTAGACAAAGCATAAAGTTCATTAAATCCCGCAATTTCTTCCGGATTTATAATGGAGTCAGCTCCTCCGGTGATTACAATATCGGCTTGTCCCCTTTTTATTAAATCATAACCCAGTCCAATAGCATAAGCTGATGAAGCGCAAGCCGTTGAAACTGTAAAATTCGGTCCTGTAAAACCATATTCGATAGAAATCCAGGCCGACATAGCATTGTTCATGCTTTTGATGATCCTGTTCTTCGCATCGGTATCTTTTTCAACGCTGGAATTCCCCGTGTTCACTACTCCAAGTATTACTGCAATTCTTGATTTATCAGTTTTTTCGGGATTTATTCCTGTTTTTGAAATAGCCTCCTGGGCACAAACAAAACACATCCTGCTCACCCTTGTCATCTGTCGTGCAATTCGCTTTTTGATCTTCCCTTCAGCATATTCTTCAAAATTATCCGGTAACTGTGCAGCAATCTGAGTTTGCAGACCTGCCGGATCGAACAGGGTTATTTTCTTCACACCGCTTTTCCCCATGAGCAGGTTATTCCAATTGGATTCGAGATCTAGCCCAAGAGATGATATTACATTTAATCCTGTTATTAAAACACGGTTGCCCATTCAGATTATATTTAACTTCCTCACCTTAGGAGTACCAAGGCAATATATATAAATTTTTTCTTTTATTTGCTCAAAACTGCGGGGAAACTTCCTGCCATCCTTCGGCTGGTAAACCGGCTGGCAGGTTCAACCCCAAGATCCCGATCAGCTTCGCTATCGGGATCAATTCGACTTAAAAATATTTCTGCACTTTGTTTGAAATATTTTAGTTTCAATTTAACAACTAATACGGGTGCAAAGTTGCAAAAAGGCGGATAATGTTTCACTTTTTTTTCGCACCATAACCCAATTTAACTGCTAGATCGAAGGGACTATAATCAATACCCAAATATTCGTGGTAAATAAGATTAATTTCCTTGGGTCCTAATATCCCCTTAGTAATCACCTCAAAAACGGGTTCAAGGTACCATTTATACATTTTGTCAAGAATTGAATTTTTTGCTGCAGTATCTATTGATGGCGCATCTATCGATTGAGGTTTTGGATATAAGTAGAATCCTCTGCCTGTTTTAACCCCAAGATGACCTAATTCAGTCATCTTATTTAATCTGCACAGCAGGGGGAGATAGAAATCTGAATCATCTTTGTGTTTACTATAATTATTTATGGCATTGTACATTATATCTATCCCAACCTGATCAAAGAACTCAAAAACACCTCCCGGGAATAGACTCTCTTTTACAATCCTGTCGAGTAACTGCACAGGAATTTCTTTTTCCTCATGCAGGTTATATACTCCCGCTTGCAAGGGAAGCAAAAGTTTATTGATCAAAAAATGATTGGGTTGCTTTAGAAAGATGTGGTATTTGCCCGCCACCTGAAGAAATTCCTTAACACTATCAATTGCTTCCTGGCTGGTTTCCGGAAGAATATTAACTTCGACAATATTTTTAAATTTCAATGGATAGAAAAAATGCATTCCTATGAAACGGTTAATCCTTATTATAGAAGGTACCAAAAACCTGAGTGGTATGGAAGATGTATTTGAAGCGAAAATGACATTGAGATTAACTATCTGATCCAGTTTAATGAAGAGGCCGGACTTTATTTCCTGATCCTCAGTTATCGATTCGATGATCAAATCACAATCGTCAAGTAAGGTTATATCCTGAGTCAGGATAATCTCTTTTTTGAAGAAGGAAATTTTAGAATCATTTGATAACTCAACACCTTTCCTGCGACTAAGTTTTCTATTCCATGTTTCATTAGCAGACTCGAATCCTGCATCTGACCTGATAAACCATTTAAGATTAAAATGATAATCGCTGAGAAAGTTAAAAATATCTTTCCCCATTTTACCCCCGCCGATTATACCAATCCTTTCAATCATCTAATTGAACTTAGAAACTTTTCCATTGAAGGGTAAATCCTGCCTGCATAAACTTGCTCACTTCTGTTACAAAACTCAGAACCAGATCATCCTTCTTCAATTTTTCTTCTCTAAAAATTTTGTCGAGACATAAAAAAACCATTGGGGGTCCTATGTAACCGATTGTACTCATTTTCGAATAAAACTTGCTCCTGGGAATTCCTATCGATTCGCATTCCTCCATAATTAGCTCCGATATGTGCCTTGAAGGAAAATTGACCTGAAAAAACCTGATCTGGTCCACCGGAATATGATATTTTTCGATCATTCTTTTCAATCCTTTATAAAAAACTGTTCCACCCTTTTCATTAAAATGGAGCCTGAGTTGTTCATTGAACATCTGTGAAAGATGATGATAACCGGCCTTAAATTCTTCCTTAGGGTTCATCCAATATGCAGGCCGGTGGTTCAGCATTGCCGACGGTTTATTACCACCTATCGACTCCATCATTACATTTTCGATATACAAGCCCTCTTTCCCCCCATAGTCTGCTTTAAGAATCAATGCTCCTGCGCCATCACTGAGAAAATACCTCAAAAAGGCCTCCTCCTTTTTAATCAATGGCTGATTATAATATTCAGCTCTCAGTTCAGAAGAAGACATATTTGACGAAACAACCAGTGCATTATTATACCTGCCAAGCCGCAACATATCATAGGCGGTTAACAGGGCCTTATAGGCTGATGTACAATTGGAATGGATTGATAATTCGCCGCAATTTTCAATACGCAACGCTTCCTGAATTCTTACAGATGCCGTTGGCATTTGATCCTGATGGGCGCTTCCATAAACAATAAGTTCAATATCTGAGGGTTTCAGGCCGGACATGTCCAATGCTCTTTCGGCGGCTTTAACCGACATTGTAATGTTGTCTTCTGTAAACTCACGGGTTACAGGATCGAGGGCAAAATAATAATTTTCAACTTCAAGCATCTTCCTCATCAGAGTTTTCATCCTTTCCAGCCATTTCCTGATTTTTTCAGGAGCATTTGATAAAAATCCAAGGATAGGATCAACCTGATCGATTGAAACGGGTTTTCCGGGCAAAAAGGAGCCTGTTCCTATAATTTTAACCTTGATGCCTGTATCAATTTCTTTCATTACAGATAATTCATGGTTCATTTTAATAGTCTATCGAATTGTTCAAGATATTCACTTTTATTTCTTAGGCTGAAGTTTGAATATGAAATTTCCACCAGGCTTTGAGCAGCATTAAGCAGTTGGTCCTTTGCAACTATCCTGTCGACCAATCCTTTTTGGAGAGATTCTTGAGCCAGAAGAGTCGAACCTTTAAAAACCATTTCCATAGCGTTAGCTCTGTTTATAATCGTTAGCAATTTCTGGATTCCACCCAACCCCGGTATTAAACCATAAGTGGATTCAGGTAATCCCATAAGTGCATTGGAAGAAGATAGCCGAAAATGAGAAAACAAAGTCATTTCAAACCCAGCGCCAATACAAACTCCTCTTATTGCGGCAACGACAGGGATGTTAAGGTCAGAGAAAAACCTGAAGCTTGCCAGATTTCTTATCATAAACTCAGGCAGATAATCGGTTTTGTTTAAGGGTTCATGACGTGCACTGTTCAATGATTGTGTCAACTCTTTTAAATCAGCTCCGGATGAAAAATGTCTGCCTTTTCCCAATATGATAATTCCTTTTAACCGCTGTCCGGGAATAGTTGAATGAGTTATACGGTCAAGCTCGTCGAAAAACTCAAGAGTCATTGAATTGGAAGGGGGTTGGTTCAGAACCAATAAACCAACGCCATTATCGATATGCCATTCCAATGTTTTATAAACCATTTAACTTTGATTATTCCAATTATTACTAATTCCTTGCATTTTCATCGGGGCCATAAAGAGTAAAATCTCCGGCAAGATCACAAAATATCTCCACATCCTTTATTAAAGCTTCATTTTCTTCAAGTATAATGTTGTTACGGAAAGAACGGATTATAGAATGAATGACTTTGGCTGAACGGTTTTTTACCAATCCTGAAATATATTCCCTGCAATGGTTCATAAAATCCCCTTCGGATATTACCCGATCGACGATTTTTAACTCAAATGCTTTGGGCGAATTTAACAGTACTCCCGAGTCCGACATTTCCATGGTTTTCTGTTGTCCGGATATTTTTTCCATCCTGTTAATAATTTCCAAAAAGCGGTCAGGATTACGATTGATCCCCGGCAAGATAAACACGCTTTGTTCGGTACAAAATCTTAAATCGCAGGCGAGTGCTATTTGCAAAACATCGCCGAAACATATGCCATCTAATGCAGCGAGCACAGGAATATTTAGATTTTCGATTAAACCTATGACTTGATTTTGAAAAATCTTGTTTTGATCAGTTTTCTCCAGATCTGAAATCTTTTCAACAGTTATTTTTATATCATTATCTGCTCCAATTTTTTTTCTCTGTTCAGTTATAATGAGTCCTTTAATATCATCTGACAGCCATTGTTTTATTTGATCGGCAAAATCGATCTTTTTTTTGGTTTGAAATTCTTCGGTTGAATTATTGAGATATATAATACCTATTCCTTCATCCCGTTCCCATTTAATATATTCCAGATTCGTCATCTTATCATTTGTTTAGTTCAAGGCTCAGGATCATTTCTTCTGGAATATCGACAGGAATTTTATTTTCATCTAAAAGTATAGTCTTCACGGTTGCCCTTGCTGACTTTAAATTACTTTTTTGGATGATCATCTTATGATAAAACACCAGGTATGGTGCCTCTTTTTTGACTTTAGTCTGAATGATGACCGGGTCGAAAAGTCGGATTTCATTCATATATCTAATCTCCGCTTTAATAACGACAAGCTTTTTCTTTTCAGTTAATAGTTGGTCAATTAAACCTGCTTCACGGATGATTTCCCACCTTGCCTGCTCCAGATAATTCAGGTAAACGGCATGATTTACATGACCGTATGAATCGAGTTCATAGCCCCTCACGGTTAATTGGTATTCATACATTGTTACTTTTCCTTAAATTTATTTTTTTTCTTAATCGTTTATTCTCAGATAAAACTATTCGTCTCATTTTCATTTGTGTCATAAAGACAAAAACTGTTTTGTGAATGATATCATTCACTGAATTGTATTCATTCCTGGCAATTTTCCTTGCATAGAATAAGGTCCTTATTAAAATGCTCCCTAAACTGTATCCTTTTCTGGCAGTATAATCCAAAGCCTTCAGTACAGACTCATTAGCCATAGCCGGATGATGGACGTTGGTCAGGTTGAAAGAAGGATCCCGAAGTTTATTTTCCCTTTCCAAACGCAAATAAAGACCGGTTCCTTTCAATGCATTTACAGGGGTAAAGACCGGCATAAGATTCATTTCTTTGCAAAACTGATAAGTCCGGTAATAGGTATTCAGATCATCATCTTCATAGCCAATGGCAAACCAGGCCGAGATAAGTATTCCCTGATCCTGGATAAACCTGATGTTTTGTTTCATTTTCTCTATGACATCTTCATCCGGCTTTATCCCCATTTTTGAGATAGTACCACTTTTCTTTAAAACTGAAATATTGATCGATTCCATTCCTATGGCCGTATAAACCAAACCGGAATTCAACGCTTTCTTTATCACCTCCCTGCCTGTTTCACTTGAAGCAGCATCAAGATTGGCCTGACCTGTCCAGTACCTGGTCTTTTTCAATTTGGCGATTCGATCATAAAGTTTAATGTAGTAAGAATAGGTATTTTTCCTTCCGAAGACTGTATCATCAATCAGGTAATAATACCTTTTAAAGGAACTGATTTCATTTACAACATCATCAATAGGTCTCAACCTGTATTCAGTTCCGAATAACCCCGTGACCGAACAAAAATCGCAATTTATAGGACAGCCTCTTGCAGCAAATACAAGGTCAAAAGTATATTTCCTTTTAAAAAGGTTGCGGCTGGGCATTGGCAAGTTGTTCAAAGGAGGCAACTTTTCAAGCTGAAAAACTGAATATCCCGTTGCTTCAAATAACCTGGGCGAACAAACATAAAAATTCTTTAATCTCTGATCAAGAAAATCGCAGAGAATTACAGGCCAGAGAAATTCACCCTCACCAATTGCAACGGCATCAGAATGATCCAGCGCTTCATAAGGATTTGAAGAAGGCTGCGGGCCACCCATTATTACCGTTACTCCTTTTTTACGATACATATCAGCAATTCTGAAGGCTGCTTTCTCAGCCGACATCCTTACACTGATACCGACGATATCGGCAGGTTCATCTATATTCAATTCATCCCATAGAAGATCAATCAGCCGGTAATTGTGTTCTGGTGCCACAGAGGCCAATATTGCAAGCGACAAAGGCATAAACGGATCTTTCTTCCTGAGCGGATCATGCTCATCTGCCGAAAGTATCAATGTTATTTTAAGCGTCCTGTTCATTCAGTGGGTAAAAATACATCAATTCAAAGATGAAATTTTATGTAATTTTGTTTCTCTAATAACTAATAAATTATTGAATTGTTTATTTTATGGTAAAAGTAACTGAAGAGATAAGGAAGGAAGTGCGTGAGATCGTTTATGATTTTTTTGCCCAAGAATGTGAAGTTGAAAAGAACAAGCTAAATGACAATACAAATATTGTCCGCGATCTTGATGGCGATTCGCTGATGTTTCTTGAACTGATTGAAATTTTCAAAGAAAAATACAACCTCGACATCGAATTAAAAACCATCGGGAAATATAGTATAAAACATCCTGTCGAATCTATCGGTGAGCTGATCAGGATGCAGTTGCTCATCATCGAAAAAGGAAATGCCATCCTCCAGGAGAATTAGGGTTCTTTTTTAGCGACTGATTGTTGAAATATAAAAACATTTGCTTTCTTCATGCTGACCGCCTTTATTTTCCCGGCCTTTGTTTCGGAATATGCAGGTAATGAACCTGAGATGTTTAGGAATTACCCGGATGTTTTTGAGGATTTATTGGCAAAAACCTCTGCACACCTTGGCGTGGATTTTACAAAATCCGACATTATTCAAAATAATTTTCAGGATCATGAATTAAACGCTCAATATATAAGCTATCTTTTCAGTTGCGCCATTGCAGAGATTTTGAAAAAGAAAAAGGTAATTCCTGATTACCTGGCAGGATACAGCATGGGGCTTTATGCTGGATTGTATAGAGGGAATGCAATAAATTTCGTGCAGGGGCTTGATCTGATCAGTTTAGCTTATCGATTGATAAAGGAATCCACATCCGATAGCTCAACCGGAATGGCTTCCATTGTTGGATTGTCGAAGGATGATATCCTTGAATTGATTGCAGACAAGGAGGGGATCGCTATGGCGAATACCAATGGCAGTCATTCATTTTTGCTTTCCGGGTCAAAATCGTTGATCCTTGAAATTATTGGAAAGGCGAAAGCCGAAGGGGCGCTTCACGCTTCTTTAATGAAAGTGACCTGCCCTTATCATAATGCTCTTTTGAGTACGGCAGCTAAGAATTTTGGGAAGCGCATCGAAAGTGAGATCCTTTTAGAAAATTCGGAGATTGCAATTGTTTCCGGGATAGACCAGCGGACATTCACCGCAAAAAATGAAATTATATTTGAACTGACACGCAACCTAGATACACAAATAAACTGGTTTAAAACAATGAAAAAAATGCTCGAGTTAAATGTCAGTCGGTTCATCGAATGTGGCGCAGGTACAAGTCTTTTCAGAATAGGCAAGTTTATAAAAGGGAATTTTAAAATCTATCCGGTTACTTCGATTGATCTCATAATTGGAAAGCATATCTCAAAATGAAGATCACCTGTTTCATGTCTCATGTTTCTTTTTTCTTTATATGATGTCCTCTCCTTTCTTTATCAGCCAAAGTCTTCCAACATTTTCATAGAATTTTTCGAGTGGTAAAGTTGTTTTTAGAACGCAATTAAAAAAATTGTACTTTGAAAGATCATGGTCGATGATCCGGTTTCTCATCTTTTGATGAAGAACCGTTCCTGGCATGGGTGTAAGAATCGTATATCCGGCATAAGTAACCCGGTGTGAACCGGCATAGTCAGCAAGGGCTTTAAAATCATTTTCGGAATAATCAGGAGGTACAACGTAATTGCCCCTTAGCAGTATCCCGTTTTGATGAAAGATATCAATGGCCTTATGGATGCGGTCAGCTGTGGATTTTTTATTGTATTTTTTCAATTCACTGTCCCGGAACGATTCAAAACCGCAGATCACCACCTTCAATCCATATCTTGCAAGTTTCTCGATAAGGCCGGGATGGTCGACAGCAGTATCGGCGCGAATATCCATAATATATTCCTTCCTGATCCCCTCTTCCGCAATCCTGTCGAAAAGGCTATTAATAAATTCAATATTGACAATGGTATTGGCATCGGCAAACCGGACAATATCATAATCGATCAGTTTTAACTCCTCGATCACACTTTCAATTGCTCGCTGGTGATAAAAACCATCATGTTCTTTCCAGATTGAGCAAAAAGTACAACGATAAGGACAACCAAGTGAAGTAAACAGGTAAGTAGTTGGAGAAGGGGCATTGCCGACAATGTAGGTTGATCGCCACCGCTCAAGGAGGCTCCTGTCGGGCATAAGGAAGTTTTCATTTGCCGGATTCCATTTCTCTTGGGGTCGTTTTGTTTTTTTATGCAAACCGTCCCTGCTGAGGATTATCCCGCCGACAGTTTCAAGCGGTAGACCATTTTCAAGTGCGAGTATTATTTCTCTAAATGCTCCTGCCGATTGTCCCGGGCAAATAATGTCAATAACCGAACTTTTGAAATCATCTGAACACATTGTCGTATGAAGGCCGCCGGCTACAGTAACTATAGAAGGATTATACTTTTTGACTACATTGAAAATTTCCATTGAAGCATTAAACTCTGAGGTAATGATGGTTATTCCAACAACGCTGGGATTGACTTTTTGAAGCCATTCATACACTAAAATATCGTATGGAGGGGCATCAGGCTGTAAATCGTATTCGCCTTTAATATCGAAAACGGTGACGTCAAAATCTTTAACTGCTGCTGCAATAGTAAGCAAACCAAGAGGAGGGCCGATGAGTTTTTTATGGATAAAACGTTTTGCCGCTTCAGGGGCCGACTGAAGGATCATGTTGTGCGGCGAGCGCGGCGGATTGATAAGAAGAATTTTCATCCACTCCCTTGATAAAACGGAGGTAAAAATAGGGATTTTGGAAGTTGGAAGCAGGTTTTTTATTGTAATCGGTCAATATTCTTTTATTCGACAGCTTAATATGGGTAAAGGTATATATAAAAGGTAGAATGGCTTAATTATCAATTGAAGTGAATACACCATCCTACCCTCTTTTCAACCGGTATCCCAACCATTAAATCTATTGCCCGTATAACTAATAATCTCAGTTATTTTGTCAGTGTGTTATTTAAAATTAGACAGAGAGACTGACTTCTATGAAAATATTGCAGGCGAAGCGGTATTTATGCTTTATTCTTAAAAAGAAGAATTTACTAATTTTGCATTTTAAATACAATATTTATCAAAAACAATGAGGTTTATTAAAATTTATGGCCAACAGAATTCAGGAACTATTTACCTGGAATGGCTCTTAAAAAAAAATCTTGATGCAGTTCTCCTGGATTCGTTTGATTTTGGCTGGAAGCACAGGGTCGCTCCTCTGGAAGACGAACTGACTGAAAAAATGAAAAATGAGGTGTTGTTTATTTGCACTAGTAAAAAACCCTTATTCCTGGCTTATTTCAATGCATAAAAGGCCTTACTTTCATGAATCGCTCAGAAAACTCAGCTTTCTCGATTTTCTGAAATACTCTTATGGTGATTATAAAAATCCAATGATTATGTGGAATATTAAAAATAATTCCTATTTATCGATGGGTAGCTATATCAAATTTCATGAGGTCTTAAGATATGAGGATATTTTGGCCGATCCCTCAGGATTCATTAATAATATAGCTGAAAAATATAATTTCCCCAAACCGACTATTTTTAAAAATATTTCGAATCTTCTTACAAATACACATGGCATAAAAAGTCAAAAGTTCCACAAAGAATACTACCTTTCTGAAGAATGGAGAAAAAACCTGCGGCACGATCATGTCCAGCAAATAAACACATCGCTGGATAAGGAATTAATGCTTAAACTTAATTATTCAATTATTTGAGAATGTTCAGCGAAAAGGATCTTAAACAAATAAAGGAGAGAGGATCGGACATTGCAGTTATCCTGCAGCAAATCGAAAATTTTAAGAACGGATTTCCATTTGCAAACCTCAATCGCCCTGCCACAATTGATGATGGTATCAACCGCTTTTCGGAAAATGAAATAAATGAACTTGTAACCTTTTACGACAACCATTACGGAGATTTAAGCATTATCAAATTTGTTCCTGCTTCAGGAGCAGCAAGCCGCATGTTCCAGGTACTTTATTCCTTCCTTGAAGATGCCAAAACCCCTGACCTTGAATTAGCTCTTTTTGAGAAAGAAAAAGGATTTAATTCTGTCAATAATTTTATTTCTCACTTAAAAAGTTTTGCTTTTTATTACGATCTGAAGCAGGTAATGTCGGCTCAAAAATTTGATCTGGAAATCAAACTTGAAAATCATGAATTCCGTCTGATCATTGATTATTTACTCAATGATAAAGGACTTGGCTATGGCAAATTGCCAAAAGGACTTCTCAAATTTCATAATTATCCCGGAAAAAACAGGATGGCATTCGAAGAGCATATTGTTGAAGCTGCCAATTACGCTTCTCCAGGAAGTAAATTGGCTTTCATCCATTTTACTGTTTCGCCGGAACACATGAACCGTTTTAAGGTAAGTGTTGAGCAGGTTAAAAATGAGTATCAAAAACAATTCGGATTATCTTTCAATATTTCTTTCTCTGTTCAAAAGTCATCAACCGATACCCTTGCCGTTGATTTGGAAAATAAGCCTTTCAGAGAAAATGGGCAATTGATTTTCAGGCCTGGTGGTCATGGAGCACTTATTGAAAACCTTAATGACCTTGATACAGATTTGGTTTTTATTAAAAATATCGACAATGTTGTGCCTGACCGTTTGAAAGCATCTACAACTCAGTACAAAAAAGCCATCGGGGGATTATTGCTCAAACTCCGGAAATCAATTTTCGGCTTTCTCAATGAATTGAACGGTGATATCTCAGATGATCAATGCAACAGTATTGCCGAATTTTCGAAGAATAAGCTGAATATAGAATTGCCTGAAAAATTTCAGGGTTTTTCTTTAACAAAGAAAAAAGCATTCCTGATACATTTTTTAAATCGCCCGATCAGGGTTTGCGGTATGGTAAAAAATGAAGGTGAACCCGGAGGGGGTCCTTTTTGGGTGAAAAATTCCAGGGGTATTGTCGGGCTTCAAATTGTGGAATCCTCACAGGTCAACATAAATGATCAGCAACAAATGAGTGTTTTGAAATCTGCTACTCATTTCAACCCGGTTGATTTGGTTTGTGGAATAAAAGATTATAAGGGAAATCATTTTGATCTTCATAAATTCATCGACCCAGAAACAGGTTTCATTTCCCATAAATCAAAGGATGGAAAAACACTGAAAGCGCAGGAACTTCCCGGATTATGGAATGGCGCTATGGCTGACTGGATCACTATTTTCGTTGAGGTTCCGGTAATTACTTTCAATCCGGTAAAAACGGTGAATGATTTATTGCGCCCTCAGCACCAATAACGAAAGTTTTAGCCTGGGGTCAAAAATTAGCATAAATCATTAAAAATTTTTCTTTTTCAATTAAAAAAAAAAATTGATCTTTGCCGACTTTTCCGAAAAAAGGAAAATGCTGGAAATTCAGAATGTTATATAAATTGTATTATTAAATTTATCTTTCTTTAAATTAATTAATGTATGCCAACGAAAATTAGACTGCAGAGAAAAGGGAAAAAGGGACAACCTTTTTATCACCTTGTTATAGCGGATGGTCGTGCACCACGTGATGGGAAATTCATTGAACGAATTGGCACATACAATCCGTTGACAAAACCGGCCGACATCAAAATGGATTTCGACCGCGCACTTTACTGGCTTCAGAGCGGAGCCCAACCTACCGATACGGTAAGAGCCATCCTGGCTTACTCCGGTGTTCTTTACAAAAATCACCTGAATAAGGGAGTAAAAAAAGGCGCTCTCACTCAGGAACAGGCCGATGTTAAATTTACCGCATGGCTGAAGGACAAACGCGAAAAAATTGAAAATAAGGCCAAACAGGTTGAAATTGACAAAAAGGGTGAAAGCAAGAAACGTCTTGAGGCTGAGAGAAAAGTCAACGAAGCAAGAGCAGAAGAATTAGCCAAAAAAAGAGCAGCTGAATTAAAAGCTAAGGAAGCTGAAATGGCAAAGGAAGAAGCTGCCGCTGAAGTTACTGCTGAACCAACTGCCGAGGCTCCAACAGCTGAAGAACCGGTTGCCGATAAACCTGCCGAAGAAAAACAAGATTAAAAACAGGATAAAATCAGACTGAATACAAATAAAAATTCAGTCGGCATGGATAAGAAAGATTTTTACTTTCTTGGAAAAATCACTAAAACATCGGGATACCACGGTAGCCTGGTGTTTTTTTTAGATGTGGATGATATTCGGTTTTATTCAGGACTTGAGGCGGTTTTTGTCGAAATAAATGATGAGTTAGTACCTTTTGCAATAAAAAAATTAAACATTAAGGGACCCAATACTGCGGTTGCCACACTCGAAGATATAACTGAACCAGAACAGGCGAAAGCACTTACCGGACAATCCCTTTACCTGCCTTTATCTTTTCTTCCTCCTCTATCCGGTAAAAAATTCTATTACCATGAGGTGTCAGGTTTTTCTGTTACGGACAAAAAGCAAGGAATGATTGGTCGGATTGATCATGTTATGGATCAATCTGGGCAGGGAATATTCGTTGTCCATGACCAGGGAAAGGAAATTCTGATCCCTGCCGCAGATGAAATCATTAATAAAGTCGACAGAAAGAAGAAAATTATCGAGGTTGAACTTCCTGATGGTTTATTGGATATTTATCTTTAAATCCTTCATTATCATGTCGAAACCTTTCCGGTTTAAGAGGTTTTTCATCACCGACCAAAACAGTGCGATGAAAGTGAACACTGATGGTGTTTTACTGGGAGCATGGACGGGGACTGAAAAGTTAAAAAAAATACTTGATGTTGGGACGGGATCAGGGCTAATAGCGATTATGCTTGCACAGCGATCCGAAGCTGAAATTGATGCAATTGATATTCATGAACCCTCCTGTGAAGATGCTAAAGCAAATTTTGCAGAATCTCCATGGAAGAACAGATTGCATATTTTTCATCAATCGCTCAGTGACTTTGCAAAAGTATGTGATAAAAAGTACGACCTGGTTGTCAGTAACCCTCCGTTTCATGCCAATAGCCTTAAATCGCCATATCAGGGAAAAAACCTTTCGAAGCATACCATCAATATGGCACACAAGGATTTGATAAAGGATTCAATTCATGTCCTCAATCAGTCCGGAAGGTTAAGCATCATTTTACCATCCTCTGAATACTTAAGGTTCAGTGAAGATGCCCGGACTCAGGGATTGCACTGCTCCAGGGAATGCCGGGTATTATCCAAACCTGGTAAAAACCCGATCAGAATTATGATGGAATTTGAGTTTAAGAAAACTTTAACAACGCTGGTATCGGAATTGATCATTCGTAATCATGGTGGCGATTATCATGAGGATTATAAAATTCTGACCAAAGATTTTTATCTTCGTTTTTAACCCCATGGAATCATTTTTGTTGGATGTTCGGGAAAAAATATGATGTCCAGATTATATATTTTGGCCTTTCTGCTTTTGCTGACCCTGATTAATCCGCTCCATTCACAAAAGCTATTTTCCTGCGATAACAAATATGATGCTGATTTCAAAGTGTTTGTTGTTGAAAATAAATACGACGCTGACCTTTGGGTTTATAAGGTCAAGAACAAGTATGACGCTGAGGGAAACACCGGTTTATGGTTTTTTACCGAAAATAAATATGATGCCGAAAAAAAGATATTTTTCACAGATAGTAAATATGATGCCGACCTTTTGATCTATGTTATTAAAAATAAATACGATGCGGGATGGAGAGTCAGGACAAAAATGCATTTACTCTTTTAACCGGGCTGATTTAAGCTACTTTTTTATTACCTTCTTAAAAAATAAAAAAAATCCTACCTTCGCGCACAATTTTGTAAAATTAAATCAGAGAAATTATGAGAAAAATTACATTGATGATGCTGTTGTCCTTTTTTACAGCTTCATTGTCAAATGCAGGAGGTTACCAGGTAAGACTTCAGGGACAAAAACAAACCGGAATCGGCCTTATCGGAACCCCATTCGCCTTTGGAGCGAGCAGTATTTTTTATAATCCAGGATCGCTTTCCTTTATGAAAAACAAAACAAGCTTCTCTGCCGGACTCAGCGGCATATTTTCTAATGCAGTTTTTATGCAAAAAGATTCCGACTACACCGCTGAAACTGATAATCCGGTTGGCACCCCGTTTTATTTTTATGGTGCAACAAAAATACTTGATGACCTTGCAGTAGGAGTCGGGGTATTTACTCCATTTGGAAATTCGAACAAATGGGATTATGACTGGAATGGACGAAACATCATCAGGGAAATTTCACTTTCGAGTATTTTTATTCAACCTACTGTTTCCTACAAGATCAATGACAAGTTTGGTTTAGGCGCCGGACTTGATATTGTAATCGGAAAAGTTGACCTTACAAAAGCAATCGCAAACCCCGTTAACGGACAGATTAATTTAAACGGAGGAGCAACAGCGCTGGGTTTCAATGTTGGAGCATTTGTTAAACCCACTGAAAAACTAAACATTGGAATTGATTATCGATCAAAGGTAAATATGAAAGTGGAAGATGGCGATGTCGCATTCACTGAAATACCTGCATCACTCGAAGGTTATTTTCCGGCAACAGGTAACTTTGATGCCGAGCTCCCATTACCTGCCAATCTTGATGTTGGATTATCCTACCAGCTGAATGATAAGCTTACCCTGGCAACCGAGCTGAATATTATCTTCTGGTCTGCCTATGATTCACTGATCATCGATTTTGAACAAAACAATGAAAAGCTTTTGGATTCAAGGAATCCGAGAGAATATAAAAACAGCTTTATTTTCCGGCTTGGAGGTGAGTATAAATTCGGAGAAAAGCTTATTGGTCGCGCAGGTGTTTATTATGATCCAACTCCGACAAATGAAGAGTATTTTACACCTGAAACAGTTAGCCTCAACCAGGTTGCTTTTACCCTCGGGCTTTCCTATATGCCAAATGAAAAGCTCAGTATAGACCTTTCGTATCTTCAGCTTGAAGGATTGGAAGCCGATAAAATGTATGAACCCGAACAATTCGCAGGTACATACAAAACACGAGCTTTTATACCAGGAATCGGGATTAGTTATAGTTTCTAACAGCTAAATTTTAAAAAAATGAAAACCAGATATATTTTATTTTTAGGGTTGATTGGTTTGCTTTTCTCATGCAAGCCCGAAATTGAAGATTTCGAGTATTCGAGCGGTAATGCAGATTTTTCCAAGTATGTTGCAATTGGCAATTCACTTACTGCAGGATATGCTGATGGCGCTTTATACAAATCAGGTCAGTTGAATTCATATCCCAACATTCTTAGTGATCAGTTTAAAAAAGTAGGTGGAGGTGATTTTTCTCAGCCATTGATGCCTACAGAAGAAGGGGTTGGTTTTACTGTATACCCTCAACCACAAGGGATTGTTTTTAGAACTAAGGTTTTACTTGGATATTCTTCGGTTTTTTGCGATACAATTTTATCACTGAGCCCTATTGCAGCTATTGAAAATCCCGATCAAAATGAATTACAAGGATATTTGTTAAATCCGGTTACCGGACTTTATAACAATTTGGGTGTTCCTGGTGCAAAATCTTTCCATCTAATTTACAGTGGATATGGTAATCCCGCAAATTTGCAGACCTTCCCGCCTACAGCAAATCCATTTTTTGTTCGTTTTGCATCTTCTCCTGAAGCAACTATCCTGGGTGATGCTTTAGCACAAAATCCGACTTTTTTCTCCTTATGGATAGGTAATAATGATGTGCTTCTCTATGCAGTTTCTGGAGGAGAAAATAATCCATTCGGCGATTATATAACTCCCGTGGAGGGAAATGTTGGAGAAGGGTTTAATGCCACAATGGATTACCTTGTTTCAAGCCTCACTTCATCAGTAAAACAAGGGGTAATTGCAAATTTGCCGGATATAACGAATATACCTTTTTTCAGGACAGTTCCCTTTAATGGTCTGGTACTGACAGAGCAATCCCAGGTTGATGCATTGAATAATGCATATGGAAATGGGGCTATTGGAATTTCGTTTTCATTGGGACCAAATCCATTTGTTATCCAGGATGGTTCTTTACAAACAGGTATGCGCCAGATAAAGCAAAATGAATTTATATTGCTTACTGTCCCTCAGGATTCTTTAAAATGCGCCGGATGGGGTAGTCAAAAACCAATACCTCATTATTTTGTTCTAACAGAAAGTGAAATCAATGAAATTAAAACTGCCACAGACTTATATAATAGTAAAATAAATCAGCTTGCAATCCAATATGACCTCGCTTTTGTTGATGTCAACTATCTCATGCGAATATTATATAATGAAGGACTTGTATTTGATGGCGTAAAGTTCAATGCAGATTTTGTTACAGGGAATTCTTTTTCTCTTGATGGAATTCATTTAACACCACAGGGAAATGCTGTTATTGCCAATGAATTTATTAAAGCAATAAATACAAAATATGGATCAAAGATACCACTTGTAAGTATTACAAATTATCCAAGTGTAATTTTACCTTAAGATAATTTTAAAATTGGGAACTCCACAGCCTGATGTTGCTTTTGATTAAATCAGGATGACCGAACTGATCTTTGTTACAAATAATTCTCACAAGCTAAAGGAGATAAGAAATTTAGCCGACAAAAGAATTAAAATCCTGTCCCTTGGCGACATTGGATATGAACAGGATATTCCTGAAACGGCAGATACACTTGAAGGGAATTCCTCCCTTAAATCTTGGTTCATATTTAACCTTTACAGAAAAAATTGTTTTGCTGATGATACCGGGCTTGAAGTTGAAGCGCTGAATGGCCGGCCCGGCGTATATTCTGCACGTTTTGCAGGTGTTGAACAAAATCCTGATAAAAACATAGAGAAATTGCTGAAGGAATTGGAGGGAATTCCAAACCGAAAAGCGCGTTTCAGAACTGTAATCTCTCTCATTATTGATGGCCGAGAAATCCTTTTTGAGGGAATTGTGAAAGGACAAATATTATTAGATAAGCATGGTGATCAGGGATTCGGATATGATCCGGTTTTCATGCCCGATGGCTTCGATAAATCTTTTGCTGAAATGAATCTTGAGGAAAAAAATCTTATAAGTCACAGGGCTAAAGCAATGGACGCCCTGATTCATTACCTGAAATCGGTATAAAAGCATTCGTTTTGTCCTTTATAAAACTGAGGATTCTGCTTAAATCATCAGGATGGAACCAATTGATGGTCTCGTCACGCTTGAACCATGTTACCTGTCGTTTTGCATATCGTCTGGTATTTTTCTTAATCATTTCAATGGCTTCTTCGAGTGTACAATTCCCTTCAAGATAATTATTAATTTCCTTATAACCGACAGTCTTCAGGGCATTCAGGGCTTTGTGATTCCACAGGCCTTTCACTTCATTAACCAACCCTGAAGCTATCATTTGATCAACCCTTTTATCAATTCTCCCGATCAATTGATCTTTTGGTAATGAAAGACCGATTTTGAGAATGTTGAAATTTCGCAATTTGTTAATATTGCTCCGAAACGATGAATAAGGTTTTCCTGCTTCCAGACATACTTCAAGCGCCCGTAGGATCCGGTTCGGGTTTTTTTTATCGACAATCTGGTAATATTCTGGATCGAGATTTTTAAGCCTTAAAATCAGCTTTTCAAGTCCATCTTCATTCAAGTCCTTTTTCAGACTCTTTCTTAATGTCTGGTCAGGATCAGGCAAAACGTCTATACCTCTGCAGACAGCATCGATATAAAGCCCGGATCCACCTACCATCAGGACAAACCTGTTTTGCTTGAAATAATTTTTTAAAAAACTCAGAACTTCGGTTTCATACCTTGAAACATTGTAGTAGTCGAATATAGACAGATGTCCGATAAAGTGGTGCCTGACTGCTTTAAGCTCCTTTTCGGAAGGTGTGGCCACCCCGATCTTCAATTCGTGGTAAAACTGCCTGGAATCCGCTGATATAATTTCACAATTAAGAGCCTTGGCTATTTTGACAGAAACGACGGTTTTTCCTGAAGCGGTGGGTCCGCAGATTATTATAAGAGTATTGTTAAAATATGGTTTCAAAAAAGTTTCTTAGCACAGGAGGAATTCAAAATACCGCCTAATTAAGTTTGAAATCATTATCTTCGAAGGATTCTGTGTCTTCCTGTAAATCAATTGTGTCATCCAGCATTTCTTCAAATTCATTCAACGGATTTCCATTTATTTCTTCTTCCTCATCAAGTATTGGTTGTGGAACCGGTTGTTGTTCTATCTCGCCTTTCTTCAGGGTGCATTTCGGATAAGGGCCTTCATCCTTTTGCTTGTGAACACTTAGCAACTCAATGTAAAATGCGTTTTGGTTCAAAAAATCATACTCATAAAGTAACCGCTGGTGGGGCTCATTAATAAAATCCCGGATAACCGAATCTTTCATAATGAAAGTTTCTTCCACCATCCTGGTTTTTTCTTCAGGTTCCTCTAAACCTATCATGTCGATGAGAGTAATTTCCTGAAGCTTATTCCATTTCTGATCGCATATATGAAAGGAAGCAAGTTCCTGACCATTGAAATTGACACATTGATTGATCGCAGTATGAAAATCCAGAAACGTTTGATTTGCCTGAATTTCAATATCTCTGACAAAAGCATCATTAATATCCGACAACAACCTGAATTTATAAACGTGCATATTTAATTCCCCTTTGATAATTTGCAATAAAAATAGAACTTTTTTTAATAAAACATATTTCGAAATATAAATTTATCATGAAATTCTTGTAAATTATTTCACCGGAACCAAACTCAAACCTGCTGCAAATTTAATCATGAAATCATAAGCCTCATTAAAATCGTTTTTTATTTGTCCATCCAGGATAGCTTCTCTTATTGCTGTTTTGATATCTCCAACCATCTTACACGGAGGAATATTAAATGTTTCCATGATCAATTCTCCCGAAACCGGTGGCTGCCAGTTGCGCAGGCGGTCCTTTTCTTCTATATCGATGAGCTTGCTGCGAACCAGTTTGAAGTTATTCAGGTACCTGACAACTTTGTGTTCGTTTTTAGAGGTTATATCTGCTTCGCAAAGGAGCATTAGGTCGTCGATATCATCGCCAGCATCAAAAAGCAAACGCCGAATGGCCGAATCAGTGACATGGCTTTCCGACAGGTCAATCGGCCTTAGATGAAGCAGTACCAGTTTCTGTACATATTTCATGTGATCATTAAGGGGCAATTTCAGTTTCCCGAAAATCTGGGGAACCATTTTTGCTCCTAAAAACTCGTGACTGTGAAAAGTCCAGCCGGACTCACCATCATACTTTTTTGTTGCCGGTTTTGCAATATCATGCAATAGAGCGGCCCACCGCAGCCAAAGGTTATTTGTTTTCTCCGACAGATTGTCCAAAACCTTGAGGGTATGGTAAAAATTATCCTTATGCCCTTTTCCGTTAACCGTTTCAATTCCTTTTAAGCTGAACAACTGGGGAAAAACAATTTTCAGCAACCCGGTCTCTTCAAGAAAAAGGAAACCTTTAGAAGGTTTCGGAGACAGAATGATTTTGTTAAGCTCTTCTGTTATACGTTCTTTTGAGACTATCCTTATTCTTTCTGAATTTTCAGAAATTGCTTCATAAGTTGTCTTTTCAATTTCGAATCCAAGCTGTGCGGCAAAACGTATTGCTCTCATCATTCTCAGGGGATCATCAGAAAAGGTAATATCCGGATCAAGTGGTGTTCTAATTATTCTTTCCTGTATATCCTTTATGCCACCAAACGGATCAACTAACTCTCCAAAAGTAGCCTCATTTAGGCTGAGGGCGAGGGCATTGATTGTGAAATCACGCCGGTTCTGGTCATCTTCGAGCGTTCCATTTTCTACAACAGGTTTGCGAGAATCTTTCCGGTAGGATTCTTTTCTTGCCCCAACAAACTCAACTTTCCAACCCGGATCGCCGGGAACCATGACGAGTGCGGTTCCAAAATTCCTGTATACAGTTACTTTATTTTCAAGCCCCAATTTAGCGGCAAAATGTCTGGCGAAATCAATACCGCTGCCAATTACAACCACATCAATATCGGTAGAATTCCTGCTCATGATCATATCTCTGACATAACCCCCGACAACAAAAGAACGCAGTCTCATTTCTTCTGCTGTTTGCGAAAGCAATCCGAATACCGGCTTGTTGAGAAATTCCTTCAAGTGATAAATTTTGAGCAAAATTATTAAATATAAGAATTAGGTGGCTAATGAAGATTGTCCCTTAACAAAAAAGCTTTTTTTATAAGGGATGACAGGCTTTTAAAACATTTTAAATTTTGAAAAACTTCACCAACAAAGTCTCTAATGGAAAAACTGATTCATAAAATGAATTGTAGGGGGGTCCGCAGCTTACATGATTTTTAAGTATAAGACCTGTTGAACAGAATCTCTGAAAAACTAAAATGATCGTATGCTGGAAATATTGAAATTAATCAGAAGGTCATTGCTACTAATATCCGGTTTTTCCCTTGTGAGTGATATTTACTGCTGCTTAACTGGTATGTAAAAAAATGCAGGGCTACATAGAGCGGTATTAATTTGTCATTTCGAGGACTTCTACCTTTTCAGCACCAATTGCCTGTATTTCGGATCATTCCACAAATCGATCAACTGCTTAAATTCTTTATAATTTTCAACCGGAATCGTACTCTGGTTAATTATTAATTTCCTCTTAACGGTGATCTTGTTTCCATCCCGGGCAATGTTTATTGAGAGTTCACCAAAAGGAGCAGTCAGTTCAACAACGCTTAACGAATCGACTGATTTCATGCCTTCAGGAATTACAATGGTGAAGTCATATTGCTCGTTAATGGGAAACGGAATCCTGAAAGGTACAATTCTGTCAGAATTCAGATAGCTAATATGCCAGCTATCAATCCCCTTATTGCACACGGGTAACTTAACAAAACAATAACCGGAATAATTCTTAGCAGCCTGCTTTTTCATGATGTCGTATTTCATTTCGGATCGAATCTGTGTAGCCTTCTGATTTTTGACTGATTTTATATCCTGGGCAGAAATTCCACCCCCCAATAATTGCTTTACTGCATTCGTGTCGGTTTTTATCTTATAATACGGATTAACCTTTTCGGAAAGATTGAGTAATACATTTCCCGACAAAGTCATGGAATCATCGAGGTTGAAATTTCCGGAGAAGGCTATTTTGTTCTCAAAACTTTCCTTGTAACTATCGATATAGGGTTTGTCCTTGTTCAGCTGAATTGAAGTATAAGCCCCAAGCGAATAAATCTGGTTTTGTTCGGTTGCAGCTACCGGAGATAATATCATTTGTTCCAGTTCACGGGGATTGACCTGAACGAGAAATTCCGATACCTGACTTAAAATTCCGATTGTGTCATTATAAATGGCTGAAGGAATTATGAGCATCGGTTCCGCATTTATTTTGGCTTCCCGGTAAAGCGTGGTCATCAATAAGCATTTTTCATAGGGAGTCCCGCCATTGCTGTTCCATGTTTCAATAGGATGCCGGGCGATATAACCGCTAAATTCTATTGGAACAGGATAGGTATTGATGTTGTTAACTACCATATCGCGAATTTTAAGTACCAACTGAAGATCATTTTTCGCTTCTTCTTTAATTTTCGCAACTGCATTTTTCATGCTTTCATCGGCCTTATAATTCATTGCTTCCTGGTCTATCAGGAAATGTTGTCCTGCTGCAACGCTGAATGTGCTGAACAACAGGTGAGGCAAGTGACCATTACCAGGAGGTTCATTGGATTCATGAGCATTCTCATTTAAATTTACAAAAGTAAACCTGTATTCCGTGAATTTTTCTGAATGAATAATCTTTGGCGCTGTTCTCAGGTTAATTACCTGGAAATTTAGCTTTTTCCATCCAGGCACCCTAATGATGATATTTTCTTCGAGTACAGGAGATGACTCAGATAGTATTTCGTCGGCCATTAGAGCAGGGTAATAACCTGCTTCGGTATGCAGGGTATAATCCAGCTCAATAACAGCATCTATTTCGAGCCCTGCATGAGTTACAACCATTTCGCGCAAGTGATTAAAGTAAGGGGCATCTGCCGCAAACTGTGGAAGAACTTCATTGAAGGCGTTTTCGGGTGCTTTAATAACTTTTCCGTCCTTTTGTGTTACTTGGGACAGGTTTATTCTAAGCTGCTGATGCAGCGGATTATAGATTACAAAGGTCTCGCCGTAAAGCCTGTTAAAGGAGTTGTGTGTAAGCAGTTTCAGTTTTTTGTAATGCCTGAAATCCATGCTTCCGTCTTCATTAAGGGTATAGGATTTTTCTATTTTTTCAAAAACTGCATCCGATGCAGGTTGTCCTGTTAAAGCAACATTGACAGTCAGGAAAATTAGCGGGATGATTATATTCTTTATCATAAAAGTTATGGTTATGTTAAGTCGATTTATTTTATAGGTTTTTCAATTTTCAAAATCAGGGGTTGTTCTGCAATTTTATTTTGGGTTATTACAGCTTCGCGGAATGATCCCCAGTCTTCAGGATCATAAATTCTTTTATTGAATTTCAGATTTTCACTAATAGTGATGGTGTTTTCAGAAAAAGCATAGCCTCCTTTAAAGGAAGCTCCGGTTCCGCTCATTGTGGAAACCTGAGGAGCATGAATTACAGAGAAATTAAAAGGCAGTGAAATCGTTTCATCAAGTTGTACCCATCTTGAACACCGATCGCGAAACTGATAATTCCGTTTTTCCGGATTTGTATCAACTGATAAATGTGACATCGCCCGTTTAAAAATATTGGATACAACCACCGGGGTCAAAATGATTTCCTCTGATGTTACAATAGCAAATCCGGGGATTTTATATTTTATCTTTATCTGCAAAGGCTCATTGAGATAATTATAAGGCTTGCCATAATTCATCGAAATGATTTCTGCGCGGGGAAAACGCTTATTAATTCTTTTTCGAGGCTTGCATTCCAGGTTGAAACGTTTCCGCCTGTGAACATCCTGCGGATAGCGGCGTCAGACTGGCCTTCAGCATCAACCGTAAATTCTCCGGTTAAGGTTCCGTCAGTTGTCAGCTTTGATGTCCCCTTAATTTTCAGGTAATGGTTTCTTGGGTCGGAAATACGCGTTATCATCAGGTCGGCACCTTCGGGAACTCCCATAAGGTAATTCTGTTGCTGTTCCAGACTCGACCATAATTCCCGTACAAACGGAACCCATGTTGGGTCGAGAATATGGTATTGACCATCCCTTAACTTAACAATAGTTACACTATGGTTAAACTGATCTGCAGGTATGTAATCGATCCGCGAACCTGCCATGGTCATTGCGGCATATGACTCGAAACCGGCAGCCCTAAGCATTGTAATGAGCATGCCCGCTTTATCCTTACAAACTCCGCAGCGATCGTTGTAGGTCATCTCTCCTTTGTGAAGAGTGAATCCTTCTCCGCATCCCATCGAAATACCGGAGTATCGAATATTATCTGCGACCCAGTGTGTTAAGAGGGAAACGGAATCCATTTCGTCCTTTGCGCCGGTAAGAATTTCTGCAACCTTTTTATCAATATCCGGTGTGGATTCAAAACTGCCAAAGTCCTCATTTACTCCATAAAACCAAACCGATTTGGCATTCCAGTCAGGACTGGTAGATAAGAGCAATTTTGGAAATTCGTCGGAATAAGCGACCATATTGGGCTCCGATTCAGGTTGTGTAAAATCGCTTTTAGTAAAGGTGTAAACCATGTTTGCTCCGGCTGGTTTTACCGAAGACCTGATCTCACCATTATAAAATTCATACTGCAGTATCTTATCCTTAGGAAGGGAAACCTGATATACTTTCTCTAGAACAGGATTGCTGCTCCAAAACTCCACAATATCGTAAAAATGCCCGCGCATGGGAGGAATGTATTTTTCGTCTTCATTATCCTGCATTAAAAGCGCATAGGTAAACCCTTTTCTGAAAAGAATAACCTCAATGGCATCTCCTGGTTCCAAACGCCCGATTTCTATCATTTTTTCCCTTGCACCCCAGTATATTGCCCTGGCAGGTGCGGGATAATCGTAAATCTTATTCATATCAAGTGAAATCTCCTCACCCGATTTTCGGTAAACGCTCACATTTTTAATATCGACATAGGCAGACAGAGGATCGTATCCGACTTTTATGACTGCGTTTTGCCTGGCTCCCGTTTCGTTTAGTATTTTGACGAGCCGGTGGATATGAACATAGCTCAGTCCTGAAGACTGAACATCGACCAGAGTGCTGTCGAAAATAATAAGTTCTGATTTACCGGGGTATTCTTTTGCACCCCCTGTTTGAGCTAACAGAGATTTGATCAGTGGATCTGAATATACTAAGCAGGCAATAAGAATACTTAAACTTAAAACAATAGCCTTTTTCATATTTTGTGATTATTTAAATTAAAAAGAGTGTGTAAAACTAAGAAATTATTAAAATACGTAATCTATAACAATTTGAAATATAATTTGGCCTAATACCAAATTATATTTCGGTAAGATGGAAAGCGTGAGCCAAATTGAAAATATTAAAAATCCCGACCGGATGAAATCTATTTTATGTAAATATTTCTTACATTTTAGTTGGCGAAATATGTGACTTTACTTTTTTCAACCACTATTAATTTGAAAGATTCACCCAATTAGAAGTTTAGCAACAGTTAAATTTTTCAAAAGTTTTCAACATCTGTGCAGTCCCCTTTATCATTACTTTAAATTTGTATCCGAAAAATAATTAAGTTCTCATTAAAATTAAGAAAATATGAAAAAGACCGGAGGATTACCAATAATTCTTGCATTCGTTGTTCTGGCAGTTAGTAGTTGTATTACCACCAAACTGCCTGAAAGTTACACAGTAAAGCCACAAGTGCTTGAAGCCAAGGGAGGAAATGTCGCCTTCACTGTAGATGGCACTATTCCTGAGAAAACATTCCACAAGAAAGCAGTTGCCGAACTGACTCCCTATATCAAATATGGTGACGGACAGACCAAGGAATTAAAAAAGCTTGTACTAAAAGGAGAGAAAGCACAGGGTGAAGGTACCATTATCAATTCAAAAACAGGAGGAAGTTTCACCTATTCCGAAAGCTTTCCCTACGATGATCAGATGAGGGCCTCCGAACTTATGTTCAAAGCTACTGTTACTAAAGGCAGCAAGGTTGTGGCTGAGTATAACGACATCAAACTTGCCGATGGCATCCTTGATACTTACAAAAATATTACTCATGATGAAGGCTTGATCTATGGACCAACCGGGTATGAAAAGATTACCATGGCTGCAAAAAATGCCCCAATTTATTTTTTGGTCAATAAATCGAATGTTGATTTTAACCTGCCTTTGAATAAAAAAGAGGAAGCAAAAGCAGCCGCTACCGAATTGGAAAATTTTATTCAGAAAGGCTGGAAGATCAAGGATATTAATATCATTGCCTGGGCTTCCCCGGAAGGAGAGATCGCCTTAAACGACAATCTGGCCAACGACCGGGCTGAAAGCGCTAATGATTTCATTGTCAAAAGAATTAAGAAGTTAAATGAAGAAAAAGCCAAAAAGCTAAAGGTTGATGTAAAATCACTCGAACAGGATATTACCTACAATTTCAAAGGTAATGGAGAGGACTGGGATGGATTTTTGCAGGCTGTTCAGAAATCAGACCTGAAGGACAAAAACCAGATTATGAATATTGTTAATATTCAATCTGATAACAACAAGAGAGAGCAGGAGATCAGGAATATGACGGTTATTTATAAGGAAATTGAAGATCAAATCCTTCCTCCTCTTCGCCGGGCTATAATTACTGTCAATTGTTTTGAGCCCAAGCGCACCGATGAAGAAATTGCTAAGCTGGCAGTGTCTTCCCCCGACTCATTAAAATATCCTGAATTGCTTCATGCAGCAACCCTCACAACCGATAAGCAAACCAGATTGAACATTTATAAAAACGCCTTTACCAATAAGGACAGAGACTGGAAAGCATACAACAATGCAGGTGCTGAAGCCATTGCTTTAGGAAAACCTGAGGAGGCAGAAAATTTCCTTAACCAGGCAACCAAAATGTCTGACAAAAACGGAAAAATCGAAAACAATCTTGGAGTTCTGGCTTGTCATAAAAATGATTTTGTCAAAGCTGAACAGCATTTTCTGAAAGCATCCACCTACGGAGAGAATGTAAATTATAATTTAGGCGTTGTAAATATTCAAAAAGGTGATTATGCCAAGGCGATTACCTATTTTAAGGATATCAATTGCGTTCATAATGTTGCCCTTGCTCAGATGCTTTCGGGCAACATGAACGATGCCTTGAAAAACCTGAAATGCGCACCCCAGGGACCCGAAACATCTTACATGCTTGCCGTTTACGGTTCAAGGACCAATGATGCAAAGATGGTTTATGATTATCTTGGGAAAGCTGTGAAGGCCGATCCGAAACTCAAAGCTAAGGCTGCCACCGACCGCGAGTTCCTGAAGTATTTCAATGAACAGGATTTTAAAAATATTGTGATGTAATAAAAGTTATCTCAGATATGAAAACCCTGGAAGTTCTTTCCGGGGTTTTTATTTTTCAGGGAATGGAAATGAAAAGAAATAGTCCCGTGATGATTTCTTTCAAGTAAGAATTGCCTTTGTTCGTCTAAAGGCATCACTATCACAACAGCCATTAAATGAAAGCAGGATGAACAGCTTTTACAAGGTGGTCAATGGCTACCTTTTATTCTAACAGGTAATTGGAGACTTTTTTCCCGTTGCCGATAAGGAGATTCACTTTACCGTCGTTGTTAAGGCTGCCTGCAACAAACTCAGTATTACCGGTATAATTGTTGCCTTTGTATAAATCACCCTCACGATTAAAAAAGTAAAGTTTACCCGATGACAGCACACCGATGAGCAATTCTCCATTCGTATTGTTGAAAGTAACGGGTTGGTTGATAACCTCTCCCGGGAAATCAAAATCAAAGATGGTTTCTTTGAACCTGTTGAATGCTTTGAGCTTTCTCTGGTCGATAAAAATGAAATCCTTTGAATCATCAGCATTTATATCTTCGTAAAGGAAAAAATGACCGGAAGAAAAATCGCCGAAATCTGTGCGGTCGGTCTTGCCGCTCAGATCGATATATACAAGCTTTCCCCGGTTATCGGTGGTGATGAATATTCCTTTGCTGTTGGTCTCATTAATATGAAAACCTGAGTTTTTCGCCTTTTTGAAACTTTTCCTGATTTTTATCTTTTGCTCACCTTCGGCATTGACAATGGTAACATTGCCGTCATCGTCGGTAATAAACAGGAAATCCTTACCGTCGGCCGAAAGCTGTTCGACCTGACGGCTGACTCGCTTGGTAGCGGTAACTGTTTCCCAGTCTCCGCTTTTCTTCGCATCCATGCCAAATTTATATATCCGGTTATCCGACAACGCGATCAAAAAACTGCTCTCAGGCTGGTTACCATATTCCAGCAATTTTAAGCCATTGGTTGCTGGTGCCATTAGTTTTAAGGGATAATCACCGGTATAATTTCCTGAGAAATCAATGAGATACAAATAACTTTCTGTGTTGAACAGTAAATGTTTTTTGCTTTTAACAGACAAATTTGCCGTGAAAATCTGACTGATGGGTGATTCGATCAAAGGCGTTTTCCACAAAATCTTTCCAAAATGATCCAGCAAATACATGTTGCTGAATTCATCAAAAACTACGACATTCAGTTTACCTGTCTCTTCATTTCTGATTAAAAGAGGACCACCTGCGACCTGTCCGGCTAACTCTGTCTCCCAGCCTGACAGAGCTACGGTTTCCTGGGAAGGATTATACCTCAGATAAATACTTGTGTAAAACATATCACCCGTAAAACTGTACTGAACGGCCACTCCCTCAAATGTTCGGAAGGTTGATACATTTTCTCTGATGATTGATGCAAGGTTTTCTGCGGCAAATCCAGCAAGGGTATTCAGCGATTTAGAGGTGTTGCAGTAAAAAAGTACATTAGACCGGTCGGAAATACCATTGGAAATCGCCCTGAAATTCGGGTTGACAGCAAGGGTTTTCTGTACATAGAAATTCGCAATTAGGAACTTTATAGCTCCCGGTGAATTTGCAAATACAACATAATCGCGGAGGGTGAAATAATAAGGGCAGTTAAAACCCTCATAAAGTGGTCCGAAGAGGACTGAGAAAAGTCCGGGGATATTCAAATTTCGGATAATATAGTCCTCAAACTCTTCCTCATATGCCTTTTTTTTCTTCTCCGGATTAAGCAGAACATTGAGTTTGCTGAGGGAATCCGCAGCGACCTTTATATCATTTGCCTGTATAACGACGTAACGGTTTGCCGAAGTGTCTCCTTTTTCACCGCAGGTTGCCCATGCCACCTCCTTGCCGATCCAGGTATTGAAATAGGAAGTAATATTCAGCCCGGATTGGTTTGGGGATAATCCTGCCGAATCCGCTGCTTTAGGAATTTTATTTTGCCGCTCATAGCTTCTGCGCGAAGCCGTAAATCTTATAAAATCCTCAAAAGCAAAATGAACCATCACCGAAACATCAGTAGGGAGTAATTCAGGTATCCTTATAGGTTGAGGTTCCTGTCTAAAAAGATCAAGCAAGCAGCTGCCATCGCCAGGCGTCATGGAGTATCCCGTTAACAGGAGTTCACCGGGTTTTACCATCATGTCCGTTTCGGACCATTCCCCCAATGTACGGAGATTCAACACTAATTCATGATAATCCTTACCGGTTAAAGCCAAAGCTAGTTCGGTAAATGAAGGGTAATTGAGATAAACATTGGCATCAACATTTTTTCCGGCTGCCACCTCAAGCCTTTTAAACTGCTCATTCTCGATTAAATGAGCGCCACTATTCATCTGATCAATTGCATCTTTGACAAGGTATTCTTCAAAGGCTCCGATGAAAACCCCATTATGAACTGCAAAGCTGACCAACCTGTCCAACCCGGGAACATTCAGTTTGGAAAGTGTGGCATTCAGGTGTTTTTTTTGCAAAACAATCGACTTTTCGCCATTTACCTTTTTAATAAAATTCTCAATGGTATACTTATAGCCGATAGACGGAAGCTCATAAATGAATAAGGGTTCTAATCGTTTCTGTGGAGAAAGATGAACGGAAACATAGAGCTTGTTTTTTTCGAGAATTTCAGCAATTTGGGTATCCAAAGATAAAACGGAATCGAGATGCTTTACGGCTGCATGGAAGCTCATCAAAGATTTCAGATGAATAAGTTCTTGCCAGAAATCGGTTTTTTCGGTCAACTTATCGAAGAAAAGTTTGGGCTCTCGGAATTCAATGATCAATGGAGTGTTCGGCACAATAGCATTGAAGCCCGGAGAAGAAGGGTTTTTGAGGGATTTGTATGACCGGTAGCCGAAATAAGCCACCACCGGAACAGCCAGAATAAAGAAAACAACAAAAAAATATTTCCAGAACGTTGTCATTCCGTTAACTATTGAAGAAATTCGCTTAAAACAAAATTAAATCAATTCAACATTGTCAGGCCAGGGAAAACCGTAATTAAGCTAACAGATTTTTGTTAATACTGTTTGTGCTGAAAACGGTATAGAAAGCATAAAAAATTATGCCTACATGAAATTCAGTTTAGTTGGACAATAACGAATATAATGGAATTTTTTATTTGAAAAACGATGTGTTGATTTGGGCTATAGTCCATGCTCAGGAAGTTTATAAAAGCATGAACTATAAGGTAAAATCTATTAGGGGTTAATCTTGTGAAAGGATCATGTCAGAATACGAGAATAGTCAGGAAATATCATGAATTAGCGTGTGCAAATGATGACAAATTCCTTAGATTCACGGTTAGGGTTATTTTCTGCAAAGTCACCAAAAATTTTATACTCCTTAAATTCAGACCGGAACAACAGATGTTCCAGTTCGTACATAAAAAAGAACCTTAAAGAAGTACTCCATGACCTGTTAAGTTCCTTACCTTCCTCCTGCCAGACAAATTTAAAAGTCACATGACTTATCTGGTTTACAGGATCGGCGTGCATAGTCGTGAATCTCTGAAGCTTTTTACCGGGTTCATATTCACCCGTAAAATCATTCATGTTTTCGATTCCTTCGGCCAGCATTTTAAGGTTGGGAACAAAAAGGTCAAAGATAAACTTGCCTTCCGGAAGCAGGTGATTATGCATATTATTGAGCGCCATCAGTTGTTTTTCAATGGATAAAAGGTGCATAAACACCCTGAACGGCGCTACAATAAGGTTGAACGTCCTTTTGGATTGCATATCGCAAATATCTAGAACATCAACCCTGTAATGTTCATTTTCAGGTAATTTTTTCTTCAGAATCGCAATCATTTCAGGGCTGAAATCGATCCCGTAAATATCGGCTCCTTTACTCAGCGCCTCGATAAAAAAACGCCCGGTACCGACACCAACTTCAAGAACCGGACCTTTAGCTTCCAGAATTTTATTCATGAAATAATCATGATCGGCTTCATTGCGAAGGTGATTGTAGATAACATCATAGAAGCGGGCGAAAAAATCAGGGTAGGTATAATCCATATTTACTCGATCAGGAATTTTTCGGTTAAAATACTGTTACCTGTTTGCATTTTGCAAATGAAAAGACCCGGTGATAATGATTGAGAAAACTGATTCAAATCGATTGTAACAGGGTACATATTATCTGTTTTTTGATCAATCTCGATGGAATAGATGAGCGAGCCAGTGGCGTTATAAATCTCAATTTTTAAAGAACCTGTTGCTTTAATTGATCCATCGATGCAGAGATAATCATGGGCCGGATTTGGGTAAATCCTTATCCTTTCTTTCGTTTCTGCGGGAATGGTAATTGAAATGCCTGTATTCACCGGAGGGAAGGCAATATCAACAATTACACCTTCAATCACTGTTAATCCGTAGGGTATTTCATCGGGAAGCAAATACCATCCGTTATAACTCCCTCCCCAGCCGAAATTAAGATGATAGTAGTTATCGGTATTATAGCCATCAGTCACAACATTGTGACCCATAGTCCAGCCGGGATCGACTACGGCAAGATGTGCAGGGCGGGCTTCCATCATGTTCTGGCTCAATTTTGTAAACAGTGAAGTATCAGTGTTTTCAAGCAGCAAGGCATTGGTAAAACCAAACCTGAGGTATGCATCTTCAGCCTGGCCGACCCCGAATGTGCCCGAACCCTGCGAAGTATAAACCTGATGCGCTGCAACACCGCAAGCGAAAGTCAGCGCTGCTTTTTCATTGTTTTTCAAAACCGAATTGTTTTCAAAACTCATAGCCACAGTATCGAGGTAGGAATTAAGATCGGGGAAGCACGGAAAATCAACCGGGACACAATCATCATCAATCCAATAATTCCTGCCTGCATAAGCATGATAATAATCGTCTTCATTTGTAAATTGGGTACTATTGGTCGTCTTGTAATAATTCAGAATCTGGGCCATCGCCGTTGCCGGACAGCCAGCAAGGCTTCGCTGGTTTGTTACCGGATCCATCGGACAAAAATTGTTGTAGGGAGGCGATTGTGTCCAGTTTGTTTCGAGCCAGCCTCCGGTTGATGTAGTTCCTTCGGGAGGCCACTGCTGGAATAGCTGCTCCGACTTTTTAAATTTTACAGTGTTTATCAAGCATTGCCATTCAGCCTTACGTTCCTGAATTATTCCGGAAGCAAGATTTTTAATATTGTTCATTCTGAATTCAAGGTCGGTCGTAAGCAAGTGTAATAAGGGATTCCTGTTTACACTAATTTCTGTTATATCATCTGCAAAGGAATAGGCAATAACTGGCGGCAGATCATCATCAGCAGCGATCACCATATAACCAGTTGGCTGAAGCCGGAACAGGTAAAACAGTAAATGATTCTGTCCATTTGTAAATTCAAGGGCATCGGTACGGACAAAAGACATTTCAGCTTTATTTAGAGAGGCGATTTTACCTTTAGCTACCTCTGCTGCTGTATTCATATCCACAGGCCCGGCATGAAGGGTGACTGGCACAATTAAAACTGAAACCAGGAAGCAATTCAAAAAATTCCAAACATTTTTCATAACCTGATATTTAACGATTTTTATGCAAATTTAAGATATAAAACACACATCGTAATAATATATATTTGAAGTGTAACAAAAATGTTTTATACTTTTGAAAAAAATTAATCATGATAACAACCTTTCATACGGACGAGCATTATATGAAAGAAGCTTTGAAAGAAGCCCGGAAAGCTTTTGACCTGGACGAGGTGCCGGTTGGAGCGGTTGTGATCATTAACAACAGGATCATTGGGCGGGGACATAACCTTACCGAGCAGTTGAATGATGTAACAGCTCATGCAGAAATGCAGGCTTTTACGGCGGCGTCTAATTTCCTTGGTTCAAAGTTCCTCGATGAATGCACCCTTTATGTAACCATCGAACCTTGTCCGATGTGCGCCGGCGCAGCTTACTGGACAAGGATCGGAAGAATTGTTTATGGCGCCAAAGATGAAAAAAGGGGATATTCGAAACTCAAGGGCCGGTTGTTGCATCCAAAAACAGAAGTGGTAGCTGGTGTCTTGGAAACGGAATGTGCTGAACTAATGACAAAATATTTCAGACTAAAACGTTAATCTTGAGGAAAGGAATTAAAAAAATATTTGTTCTGATTGCCTGGATAGTTTTACCAATGGTATCCAATTCGCAGCCAACCGACTGCAGCGGGTCGACCACTTATTTAAATCAGGTTCTTTTAGAACTGAATCTGAACGCAGGCATAACCTCCTACTTTGGCGATTTAAGTATTTATGATCTGTCTTTATCCAATAAAATAGCTTACGAAAGCTTACCGGGCTTCGGATTTATAGCCACTCTCCAATTGACCAAAACCTATGGAATATCCGGGCAGTTTTTGCTCGGTAACATACAGGCGAAAAAGGATACAATTTCATTTCATACCAGGATACTGGAATACAATATTCACGGGAGGATCGATTTGTTGAATTTCTTTCGCATCCGGCATAATCCGGATTTCGGATTGGAAGGTTATGCCGGCTTAGGTCAGTTTTTTTATACCATCGAAAAGGAAATCCGGTATTCTGACCGAACTGAAAATATTACGCAAAGTGTGAGCGTGCCTGAATTTGTTTATTTTCTGGGAGGAGGATTATCGTATCGGACAACAAAGTATACCACCATTACCCTCGATATAGCTTTGCGGCAATGCCAGACGGACATTCTTGACGACTGGGTGGCAAACGGTGATTTTGATTATTATTCTTATATCAGCCTGGGATTGACAATCGATGTGGGCAGGCTGATCAATCCCTACCTGAAGTCCAAGTATAGAATTAAGTAATCCGTGATTATCGGTCCTGCCACCTTCCTACACTGATAAATACCGTGTCGGCAAATCCAGGGATTAACTCCCGGTTTGGGATTTCCCATCCCTCTTTGTCAACCTCGCAGGTATGCCAGCCACCCCGCGTGATTTTATATTCGACGGTCCTGTCATTTAAGGCCAATGTTATATAGGGTTTGCCAATGGCAGGTTTTATAAACATCATTTCCCTGTCAGAAGGATCCCAATCGTTGAAGGTCCCTGCAATATAAATCCGGCCTGAAGCAGGCGTGTTTTCAGGCAATTTTTCAATGACAATGGTCACCCTGTCCCGGCGGAGCAGGGGTTTGTCCTTCCAGTTGACAACTTCGATATTGAGGGTATCATAATCCTTATACAAATAATTCCGGTTGGGTATTGCTGATCCATATTGATCTACCTCTGTTGTATTCCAGCTTCCGCGTGTGACCTTGAATTCCATATTATGGTTTTTCCGCGGGATGTTAAGAATATACTTGCCGTCCGTGGTTTTTTGGAACCTGAATTTTTCCCTGCCGGGGCTCCAGCCATTAAAGTTTCCTGCCAGATAAATTTTATCATCAGGGGGTGTCTGGACAGGGACCTTGCTGAGTATGATCGTCACCTCTTTGTCGGCTGAGGCCGGAATATCTTTCCAGCCTTCAATCTCAATAAAAATCGTATCAGGCTGGTTAAGGTCGGCTACCCGGTTGGAAATGTCATAACCATAAGGATCTGTTTCAACAGTGCGCCATCCTCCGCGGGTAAATTTGAATTCCATTGTGTAATTTTTCCGAGGGATCGAAAAACTGTATTGACCTTTGCTATTGAGCGACAATTGAAAGTTTCTGTCATCCGGATCCCAGCCATTCATGTTGCTGACAAGGATAATCGGTTCACCCGGAGGAGTATTGCCGGGTATCCGGGTACATATAACCTCAACCCTGTTTAACTTTCCTTTAGCACCAGGCAGATCAACCCATCCCTCGACCGAAAGCTCAATCGTATCCTTTTTACCAAATGAAATCGTACGGTTAGGAAGTATATTGCCGAATTCATCTGCTTCCGCTTTTGCCAGGTCGCCGCGGGTTACCTTGAATTCCACTTCCTTCACATTCGGCGGCCTTGAAATAGTTATGGAATATTTTCCGGTGCTGTCTTTTTGCATGATGGCCGACTGATCAGGATTCCAGGAATTAAAATTACCGGCAAGACGGATGGTATCACCTGCCGGGGTGCTGTTGGGTACATTTTTCAGTACCAGGGTCAGCCTGGGGCAGTTCAGGGGATCAAGGTCGTTCCAGCTGGCAATGGTAATGGTTGTGGTATCCTCTTCACCCAAAACAAGTGTTCGGTTATTAATGTCATAACCACATATATCTGTTTCAACCCTGGTCCAATCGCCACGGGTAATTTTATATTCCACTTCGCCGAAACCGGGAGGAAGCTTATAGGTGTAGGTACTGTCGGCATTCAGTTGCATCCGGTAAGCCTCATCGCCCGGATCCCAGTTGTTGAAATTCCCGGCGATATAAAGCGGCTGGCCTTTGGGTGTATTTCGCGGAATACCATCCACCCTAATTACAGCCCTGTGACATGAAGCCAGAACTATAAGGATCGCAAAAAAGACAAACGATTTATTATTAATGATCTTTATCATCACTTATCCATCCATTTTAAAAAATCGGGAACCCTGACCCTGCTGATCAATACTGAATCTTGTGTTGCGGGCTTCAGTTCTATATGCAGCCTGCTGTTAAAATACTTACTGATCTTTCCGATTGAATCAATGGTAACCAGATAGCTCCGGTTAACCCTGAAAAAATGGTCGGGATCCACCAGGCTGCCCAGTTGATCAAGGGTATAGTCAATTATATACCTGTTATTACTTTTAGTCACAAGCACTACTTCATTGTCCTCAGCTTTCAGGTAAGCAATTTCACCTGTCTCAATATGTTTCAACTGATCGCCAACTTTAGCTATAAACCGGGATTTATATTTGGGCCTTCCGGCTCTTATAAGTTGCTCAATCTGATGAATATTCAAACCCGATGGCTGATTCTCAGATTTCTCATATAGATTTTTATATTTATTAAGGGCATTTTCGAGTTCGTTCTGTTTTACCGGCTTGAGCAGGTAATCAATACTGTTTACCTTGAATGCCTGGATAGCGTATTCATCATAGGCAGTTGTAAAAATAACCGGGGCCTTTACTTCTGTTTGTTTAAATATCTCAAAGCTGAGTCCATCCGACAACTGAATATCCATAAATATCAAGTCTGGTGCAGGATTAGCGGCAAGCCATTCCACACTGTCCTCCACGCTATCTATACAATCCAGCACCCCGATGGTTTTATCAGCCTTATCGAGAAGGCGCTTTAATTCATTTTGTGCAAAGGGTTCATCTTCAATGATCAAAACTTTCATAAAAATCAGATTAAGGGAATCTTCACTTTGAATGTCTGCCCGTCCTCCAGCACTTCAATTTTATTATCGGATAAAAAGCCATACCTGCTTTGAATGTTCTTTAATCCGAGGTTGCTGGAGTATTCCCTGGTTTCTTTCTTCTGCAGATTATTCTCAACTACAATATAATTTTCTTCATCATAAATCCTGATGGCAAGGGGCTTCTTCTTTGAAATCACGTTATGTTTAATGGCGTTCTCGATCAGCATCTGTATTGTCACCGGTGCAATCATGCGTTCGCCTGATCGGTCCGATGCTCACAGACATTTCCAGGTTCTGATCAAATCTCAGTTGAACCAGGTAAATGTACGAACTCACCATTTCCAGCTCTTTGCTCACTTTCACCAGCTCATGTTCCCTGAATTCAAGTATATAACGGTAAACATCCGCCAGTTCGCGGATAAAAATTTCAGCTTTCCCGGTATTCTCATATATCAGTGAGGCAAGTGTGTTCAGGCTGTTAAACAGGAAATGCGGATTCAGTTGTGATCGCAGGGACTCAAACCTGAATTCCGCATTTTCCTTTTTGAACCGTTCAAGCTCGGCCAGCGAGAATCTCCACTTCTCCAATAAAAACATGCTCAGGTCGATCAATACCAGGGTAGTGGAAACGATAAAAACATAAACCATGATAATGACTTCATCCAGCAACCTGACATAAGTGACCTCCAAGAACATGATCACCACCAGCCACCTGATGCCTTCGATAAACAGGAAACCTATTCCCAGGCCGGTCATCCATTGTATGAAAAAACGCCTGCGGGGATTTTCCGCCCATTTAAACCTGGAATCATACATCCGGTTTACCCGGTATATGCTTTCGAAAGCCAGCCCGACAAGCAAGATTGCATACAAATAGGTCCTGAACGGTTGAATCAACGGATACTGACGGTATATCAGGCTGTAAACGACATCAAGCAGAAATCTGAAGACAATAGCCATCAGTATAATGCCTCCCCACCTGAACCATTTATTTTTATCCAGCCTGATCATCCTAATATTTTAATGAAGTTTAAATCCGAACGAAGAGCCAAATTTACAAATTTAACCTTGGTTTTATGATAAAGATTTCAAAGAACGGAATTTTCAAATTTGCTTTTGCCTTCATTACCGCTTATTTTGCAAGAGCTATCGAAGCGGCTTCTTTTGAAATGGAATTGCTATAAACAACTTCTTTTCCTTTTACCAGTTCAAAAGTATATTTGCCTTCAGGTAAACTTGAGATGTCGAAGGTGATCTTCCTGTTTTCAGGTCTTCTCAAACGCTTCATGTAAACAAGGGACCCACTTTCATCCTTTATTTTCAGATTCAGTTTGACTTTGGGTTCTTTTACGACTATGAAGTTCACCAGGTCGGTTACATTTGAATACATGGCAACCTTTACCTTTGAAAGATCGGATTTCATTTCCCGTCCGCTTTCAGTGTTTTTCTGTGCGAACGAAACGGCAGTTAAAACTACCAGTGCTGTTGCTAAAATTAAAGTTTTCATGTTTTAAAAGTTTAAATTGTTGAACAATATTAATTACGAACCAAAATTACAATCCCATGGAAGCGAAGTAAACCGAAAAGCTGTGAAGTTCATTTTTAAGGCGGTGAAATGAAAGGGCGAAATGGTGAAATGCATAACCCACTCAAACATTTTATAAGTCACAATTTGCCCAGCCAACCAGATAGCACAGCTTTTAAAGCCTCCAGCTCATTTGTTTAGATTAAAATTTATTGAAACTTATTTTGAGCATTGAAGAAGTTTATATATTTGCTGGGATGAACCGATTCAATGATAGATAAATGAAAATAAAACTAACCAATAGGTACAATTATCCATAAAGTGTATGATGAATAACCCAACCAGAACCACTGGTATTAACAAATTAACTTTACAACTTATGAAAAACACAATATCAACCACCCGAAGTATTAAGATTCTTTTGATATTTATCGTCATCGGAGCATGCAGCCATCCTTCAGCTGTTCGTGAAAAGGAACTTGACATAATTTCATATTCCGGCCCCCATGATTTGGAGGAATATAATGAAAATCTCCGTTGCCACGAGATTGTATCGCTTGGTTTTAACTTAATGTGGGATCACCCGCGTGGAATTAATAAGCATAATTTCCGTCAGAACCCGGACAAATGTAACTTGCCGGAAGATTTATCTGTCGCAGGCATTACATCATAGGTTTGCTGGTATTGAATAAATATTTTAACCCAGATTAAGCATTAGAAATGCTTTATCGACTAAGAAAATGTAATTTAGTATATTTAAAAACACTGAAACATTTTCTAAGTCGGGATTAATCCGACTAAATCAGATAGTTCGGCTTTTAAAGCCTCCTACTGATTATTTTGGGTTTAATTTTGAAACCTACGCAGAGTAAGATCGTTTACATTAACAACAATCAATAAATCAATGTTCTATGGCAGTAATAAACATAGCTAAAAAGAAAAAGAGAGAAAACGGGTGGCCGTCCTCAGATTCGCTGGACAACCTGAAGGTTTCAGGTCCTGCTAAAAAATTGATTGTACGGGTATTTCGTGCACACCTTAAAAATGGATTGATCGTCCAGGGGGAGGCCATACCCGTATCGAACGAAAACAGAACCATAACTTTCACCTTTGATGAAAAAGGCCGTAAGACTTCTCAGGAAATGTATTTTGCACCCAATGATAGTCATATTGAATTCTATAATCCGGACGGCATCGAAATCAGGTATGAAAACCACAAAAACGGCAAACTGACCAGTTACAGTGAAGTTGATCTTGATGAAAAAGGAAACAATATAAAGACTGTGCATCATAATTTGGAAGATGGCGCTTCAACCTGTTACCAATGGGAGGATTACGATGAAAACGGGAATTACGGGAGTTATAAATATTTCGATAAGGACGGGAATCTTTCGGAAACAGCCTGGCTGACTTACGATGAGGACGGCAATAAAATCGAGGATATCAGGAAAAAACCTGACGGTACGATCACTTTCTGGGGAAAATCAACCTATGATAAATACGGTCATGTTACCGAAGAACTCTGGCTGAAACCGGATGGAACTGTGGAGCACAGGCGAAATTTTAAAAACATTTACGATGCCGACGGCAAACTCATTGGTATGGACGGGAGGCCGTTCAACCGGCGCAAACTGGAATACAAGGAGCTGGAACCCGACGGCTATGGCAACTGGACGATAAAGGTTGGATTTTACAAAAATGTACCGGTCGAGATGGTACGAAGAAATTTTGAATACTATGGTGACAAAGGAAAAGATACGCCCATCAATCCATTGGCCGAAGCTTCAGTGGCCTTTCCTCTTGAACCTGCTGAGATCGTGAAAGACATATTTAAACGACATTCTAAAGTACATTATGAAATTCCGGTTATGAAAAAAGAAAAGACATTGCATGATGCATCGTTGTCGGCAGAAGATGCCCGCTGGATAGCCGAGGGATCAACGCCCGAAAATTTCTCTGCCATAAGGTATTATGTTGCCAGGAATAATGATGTTCCGTCGGTGACACATTATTCGGCAATGGACATCGAAGCGCTGGCTCTCCTGAATGAACTGAAAGAAAGCCTGGATGCAACCATCATCCATGCCTATGATCAGGATTCAACCTTTGCAGATATATTACCCAACCGGTTTACGGTTGGTTTCCCGAATCCGAATTATATACTTCAGGCTACTTATGTAAGCATAAAAAAAGGAAATTATTTCTATTATCCTGCTAAATCGGGTTATGGTGACTACTGGGATGACGGACATACAAGAGTCAGTCAGTTCAGCTTGTTCAGGCCTTCCGATGCTTCCGGAAGAAGGGATCTTGCATTCGAAGAATCAATCCAGAACTGCATAGATCTTTGTACCATCGAAAGAGATGAGGATAAGCCTGAGATTTCGATGGTGGAAGTACAGCCCGATGGGAAATTCAAACTGTCTACCTATCCGGTTAATGACAGCTTTGTGATCCGCGACCTCGACATGCATTATGGCTACGGATTTGAAAAATTTCATAATGAACTGATTGACCGGTTTAGAAAAGAAACGCAGGGCCTGGTTCTTTTTCACGGAGCACCGGGTACAGGCAAAACCTATTACATCCGGCACCTGCTCAAGAAAATGACAAGCTACAACAAGGTAGTCATTTACATGCCGCCCAATATGGTGGAATGGCTGGTTGATCCTAAATTTCTGAATTTTCTGTCGAAAGAAATTGCCGGATATTCGAGGCAGGGCTTCTTCTGCGTGCTGCTCATTGAGGATGCAGAGCCGCTGCTTGCGGTCCGCCAGGAGCACGGCAGGGTACAGGGCATTTCGAATCTGCTCAACATGACGGACGGACTGCTGAACGACATGCTGAACATGCAGATCATTTGTACCTTTAACGTGAAGATAAAAGAGCTGGACAAGGCTTTGCTTCGCCCGGGAAGGCTCATCGCGCGCAAGGAGTTCAGGGCGATGAGCGTGCTGGATGCCAACCGGCTGGGGCAGCAACTGGGCCTAAAGCATCGCTTCACCAAGCCAGCCACGCTGGCCGAAGTTTATGCCCACGACGTTAATAAAGGAACGCTTGTGCATGATGAAGGAGAAAAGTACGCCGATGACTGACAGGGATCAGGTGCAAAAACAAACCTTATTCCCGTTAAGGTAAAATAAAGCTAAGATTAAAAGCTGAGTTAAATCTACTACCGAGCCTGAATTTTGTTGGGAGTAGACGGTGTCTATGTCCTGCTAAAATATAGTCTCAGGCTATTACCCGTCATAAATGCCCTTGCTTCCATTTCCCACGCTACTGTGCAATTGTATCGCCTGGTTTTAACCATATAAGGATTCTCCCGGTTTTTTAGATTTAGCAGGATCACCATGAGTAATTAATAGGCAAAGTTTATATATTTACGGATAGAATAAATCGTAAAGGTGGCAGATTTAAAAGTGAAAATATAATCAGCCGATAAAGAAACCGATAAGATTGTTTATGAATTTGTACAGCCCACCTTTGATTATATCTTGTTGGTTTTTTTGCATTGTATAACAATGTCAATTTAATCTTCTTTACAGCTATTTCAGGATAGGATGCAATAGGGGTTTTCAATTTACAATGAAAACAAGTTGATTATAAATAAATTAAATTTGTTAAGATTTGTATTTTTGGGCCATTATAAATCTCTAAACTTGTATATATGAAACGCAGACTTTTATTTTCTTTGATTGGAGCCATCATAATTTTTGGCTGGCAGTTTTTATCATTCGCCTTTCCTAATTTTCATAAATCAGCCTCAAGCTATACTCCTGCTCAGGATGAAATTTTACTTAAACTGCAGGAATTGGGTCTGAAGGAAGGAATGTATTTCCTGGGCCAACCTGATCCTTCGCTTAGCATGGATGAGCAAAAGACCGCTATGGATTCCATGGAAGGTAAACCCTGGGCCATGATCAATTATCACCTGACCAATTCAATGAGCATGGCTTTGAATATGATAACAGGTTTTGTGGTCTGTTTTATTATTTCATTTTTGCTTTTCTGGGTGTTCGTACAGCAAAAAGATCCCGTACTTAAAAACAGGATATTTCTTTCCCTTGCAGTGGGTATAATTGGCTTTCTTTTTACACCATATATTAAATTCATTTGGTACAGGGAGCCGGATATTTTTGCCTATTTTGCCGATGGTATTATTCCATGGATTTTGTTGGGAATCGTTGGGCATAAAATGGTTAAAGTACAGGAGAATTAAGCCGAATTATTCTGCCGGTTTAGGTTAGACTTTGTTGAGGTCTTTAATAATCTATTGTTTTGACTATGAATTGGAAATGGCCGGAAAATGAATTATGCTTATACAAATCTTGCCAACACGGCCTCGCCTAAGCATTCTTAAGGAGAACTCCTTTATGTTCATGCAGTAATCGGATAATTCATTAAGCTTCGGTCATCTACCCATCCTCTTTATTTTCACTAAGAAGTTTTAATCAGCCTGTTCTAACGCTCCGTTGCAGCATCAGAAACCATTATAAACAAAAATCAATTCAAATATCGGGTAAAACCATTTTAAAACAGCAATTGGTATAACCTGGGATTATTTGCATACTGGATTTACCCACCTCTTAATAGTTTTAAATAACCGTTCCCTCAGCCGGGCCTGCCATTGCCTAAATCATCCTTGAAATCGCTTTTTCAGCGCCGTAAATTTGCTTCATCAAGAAATTAAAATGGTTCATTTAATCTAAAAATTTAATGTTATGAAAAATTTAAGCTTACTTTCGGTCGCAATCGCATTCTTCCTTACGATAGGAACGGCAAATGCGCAAAACATCGCCATCAGCGATGTAAGTCATACAGCAGATGCTTCTGCAGTATTGGATGTTTATTCTACTTCACTTGGCGCTTTGTTACCCCGTTTGACAACTGCTCAGCGCACAGGTATCGGCAGTCCGGCAACAGGACTCACAGTGTTTGACACAACTACAAAAAGTTACTGGTTCTATGACGGATCGGGCTGGGTGGAACTTTCATACGGTAGTCTTTGGAAAAGGGATGCTTTGAATAGCCTAACCTATTTATCAAATACTGGTGACGAAGTTGTCATTGGAAGCAACAGCAATCCTAACAACTTCAAATTTTATGTTTATGGTGCCAGTCCGATCATCTCAAGGTTCGATGGGAAGGTCGAATTCTTTAATCTGGCTGGGGGCGTTATGCTTGCTGAAATTGACAAGCTTGGTGCCGCCAACAATGGAATAATGAACATATATGATGGTGCCGGTGCACAGCAAATCAGTTTGTATTCTGCCGGCAAATCCTTTTTCAACGGCGGCTTCTTGGGCATCGGGACCAATAATCCCCAAAGCCTTCTCCATATGTGCGATAATGCCGGAACCGCTGCTGCACAGGTTCAAATTCAGAACAGCGCAGCCGGAGGAGCAGGCAATACTTCTATCAACTATAAGACCTCAGCTCTTAACAGGAATTATTCAGAAGGTATTGATAATACTGAAAACAGTTTTAAGCTTTGCAAAACTTCAACACTGGTAAGTCCTTCGGCGCAAAGTGATGTGAATACCCTGTACCGAGTTTTTAACAGCGGTATTATCGATTTCAACAACCAGAGCCGTGCGCGGGCTTTCCAGAAGCAGAATCCCCAGGTGCAATTACCGGGTGCCGGCCAGGTTATCCCTATGGCAGTATGGACACCGGTTGACTTTGACGTGATCTCATATGATGAGCAAAATGAATTCACCCTTGCCGTTACTCCTCCCTACAGCGGTGGCGGAGGTCCGGCAGCTGCATTCTTTACTGCTACTGAAGATGGTTATTACCAGGTAAATGCCCGCACCGACTTCTGGCTCCGTGATCCTCAAACAGGTGAATATGTGGTTAATCCTAACTTTCCCGGTTTCGTTTCCATTGCCATAGCCGTCACGAATCAGCTGGGAATGACTACCATGTACGCCCAGGGTAACAAGTTACAGGGAGCAGACAACGCTCCAATGGGTAACTGGAACAGTCTCGAAAACAACCTGGCGCCCAATGTTAGCGATGTTGTTTATTTGCACAAGGGTGAGAAAGTCAGTATCTGGGTCTGGCAGGATTTATATTTTAACGGATTGCCATTACGTGTCGGACCTTTCAACTATCCCGGCCTGACTGCTCCAATGCCATCACAGACCTATGTCTCTGTTCATAAATCAAGCTAAAACAAATGATTTTCTTAAATCCTTAAAACTTAATACAATGAAAACAAAGACAATCATCGTTTACTACCTGATTCTGGTTCTGATTGGCCTGGCATTATCAGGTTTTCCGCAGGGAATAACGAACAACGGTGGCTATATCACAGGCTCATCCTCGAATTATATCAAATTTAGCGGAGGGTCAAATATGATACTTAAAAGTACTACTCCCGACAGAACTATATTTGGGAATATGAGTGTAGATTTTACTGGTTCAGGTTCCTATAAACTGATCCTTAAAGACGATTCATACCTGACTGTTGACGGTAACCTGACATTGAGCGATACTCTGCTTCTTGAGGCATCCTCTTCGGATATGGCTTCACTGATAACCAACGGAACAGTTTCAGGGAGCTATGCTAAGGTTGAGCAGTACTTAATACAGGATCAGTGGCATATTATCTCTGCTCCGGTTGCTTCGGCCAAGTCAGGAGTTTATGCAGGTATTTATATGCTGAAATGGAATGAACCCGACAGTACCTGGACATGGGTAACTTCACTCACAGAACCACTCACTGTAACTAAAGGGTTTTTTGTCTGGTCTTCAAGCGGCATCAGTAGCCCAACGGATGTTACATTTTCCGGGCTGATCAATACAGGCGATCAAACTCCTACTCTGACCTATAATAATGGTTTGAACAAAGGCGATGGATGGAATCTCCTTGGCAATCCTTACCCTTCAGCTCTTGAATGGAACAGCTCATGGACTAAAACAAATGTGGATGCAACAGTGTATGTTTATGATGGAAGTCAGTATAAGACATGGAATTACAATCTTGGCGGATACGGCACCAAGACCGATGGCTCTCTTCCTCCCACACAGGGTTTCTGGGTTCATGCCAATGCCGCCAGCCCGTCGCTGACTATCCCAAATAGCGAAAGGATCCATAGTTCACAGGCTTTTTATAAAGGCGCAGAAGCGAATGGAAATTTATTCACTTTTTCGCTTTCCGGCAATGGTTATGAAGATGACATGATTGCAGGATTTTTAATTGGCGCCAATGATGGATTTGATTCAGAATGGGATGCTGAAAAAAAATATGGTGTGGAAGATGCCCCGCAATTCTATTCGGTAAATAAAAACCTGGACTACACTGTAAATATCATGCCTGAGCTCCTTAAGTCCAAAAAAGTCCCGGTTGGTATGCGTATTGGAAGTTCCGGCTATTATGATTTCGAATTGAAGAATCCTGAATCCGTTAAGGGAATACAAATTTATTTGGAGGATAAGCTGAATCCGGCAAATAAAATTATCGATCTGACAAAAAATCCTCTGGTCAAGGTTTTCATGAATGAGGGAACTTTTGAAGACAGGTTTATATTACATTTTGTCAGGTTTAATATTTCTCCGAATCCTTTTAAATCAAATAACAATGAAGATATGGAAAGTTTAGTTCAAATTTATTCCAACAGAAGTGATGTTTACATTAATTATTTGTCGGGTAAACCCGCAGTCGCAGTAGTTTACGACCTGCTCGGAAGAGAAATACTGAGTGCAGATCTTATTTGCGATAATCTCAACAAACTGAATGTAAATTCAGAGCGAGGTTATTATATCGTTCAAGTTTTTAATGATGAATTTTCACGGACAGAGAAAGTCTACCTCCAGTAATTCATCCATACCTGCTGTTTTAGAAACCCCATGACAAACCAACGTGGGGTTTCTTTTTTCTCTCACCTTGCGGTGTTACACTCTTAGTGATTTCTTTTTGTCAAAAGGTACTTGTGACAAATAAATAGCTTGAAATAGAGACACTAAGACCACGGCACATAGGTTTACTAAATAAAAATCATAGAAATCCAAATTAAGTGTAAAAATGAATTACTCTATTAAAAGTTCTTGCAAATTATAATAGTGCGGTTTACCTTTGTAATTCATTTAAAAAAATCATTTTATGATCATCATCACAGGAGCTGCTGGATTTATTGGGAGTTGCCTGGTAAATAAGCTCAATAATAAGGGATTAAGAGATATTGTAATTGTTGATGATTATTCAAATCCATTAAAAAATAAAAATCTTGAATTCAAGATATACAATGAAAAAGTGCACAGGGATGATCTAAAGGATTGGCTGGCAAAAAATCATCCTCTCGTGGAGTTTATTTTTCATATTGGTGCAAGAACCGATACAACTGAGTTTGATAACCGAATTTTTGACCGGTTAAATCTGAATTTTACAAAATCATTATGGAAGCAGTGTTCGGAATACAATATTCCGCTCATTTATGCTTCATCCGCTGCCACTTATGGTATGGGTGAGTTGGGTTATTCTGACGATCACAGTTTGATCGATCGGTTAATACCGCTTAATCCCTACGGCGAATCAAAAAATAATTTCGATAAGTGGGCGATCCTAAAAAAGGAAAAACCTCCTTATTGGGTGGGCTTGAAATTCTTTAATGTATATGGCCCCAACGAATATCATAAGGGCAGAATGGCTTCTGTTATCTGGCATGCTTATCAGCAGATAACCGGAACAGGTAAAATGAAGCTTTTCAGATCGCACAATCCTGATTACAAAGACGGCATGCAGCTCCGTGATTTTATTTATGTCAGGGATGTGGTTGATGTCTTGTATTTCCTGATGATCAAAAGGGTAACTCCCGGAATATATAACCTGGGAACAGGGCAGGCGCGTTCTTTTATTGATCTGGCTAATGCAACCTTTAAATCAATGGATATTCCACCGGAAATTGAATTCATCGATACTCCTGCAGATATTCGCGACAAATACCAGTATTTTACCGAAGCCAAAATGGAGAAACTCCGTAAGGAAGGATATACAGAACCATTTTATAGCCTGGAAGAGGGTATTGAAGAATACGTGAACGAATTTTTAGTAAGCAGCCGTTTTTTTTAAAGCCGGTCTTTTAATTCAAGTAAAAAGCTTTTTAAATCTTTTAGTGTTTTAACCACTTCAAAGTTTTCTATAGTTTCAGTTTTTTTATTTTCCCTTAATTTACTTTTAACTCCATGAAGGGTATAACCCCTTTCTTTTGCTAGATTATAAATAATGTGGAAATTATCGACGTCGGCCTGGGTAAAAAGCCTGTTTCCTTTTTTATTTTTTTTTGGTTTGATAATATCAAATTCTTTCTCCCAAAAACGGATAAGTGAAGTATTGACATTAAACATTTTTGCAACTTCGCCGATAGTGTAAAAAAGTTTGCCGGAATGCTGGCTGTTTTCAATCATGAATTAATCCATTGATTGGGTCTGCCTTGCAGACAGGTCGAGGACAGTTTCGTATTCCTCGGGAGTAAGATCATTGAAGAAAAAGTAAATCGGATTTATTTTATTTCCGTTCTTCCAGATTTCATAATGCAGATGGGGTGAAGTTGATTTGCCGGAATTGCCGATGGTAGCTATAAGCTGGCCCCGTTTGACCTTTTCACCCTGCTTTACTTTGAACTGATGAATGTGAGCATACATGGTTTTGTAGCCATAACCGTGGTCGATCAACAGGGTATTGCCATATCCGGAACCAGTATTCGTTGCCTCGATCACTTCCCCGTCGCCTGTTGAATAAATGGGAGTGCCTGTAGGGGCTGAAAAATCAATTCCTTCATGAAACTTCCTGACCTTGTAAATCGGATCAGTCCGGTAACCGTAATAAGATGAAAGCCGTTTTAAATTTTTGTTACTGACCGGCTGGATGGCGGGGATACAGGCTAACATTTCGGATTTCCTTTTTGCCATGTTGTATACTTCATCGAAGGACTTGGATTGAACAACCAATTGGCTGTTGATCTTATCAAGCTTTTTCACCGTGTTGATGATGATCTCAGAATTCTTATAACCTTCCAGTTGTGAATACCTGTCAGTACCGCCAAATCCTGCTTTTCTCACTGAGCTTGAAACGGGTTCAGCCTCAAATATTACGCGGTAAATGTTATCATCCCGGTCAGCGAGGTCAGCCAGCACAGCATCATACTGATCGATACGTTCGTTAATTATTTGAAACTGCAGCTGATACTGTGCGATTTCACGTTTAAGGATTTTTTCTTTCGGTGAATCAAGAAAAGTATAGGCAAGAAAAACCACAACAACAGAAAAAACAGCTCCGGTAGCAAGATATGAAAGCAATTTCAGCGCCCTGGATTTAAAATTGTGCTTGACAACTTCGAACTGGAGCGATTTTTTATTGAACTTGTATTTTACTTTCGACATCAAAACGCTTACGATATTATCCGGTGGAAGGATACAATAACCGGCAATATTTTTTCAACAGCAAAATTAATGAATTAATTTATTTTTGCAACCTTTTCAGTTAGAATAATCAACGAATAAATGTTAATATTTATTAAAAATGAACTCCAGCGAGGTAAGAAAAATATTCTTTGAATTTTTTGAATCGAAACAGCATAAAATTGTGCCGTCGGCGCCTATGGTCATTAAGGATGACCCAACCCTTCTTTTTACAAATGCAGGCATGAACCAGTTTAAAAATATTTTTCTTGGTGATTCAACGCCGGTGCACCCGAGAATAGCCAATACACAAAAGTGTCTGCGTGTTTCGGGTAAACACAATGACCTTGAAGAGGTCGGACATGACACTTATCATCATACCATGTTCGAAATGCTTGGTAACTGGTCGTTTGGCGATTATTTTAAAAAGGAAGCTATCGGATGGGCATGGGAACTCTTAACCGAAGTTTATAAAATCAATAAGGGCAACCTCTATGTAACTGTTTTTGGTGGGGACAAAACGGAGAATCTGGAACCTGATCATGAAGCTTATGAATACTGGAAAAAGCATCTTCCTGAAGAAAGGATCTTGTTCGGATCGAAGAAAGATAATTTCTGGGAAATGGGCGATACCGGCCCATGCGGTCCATGTTCTGAAATTCATGCGGATTTGCGGGATTTAAAAGATAAAAGGAAGGTACCAGGTCGTGATATGGTCAATTCAGGCCATCCGGAAGTTATCGAAATCTGGAACCTGGTCTTTATTGAATTTAACAGGAAAGGTGATGGCAGCCTTGAACTTCTTCCTGCTAAGCATGTCGATACAGGCATGGGGTTTGAGCGACTGAATATGGTTTTGCAGGGAGTAAAATCAAATTATGATACCGATATATTTCAATCGATTATCAAAAAGATTGGGATAATTACAGGAAAAGCTTATGGGTCTGGAAAAGATACAGACATCGCAATGCGGGTTATTGCAGACCATTTGCGAGCAGTGGTTTTTGCAATTGCAGATGGTCAGCTGCCTTCAAATATAAAAGCTGGATATGTGATCAGAAGAATCCTGCGCAGAGCGATCCGGTATGGTTATACATTTCTTGGAATGCATGATCCCTTTCTCCATGAGTTAGTTCAAACCCTGGTCGATAATATGGGTCATGTTTTTCCGGAAATCAAAGCTCAACAGGATTTGATTGTTAAAGTTATTTCCCAGGAAGAGGTTGCATTTTTAAGAACCCTGACACATGGAATAAAAAAATTTGAAAATTATATTGGCCATCACCAGGATAAGAAGGTAATCGATGGTGATTTTGCCTTTGAGCTTTTTGATACTTATGGCTTCCCTATCGACCTTACTCAGTTAATGGCAAAGGAGAAAGGCTGGACCGTCGCGATGGATGAATATCGTGCCGGACTTGAGAAACAAAAAGAACGTTCGCGTCAGGCGGCGCAAAAAGATATGCACGATTGGATCATTTTACATGATGGGCATGAAAAAACCGAGTTTATCGGCTATGAGCATCTTGAAGCCTTCGTAAAGGTTTTGCGATACCGGAAAATCACCGAGAAGAAAAAAGATATTTACCAACTCATACTTGATAAAACCCCTTTCTATGCAGAATCCGGAGGACAGGTTGGCGACAGGGGTTGGCTTGAAAAGAATAGTGTTAGGATAATTATCGAAGATACAAAGAAAGAAAACGAACTCATTGTGCATTTAACCACTGAAATACCTGCTGATTTATCGGGAGAGTTTCTGGCAAAAGTCGATAAGCGGAAACGATTGCTTACTGCCAATAATCACAGTGCTACTCACCTGATGCATGCGGCACTCAGGAATGTTCTCGGCAACCATGTCGAACAAAAGGGATCGCTTGTGGATGAAGACCGTACCCGGTTCGATTTTTCTCATTTTGCAAGGGTTGCCGATGAAGAAATTATACGCATTGAGAAAATGGTGAATGAGAAAATCAGACAAAATATTCCTATCCTGGAAAAAAGAAATGTTCCCATTAATTCAGCTCTTGAAATGGGCGCTATGGCGCTTTTTGGTGAAAAATACGGTGATGAGGTCAGGGTCATTTCTTTTGATCCGGAGTATTCTGTTGAACTTTGCGGCGGAACCCATGTACCGGCAACCGGACAAATCGGATTTTTTAAGATTGTATCCGAAGGAGCTATTGCAGCCGGAGTAAGAAGGATTGAAGCCATTACCGCTGTCAAGGCTGAAGAATACATAACCGAGCAGATTAATATACTGGAAGAACTCAGGTCGGTTTTCAAAGGTCAGAAGGATCTCATGAAAGCAGTACAAACCCTGTCAGATCAAAATGCGCACCTGCAAAAACAAATCGTTTTATTAAATAAGGAAAAGGCAATGTCTTTAAAAACCGATTTGATTAATCATATCCAGAAAATTGGAAACATCAGTTTCATTGCTCAAAAGGTAGATATTGATGCAGATACAATTAAAGACCTTGCTTTTATAATTAAAAATGAAGTGGATAATTTGTTTCTCATTCTTGGATCTGTTATTGAAGGAAAAGCCAGCCTGACAATTCTCATTTCCGATTCACTCGTAAGTGATATGGGATTGAATGCCGGACAAATGATAAGGGAAATAGCAAAAGAAATCAATGGTGGGGGAGGCGGTCAGCCCCACTATGCTACAGCAGGAGGAAAAAATCCGGGTGGTATTAATTCTGCTTTTGAAAAAGCAAAGCAAATGCTATCGAAATAAGTTTTGTTTTTACTTCGTATATTTTGTTTTCCAGGATTTGTAATAGCTTTTTTTGCCTTCTTTTATTATATTATATACAGCGGCTGCCCAGTAATTTCTTAGTCCGAATCCGCCGGGTTTTGCCTTAACCCTTTCCCAAACCAAAACTTCTTTTGTTGAGGCATTGATGGCGACGACATGAAACCAGGCTTCCGGTGTGTTTTTATCAAAAACCTCTGCAATAAAAACAATACCGATACCACTTTTACCCGCAGTGTTATAACTATTCACAAATGATTGAATGTTTTCAAGGGAATAACCTGGTGCCGAAGTCCCTTCCAAAGCATTTACATCTGTTCCCGCATTGACTTTGGTTATCATTTCGATGTCATTAACAAGTTCATTAAGCTGGAACAGACCTTTAAAATCATATTTGTCAGGTTCATTCAGCATCAGGTCATTCCAGCCGGGAAAATACTGTGTTTTGATCTGGTATGCATCGATTGATCCAGCCTCACCGAATTGAGTAAAATCGCCGATCAATTTAAGGTGTGAAAAATCAAGGCCAAGCCAGTAAAAAGTGTAACTGCCGGGTTTAAAAACTTCCGCTGGTGTCTGACTGAAAGCCATTACGGAAAACATAAATAATACACAGATAATCAGAATTCGTTTCATAATAAATTTATTTTTTGTTTAACAAAATTATACTTTACCTTTTTATTTTTGATAGGGCTCCAAAAACTTTTATGAACAGACTATCTGGTTATTGTGAATATTTATACTTGAGCTCTTTGTATTTTTTCCCAAATTGCTCGATCACATTGAAAACTGAATTTGCCCAATTATTTCTGAACCCTGCTCCTCCTACTTCCCCTCTGAATTTTTCGGCAAGAAGTACCTCCTTATTTATAAGGTTGATGGCGACTACGTGGTAATACCCTTCATTCTTTTCTTTGTCCAAATACTCAGCAATAAATAGTATTCCAATACCTGCCAGATCAAAAGATGGATAAGAACCAACAAATGTAGTAATATCAGAAAGCGAATAATTCGGGACATTCAAAGCCTTCATGCCAGTGACATCGGCATTTTGGTTTACTAAGTTTATTACCCTGGTGTCATTCTGAATCTCTTCAAGTTTCAGCATCTTTTTTATGTTGTACTTATCCGCTTCCTTTAAAAATAATTCATTCCAAGCATTAAAGTACTGGTTTTTTACTTCCTCCGGTTCCAGTTCAAGCTGCATCTTCACATGCGAATAATCCACACCTAGCCAATAAAAGGTATTATTTTCTGGGGTAAACACATCAGCCGCTTTCAAACTGCCAGCTGTCACCGGAATAATAACAGGTCCGGCTTTTTCCTTAACGTCCTGTTTTTTTTCAGAGCGGGCAAAAACCTCAACTTGAAATTCCTCCTCAAGCGTCACCCGGTCTGATTCCACATCCCAGCTTATTTTCTTGCCTGTCCCTCCCGCGTTTCCGCTTCCAAAATTCCCGGTCAGTGTTACAGGACTTATCTCTCTTCCGGTTGCGGTAACTATTTTTATCCAAACATCGAAAGTTTCACTTGGCTTCGCTTTAACAATATCAAAAGTAATGATAAGCTTTGTTCCTTCGGCATAGAAGTTAATATTTTCAACTTTTGCGCTGGACTGGCCCTGAACCTTTACAATAAAACCTGAACAAATTACTGCTAATAGAATGGAGATTATTAACAAATGTTTTTTCATTGTATACTATCCGTTTAGTAAATTGAAAATCGGAATAAAACTACAAAAAAATTGATTCTTTTTTAAAAATAGAACCTGGAAAACTCATACTTTTTTTTAATTTATCGGTAGCCGTGCGATGAAAAGGAGTTACCAGTGGCTATTCGAATGTTAACTCTCAAAAAGATTTTGCAAAATCTTTTCGTCATCTGTTGACCATTTTCTAAATCACACAAATTTGTGCACTCGTTAGGTTATGTATTTCAGGTTGGTAAAGAGAAATAGAAACTGCTACCCTTTCCTTCTTCGCTCTTTACCCATATTTTCCCATTATTTTTTTCAATAAACTCTTTGCATACAATCAACCCGAGGCCTGTACCTTTTTCCTTTGCTGTGCCAACAGTTTGCACCTTTTGATCCAGCCGGAATAATTTATCCAGGTTATCATGTGATATTCCAACACCGGAATCGGAAACTTCAACTTCAACGTGATTGTTTTCCATAATGGAACTGATCCTCACACGGCCATCCGCAGGGGTAAATTTAATGGCATTCGTCACAAGGTTTAAAAATACTGTTGAGGCCATATTCTTATCAGCAAGTGCAAAGGTGTTTACAGGTATCTCTGATGTCAGCCTAATTTTTTTATTCTTTGCAATGGGCATAAGCAATGCGAGGGTTTCTTCAGATATTTTAGAAAGGTCTATCTTTTCCTTAACGAGAATTGTTTTTCCCATTTGTGTGCTGGCCCATTCAAGCAGATTCTGTAATAAAGCATAGGTGTTTTCAGAGGATGACTTTATCTGATTAATGAATTTTTTTCGTTCTTCTTCTGTAAAAGTGTCATAATCATCTATCAACAAACCCGTCAAAACCAGCAATGAGTTGAATGGACTTTTAAGATCATGGGCAACGATCGAAAAGAATTTATCTTTGGTCTCATTTGCCTCCTTAAGTTCCTGATTAAGTTTTTCTACATAGATCTGCTGATCTTCGATTTCCTTTTTATTCAAGGAGAGTTGTATATTGAGCCGTTGATTTTGCTGCACCCTTGAATGATATATAACAATTATGGCGAATGATCCAAGCAGGATGAACAAAACAAAGCCTATTATTACTTGTTGGTTGCGTATTTTTACTTTATCAAGCTGCTCGCTGGTCCTGAGTCTTTCATTGTCTTTATCTTTTTTCTCAACCTCGTATTTCGCCTGCAATTCATCAAAGGCTCGTTTACTTTCCTCGGAATATAGTTTCTCTTTAACTTCGATATATTCTTTGTAGTAATCCAGCGCTTTTTTATAGTTACCTAAACCGGAATAAACCTCCGATAAGTTTAAATAACACTTGATAAGCTGGTATTTAAGATTGTTTTCGGTTGCAAGGGAGATGCTTTTGTTGAGGTATTCGAGGGCTTTATCATAATCCTCGACATTTTTATAAATTATCCCTAATTCGGTATAAGTTATTGTGAGTCTTTTTTTATCACCGATTTCTTCCTTAAGCTTCAAAGCCTTTTTCTGAAAATCCAGTGCTTTCAGATAATCACCTTTGAGGTTATAAGCTTCTCCAATGTTGCTTAATGTGATGGATTTAAGTTTTTTGTTATTAATCTGCTTCCCGATCAGATCGGCATTAAAATAATATTCCAGGGCTTTATCAAATTGACCACGCTGAAGATATATATCGCCAATATGCAGTGTAAGATTAACGATATCATCTTTTCTGTTCAGTTTTTTAAATAAGTCAAGGCTTTTATGAAAATATTCAAAGGCCCGGTCAAAATTTCCCAGTTCCTGGTATATAATACCAATATTATTATATGAACTGGCCATACCGGATTCATTTCCTGTTTCTTCCCAGAACTTTAAGGCATCCTGATTATAATTCAAGGCCTCATCATAATCACCCCAGTCACTATAAATTTTTGCCAAATTTCTGTGTGTATTCGCAATTTCTTCAAAATTCTGGTTCTTCTTAAAAATCAACAGTGCTCTGTCGAAATATTCCTTGGCTTGAGCATATTTACTCCAATCGTAGTAGAACGAACCAATTTCACTCAGGGCTTTAGCGGCTTCTACCTCATCGTTATTTGCATTATGAATACTATACAGGCGGGTGGTATATTCGATTCCTTTTTCATAATTATTCAGCCTTTTATAGGTGTTGCTAAGATGATTAAGTGAAATAATTATTTGTTTTTCGTCATTAATTTCTTCTGCAAGCAAAAGAGACCGTACTGAGTATTCAAGCTTTTTTTCCAAAGATCTTTCGGTGTAAAACTCTGAAAGCTGATTGCAGATGTTAATTTTTTCGTTTGCAGAAAGATTATAGCTTAATGAATTATATAAAATATTTTCGAGGCTGTCGATTTTCTGCATTCCGGAATCTGCTGTAAAGGCAGGATTTGCAAGGATCAACAACTTAAAGAAAAGACACAAAAATAATAATGCGGCTTTTTTCATAATCACTACTTTGCCACAAATTGACGTCATTTTACCTTCAACGAAAAAACTCATTTTGGGTTGTGTTAAAATGATAATTTCTTCTGTCAAAATATAGTAACCTCTTAACAAGAGACAAGATTATTTGGAAAGGCAACATAAGTGCTATAACCCTAATTTTCTTTTGATTTCTTTAGGAATCGCATTTTTATTAATCAAAATATCAACTGTTTTTAACTTCACAAAAGATTCCGATGCATAAAAATAACCGTTGTAAATATGATTTTTACTGCCCCAGGAATTTTTCACCTTATAAAATTTATTACCTTTCTGATCTTTAGCTATTCCGGTAATTTGCATACCGTGATCATCGGTAGTGCTGTAATTATCAAAATCAATCTGTCTCATTTCCTGGGTTATTGCTTTTTCTTTAATGGGACCATCAAAAGAAAATAATGCTTTTTCTTTTTCTGAATTAGTCAGTTTCTCCCATTTCTCTTTTTCAGTTCCTGAAAGATCGGTTAGTTCCTCATCCGGAACCAATGCTACTCCGTTTGCCCACGAAAATCCCTTTTCACTGATATCACTTCCCCAGCCCACCGTATAACCATTTTCAATTGCATAATCAATCACTTCCATCATTTCCATAAGGGGAAGATTATATAACTCATCGAACATCCAGTTGTCAGGAACTTCAAGAATAAATGTTGTGTAAAAAGGGTGATGAGTATAAGATCCTATTTCAACATAGTCATCCATATTTAAATTCATTTCGGAGGCAAATGATTTCGGAGTATATTCTTTGCCTCTATAATTAAATTTGTCAGGACTTTTTCCCAGATACGCATCAAGTATTCCTTCAAATCCTTCAAACCAAACAGGGGTTAACTTTTTGTTGCTATTTTTTATCACTGCTTCAATATAGGCTTTAGTAACTTCATCAAGTTCACCATGAACATGATTTTCTTCACCGATTACTTTACCGCTGAATACTTCTTCTGGAACCATCCCGTATTCTTTGAGTACATGCAGTACGTCATGAAAAGCTCCCCCACCGCCAAAGTTGATTTCACCCTGAAAACGAACAAACTTTTTCGCTTTTTCAGCATAAATATGCTTCACTACAAACATTTCAGAAAGGTCGTATTCACCTTTGCCCAATCTTAAAAATTCAGATTCAAAAAAAGCGAGCGAAGAGAAACTCCAGCATGTGCTTGAGCGAAACTGGTTTTTGACTGATGTGGCTGGATTCTCCTTTATGACTGTAAATTCAAATCCTTTTGAGACCTGATTTATATCTTCCTGTGCAGAAATTTCTGAGGGAATCAGTAAACAAAGTATAGCTGCCAGGGCTATGGATCCGATTTTATTGAACATAATAAATTATCATTAATGAGTTTAAAATTGCAAATCTACTAATATTGAATTATCACTATTATAACGATCAATCAGTTATATAAAAAAATTAGTAATGTTTACCTGAATTGTTGATCATCGGTACAAATCTTACAGATACAATTTCCTTTCTCCGGAATTCGCCATTCTTTTTTTCGAATAAAACCAATTCCTGATTGTGCAATTCACCAACGGGAATGACCAACCTGCCTCCTTCAGCCAACTGATCCTGCAAGGACTGCGGAACATGGGTTGGGGCACAGGTAACGATTATTGCATCAAAAGGGCTTTTGTCTTTCCAACCCTGGTAGCCATCTCCTGTTTTAACTTTAATGTTAACATATCCCAGAAGCTTAAACAGGTTTTGAGCCTTTATAGAAAGTGTTTCAAAAATCTCAATGGTAAAAACACTATCGCATATTTCAGCCAATATTGCAGCCTGGTAACCCGAACCTGTTCCGATTTCCAACACCCGTGAAGTCTTATTCAAATTAAGGATTTCTGTCATCAATGCAACAATATAGGGTTGTGAAATGGTCTGTCCATCTCCGATGGGAATAGGAAAGTCACCATAGGCCTGGCTGGCATATTCAGGGGGCACAAATAAATGTCTTTTCACTTTTAGCATCGCATCAATAACTTGTTGGCTCTTAATTCCCCTGTTAATGATTTGTGATTCGACCATTTTTTTCCTTTGTTTCAAAAATTCATCCCCGGGTAAATCCTGTGAGTTACAATCTCCAAACAGAACAGAAATCATAATAAAAAGTATTAATTTTATAAAAAGATTCTTCCTGAAAACTGAGAATATTGACATCATATCATCTCCGAATTAATTCTGCCCACAAGATAAGAAAAATCAGTGAATTTTATGCTGAAGTGACTAAAATTTTAATCTGAGCTGCTCATTCAAATTATAACTTAACCGGTGGTAGGAGGTTATGCCAAAGTTGCGAATAGCCTGCCTGTGCTTTGATGTGGGATAACCTTTGTTTTGTGACCAGCCGTATTGGGGAAATTCCTGGTGTATTTTCTCCATAAATTCATCACGGTGAGTTTTAGCCAAAACAGAGGCTGCAGCTATTGATTCATAAAGATTATCTCCCTTTATTATGCAATGAAAGGAAATTCCATGATAGGGTGTAAACTTGTTGCCATCAACAATGATGAATTGGGGTTTCATGTTTAATCCGTCCAGGGCTCTGTGCATTGCTGTAATGGATGCATTCAGTATATTGATTTTATCAATGGTTTCGTTATCAACTGATCCTACGGCCCAGGTGATTGCCTCTTTCTCGATTATATTCCGCAGCTCATTTCGTTGTTTTTTTGTCAGCTTTTTCGAATCCTTCAGAAGATCGTTGCTAAAATGTTCAGGCAGGATCACAGCAGCAGCAAAAACAGGCCCGCACAGGCATCCCCGGCCTGCTTCATCGCATCCCGCCTCCAGGGGAATATGTGAAAAAGACTTCCTTAACATGGGATAAAAAGGATCATTGAAAAAATAATCCTTTAAGATTATTAATGATAATCAGCAACACAAGAAGGCCTAATAAAAGCTCGAACCAAAACTTCCTCTTTACATAAGACAATCCAAAAGTAATAAATATCGATACGGGCAGGGCAATAATGGCCAGGTGAGATTTTGCAAGAGAACCCGATCCCATATAGGTGACTAAAGTGACCAACAACAACCAGAAAATTGTCCAATACCTTTTTCGTATGGTGATTGCTTTTTCCTGAACATCTTTCAGCAGCCATAAGAATGACCAAAGAAAAAACAATATGATCAGAGAAGTAATAGCCCATTCGAAAATTGAAAATTCATTATAAAGAGGGTAGTAGGCAAATGATGAGTAATAACTGTTATAAGTATCTAGGGCAAGTATCAGTTGGTCGCTCCACAGGAAATAGGTAAACAGAAATATATAAGGAGTCAGAAGCCCGGTAAAAGGTATCAGCCAGTCTCTCCATTTATATAACCTGAAAACAATAAATGAAAGCCAAATAAAGAAAATAAAATAGAAAACGGGAAAATAAAAAAATGATGCGATAGCAATAAGGAATCCCGAGTTGAAAATCTTAGTATAGGCATCCGCCTCGGTATAAACCCCGAAGATATTGTAAAGAATTATAATGAGAAATAAGGATGCAATCAGTGCAGGATGAAGGTGAAGCAAACTAGAGGAATGACTTAAAAGGATAATAAAGACCATGGCGGGTATCAGGGTATTCTTGGGAACCAATTCCGCCTTTATCAAAATGTAATTAAATAAAAAAGCCTGCACCAGTAATAGTATAAAAGCAAGAATCACAGAAGGAAGTGCATTTGAGCCCAACAGTGAAACCAGTAAACTGTATGCTGGCATCAGAATGGAATCTGTTTCAGGGTCCGGGACTTCAGGATGGATGAAAGATCCAGCCCACATAATACCTGCCAGCAACACCAGTAAGATGTATTGGAAAAAATAACTTTTTCTGAAAAATCCTATCAACATTTAGGTTATATTTCTGAACTGAAAAATTTGATAATTCATTGCTGCCTCTTATAAAACCGGAAATGGACTGACTATGGGATTAAATCCCTGCCAATATCTTTTCTGTAATATTTGCCCTCGAAATTAACAATACCCGCATTGAGGTAGGATTTGTCCAGGGCTTCTGTGATTGATTCCCCAAATGATGTGATCGCGATAACTCTGCCACCATTGGTCACAATATTATTTGTCGAATTGACATACCTGGTTCCTGCATGAAAAACCAGACTTTCTCTAACGTTTTCCAATCCTGAGATTTCTTTATTGTTTTCATAATCGCCCGGATATCCTCCCGAAACCAAAAATACTGAAACACAATACCGGGAATCAATTTCAATGGACTTTGAATCGAGATCGCAACTTCCAACCCCCAAAAAAAGGTCGAGCAAATCGCTTTTAATCCTTGGAATAACTGATTCTGCCTCGGGATCACCCATTCTGACATTGTATTCTATAACATAAGGATCACCTGCAACATTCATTAATCCGAAGAAAATAAATCCCTTATAATTAAGATTTTCTTTTTTGATTCCGGCCATGGTGGGTTTAATGATGCGATCTTCCACTTTTTTCATGAAAACATGATCGGCAAAAGGTACAGGAGAAACCGAACCCATGCCTCCGGTATTTAAACCGGTATCCTTCTCGCCAACCCTCTTATAGTCTTTGGCAGGCGGTAATATTTTGTAAGATGATCCGTCGGTAAGTAAAAAAACAGAACACTCTATCCCCTCCAGAAACTCTTCAACAACCACTTTTCTGGAAGCGCTGCCAAATTTCTGATTTTGTATCATTTCCTTTAATTCCTCCGAGGCTTCATTAAAAGTACTGCAGATCAGAACACCTTTACCTGCAGCCAATCCATCAGCTTTGAGAACATAAGGCGGCTTAAGCGAATTAAGGAAGCGGGAAGCGTCTTGCAACGTTTCATTAGTGAAAGTTTTATACCTTGCAGTTGGAATTCCGTTTCTGATCATGAATTCTTTGGCAAAATCTTTACTTCCTTCAAGAAGCGCTGCTTTGGCTGTCGGCCCAATGACAGGGATATCTTTAATTTCCGGTTCGGCAAGAAAATAATCGTGGATGCCTTTTACAAGAGGATCTTCAGGCCCGACAACTACCATGTTGATTTTTTGTTCCAGAACAAATTTCTTTATTTGGTCAAAATCGTTGATATCTATCTCAATATTTGTACCGGCAGCAGCTGTTCCTGCATTACCACGGGCAATATAGAGTTTTGACAGCAGTGGACTTTGCGACAACTTCCATGCTATCGCATGTTCTCTTCCACCTTGTCCGATAATTAGAACATTCATAAATTTTGACGGTTTTGTTTTGGTAACAAATTATGGAATCCGGCGTATCTCTGCACCCAGCTTATTTAATCTTTCATCGATGTTTTGGTAACCTCTATCGATTTGCTCAATATTATCGATGATTGAGGTTCCTTTAGCAGACAGCGCTGCAATAAGAAGTGCAACTCCCGCTCTGATGTCAGGTGATGACATCCTGATACCGCGAAGGGGATGGACACGATTAAGCCCGATAACAGTTGCCCTGTGAGGATCACAAAGAATAATCTGGGCACCCATATCAATGAGTTTATCAACAAAAAACAAACGGCTTTCAAACATTTTCTGGTGGATCAAAACACTTCCTTTAGCTTGGGTGGCAGTCACTAAGGCAATACTGATAAGGTCAGGTGTAAATCCGGGCCAGGGAGCATCTGCAATAGTCATGATGGACCCGTCCATAAATGTCTCAACCTCATAAACTTCCTGCTCAGGAATGAAAAGGTCGTTGCCAGTTTTATTGATGGTAATACCAAGTCGCCTGAATACTTCAGGAATTATACCCAGAGCTTCATAATTAACATTTTTTATTGTCAACTCCGATTGAGTCATTGCGGCCATGCCTATAAAGCTGCCGATTTCAATCATATCTGGTAGCATACTGTGTTCCGTGCCATTCAGATGCTCCACTCCTTCAATTGTAATAAGGTTGGAACCGACTCCTGATATCCTGGCTCCCATCCTGATTAACATATTGCATAATTGCGAAAGATAAGGTTCACAGGCAGCATTAAAAATTGTAGTTTTACCCTTAGCCATTATAGCAGCCATAATAATATTCGCGGTTCCCGTAACAGATGCCTCATCCAGAAGCATATAGCAGCCATTAAGTTCATCCGCTTCAATGCAATAGAGCATTTTTTCCTCATCATAGTTTAAACGTGCACCGAGGTTTTGAAATCCGATAAAATGGGTATCCATTCTTCGCCTGCCAATTTTATCTCCTCCGGGTTGAGGTAAGTATGCCTTTTTATAACGTGATAAAAGGGGACCGATGATCATGTTGGAACCACGAAGACTACCCCCGTTTTCAACAAAATCCTGTGTTTTCATGTAACCCAGGTCAATTTTATCCGCCTGAAAAACCCAGGATCCCTTGCTCAACTTTTCAGTTTTTACTCCCATTTTTCCCAACAAAAAAATAAGTTTATTCACATCTCTGATGTCCGGTATGTTGTGAATGGTTACTTTTTCCGGAGTTAAAAGTGTTGCACAAAGAATCTGCAGGGCTTCATTTTTTGCCCCCTGCGGAATAATCTCGCCATGAAGTTTTTTACCGCCTGTTATTTCGTAAGATGCCATATTCCGAAATTTACAATTAATAGAATTATACCAATACAAATCCCTTCAACAATGGCGAAAGTAATGCAATTTGACCTATCCGGTGCAGAAAACGGAAAGAAAATACACACAGAATAAGTGAAACTTTTTAACAGTTACAATAACAGTTAAAATTAAGGTTGGGAAAAATTACAGGAAGCAATAAAATCCGTGAATCAGTAGCTTGAAAAATATTATTTATTTTTCTTTTTGAATTTTGTCTTTTTACCTTTTTTAGCCCCACCTTTAATAGGTTTGGTAGGCTTTGTAGGTTTTTTCTTCTTGTTTTTCGAAAGGATCTCGTTGGTTGAACTGAGTCTTAATTCATCTTTAAGCTGTAGTTTTCCCCGGGACAGTTTATCGAGATGCTCAAATATAAGATCATCAGCTACAGATTCACGATTCCAGTTCAGATACGATTTTTTCATTTGGTTGGCAATATTATGCACCAAAGCATCTTTTTCAGGGCCATCTTCAAATGCAATGGCAGCATCGATTATTTTTTTAATGTTAGAGCCATACATCTTATATTCTGCTTTATCAGAATGATATTTTATCCGGTCGGGCCTGGCAACAAGAATATCTCTGGAGGGCAGCGGGTAGGGAGCGTCAACATCCAGTTTAAAATCTGCCATGATGTGAAGGTGATCCCATAACTTATGGCGGAAATCCCCTGATTCCCGTGCTGCAGGATTAATCTGCGCCATAATCTGCACGATAGTTTTTGCAAAAGCGGTACGTTTATCCCTGTCCTCAATAGTAGTACAATATTGAATTAATTTCTGGGTGTTTCTTCCATATTCTCTGATAAAGAGTTTGCCTCTGCCTGTATTATATTCCATAATTATGATATAAAATGTTCAATTCCTGCATCTATAAATAAACTTTTTTAGAAATTTTACTCCCGAAGTAGCTGGGTTTTAAGGTATTCTACAATGAGATATGAATATTACAATCAATTGTCAGCCTATGTAAGCGATGCGTATTTATTTGGCAAAATTAATAAAAAATCAAGTTGGCAAATTTTTTATTACAAAACTTTGGCTAAAAAATATTTTGATGTGCTGGCTAAAGATTTAATGAGTAAATAGTTGCAATAACTAATAAGATATTGAAGGGTTGCATTGGTGTGCATGCTTCCAATTTCCATTGACAATATTTATTCAATGCCTCACCACGAAGTGGTATAATGTGAATAGCCATAGGTGAAACCTATGGGCTTTAGAAAAAAGTCACAGAACCCCGAAGGGGTTCAATAAATCACAATAAATATTTCTCATTAAATTCAATTCCATGCTCTTTAAGTAAGTTTACATATTCATCTTTAAAACTTACTTTTCTATGGTGTTCTTTTTGATTTTTTACATATTCAATCAAATTGTCCTTCGCCAAAATTGAGTAAGTAAACGCACCATAACCATCTTGCCAACCATTGAAACCAGGGAAAATATTTTCAGCTTTTATGAAATCTGATGAAGCTAGCTTTACATCCTTTATTAAATATGCAATCGCAACCGCAGGATGAACATGGGTAATAATATGAATATGATCTTCCATGCCACCAATTCGATATAAATGGCATTTTTTATTTTTTAAGATTCCCCAAATGTATTTGTATAGATTTTCCTGATCGGATTCTGTCAGGGTCAGTTCATTGTTATAGGTGCCGAATACTATCTGATAAAGAATTTGCGTGTAGGTACTCATTTGGTCAATTTATTATTTGAACCCTTGCAGGGTTCTTTCTTTACTTTCACTTTATCTTACCCTGCACTGCGTGCAAGGCTATTCATTTTAAATCCTTTCAGGATCATCACTTAAATTTAAAAGAGCATGTAGGCAATTGCAAATTTAATTCAAACTAAATTAATGGATAGCACATCAAAATAAAATGTACCCACTTTACATTTCTGGGTTGCCCTTTCCCCAATAAAAACTGGAGTTTCCTCAAAAATTAATCAGGGAATAAAGATAGTTGAAAAGCATTGTACGCAGGTCCGATTCTGCTTTTATAATCGACCATGCCTGTTTTCGTATGCTTCAATAATTCAAAAATTCCGTCGGCCATTGCATAGTTGAAGAAGGTAGGCACACCAAAAAACCTTCTGGACAAGATAAATATCTTTTGCACCATGATTTTCAGTTTTAGAGAAACGCCGATGTAAATACTGGTAAAGTAGGCAATCGCATGTAACAGCACGGTAATGTTGCGAATCGAATTGTAACTCATAACCCTGAAATCTTCAAAATTATAGGACTGTTTAATGTAGCGGTAACATTCATCGCATTTCCATCGTGTGAGGTAGATTTCAACAATTTTCCAAAGCTCTTTACCGCTATGGATATTTACCGCTTTATTGGTCAACAAAAGCATGGGCTGTTTTCCAAAACCTTCAATAATCACAAGGGTGTACCATTGGTCAGGATGTTCAGGTAAGGCAACCGTAACCGCCCCAAACGCCAGGTACAAAAATTCATCCTTGCCGTCTTTGATTAAATGGATATTGGCCTTATGCTTCAATTTTACATGATGGTGGATGCGTTCTGCTTTCACTTGTCGGGCAGTATTGCCACCAAAATGAAGATAACGTTTGGTTGTTATCCGGGTCACGAATTGCAAAGACTCACTGGTGAAAAACCGAATCAGATCAATGTCGTCTCCTTGCCGGTCAATAGCCCAGGTTCCTTTGCGTCCGATGAATTTTGTTACCTGCCCGATGATCGCAATAAGTTTCTCGGTGCTGCCCGGATAATCCTCCGCCCCGGATGAATAGGCCTCGCAATACAAAGGGATTATTTTGTTGTGTTCAAGATTTGCTGCTGTTACCTGGCATAAATGATATCCATTGGCTGTTTCATGTTTGCTGCCATCATAAATACTGCATAAATGCTCCATGGCTTTTGCATAAGGCTTCATCAGGTCTCCCGGATCAATGGCGATGACCATGCTGTCATCTATCTTCGAATGACCCAGGCGCATCAACTGATGGTTGATTTCACCCGTGAAATCTTCGCTGGAAAGATTACGGCTTAATCGATCTTCTGTTTTTATCAAGGAAATATTTTCCTTCAGGGAACGGCTAATGTTCGATAGCTTTACATCTTTCGATGCCTGTATCCCATAAATCATTTCTCTTATCAATCTTTTCCTGGTTTTGCAAAAATTTTTGGAAATGATTCCTGAAAATTTATTACTTTGCATCTTGAAACGATGAATTGTCGTTGAGTTTGCGTCCATATGTGTCTTAAAGTCTTTATCAACTGCTAAGTTCGCATTTTGGACGCAAATATTTTAAGGAATCTCATTCCTGAATAAAAAAATTATCCCTTACACTTCCTAAACTAAGAAAGTGGTTGTCATTATTGGTTTGTATAAGTTAGATGATATTTTTTTGAGGAAACTCCAGAATGATAAAGTTGCAGTTAATTTTTCGGAGATTATTTAACCTGATCAATTCACAAATTTTACAAATTTGTAAATTGATCACCAAAGGCCAGAAAGATTTTTGTAAGATCTTTTCGAGGGATAACCCTCGAATTGCCCCAGGCAATTTGGTTCCATACAGCAACTATCGTATGAAATTAAAATTTATAAATTTTTCAGGTTAAAATCTTTATGTTTGCCGCCGGAATGAGTTTAATGCAAAGCATTGCTACTGCAATTCCAGTGAAAAATACAAAAACAGTTGGTATGAATAATATTATTGGTATCCGTCACGAGGATAGGTATTTAATGGAGCGGCGTGTCGCCATTATTCCCGCTCATGCTAAAAAACTGATCGAAGAACAGGATTTAAGGATTATAGTGCAAAAATCGCCCAAGAGGGTATTTAAGCATGAGGAGTTTGTTGCTGCAGGCGCTGAAGTTACTGATTCATTGAAAGAGGCTCCGGTCATCATCGGCATAAAAGAAATCCCGGAAGATTTTTTTGAAGAAGGCAAAACCTACATTTTCTTTGCGCATGTCATCAAGGGTCAGCCTTATAATATGCCAATGCTTCGAAAGATGATCGAAAAAAAAGTTACTCTGATCGACTATGAAAAAATCGAAGACGAAGTAGGAAAGCGGCTCATTTTTTTTGGACGCTATGCAGGCATTGCCGGAATGATAAATTCTCTCTGGTCTTTAGGACAGCGTTTAAGAGAGTTTGGGATTGAAACCCCGTTTACCCGGATTAAACAATCACATCTATTTTCCTCCCTTGAGGAAGCAATAAAAGTAATTTCAGGTGTCGGACACGAAATCATTGCAAAAGGATTGCCTAAAGAAATCACACCTTTAACCATTGGGTTCACCGGTTACGGTAACGTATCGAACGGAGCACAGGAAATTGCCGGGCTTCTGCCGATTAAAGAAATAACACCTGCAGAACTGCTGGTCCTTCGCGAAAACAAAAACATCCCTAACAATGTACTTTACAAAGTGGTATTCAAAGAATGGGATCTGTCGCAGCCAAAAGACGACATTAAGGAGTTCGATCTGAGCGACTATTATTCACATCCCGAAAGATATAAAAATGTTTTCGAGCCCTACATCCCGCATCTCACCCTGCTTATGAACTGCATGTACTGGGATGACCGTTATCCAAGAATTGTTACCAAAGACTACCTTGAGAAATTATATTCAACAGGTAATCCCAAATTAATTGTTATCGGCGATGTTACCTGCGATCCGGATGGCTCAATTGAATGCACGCATAAAGGCACCAAAATTGAAGACCCTGTTTTTGTTTATGACCCGTTTACCCGTAAACCTTCTATGGGATTCAAAGGAACCGGAATTCTGGTAATGGCTGTCGATATACTTCCTAGCGAATTACCTCGGGATGCATCAGTAGGTTTCAGTGCGATGCTGTTTAAGTTCATTAAACCGATAACGGTAGCGGATTATTCAATGTCCTTTGGGGAAATCGATTTACCCGGGCCTATAAAACGAGCGATGATCCTTCACAGAGGAGAATTTACCCCGAAATTTAAATACATCGAACAGTACCTGTAATAAATGCCTGATCAGCTAAAGTCAGGAGTTGATAAGGATGGGTTGGAGTATGAAGGTTTAGAGGTATAAGGTATAATGGTTTTAAGGAAAGGATAGTAAGTGGACAAGTATCAAATACCCAATTTCCCATATACCCGTATACCCCTTATTTCCCCTATGCCACTGCCCGTTGTGAATAAAATAACAAGAAAGTTTTGCGCCCTGAAAAATAGTTATAATTTCGCCCCGGATTTATAAAATAAAAACATCATAGAAAGTCTGTAATAAGGCAATCACATTAATTTCTAAATAATACAAATTATGAAAAAAGTATTAATTCTTGGTGCCGGCCTGGTGGTAAAACCCATCGTTCAGTACCTGCTGCAGAAAGGATATTATGTTTCGGTTGCAACCCGCACCAAATCGAAAGCCGATGATATGATCGGCGGGCATAAAAACGGGTTTGCCATCACATGGACAGTGGAAGATGAGCCAGCGCTCGACAAAATGATTGCCGAACATGACCTGACCGTGAGTCTTTTGCCCTGGATGCATCATATTATGGTGGCTCAAAAGTGCATCGCCCAGAAAAAAGACATGGTTACTACCTCCTATGTAAAGCCTGCGATGCAAGCACTGGACGGTGAAGCGAAGAAAGCCGGGATCATCATCCTTAACGAGCTCGGCCTCGATCCGGGTATCGACCACATGTCGGCCATGCGCATCATCGACCACGTTCATAACAAAGGCGGAAAGATAGAAGAGTTTTACTCCATCTGCGGTGCATTGCCGGCCCCTGAATCCTGCAATAATCCTTTCAATTACAAATTCTCATGGAGCCCGAAAGGGGTGGTGCTTGCCAGCAATAACGACGCCAACTATCTCAGGCATGGCAAGATTACCTATGTCCCTCCTCAGGATTTGTTCAAGAACCCGATGAAGACAACTTTCCCCGGAGTCGGTAACCTGGATATTTATCCCAACCGCGATTCAGTTCCTTATGTCAGTCTATATGGTATTCCTGAGACCAAAACCATGTTCCGTGGAACCTTTCGTCATCCGGGCTGGTGCGAATCGCTGGATGCCATGAAAGCTATGAAACTGACCTCACCGGATAAATTCGATTTCACCGGAAAAACCTTTGCGGGTATCGTGGCCATGTTAATCGGTGAAAAAGAAGCTTCGGATATTAAAGCTAAGGCGGCGAAGTTCCTGGGCGTTAAACCTGATGCCCATGCACTGAAATCGATTGAATGGCTTGGTTTGTTCGAGGACAAACCCATGAACCGAAAGGAAGATTCTCCGTTCGAGATCACTTCGGACCTGATGATCGAAAAGATGATGATAGGGCGAAATGAAAGAGATATGGTCGTACTGCAGCATTTATTCCTTGCGTCATATCCCACCGGTAAAAGAGAGGTGATCAAATCGAGCATGCTTGATTTCGGAACACTGGCCACCGATACAGCCATTGCAAGGACTGTGGCATTACCTGCCGCCATGGGCGTAGAGATGATCCTCGCTGGAAAGATAAAAGAAAAAGGGGTCTACATCCCTGTTTTGCCGGGCATCTACAATCCTATACTCGATCAGCTTGAAACCGTCGGGATCAAGATGGTGGAAGAGTTTGGGCTGCCAGAGAGTGCGATGCTGAAATAAATGAAGAAAATCTCCCGCACATGCCTTGCCATCAGGCAGGGATTGCGCAGATAAACGCTGAACAGGGATGACTGTTTTTGACGTTTTTAAAATTATCTGCGATGTTCAGCTTTATCTGCGGGAAAACATACGACTGAGTAATAACAAAACCGTAATCCAAAATTGATTGCGGTTTTTTTTATTTTTGACCCCTTAATATTATCATTATGGCAAAATACGGTAAATGGGTAGGAATGGGATTAGGCTGGGTATTGGGCGGCCCTATCGGAGGAATTTTAGGTCTGGTTTTCGGTTCGATGTACGATGGCATGCAGGGCGGAACTTTCGCTTACCAGAGTCAGCAGCCTTATGGCTCTCCGGGAACGCCCCAAACCCGTCCGGGCGATTTTGCCGCCAGCCTTGTTGTGCTTGCCGCTGCTGTAATGAAAGCGGATGGAAAAGTACTGAAGGGCGAACTGGACTATGTGAAGGAGTTTTTCAGCCGGCAGTTTGGTTCCAGGCTGGCTATTGAAAATATGCTGGTCCTTCGTGAACTGCTCAAGCAGGATATTAATGTCAGGGAAGTTTCTCAGCAAATACATCAATATATGGATCATCCCTCGAGGTTGCAACTGCTTCATTTTCTGTTCGGCATTTCTTCAGCAGACGGACATGTTCATACTCAGGAAGTAGAAATGATCAAACGGATAAGCGACTATCTTGGAATTCGGGCTGCTGATTTTGAGTCGATCAAGGCAATGTTTTACAAGGATGTCACCAGCGCTTATCGGATTCTGGAGACAACTCCTGATGCCAATGAAGAAGAACTGAAAAAAGCTTACCGAAAAATGGCCACCAAATACCATCCTGATAAAGTGAGCCACCTGGGTGAAGAATTCCAGAAGGCTGCCAACGAAAAATTCCAGCAGGTGAATGCTGCATGGGAACAGATTAAAAAGGAAAGAGGGATGAAGTAAAATTCCAAACTAAGAAAATCCAAAATCCAAATAATTTTGAAATTTAAAGACCAGCGGATCATCGGGATCATCCTTGCCTCCATAACAGCATTGCTATGGGGTGTGCTGGCTATCGGGCTCAAAATCGCCATCGGGTTCATGGATGCCACCACCATCGTTTGGTTCAGGTTCCTGCTGGCGTTTTCGGTGATCTTCATTTATTATAGTTTCAAAAAACCTGTCTGCCTCACAATCATATGGCAGCCTCCGATGTATTTGCTTATCGCTGCCCTGGGGCTGGGGATTAATTACATTGCTTACATGTATGGGCTGAAACTAACTTCGGCCACCATTTCGCAGATACTGATCCAGATCGGGCCCATCATGCTTGGAGTGGTAGGCTTTGTATTCTTCAGGGAAACCATCAGTCGCCGCCAGGCCATAGGTTTTTTGATCGCCGGTACCGGTCTGGCTTTGTTTTATTACGACAGCATTGCCAAATTCATCGGACATGAGGAATTGTTTAACATGGGTCTGCTTTGGATTTTTGTTGCTGCGCTTGCCTGGGTGGTTTATGCCGCCTTTCAGAAAATGCTCGTTTCCACGTATCCTGCCCAGCAGCTTAACCTCTTTATTTTTGGTTTACCGGTACTGTTGTTTTTACCTTTCGTAAATTTCAGCAGCTTCGCTCCGCTCACGTTTTCAAATTGGATGCTGATGTTATTTCTCGGTTTGAATACTCTTTTTAGCTATGGTTGTCTGACACTTGCCTTTAAATATCTTGAAGCAAATAAAATAAGCATGATCGTTACCATGAATCCCATCATCACATTCATCATCATGGGCTGTGCTACTTATTTTGAAATTTCATGGATTCAGCCCGAAGTAATAACTTTCAGAGGTGTAATTGCTGCCCTGCTGGTGATCACCGGAGGAGTTCTTGCAGTAGCTTTTGCCAACCCGAAAAAGAAGAAAGAGATCACCGAATGGCTTTCCGGTCATGACAAAAAGGAATAAATTCCTTCCAATTTTACTCTAAATAAATCGCATACCGATTGGAAATATAAAATCGTCCATTTATCCCCCCTTAAGCGGATCAATTCTACTAATAATGGCATTCAAGGTTATTGTTCCTGCTTATATGAAATGGACTCTATCTTTTTCCTTACAAAATTTTATTCTTTACCTTTGCTTTGTTGGATTAATGAAATCCTTTATTGAATTTCGATCCAATGGGAACACTTTAACAACTTAAATTAATTTTTAACACATGACCCAGCGCAAACAAATGCAGGATTACCTGAAAACTTTACTGGTTAAAGAAGGAAAGAAAATATCACTTTCTGATTTTGATACCGATTTTGACCATAAAATGATCAACAAGAAGGAGGGTGAAGAAATGCTCGAAAACGGGATCAAACAACTTGCCCGGATGCAGGATATGCTTTATGCCGACAACCGGTATAGTGTGCTTATCATCCTGCAGGCGATGGATGCTGCAGGCAAAGATGGTGCCATTAAACATGTAATGAGCGGTTTTAATCCGCAGGGTGTAAAGGTTACGAGTTTTAAATCGCCATCAAGCGAAGAACTGGATCACGATTATTTCTGGCGGCATTATAAGGCACTGCCGGGTCGTGGTGAAATAGGCATTTTCAACCGCTCGCATTATGAAAATGTACTGGTTACCCGAGTTCATCCTGAGTATATTCTGAATGAACGAATTCCTGGTATTGAATCATTAAAGGATATCGATAAAAAGTTTTGGGAAAAGCGGTATAAGCAGATCAACCGGTTCGAGAAAAACCTGTATGATAACGGAACCATCATTCTTAAGTTCTTTTTGCATGTTTCGAAAGAGGAGCAAAAGAAACGATTTCTCGAACGAATCGACAATCCGGAGAAAAACTGGAAATTTTCGGTAGCTGATGCTGCCGAACGAAGGCACTGGGATGATTACCAGGAAGCTTATGCGGAAATGCTCAGTGCCACTTCACAGGATTATGCACCATGGTTTGTATTACCCGCCGATGACAAATGGTTTACCCGCATTTGCATTGGCTCCGTGATCTTTTTCGAGTTTGAAAAGCTTAAACTATCCTATCCAAAGGTTAGTAAAGAAGAAATGGAAAAGCTTTTGGAAGCAAAAAAAGAACTCCTTGCGGAATAAAATCAGTTGAATATTTGACTTTACACCAAATTGGCAAATCCCATAAAGGCAAGGGAAAGCAACCCCGCAGTGATGAGTGAAATCGGAAAGCCTTTCATGCCCTTTGGGATACCCGTCAATTCCATTTGTTCACGAATGCCGGCCATCAATATCATGGCAAGTGTAAAACCGGCAGCGGTGGCTGAGGCATAAATAACACTGGTAACCAGGTTATAGTCTTTCTGTACGGCAAGTATGGCAATACCAAGTACTGCGCAGTTGGTGGTGATCAGTGGAAGATATATACCCAGCGCCTGGTAAAGGGATGGGGCAGCTTTTTTCATGATAATTTCCACCACCTGCACTAGAAATGCGATTACAAGGATAAAGGTGATGGTTTGCATAAAGGCAATGTTCAGGGGGTTCAGCACATAAAACTGGATAAGGTAAGTAACCAGGTTGGCCAGCGCCATGACAAATATAACGGCAGCGCCCATTCCCAGTGAGGTTTGAACCTTATTGGACACCCCGAGGAAAGGGCAAATCCCGAGAAACTGGGCCAGCACCACATTGTTGACGATAAGGGCAAGGATGACTATTTTAATCAGTTCCATTGTTTACTTTTTTTTGGTTTAATAATCGTTAAATGTTATACCTGCTTTTAATCCTGTTCATAATGGCGATGAGGTAACCATAAGTTAGAAAAGCACCGGGAGGAAGGATAAAGATCAGGATTGTTGTGGCTTCCTGCGACATAAGGCGAATATCGAAAATTGATCCGTTTCCAAGGACTTCCCTAATGGCTCCCATAAGCGTAATAGCAAGTGTAAAACCCAATCCCATTCCCAGTCCATCCAGGATAGCATTGGTAACGGAATTTTTCTGAGCAAAAGCCTCAGCACGTCCGAGAATGATACAATTTACAACAATCAATGGAATAAATATACCAAGTGTCTTGTACAAATCAGGGGTGAACGCTTTCATTACAAGGTCAACAATGGTTACAAATGTTGCGATTAAGACGATAAAGGCTGCAATACGGACCTTATCCGGGATTACATTTTTCAGCAGAGCGACAAAAAGGTTCGAAAAAACAAGTACGAAGGTTGTTGCCATGCCCATCCCTATTCCATTCATGGCCGCTGTGGTAACTGCCAGTGTTGGGCAGGTGCCCAGTACCAAAACAAAAGTCGGATTTTCTTTAAAAAATCCCCTTGTAAAATTTTTCAGAGTACTCATCGTGCACCTCCTTTCATTTGGTTAGTTGTATCTGCCTTGATGGAATCAGGCTGCATGTGCTTCCATAGCAGGCAAACAATTTACTTTATAGCCATCATACGCGCGTTGAACACCATCGCAAAAAGCCCTTGAGCTGATGGTGGCGGCGGTGATGGCATCAATTTGTCCGCCATCTTTCTTAACCTTAAGTTTTATTTCGCCTGGATTTTTTCCGGGAAACTGATCCTTGAATTTAGGCTCTTTCATCTTGGTTCCAAGTCCGGGAGTTTCTTTATGATCCAGGACAGTGATATTATGGATCGCTCCATCTGGTTTAAATCCAACCATCATCGTAAAATGACCGCTGAAACCTTTGTCGGTATAAGATTTTACTGCATAACCAACAACCTCGCCTCCTTTGGTTGCCGTATAATAATCGAGGCCATCCGCGGATTTTATTTCAAGGGTAGGATCGTTATCAAATTCGGGCAGAACGTCGGTTATTGCCTGAACCTCTTTCATCTTATTCGCTTTTTCGATGGGTTCTTTGGTAAGCGAATAAACAAATCCGAGTGCTGCCGACATCCCCATTGAAATAAACAAAAGTGACAGCAGCATATTTTTAAATGTTGATTCCAGTTTAGCCATTTTTAATTACCTCCCCGAAACGTTTTGGTTTAAATCCTCTGTTAATTAATGGTACACATGCATTCATAATCAGAATAGCGAAAGAAACCCCTTCAGGATATGCACCGAAAATCCTTATTAGTACAGTTAAAATCCCGCAACCCAAACCAAAGACAAGCATTCCGTTATGTGTCATTGGTGATGTGACCATATCTGTAGCCATATATATTGCTCCCAGCATCAATCCTCCGGCAAGCAGATGGAAAACCGGATCAATATATTGCTCCGGATTAACCAGGTATAAAATACCGGTAAATGCAAAAACCGATACAATATAAGAAACCGGGATGTGCCATGATATGATTTTTCTGAAAATCATATAAAATCCGCCTAAGATTAATGCAATAGCTGAAACTTCACCAAGTGAACCACCGATATTTCCCAGGAACATTTGAGCATAATCCGGTAGTTTGGAAGAAAGTTGTGAAACGGTTTCACCATTTGCCAGGCCTTCTTTTAAAATCCCGAGTGTGGTGGGACCCGTAACGGCATCGGCTAAAACCATCCGGTTCTCAATTGGCAGCGGCCAGGAGGTCATGTTGACCGGGAACGAAATAAGTAAAAATACACGGCCAACCAAAGCCGGATTAAAAGGATTCTTTCCCAGCCCGCCATACGACATCTTGGCGATACCAATAGCCACTAGGCAGCCTATGATCATTTGCCACACAGGCAGATTGCTCGGAACATTGAATGCAAGCAATACACCGGTTATCACTGCAGAACCATCTGTGATGGTCGGAGTTTCTTTCAGGATGTATTTTTGAATAAGAAATTCAAATAATACACAAAAAACAACGGCGGTGAGGGTCAGAACAATTGCCCCAAGGCCAAAATACCAGAACGAAACCAGCATTGCAGGAATCAGGGAAATGACAACTCCCCACATGATCTTGCGCACAGACATATCGCTGTATACATGCGGTGATCCTGAAACTGTAAGTAAATTCATTAACTCTTATTTTATTTGGATTGACTTCTTAACATTTGTGAAACTTTACTCTTGCCATACCGCAGGTAATCGAGCAGCGGGCGACCGGACGGACAGGTATAATGGCATGAACCGCATTCTATGCAATCCAGAACCCTCTCCTTTTGAGCCATTTCAAAATTCCCCGTGATCACACTCTTTTCAATTAGATAGGGTTCAAGACCCATAGGGCAAACGGTAATACATTTGGCGCAGCGAATACAATTATTGACTTCTTTACGTGCTGATTCATTTTCAGGAAGGATCAGAATTCCGGAAGTTCCTTTTACAACCGGAACATCAGCCGAGGTCAAAGCTTTTCCCATCATGGGTCCGCCACCGATAATTTTTCCGGTGTCCTCTGGTAAACCACCTGCTGCCTCAATCAAATCGGAAACAGGGGTGCCAATACGGACTAAAAAATTACCCGGATTCTTCACTGATTTTCCGGTCAAAGTGACTACCCTTTCAAACAAGGGCTTATTTTTTTGAACCGCTTCATAAACAGCAAAAGCTGTTCCTGCATTGTGAACCACAGTTCCGACTTCTATAGGCAGCTTTCCGGAAGGAACTTCACGGTTAACCAATGCTTTGATCAATTGCTTTTCTGCTCCCTGTGGATACTTGACCTTAAGACCATTGACAGTAATACCGCTATAATTTTTCGCCAGGTTTGTGAGGTGGCTTATTGCATCAGGTTTATTTTTTTCGATTCCGATCATGGCTTTATTCACTCCGAGCGCCATCATAAGAATTTGCACTCCAACCAGCATTTCTTCCGCTTTTTCCATCATCAAGCGATGATCGGAGGTAAGATAAGGCTCACATTCCACGCCATTAATGATAAGCACTTCCGCCTTCTTTCCTTCCGGAACCATCAATTTAACATGTGAAGGAAAAGTAGCCCCGCCAAGTCCAACAACACCCATTTCATTTATTTTTTGAATGATTTCCTTTTGGCTGAGCATTACCTGCTTTTTCAAATCCTTGCTTCTGTCAATTGACTCTTCCCATTGATCTCCCTCCACTTCGATGACAACAGCAGGGCGTCTATAACCACTCGTATCAATGACTTCATCAATTTTCGATACTTTACCGGAGACGGATGAGTGTATATTGGCAGAAATAAAAGCTTCGCCTTTGGCAATCAGTTGTCCGACTTTAACCTTATCGCCTTTGTTGACAAGGACTTTTGCCGGGGCTCCAAGGTGCTGAGAGATAGGAATCGAAGCCGTTTTTGGAATCGCCAGGACTTCAATCGGATTATCTTTCGATATTTTATTCTCTTCAGGGTGAACCCCTCCTAATTTGAACGTTTTGAGCATTCCATTTTAATATTTTAAAACCAATTACTAACCTTCTTTTATCGATTCCTGAGCAGGTGATGAGCCATTTTTGTTTTCATCAGCGATGGCCGACTTTGCTTTTGCTGCAGGTTTTGGTGGTGCTTCGGTAGTTTCTTTTACAACTGTTTTTTTCTCAGCGTCAGGTTTACTTTCTTTCTCCTTTCTTTCAGGAAAGTTAAGCTCATGTATTGCGTCTGTCGGGCATTCAGGAGCGCATTTCCGGCAAAGCTTGCATTTCAGCGGATCGATGTATGCCAGGTTATTAACCAAAGTAATGGCATCAAAAGCACAAACTTTAACACATTTTCCGCAACCAATGCAGGCAACTTCGCAATTCTTTTTTGCTGGTCCGCCCTTTTCCTTATTGACACAGCTAACAAAAATTCTCCGTTCTTTTTTACCTTTAGGCCTGAGCTCAATGATATTTCGCGGGCAGGCTGTAACGCAAGCGCCACAAGCTACACATTTATCATTAACATCCGGTAACCCTGTTGCAGGATTGATATAAATTGCATCGAAGGAACAGGCAGTTACACAATCGCCCAATCCGAGACATCCGAACGGACAACCGCCTTCTCCGCTGAAAAGACTATGCCCAAAAGCACAGGATGTGGCGCCATCATAAGTTACCTTCTTGGGTGAATTGGCATATGATCCGTTACACCGTACCACAGCAATCAGGGGATCCTGCTCTGCAACCTCAAGGCCAAGAACTTTAGCAACCTGAGCCATCACATCATTGCCACCAACCGGACACCTTAACCCTTCAATGCTGTTTTTCTGATTTTTCTGGTTGACCAGGGTTTCTGCAAAGGCACGGCAACCTGCAAATCCACATCCTCCGCAATTTGCTGCAGGCAATAATTCATTAACCTCGTCAATTTTAGGGTCTTCAATAACTTTGAATTTCTGAGCCACGAAATACAGGATGACTGCGGCAGCCGACCCAATTGCGCCAAGGGTTATGACCGAATAAAGTAAAACTATATTCACGTTTTATATTTTTAAACAACACCTATTGTTAATTAATTAACGGTGGCAAATGTATAAACAAATCATAAAGAAGAATATCCTTTGTGCAATTTTTTCATCAAGGATAAAGCCCAGACAATAAATCAGATAGAAGGGTGAGAATGTTTTCATAAAAGATATTGATTTCGAAAGAACCTGATTTATAAATGATTGGGTAACTTCTTTAAACAGATTCTAAATTTTTGACGGAATTCTGGTTTTATTACCATATGTATTTCTGATCATAAGTTCGGTAATATTAAATAATAACCAGAATATCAATACCTGATGCCTTGTGCGACGATCAGCGTTGTCTGCGGGAAAATAAAACGGTTAGCTCCCTAAGAATAGGCAGATTATCGCAGGTTTGGAAAAAACTACCGAGGTATTGACTGATCGCATTTTCAAATAAGTCCATTATCTCCTTCTTAAACAAATCATTTCTGCCATTACGCAAGGAACATCGGCCCCGCAAACCTGAAATTGTCATATTGGCCATTCAAAATTATATTATGGCCTGAGGGCATTAAACAATTATAATTGAAATGAATTCTACTGCGGTTTTCTTACGCTGAATAGGAAGGCATTTTGGAATTTATCTTTAAAAACCCACAAGATGAGGTAATATAAACCTAACATTCCTATTGCCAGTATCCCTGCTAATCCCTCGTTGTTCAATAAACTTATAAAAAGAATGAGAGTGAGTATCAATAGCAAAAACGGTAGGATATATCCCCATACTACTGCTATGGGTCCCATCGATTTCTTCATGAGCACTTCAACTGCATCTCCTTCTCGGAAATCCTGGCCGGCTTGTCTTGGAACCTCGATTGTTTTTTCCTGGGTTCCTCCAACGCTGCAACTGCCCTTGGAATGGCAGGATGAGCATGCCGACTGAGCGGAAATTGAAATGAAATAGCGGTCCTTTTCAATTTTTTGAACGTAGCCCTTGTGTTTTAACAGATCAATCGTGCAATTATCCGTAGACTGTGGATTCGACATCGGTGCGATTAAAATTAAGGAGTTGCGACTGAAACAGGAATAATTTTTCCGTTAAAAAACCTGTGCCCGTTAATAGCAAAATACTTGATAAATTCAGCCATTTCTTTTGCATTAACCGGAGCAATATAGCCTGGAAAGGCATCGGCAAGCATTTCTGTCTGCACTGATCCAATCGCCAGACAGTTAACAAAGATGTTATTGTGTTTTAACTCTTCAGCAAGACATTCGGAAAAAATTGCAACTGCTCCTTTGCTGGCGCTGTATACCGACAATCCCGGAAACTTAACACTGCCCTGAAAACCACCCATGCTGCTTATGTTGACGATATGAGCGTTTTTTGAAAAAGAGGGTAATAATAACTGGGTTAAATTAAATATACTTTTTATGTTTACATTGAAAAGCCGGTCAAAGTCGTTTTGAGTAATTTCTGAAAATGGCTTATTTATCAGCAAACCAGCGTTGTTGATCAGTACATCAATCGCTGGCATGATCCCAGAAATTTTATTTTTCAGTTCATTGTGCCTTCCAATGTTTTCAAGATCATAAGCGAGGATATTAAGTCCATTACCCCCGGGAAGTATTTCGCATTCAGAGCGAAGTTTTTTAAGAAGTTCATCACTTCTTGAAATACCCAAAACATTATGTCCTGTTTCTGAGGCAAAAGCCTTGGCAATTTCATATCCGATCCCTCTGCTTGCCCCGGTTATTATTACATTCATAAATTAAAGTTCAGTGAAATCCAAAACAGAATATTAATCCTAAAAGTTTTATGTTCTAAATCCTTATTGTTTTGCAAAGTAAATTAAAAAACAATGAAAATATTTTCCGGCATAAAAACGATCTCCATATTATTATTATTTTTGTTGACGTGATGGCAGTAAAATTGCCATAATTTTTGGTTTGATTATTGCAGTCAATTAATACAAATATTCAAATGAAAATCAAAGCATTAAAATATAGTTATTCTTTTCTGATCATCATTGTTTTATTTTCGGTGGTGCTAATGAATGCCAATCCTCCGGCAGATGATGTGATTAAGGAAATTACAAAATCCATCAGCGACATGGATTCTAAAAAGCTGGCTGATTATTTTAGTGCTGCCATCAGCCTCGAATTGGATAATTCCTCGGGTAATTACAGCAAATCACAGGCTGAGATTATCCTGCGGGACTTTTTCAAGGATAATCCGGTTCAATCCTTCACTATTAATCATCAGGGCGATTCGAAAGATGGCTCCCGCTATTTTATCGGAACATATAAAACCGCAACAAAAAAATTCAGGGTTTACGGATTACTTAAAAAAGAAACAGATAACCTCTTCCTTCAGCAACTTCAGTTTGATGAAGAATAAGCCAATTAGCCATGGCAATGTCAATTGATGAAATTGTTGCACAGGCCCTTAAAGAGGATATTGGAGAGGGCGATCATACATCACTGGCTGCAATCGGGCAGGGAGAGCCGGGAAAAGCTCATCTTGTGGCCAAGGAAGATGGTGTAATTGCGGGTGTTCACATTGCTGAAAAAGTATTCCGTAAAGTTGACCCTGAAATTGATTTTGTTATAAAAATAAATGACGGAACCACAATTAAACCCGGCGATATTGTTTTTTCCGTTTCGGGAAATTCGATATCTATCCTGACTGCTGAAAGAGTAGCATTGAATTTTCTGCAACGTATGAGCGGTATAGCGACTTTCACCAGGAAATTAACTCAACAAATCACTGGAACAAATGCTAAACTGCTCGATACCCGCAAGACTACTCCTCTGCTCAGAGAACTTGAGAAATATGCTGTCAAAATAGGAGGGGGGCTCAATCATCGCATGGGATTGTATGACATGATCATGATCAAAGACAATCACATTGATTTTGCAGGCGGGATCAGTAATGCGATTGATGCAGTGCACAGTTATCTTAGGAAAAAGGGGTTAACTCTAAAAATTGAAATAGAAGTCAGAAATTTTGTTGAATTAGAGGAGGTACTGGAACATGGAGGTGTTGACAGGATCATGCTGGATAATTTTTCAACCTCAGATTTGATGAGGGCTGTAAAGATTATTAACAGACGATTTGAAACCGAAGCATCAGGCGGCATCAACCTGCTAACTATCCGGTCATATGCTGAAACCGGCGTTGACTATATTTCAGTCGGAGCGTTAACACATCAGATCAGGAGTCTTGATTTATCACTGGTTGCAATAAAATGAATTCTTTGAGGGATAAGCTTAAAACCTTCGCAGGAAGAATCATTAATTTGGATATCCTCAGAATAAAACCTGTATTGTACTTCCTTCAGTTTACAAAGAAAATCACTATCCCCGGATTCGACGGACTTCCGCTTTATGATGTCGCCCGGTTTTTTTTTAAGGGAATTTTTCAGGGGTCACTAACTGCAAGGGCATCCTCAATCGCCTTTAGTTTTTTTCTTGCGATTTTCCCTATGATCATTGTTTTTTTTACCCTGATTCCATTTATACCCGTTAAGGATTTTCAGGACGCGGTATTGAATTTTATTAACAACATTGTCCCTGACCAGGCTGAAGCCTTAATTCAATCTACCCTGATTGATATTATTCAGCGCCCCAGAGGTCAGTTGTTATCCCTAACATTTATTTTGGCTGTCGTTTTCGCGACCAATGGATTCGACAGCATTATCGAGGCTTTTAACAAAACCTATCATACCATTGAATCGAGATCATGGATTAAACAAAAACTAATATCTATATTGTTATTCTTCATCATCAGTTTCATTCTTATCATTTCCATTTTATTGCTTACAACCAGCTCACTTTTTTTCGACTTTCTGGTCGAAAAAAAGATACTTACAAGCATGATTACTGTTTATATGCTGCTTTTTGGTAAATGGATCATACTTATTGCAATGTTCTTCTTTACCATTTCATTTATTTATTATCTGGGTCCGGCTAAATCAAGTAAATTCAGGTTTATCTCCGCAGGCTCTTCCCTTGCAACACTGCTGACACTTATCACTACTGTCGGATTTAATTTTTATGTTCAGAACTTTTCAAGCTACAACGCTTTGTATGGTTCAATCGGAACTCTTCTCATTGTGCTGATTTGGATTTATTTTAATGCCATTATTTTACTTATCGGTTTTGAACTCAACACAAGTATTCATGTGGCAGGAAAAGATAAGCTCTGATGATGGAACATTTGATGATTTAAAGCGTTGTATCATTATAGTTTAGAATTTCAAAAATTCATTCAGTTTTTTTCTGGCTGGAATAATTCTTTTAAATTATATAAGGCGCTTAAATAGAGCGTTTTGGGTAAAAGTTGTGAATGTATCGAATTATTGTTTTATATTTGTGCAATAAATTGTTAATTTTTTTTTATTAAACGCTTATTTTTAAGGCAACTTTTTTAGTTAGCAATCTGTCTTATTTTATAATGATTTCGAAGGTAGAAAAATAAAAATTATCAGTAAGTTGAATCATAAATAATAAATTAACCACTTAAAGTTGAAATTTGTGAGAAATCTTTTACCAGTTTTTTCAAAAATCCTGATCATCTGCCTGGCTGTCTTCGGTCAGAATGTGATGTCTCAGATCAATATACTGCCAGGTCCCGGAGTAACCCCTGTCGACATGGTAGAAAATATTGTCGGAGAAGGTATCATTTATGACAATGTATCCTTTACAGGTGCCAATGCTTCACGCGGCATTTTCAATAACGGCCAAACAACGAATTTGGGGATCGCAAGTGGAATTTTTCTTACATCAGGAGCAGGTTATGTTATTCCTGGTCCGAATATGTCTTCAAGCGCTGGAGCGAATAACGGTACTGCGGGGAATGCTGTATTGAATTCAATAACCACCGCCACAACTTATGATGCGGCTGTTCTCGAATTTGATTTTATTCCCGAATCCGATACTTTGCGCTTTAAATATGTTTTTGGTTCGGAAGAATATAATGAGTGGGTGGGTTCACAGTTCAATGATGTTTTTGGTTATTTTGTTACCGGTCCTAATCCGATGGGCGGTCAATATTCAAATAAAAATATTGCTATTGTTCCTGGCACAACCCCCCCTACCAGTGTTAAGATCAATAGTGTCAACAATGGTTACTCCATACCCGGCGTAGTGCCAACCGGTCCTTGTACGAATTGTGCCTATTATGATGATAACACCGGTGGCCTTACACTGGAATATGACGGTTTCACTGTAGTTTTGGTTGCATGGTTGCTTGTAGTTCCCTGCGAAGAATATCATATCATGATTGGCGTCGCAGATGCCGGGGATGGAATTTATGATTCCGGTGTATTTATTGAAGAGAATAGTTTTGAAAGTCCGAAAATTGAAGTGAAAACCGATCCTTACCCTCAGGGTGTTTCTGATAATATGATCGAAGGTTGTGTGGAAGCAGATATTATTTTTATCTTACCCAATGCTGAATATGCTCCGATTACCGTATGCTTCGAAATAGGAGGAACCGCTATCAATGGAACAGATTATATAGAAATTGATAATTGTGTAACCTTCGAGGATAACCAGGATTCTGCATTTATCCATGTAGTCCCGGTGAAGGACGGACTGATCGAAGGGCCGGAGACCATCCGGCTCATTATCGAAAATACGCTTGGCTGCATTGTCCGGTACGATACTGTTGAATTCACCATTATCGATTATGTGGATATGGTGACTCAGATCAGCCCTAATACGGTGATATGCGAAGGGCAGCAAATCGACTTGTGGGTGAATACCTTTAATGGCATTCCACCCTACACATACGATTGGGAGGGACTATCGATAAATAATGATACAATATCGGTAACTCCTGATACGACGACCTGGTACTTTGTTGAGGTTTTGGATTTATGCCTTGACACGATCTCAGATTCTGTTAAGGTTACTGTTGTCCAGCTTCCTGATATTGATATCGGGCCTGATTCTACAATCATCTGCGAAGGCGATTCCCTTCTACTGAATGCAGGAAGCGGTTTTTTCGGCTATCTGTGGCAGAACGGATCGAATGATTCAACATTCCTCGTAACGGAAGGGGGATTTTATTATGTACTGGTTACCGGTCCGGCCGGCTGTACAAATGCCGATTCTATTTATATAACAGAATCTGTGCTCGAAATCGACATCGGCGCAGATACCACAATTTGTATAGGTGATACTGTCGTCTTTTCTGCCGGCGAGGGCTATGCATCCTATCAGTGGCAGAATGGGTCGAATGATCCTTCCATAGTTGCCTTTGAAACAGGGATCTATTGGGTAAAAGTTACCCAGGGCAGTTGTTCTGATTATGACTCGGTATACCTTTTTGTCGACGACCCCTCCGTTTCAATGAATCTGGGCAACGATACAACAATATGCTTAGGAGATTACATTACCCTTAAACCGGCATTTGGCGTTTATAATTCCTACGAGTGGTCAACCGGAGAAACAACACCCACCATTTCTGTTACACTTCCGGGCACTTATACTTTGACTGTTGAAAGCGGCTGCGGCACAGCTACGGATCAAATTACTATCGGAAACTGGCCGTACCCTAATCCAGCACTCGGACCCGATCTTAACCTGTGTTATGGTGAGTCAGTAATACTGGATGTTTCTACAGCCTTTAGCTCAGTGATCTGGCAGGACAATAGCACCTTCCCATTCTACACTGTTACCGAAGGAGGTGAATACTGGTGCGATGTCACCGATGTTCACGGCTGTGTGGGATCTGATACCGTGTATATAACTGTTGCAAATGCAGTTGATCTTGGCGAGGATTCATTAAACCTGTGCACAGGTTCATCTCTGACCCTTGATGCGGGATCCGGTTTTGATAACTATATCTGGAGTACCGGTGAATTCGGTGTTCAATCCATTGATTGTATCCTCCGGAGGAATGTATCAATGTGACTGTTAATTACGATTACGGTTGCGAAACCAAAGATACTGTTTATATAAGCGAATACCCTGTTGCCGATGCTTTTATTACCGGTGATAACGAATTTTGCGCAGGTGTGACCGATACACTTTTCTCACCCGGAGACACTAATTTCGTTTACACCTGGTACCTAAATGATGGCTATTTCTCCAGCGATACCATGATTATTTATCTCACAGGGAGGTAATTATAAACTTGTCATGGAAAATTATTGCGGACAGGATATTGCAGAAAAAACCGTTCAGGTGAATCTTTTGCCTGAAGTTTACCTTGGTGAAGATGTTACATTACTTCCCGGAGAAAGTATTACCTTACAGGTAGATGATGGCTTTCCAATCCATTATATGGAATAATGATTCAAGTAATACTACCGAGAATACTTTCACAATTGGTTTTGAAGATATTATATTAACAGGGGAAAATACTACCATTACCGTTGCTGTGAAGAACTCATCTGGTTGTGAAAACACAGATGAAATATTGATTGAGGTATTTAAAGTGATTGTCTATGACGTTCTTACTCCTAATGGAGATGGGGAAAATGACCTTTGGGTTCCCGATCCTAAAGGTTGGGCGGGCATAAATGAACATACCATGATAGTGTTTAACCGCTGGGGAGAAAAAGTCTGGGAGTCGGGCGATTTCCCTTCGGGCTGGGACGGTAAACAAAACGGCAAATATGTAGCTGAGGGATCTTATTTCTGGGTGCTTGAAGTTTTCTATGGCACTGATGATGTCAAAAAAATATATAAAGGAAGCCTAACGGTTTTAGGAACAAACAATTAATCATTTTAACACTGCAAAATATTATGGGTAACAAAAATCTGATTCTATTTCTGGCAGTTTTCTTCACTTTTTTCAGGGTACTGGGTGAAGATTATTATTGGGTCGGCGGCCAGGGCGATTGGTCCGACCTTAACAGCTGGAGAACTTTCAACGGATCTATACCCAGCGAGGTTCCGGATGCTCAGGACAATGTGATTTTTGAACTGAATTCATTCACCTTTCAGCAGGGCAATGATACTATTTTCATACTTACAGGCAACCCGGCATGTAAAAATTTTACATTTTATGACACGGAATCCTACCAGGATACTGTTGTTATTGTTGGCGGCAATGCAACCAGTACTTTCAGCGTTTACGGCTCGATGACTTTTGGCCCGGTAAATCCTGTGAAAAAAATGGTGTGGAATGACTATATGGGTAAGGTTTATTTCCTGTCCGATCTGCCCGGAAATACAATCACCTGTGCCGGTACAAGATTTCCCGGTGACATATCCTTCGAAGGAGAAGGAGAATGGATATTACAGGATACCCTATTTGTTTATGACTCCACCGATTGGAAGGCGATCATTTACGGCGGTGAGGATCCTTTAGCTCAGGATCCCTTTATTATTCACAACAATGGAACTTTCGATGCCAACGGACAGACCATCATCACACGCGGATTTCAGACAGCAAGTGATAAATCCCGGTCCTGTTCCATTCAAAACAGTGATATCCTTATGGTTGGCAACTGGATACTGGGAGCCGAAAACCTTACCTTCAATGCTGCTGGTTCCTACATCCTGATTGGGGGAAATATGATGAATTCAAACGGAGACCTTATCAGTTATCATGACATAGATATTATGCCGGCTAAATGGGCTCTCCGGAATACCGATATTAAAACATACATGAGGAAAGTGCATTTTCTGGGAAGCGGTGATGTAAATGGTAAAAAATCTCCAGGCATCGAGGGCAGCTTTATTATCGATACTTTGCTTATGGAAGGTTATTTTGACCCGATGATGGGACCTATCCCTTGTGAAGTTAAAGGTGTATTTTGTGATATAAAATATACCAAGATTGACCATCTGTATGAATCGCCAATGGAAACCACTTATGTTTTATTTGAGCCGGATAAATCAACATTCCACAGGATAGATATAAACGGACATTACGACAGCGAATTTAAGGGTTACGAAAATATAGTTGATTCCATCCATTTTTTCAGACCTGTCGGCGCTTTTGCCGGAGACAACATTGTTAATAATCTATTGTATTTTAAAACAACGGGCTCCCTGAGTTCATGGGTCACCGAACACAGTTACATCGAACATGCCGTTTTCGATGGTGATGGTTTTATTTCAGGATCCAATACGATTAATTTGCTTACTTTATATTCTGGTTGCTGGTATCAATTGGCAATCGATTCTCTTTCACAGCCAGGAAGCTATTACACCAATACAAATATTCAAACAATTCATCAAATTGAGGTGATGAGTAATTGTCTTCGAGGTCTTTCAATGCTTACATCGAATTTTAAGGAAGTACAGGCACTTGTGAATTATACAGGCGGCACTTTACCCACCGAATTTCTTATGGTCAGGGATGTAAAAAATACCGGTTCGATGATTGACATTACTCAGGGAATAGATCTGGGTAACAATGAGGGATTCACTTTTACAAATCCTCATGGTCCGAGAACGCTTTACTGGGTGGGAGGAACCGGAAACTGGGATGATATTACCCACTGGTCACTTACTTCAGGAGGCATTGGCGATCAATGCCCGCCAACCATTTATGATGATATCTTTTTTGATGAACTGTCGGGTTTTGACGCTGCCGGAATGGAGGTAGCGGTGAACGTTAAGCATGCTCAGTTTAACGACATGACCTGGCAAAACATTTCCAATCATCCCACTTTGTCAGGAAGCGATACATGCTTCCTGCACATTTGGGGATCGGTAAAACTGGATCCGGCTATGTCTTATCTGTTTTTCGGTAAAGTATATTTTGAATCGGAAAACGACGATGAATATGAAACCATCGACCTGACCTATACACTTGAAACCGATCCCGGAGTTTGGACAATCTTTCAGTGGATGTTCAACCAGGTCTATTTTTATGGAAAAGGTGGTCGCTGGCAATTCGATAGTAAATACGTGAATTACTATGATACGACTTTCCTCAAAATGGGTGCGATTTTACTGGAAAATGATACGATGATCTGTTTGAACTTCAATGCGGAAGACACTCTTCCTAAAGCCATTTACTTTATGGAAAAAACCCATTGTGAGGTTCACCAGTATCAGGGTGATGCCTGGCTGCTGAATGCCTACGGCGGAGTTTCCAGTAACGATGTTATGGAGGATCTGGATACCAATTTCCTGTTCAACTTTGGCAAATCAACGATCCGAGCCTACGGAGATATTACACCACCTATGGGTGCCCCTCCTGGATTCTGTAATATACGCACTTATGCCGGCGAGGTGAGATATAACAACATCGAATTCAGCGACCCGGATGTTAGCGGAATCCGTTCGATTTTGATCAGTGAAAGCAAATGCACCTATAATCTTGTTGATTATTATATATTATTCGGCGATGGCGTTGGTAATGGAATTATCGACACTTTGACCTATAAAAAAGTCATTGATACGGTCACCCAGCAGGTAGTTGTGAGTGCTGATGGATGCAGGCTTAGAAATAATTATACGGTTAATTTTATTATGGCTGAAAGCTTTGGAGACACCCTGATCGGCAACCATGTTGTCGACACAGCCTTTTTCTTCGACGATGGGGCGCTATTCGGTTATCACCAGGTAGGCTATCTTCAGGCTGAAAAATTCATGCACATGATCCTCGGAAACCGTATCGATACCTGTATACTTCATGGTAACGGAGCGTTTTCGGGAAGCAATGAATACAATCAACTCGAATTGTCGGCCAACAAACGGTATTTGTTCCCGCATGACCTGTTGGATCCTTCACAACTCGATACAACTAAAATATACAGTGACCTGATCATGGTTGGCAATTGCGACGCTCCAATCCGTATTCAGTCTGATTCAATCGGCACTCAGGCATATATCCTTTATAAAGCTTTAGATCCGTCAAATCCTTCTGTTACTGCTCAATATACATCAATGCGCGACATAACTATGGTCCCGTTTAACAATAACCAGTATGTTGCTGAAAATTCGGTGAACCTTGGAAACAACACGAACTGGACATGGATCAATGCTCCCAACGAGATCTATTACTGGATTGGAGGTACAGGTGAATGGGGCGACGGAAATCATTGGTCATTTTCAAGCGGCGGGCCGCCGATTGGTAATTGTACACCCAAAGAGATCAATACAGTTATCTTTGATGACAATTCATTTTTAACAACCACAGATACGGTTACCATCGAGGTCTTAAATGCATATTGTAAGAACATGTACTGGAAGCATTCTGGTGATTTTACCCCGACCTTTATGGTTCCCGATACAAACCTCATCAGAAATCCTGTACTTTACATCTATGGTTCGGTTGAATTCAGTGAAAGTATGAACTATCAATACGCCGGACTTATTTATTTCGATCAGTTTGAAGAACCGGATTTTGTAGCTGATACTATAACATCCAGAGGGAAGTTAATCCTGAACGATATCCGCTTCCAGGGAATAGATGATGTTGTGCTCCTCGGAGATGATCTTACCTTATTGGTCGATCCTCCGAATTTTATCTTTACATCAGCATATCTCGAACATGGAACCCTTGATCTTAACGGCTATCACTTTTCTATGGGTGGTTTCTTTTCGGTATTTAAAAATCCCAGAACCCTTATCCTCGAAAACTCAAAAGCCACTGTTCAATATGACTACGATAGAGCATGGTGGATTGACGGAGATAATCTACAACTTTTCGCAGACAATTCCACTCTCTATAATAAGTCATTCATGGGTACCATAATGACCGAATTTGGCTCCAGCCTGAAATATCATAACATCGAATTGAACGGGCTTGTCGACAGCCTTGCCAACCGGTACAATGTAACTGAATATAACCTGGTCAGCATAAATATGGAATCAGGTCTTGTGACCGGAAATTTTGTCGCCGATACTATTTATTTGCGTGGAAGGAATTCAGCCATGTTCAACAGGTCAACTACCAATGTTGTTTATTTAGATAGTTCATATTGTTCAATCAATCAAAAACACAATATCAACCGCTGTTTTGTAAATCGATTTGGTTTTGTCAGAGGAAACAACAATTTCAAATATTGCATATTTAATGATGACGGGGTATTCATGGGGCATAATGTTTTTGACACTCTTGTACTTTATCCCGGATCAGGAAGTGATCAGGGTCTCGGGAACTGGTTCTATTTCCAGGCCGATTCGACCCAGACTATCAACGACTCACTATATGTGCGAGGGAATCAATGCAGTAATATTAATCTGACATCGCTAAGTGCTCCAAAATTAGCTTATATTGAGAAGAACAATGGCTTTGATGTTGCAAGCGACTACCTGAATATTTACAGTGTTGCCGCCGAAAGTGATAACATTGATTTTTATGCCGGTGCCAACAGTACTCCTTTACCCAATCCTGATAATCCGCCACCGGGCTGGATTTTTGATAATGCACAGGGTTATATTTATGGATTCAACGGCACGACGGACAGGTTCTGCCAGGGAACGGAATATGTGATCGATGCAAGCAACTTCAACGGAGATGCTAACACCTTGTATTTCTGGGATGGTTCTCCTTATCCGGGCGACCCAACCTATACAGTTACGCAACCCGGAACGTACCATGTTACAATCCAGTATTTCGACGGATGCACGGTTGAAGATTACATTGTCGTTGAAGCTACCTATCCTCCGCTGGCTTCCATTGATCCCGGCCCATACTGCGAAGGAGATATCATTCATGTTAATTTATCACCCAACAACAACGCTTATAAATACAACTGGTTCAATGGCGATACGACTTCACAAATTATCGCTGAATTAGGCTATAGCGATATCTATGTGCAGGTTATTGATACAACCAATTTTTGCGAGTCAATTCCGGCCCAGACCATCGAGGTGAAACCAGCTCCCCATCCTGAAGAAGCTTTGGGTGAAGATGTCAAGATAAAATTCGGAGAAAGCATTGTTCTGGATGCCGGAGTTGGCGATTCCTTTGAATGGACATCTACCCCCGTAGTTGAAATTCCTGATCCCAATACCCAGACCATTATAGTAAAGGGTTACGATTTTCCGGTTGAATATAAGGTAGATGTGGAATTGGATGGTTGTCCTGCTGAGGGATTTAAACTGGTAGAAATGTATCCTCCAAGCAAATGGGGCGTGCCGACGGCTTTTTCGCCCAATGGCGATGGTACTAATGACGTATTGTATGTATTGGGTAGCACTGGATTCAGGCAGCTGATATTCAGGATTTATGATCGTTACGGAAAACTTATGTTTGAAACCACAAATCCCGACAGGAGTGAAGGGTGGGATGGCACAGTAAATGGGTTTAAACAGGAAATGGATGTATATACCTATTATTTGAAGATTAATTTTCAGGATGGCACGCAGGTTGAAGATAAAGGTAATATCACCCTTCTAAGATAAAATATGAGGTATATAATTAAATTCATATTTCTTATTTGTTTTGTTTTCCCTGGTATGATGAATGCCTGGGCTCAGGATATTCATTATTCCCAGATGTGGGCTACTCCTCTGTATGTAAATCCTGCATTCACCGGTAATCATGAATGCGATTTCAGGGCTGCGGTCAATTACAGGCAACAGGCCGCAAGCTTTACCATCCCCTTCACTACCTATACTGCATGGGGCGATACCCGATTTTATCCGGAGTTTTTAAGGCGAAGAGGCTGGTTTGGATTGGGCGCCCATCTTTATTACGACAATGCAGGCAATGGCGATCTGCAAAAGGTTCAGGGAATGCTTTTTACTGCTTACAGCCAGGGATTTAATTCGGATAATTCATTGTATGGAAGTTTGGGAGTCGGTGTTGGTGTAACAAACAGAAGCGTGGATAAAAATGCATTGATATACGGAGATCAATGGAATAATGCTGATTTGGAATGGGACTTTTTAAAAGAATCTGCTGATATAACCAATTTAAAATATACTTCAATCTATTATCCCGATTTTAATCTTGGGCTTTCCGTTCATCATCTCGTTAATCCAAAATGGATGTATGAGATCGGTGGCAGCATAAGTCACATCAATAAACCCCAGGAATCATTTTTTGGTGAAGATGGAAATAACAACAAGGTAGGTAGAAAACTGATCGGTCATGCTACTGTACAGCACATTTTAACTGAAACACTGCTTATAAAACCGGAAGCCTATTATATTGTCCACGAAGGTGTTCAACAGTTTTTATTGGGAGCGAACCTCGTAGCCGATGTTGTTGAACTAAAATTATACGGAGGACTCTGGTATCGCTTCGGCAGAGACATCATCCCGACGCTCGGTATCGAATACAATAAATTCTCCCTCTTGTTTTCCTACGACATCAATGTGTCGAGGCAGCATATTGCAAGCAACTATAAAGGGGGATTTGAGTTTTCACTTGTGAAAAAATTCTGCGCCCGCCGGGCTACCAAAAGAGAACCCTGTAAATTTCTCGAGTTTTAATCACCGTTACCAGTAATGATGAGATATTTTACTTCTCCTGCAATATTGATTTTTTTCATTTCATTGCAGGTTTCTGCTCAATGGAATTGGATATATCCATTACCCCAGGGAAATACGCTGAATGAGATTTTTTTTAAAAGTTCCTCAGAGCCTTGGTTTTGCAGTTGGCAGGCACGGTGCATTATTAAAGACAGAAGATATGGGAATCTCCTGGTCATTAAAGGATTCTGTCACAACAAGTGAGCTGTTTTCAGGTTGTTTCGCAGGTAATAAGGCATTTATCGTTGGGGACGACGGGGTAATATTTCAGATCAGACGATTTCAATAGTTGGGATTCATTGGAATCAGGTAGTCATTACCGGCTGAACACAATTGTTTTTCCGGATTCTGTAAATGGTTATATCGGTGGCTATAAAGGATATATGCTGAAAACAACTGATGCCGGAGAATCATGGCAGGAAATGATTTCTGTAACATTGCAATCAATATATTCAGGATATTTTTTCACCCCTGAACAGGGCATTTTTGTAGGAGATAGCGGTCTTATAATTAGAACCGGAGATGCCGGGTCAAATTGGTACCAGCCTGTTTCCGGCACTGACCTTGCACTTTTGGATGTATATTTTCCTTCAGAGTCGATCGGCTATATAACAGGCAAAAAGGGACTCATACTTAAAACAACCGATGCCGGTGATAACATGGACAGATATTTCTTTTGACCCTATGGATGATGAACTTCATTCTGTTTTTTTCTGGAACGATACTCTTGGTTATGCTTCTGGCGCCTATGGAATAATTCTTCGCACAACAAATGGCGGGAATACCTGGGATTTTTTTCAGAGTGGTACAGACCTTGCTATCCGGTCCATCAAACAATTCCATTATGGCGGAGCCTCTGTGTGATTCCCTTATTATCTGCGGGGATTACGGCCTTATCAGCCGCACCGGATCATGCGATACATGGTCAAATATTACACAGGCAAGTAATTATACCTTTAATTCCCTTGTTTTTACTCCAGACGGAAAGGGATTTGCGGTCGGAGGAGATCCTTTCGGAGATGAACCTTTTATATTAAAAACTATTGATCCTGATTCGTCCTGGCAGGCTATGTTTGTTGATACAATCTCTCACTACCTCACCGATGTTTTTTTCCTTGATGATACAACAGGATACATATCGGGAAGAAAAGGAAGTATCTTATAAATCTGCAGATGGCGGAAATAGCTGGGTTCCCCTTGTGACCAATACGAATCAGATTCTTTATTCAGTTTGTTTTCCGGCAGCTGAGCATGGCTTTGCCTGTGGACAGGGGGGCACAATTATCAGGACAGAATCAGGTGATACAACCTGGGCTACAATCAACTCTGGAACGAATAAGCATCTTTTTGCGCTTTATTTTTTCGATACTATTAGCGGGGGATATGCCGTGGGAGATGAGGGAAAAATTTTAAGGATTAAAAACGGAGGAAGCCAAATTTCAAGTGTGCCGTCCTTTACCACTGAATCATTGTATGATATCAGCTTTCCGACTGAAAATGTTGGTTTCATTGTAGGTTATAATGGTACGATTCTCAAATTGAAAAGGACCGCTTCTGCGGATAGTATCTTTACTATCCCCTCCGGCATTACAACACCACTGAATAAAGTATTTTTCCCGAGCCCTGATACCGGATACATCGCCGGCGAAGGTGGGGTAATTCTAAAGACCACCGATGGAGGTGATTCCTGGAACCAGCAATATACCGGAACCTCCAACAGCCTTAGAGGTTTGTATTTCCTCAATGATTCGGTTGGTTTCGCAGCAGGCGCCGGAATTACTGTAATAAAAACTACCAATGGCGGAGGCGAGGTGATTATCGTACCTGGCCTTATCGAAACTTCAGAGGAAAAAATTTTGATGACCATTTACCCCAATCCCGCAAGTGAACTGATCCATGTTGAATATCAAACAAATGAGGCAGGTCAGGTAAATGTAGGAATATTCGATCTTACGGGCAGAAAGATTAAATACTTCAACTCATTACAATTCGGATCCCGGAATTCAAAGATTATCAATATTTGTTGCTGACATCGGAACCGGGATTTACCTTGTCGTATTGCAGACCGGAAATAAATTGCTTTCAAGGAAATTAGTTGTTCATTAACTAATAACAACCTCATAAACTAACTTAGATTCCCGCTTAAAATGTTTAATATTGCATTACAATAGTTTTGCTTTAAACTTTTAATGAAACTCGATAACAAAGAATTTTTCAAACTCTCATTCCTCTATACTGCGGTTGCAGCTTTTCCTCCTATCCTTAACCTTTTTGTCAGGCCTATCATCGAAGGTGACGGTAAACTGGCACCAGCTGATTTTTCACAGATCGAAATAGCTGAAACCATCATCACACTGGTTTTCATCACTGCAACACTGGCCATGACCAATGCAATCGCCAGGTTTTATTACGATTTTCAGGAAGATAAAAAAGGATATGACAAACTGATCTCAGGAATATTCAACTCCATACTGATACGTGGAGGCGTGATATTGCTTGTTGCCTTTGTGCTTAGGAATTATATCGGAAAAATATTCACCCAAACTGAACTTCAGGATTTTACTAAATATGGATTTGCCGCCATACTTGTCGGGATAAGCAGGGCAATTTATATGACTGCTTTTGCGCTATTCAGAAATGAAAAAAAAGTCAGGCTGTTTTTAATACTTAGCCTGATCCTTGGTATTCTGCGCACTGCCTTCCAGCTAATTGGCGTTTTCCATTATAATATGAGTTTTATCGGCTATGTCTGGGGAACCTGCATTGGCAGCGGAACAGTAGCAATCATCATTTTAATATTCGTTTACCGGCGTTCAGGCTTTCATTACGATCGCTCCATCATGAAGTCTGTTAACCATTTTGCAATTCCTTTATTCCAGTATGCATTTGTCGCCTGGGGCATCAGCTATGCCGACCGGTATTTTCTTGAAAGTGCACCTGTTGTTCTTGGGATATACAGTCAGGCGCTCAACCTTGGCAGAGGGATGGAAATCATACTGCAGGGTTTGCAGGGAGCATCGCAACCCGAAATGTTCAGGCTAATGAAAGACGGCATAATGAAAAACATGGATGAAATAAAAAAACTATCTCATCTGCTGATGGCGCAAACACAGGTAATCGTTGCTCTTGCTATCATCCCGGCCATGCTGTATTGTTCCATCTTTAAAACAGAGCTGAGGCAGGCTGGTGAACTAATCTCTCTTTTCTTTATCATTTATCTGCTGCGAACTCAGTTCATCATATTTTCCTTCCCTGTTTATTTTGAAAAAAAGACCCGAATATTTCTTTACCTTAATATTATCGTTCTGGCTGTCAACCTTCTGCTGCTTTACCTGCTGATACCGGTATGGCAGGCCTATGGCGCCATTGCAGCCCTTCTTTGCTCGCAAACCATACAGGCCGCCGGAATATTTGTATATCAGAAAAAACTGGTAAAGATTTCGTGGAACCTTAACAAGCTGATGGTTTTCCCCTTTTGTATAATTGGACTGACCGTCATCCTTGAGCTTATCAAGCTTCGTTTTGGAATTAATCCTTTCATCTTTGCACCGGTTGTTGTTTTGGCAATCTTTACAAGCCTTTATTTCCTTTATAAAAACGAAATCAGAAAACTACTGGTTAGGGTATGGAAATAATTGTCGTTAACAGGCCCCTTCAGAAGGCTGAGGAAATAAGTATCCTAAAACAGTTAAGCTCCAAGGATAGTAATGCAGAACTTTATTCGAATGTTACACTTTCACCCGGACTAACAGCTTATTCCAGAGGCCATCTGGAATTAACTTCTCAGGAAAAAAGAGAGATAAATTACGGAACATTTGATAAAATATTGAAATTCGGTGAAATAGGTATCGGAGGTCAGTCCCTTACCGATCTGCTGATGATTGAAAAGGTAAGTTTTTGGCACTATCATAAGTTCAGGACCTATTTTTTTATCCGCAATCTCACTTTTGAAATAAGATTGATTGAAAAGCTTGTTACTGATTATGAAAGGATTTATTATTACGGAGAATCAGCCTTACTTAATAATTACCCTTTTGATTTTCCAGGTTTGACCCTTCATCTCCCTGGAAAAGTTAAATCAAAAGCAAATTTCAGGACAATTTTCAATTATGCTCTTTTTTTCAAACTGCGTTCATTGGCCGGTTTATTTCAAATCTTAAGATTTAAAAATAAAAAGCATATTGTTATTGATCATGCAATTAAGCAAACCATTCTAAACCTTAGGACTTTAAAACCTGAGGCAGGCAATTACAACCTTGAATATTTATTTGAAAAGCTGGATCATGATTTTCTGATCCTCGATGATGTGGAAATACCAAAGTTTCATAAAGGATCAGACTTTAAAATAAAGAACTGGCATTTTAAAACCAAAGGAGACAGGCTATTTGGCGAGATCATCCTTTGGAAAGGATTACTTTCTGGTAAAGTGAGAAAAGATTTTAAAAACTCTGTTGGCCAGTTAAAAAGGAAATATAAATCAATTAAATCGATCCTGTCCGATCCTATAGACCTTATTATCGCTGATTATATTGAATTATTGCATCCCGCCAGCAAGCTGTTTTTATTTAAATATTTTGCCTATAAAAAGTTCTTTGGCCGGCACCACTTCCAATCCATCAGCACCATTGATGAAAACAGCCCGCGCATTAAATCGATACTGGATGCTGCAAAAACCTGTGGTATTAAAACAGTAGGTATACAACATGGCACCATCCACGATTTGCATCCTGCATATATGTTCACAGAGCAAGATTCAAAAAGGAACCTGGTTGCTGATTATACTTTGGTCTGGGGAGAAAGCTGGAGAAAGTTGCTGTCCAATAAGGGGCATTATGATCCTAAAACTCTTGTTATAACCGGTCAGATAAGAACTGATATTATACCCCTTTTGACCAATCAAAATGTTAATGATCTGATTAAAGTTCCTGACAATTCAAAAATTATCCTTTTTGCTTCGCAACCCCAGCAGGATCCTGAACTGAGAGAGAAATCTGCACTGGATGTTTTTTCAGCAGTAAAAGATATTCCGGATTTGCATTTGATCGTTAAACTTCACCCCGCCGAATTCGGCGATTTCAATTATTACAAAGCCCTCGCTGAAAGGGCCGGCTGCAGAAATTTCCAGCTCGTTTTGCAGGTCGATTTATATTTGCTGATCTCGGTAGCTGACGCTGTTGTTACCTGTTTTTCGACAGTAGGAGCAGAAACCGTATACTTCAGCAAACCATTGATCATCCTCGATCACTTAAAACAGGATATCCAGGGATATTTTAGAGAAGGAATTGCATTCCAGGCAACCAGCCAGTCAGAACTTAAGGATTGCATTTTACAACTACTTTGTGGGCAATTAACTATTAATGAAGCCAGCTATCAAAAGTACATAGGTAACTATGCTTACAAAATTGATGGCCAGGCAGCTGAAAGGATTTTAAAATTCATTAAGGACAAATCTGAAATTTAATTTTGAGGTATTAGGCAAAAAAGTAGCAATCTGATTATAAAGGTCCGGAGAAAGCTTAAACAATAAAGAAAGCTGAAGGAGAGGAAATCAAACTTTTGTCCCATGCCCCATGCCCCAAGCTCCATGCTAGCCCTCAATCATAAAACATCCAGCTCACACCAAACCGGAAACCGCCATCCTGCATAGGATAGGAGGGAACAGTAAAATAACTGAATTGCTTAAACAGATAACCGAGATTGATATATTTAAGGAATAGCCTTGCCCGCTTTATCTGCAGGTTGAGAAAAACATCACCATAAAAATAGTTGCCTGTTTCTTTCTCGTCCTGCAGGTAAAAGCTTTTTATGGCAGGCATGTATGCATAGCCAAAATAGGCGGTATTGTACATTACATCGACACCGGGCTGGAGAATAGCTGCTTTTTTAAACAGGTCCTTGGTATAATAAACCGATAAATCCCCGGCGAATTCCGGTATCCTTAATGAGCTTCCGGAAGAATTTTGATATACACCTCGCAAGTCGAAGCTCCAGTTGCCTATGTTGATAAGTTTGCGCACAAAAGCCGAAAAAACATGGAGGTTTTCATCAAGTTGGGCCGGCTTTGCATTATGATCCAGGTATATGAAGCTTCCGATACTGAAAAGGTTGACACCAGCATGCAGGTTCTTAATTTTATATTCTATGTTATTGATCAGAAAACTTTCTTTCTTTAAATTTTTTGTCCACCTGAAATGATTGGAATGATAATAACCGTAAAATCTGTCGGGTTCCTGCACGGCACTGGTAAGCCGGTACGAAAGATCGCCAAACGGAGTATGCAGAAATAGGCTGCCCATTAAATGGATATCGCCTGCATAGGCATTTCCGGTTGTAAAATCACCGGTAAAATGAAGCTTAAGAATATCTGAAACCGTAAACTTAACTTCACCTGAAGGGATGAGTTGGCTGATATAAAATTCGGCTGAGTCTATCTTCAGTTCGGCATAAAGGTGTTTCAGTGCAAAGTTGAATGTGAGAAGTTGCGACCTGGCATTGTCGGCGTTGCTCCACGAAAGCTGATTTTCCAGCCGGGAAGAAAATGTTGAATCATAGGTTGCATTGAGAGAATCGTAAGTAAATTGGTAAAAACCGTTTTTATCACTCAAATCCTGGGTATAAACATGAGCAATACGTGTGTATTGAGAAGACAGTGAAATATTTCCGGCGGATATTTTACGGTGGCTAACCGTTGAATCGTTTTGATCCATAAGGAAACGGTGCCTTTTTGATAGGAAGAAATATTGTTTTAAGTAATAAGTATTTTCCTTTAGTAAAGTTTTTGCAGAATTAAGGTTAACAGTAAAATTTTGTCTGTTGGGCTCAATATTCTTCTCAAAAATGCTGTCGTATTTAATTCCGCCGTTTTCCTCCGCCTTTATTTTGTTATGAAGATAACTTGCCAGAAAAATATAACGGTAGTTTTTTGTTTGAAACCGGGTTTTAAATGCAAAATTTTTATCATCCGATTCCTGGTTCGAATAATAACCTGGTCCGTTAGTGTATCTGAAAGTAAGGCCGATATTCAGCCATTTTGAAACATTTTGCGAAGCATCCACAGATAGGTTTTGTTCCTTTTTTGTACCCATAACATATTTAAGATATGTATAAGGCCGGCCCACCCAATTATACTTCAGACTATCAATAGTAAACATGTATTTATTAAAAGATGCAGTATTCCCGAAGTCGAATCCGCTTTTAAATGATGGCTGATAGAGCATGCTAACACCGGCCAGGCCTATGTTGCCGAGAGTCGCAAAATAATTACCGGGCAGTAAAACGGGGTCATATTTTTGAGAATTCGTAATGAGGGTATCAATTTGGGTTAAAAATTCGGGCCCGCAGGTTTCAAAGTTGTCGTAAAAATAATAAACCCTTGATGAATCAAGCACACTTATTACAGAATCCTGAGCAAAAAGATATTCCTCACTGAGAAATAATCCCGGCAATAAAAAAAGAAACTTATACAAACTTCGCTGCATCAGAATATTTAAATGAATTAACGAAAGTAATTTTTAAATATTTAAGATACTTAAGCTGAGGTTAAAAAATTTCAACAATAATACTAAAATTAACATAGCCGGTAACTGCTAAATTAGAATTCTGAAGGGTGGGGAGTATTCGAAGTATGTTATCAATCTTGAGAGAGTAGGGGAATGGATTTTCATGGAGCGAGGACAGAAATAAAAAACCCCGCTATTTCTAACGGGGTTTTAATAAGGCTGGCGACGACCTACTTTCCCACCCGAAGGCAGTATCATCGGCGCTGGCGGGCTTAACTTCTCTGTTCGGAATGGGAAGAGGTGGACCCCGCCGCAATAGTCACCATAAAATCTTTTATCCTCCGCAGCTTCAGCGAAGGAGGATAATATCATAATGACATATATTTGAAAGAAAACACAGTATGTACGTTAAGAAAAGAACGTTCAGAAAAAAGCTTACGGGTAATTAGTACTGCTCGGCTTTGCCATTACTGACTTTACACCTGCAGCCTATCAACGTCATGGTCTAGGACGACCCTTAAAAGAAGTCTCATCTTGGACTAAGTTTCGTGCTTAGATGCTTTCAGCGCTTATCTCATCCGCACATAGCTACCCTGCGATGCAGCTGGCGCCACAACAGGTACACTAGAGGTGCGTCCAACCCGGTCCTCTCGTACTACGGTCAGGTGTCCTCAAACTTCTAACGCCCACAACAGATAGGGACCGAACTGTCTCGCGACGTTCTGAACCCAGCTCACGTGCCACTTTAATCGGCGAACAGCCGAACCCTTGGGACCTTCTCCAGCCCCAGGATGTGACGAGCCGACATCGAGGTGCCAAACCACTCCGTCGATGTGAGCTCTTGGGAGTGATCAGCCTGTTATCCCCGGAGTACCTTTTATCCTTTGAGCGATGGCCCTTCCATACGGAACCACCGGATCACTATATCCTACTTTCGTACCTGGTCGACTTGTAGGTCTCACAGTCAAGCACCCTTATGCTATTGCACTCTGCGCACGGTTACCAAGCGTGCTGAGGGTACCTTTGAAAGCCTCCGTTACTCTTTTGGAGGCGACCACCCCAGTCAAACTACCCACCAAACACTGTTCCCCGTTGTGCGGGATTAGGCGTCAAATAAACAAAGGGTGGTATTTCAAGGTTGACTCCACGACCCCTGGCGAGGCCGCTTCAAAGTCTCCCACCTATCCTACACATTGTTTATCCAAAGTCAATGTTAAGTTATAGTGAAGGTTCACGGGGTCTTTCCGTCCCGTTGCGGGTATCCGGCATCTTCACCGGAACTACAATTTCACCGAGCTCATGGCTGAGACAGTGCCCAGATCGTTACACCATTCGTGCAGGTCGGAACTTACCCGACAAGGAATTTCGCTACCTTAGGACCGTTATAGTTACGGCCGCCGTTTACTGGGGCTTCAATTCAAAGCTTCTCGACTTGCGTCGGGATAACATCTCCTCTTAACCTTCCAGCACCGGGCAGGTGTCAGGCCTTATACATCATCTTTAAATTTAGCAAAGCCATGTGTTTTTGATAAACAGTCGCCTGGGCCATTTCTCTGCGGCCCCATTACTCGGGGCACCCTTTATCCCGAAGTTACAGGGTTAATTTGCCTAGTTCCTTAGCCATGGATCACTCGAGCACCTTAGGATACTCTCCTCGACTACCTGTGTCGGTTTGCGGTACGGGCAGCAATAACATGAAGCTTAGAGGTTTTTCTTGGAAGTATGCTTAGGACCACTATCCGCTTGTCCGAAGACTCGCGGTACTATCAAGCTTCAGCACTTTCAGCGGATTTACCTGCTCAATGTATACCTACACCCTTTAACGTACTATTCCGTCAGTACGCGGGTCTTTCACTCCTTCGTCACCCCATCGCAGCTATTGCTGGTACTGGAATATTAACCAGTTGTCCATCGGTTACCCCTTTCGGGTTCGCCTTAGGCCCCGACTAACCCTGATCCGATTAACGTTGATCAGGAAACCTTAGTCTTTCGGTGTGCGGGTTTCTCACCCGCATTATCGTTACTTATGCCTACATTTGCTTTTCCAGTCGCTCCAGCATACCTTACGATACACCTTCGACGCAACTGGAATGCTCCCCTACCACTGCATCTTGCGACGCAATCTATAGCTTCGGTAATATGCTTAATGCCCGATTATTATCCACGCCCGATCGCTCGACTAGTGAGCTGTTACGCACTCTTTAAATGAATGGCTGCTTCCAAGCCAACATCCTAGCTGTCAAAGCAATCAGACCTCGTTTAAAGATCAACTTAGCATATATTTAGGGACCTTAGCTGATAGTCTGGGTTCTTTCCCTCTCGGCGCTGGACCTTAGCACCCAACGCCTCACTCCCGAGAATATGTCATAGCATTCGGAGTTTGTCAGGGTTTGGTAGGCGGTGAAGCCCCCTAGCCCAATCAGTAGCTCTACCTCTATGACACTTGTACTCGAGGCTGCTCCTAAAAACATTTCGGGGAGTACGAGCTATCTCTCAGTTTGATTAGCCTTTCACCCCTACCCACAGTTCATCCAAACACTTTTCAACGTATACTAGTTCGGTCCTCCATCCCGTGTTACCGAGACTTCAACCTGACCATGGGTAGATCACAAAGTTTCGCGTCTACCCCCACTAACTGAACGCCCTATTCAGACTTGCTTTCGCTTCGGCTTCTCCCGTTTTCAGGATTAACCTTGCTAGTGAGGAGTAACTCGTAGGCTCATTATGCAAAAGGCACGCCGTCAGCTACTATTAGTCCGAAAACTAAATTGGCCTCCGACCGCTTGTAAGCGTACGGTTTCAGGTTCTATTTCACTCTTCTGTTCGAAGTACTTTTCACCTTTCCCTCACGGTACTTGTTCACTATCGGTCTCTCAGGAGTATTTAGCCTTACCAGATGGTGCTGGCAGATTCCCGCAGGATTTCTCCGGTCCCGCGGTACTCAGGATACTGTTAGGTAATAAATTGATTTTGTTTACAGGACTATCACCCCCTATGGTCCAACTTTCCAGAAGGTTCTACTATCAATTTATTTTCCACGTCACAGTCCTACAACCCCGATATTGCCTTAACAATATTGGTTTAGGCTTTTCCCCGTTCGCTCGCCACTACTTAGGGAATCACTATTGTTTTCTCTTCCTCCGGGTACTTAGATGTTTCAGTTCCCTGGGTTAGCATCCGCCAAATGACGGATATCACGCCTTCAACGTGATGGGTTGCCCCATTCGGAAATCTCCGGATAAAAGGTTATTTGCACCTCCCCGAAGCTTATCGCAGCTTATCACGTCCTTCATCGCCTCTGAGAGCCAAGGCATCCACCATACGCTCTTAATTACTTTCTTTCTGTAGTCGTAATTTACTTAACTACTTTTATTGTATTTTCTTTCAATATGTCAAAGAACTTTTAGGGATTTTCCATGAATCCGGATAAGCAGATGACTCGTCACACATACTTACTCACAAATTCATTCCCAAATTGTGGAGAATAACGGAGTCGAACCGTTGACCCCCTGCGTGCAAGGCAGGTGCTCTAGCCAGCTGAGCTAATTCCCCAAAGAGTTTTTTGTAGTCCCGCGCAGATTTGAACTGCGGACCCCTACATTATCAGTGTAGTGCTCTAACCAACTGAGCTACGGGACTGTTTCCTTGTTAAGAATTCCAATCATTCAATTCCCGAACCCCTTATTCTTAGTGCTTTGGGTAATTTCCCTCTTCGCTCTAAGGAAGAGCCCTCACAATCACTCGTTTGGGATAATATAAAAAAAGTAAAGCTCGTAGCAAATATCACCCCTGACGTTGCAGTCAGAGACAATAGTAAATGCTCTAGAAAGGAGGTATTCCAGCCGCACCTTCCGGTACGGCTACCTTGTTACGACTTAGCCCCAGTCACTAGTTTTACCCTAGGCCGCTCCTTGCGGTCACCGACTTCAGGTACCCCCAGCTTCCATGGCTTGACGGGCGGTGTGTACAAGGCCCGGGAACGTATTCACCGCATCATTGCTGATATGCGATTACTAGCGAATCCAACTTCACGAAGTCGAGTTGCAGACTTCGATCCGAACTGAGACCGGTTTTTGAGATTAGCATCCTGTCACCAGGTAGCGACCCTCTGTACCGGCCATTGTAGCACGTGTGTAGCCCTGGACATAAGGGCCGTGCTGATTTGACGTCATCCCCGCCTTCCTCACTACTTGCGTAGGCAGTTTCATTAGAGTTCCCAGCATTACCTGATGGCAACTAATGATAGGGGTTGCGCTCGTTATGGGACTTAACCCGACACCTCACGGCACGAGCTGACGACAACCATGCAGCACCTCGCTGGCCGCTCCGAAGGGAAATCCGCTTTCACGGACGGTCGTCCAGCGTTCTAGCCCAGGTAAGGTTCCTCGCGTATCATCGAATTAAACCACATGCTCCTCCGCTTGTGCGGGCCCCCGTCAATTCCTTTGAGTTTCAATCTTGCGATCGTACTCCCCAGGTGGATCACTTAATGCTTTCGCTCAGACGCTGACAGTATATCGCCAACATCGAGTGATCATCGTTTACAGCGTGGACTACCAGGGTATCTAATCCTGTTTGATCCCCACGCTTTCGTGCCTGAGCGTCAGTTATAGTTTAGTGAGCTGCCTTCGCTATCGGTGTTCTGTGTCATATCTAAGCATTTCACCGCTACATGACACATTCCGCCCACTTCAACTATACTCAAGAACGACAGTATCAATGGCAGTTCTACAGTTGAGCCGTAGGATTTCACCACTGACTTATCATTCCGCCTGCGCACCCTTTAAACCCAATGAATCCGGATAACGCTTGCATCCTCCGTATTACCGCGGCTGCTGGCACGGAGTTAGCCGGTGCTTATTCTTACGGTACCATCAATTCCGCACACGTGCGGAAGTTTCTTCCCGTACAAAAGCAGTTTACAACCCATAGGGCCTTCATCCTGCACGCGGCATGGCTGGTTCAGACTTGCGTCCATTGCCCAATATTCCTTACTGCTGCCTCCCGTAGGAGTCTGGTCCGTGTCTCAGTACCAGTGTGGGGGAATGTCCTCTCAGAACCCCTAGACATCGCAGCCTTGGTGAGCCGTTACCTCACCAACTAGCTAATGTCACGCATGCCCATCTTAAACCGCCGGAGCTTTAATTTATCAAAGATGCGAATGATAAATATTATGGGGTATTAATCCCGATTTCTCGGGGCTATTCCCCAGTTAAAGGTAGGTTGCATACGTGTTACGCACCCGTGCGCCAGTCGTCAGCATGTATTGCTACACCTGTTACCCTTCGACTTGCATGTATTAGGCCTGCCGCTAGCGTTCATCCTGAGCCAGGATCAAACTCTCCATTGTAAAAAGAATTTATGTGTCTCAAGATTTACTATTCACAATCCAAAATGGAATTGATGGATATTTGCTACTAGGCTTTACTTCAGTCTTTCAAAGAACTATGCTTTATACCGTATGAATCAAATTTTCAAAACGGGCTGCAAAAGTACACCCATTTTTTTATTCTGCAAGTTTTTTATAAAAAAATTTTTAACTCGCAAAAAACAGGGCGGCAAAGTTAATATTAATTCCTTCACTTCCCTATTTTATTTATATTTTTTTTCAAGAACGATTTGTTAAAAGCGGGTGCAAAGATAGAAACTAATTTTTATGAAAAACAAGATAAATTAAAAATTTTTATTTTTTTCTTTTAAGTGCCTGTTTATTACTTATATAATTTTAATAATATTTATATCTTTGCCCGGATTTTAATTTTAATAATGTTGTTTTTTATTATTCAGCTTTCATTATTTCTACATTATTGTCTCTTAACGTTCGTCAATACCTCATACTTTTTAATCCGTTATAAGATGAAAATCTCAATTGCTTCGATGACAAAATTAACCCTATTAATTTCCTTATTAACATTTTCAAATTGCGTTTTACCGCAAAGTGGTAAAAATATAAGCCAGGAAAGGGTACCTTTTAAAGACAGAATATCGATTGGCGGGGCGCTTGGGCTTGGATTCGGAAGCAATTCAATCCTGGTTGATATTTCTCCAATTATAGGCTATTCTGTCACCAATAACTTCGTTGTCGGATTGGGTTTGACCTATAAATACTATCAATTGAATGATTACTATCTCAATATGGATAATGGTTCTTGATCAGATATGAAAAACAATATTTATGGTGGAAGTGTTTTTGCCCGCTATTTTTTTTCCGGGGTAGATATCCCGGTAATTGAAAACATGTTTGTTCATGCGGAAATTGAACCTTTTATCTTTAGAAATGACTTTAAGCTTGTACCCTTTAGCCGGGGTAATTACACTGATGGTTATGGCAATTATTATATTAAAGAAAGCGATCAGATGACCATTACAAGTATATTTTCTTGGAGGGGGCTTGCGGCAGATGATTACTGATCGTTCCTACCTTTATATTGAAGTTCTCTGGAATTTCAATGAAGAACTTTATACCCCTTATTCAAATCCAAGGATCAGAATCGGGATATCTGCCGGTTTTTAACGCTTAATAATTGTTATTCTTTCGGGATTCTTTTTAATACTTCAATAGTCAGATTCCAGAATTTTATTACGCTGGTGATATCCAGTCTCTCATCCGGTGAATGAGCTCCTTTTATTGTCGGGCCAAAGGATATCATATCCATTTTGGGATAAACATGGCCGATTAATCCGCATTCCAGTCCGGCATGAATGGCCTTAACCTGTGGTTCTGATTTAAAGAGATCCACGTAGGCTTTTCTTGTAATATCAACGATGGCGGAATTTGAATTGGGTTTCCATCCCGGGTAGCCATCCGAATGTTTTACATAAGCTCCTGCAAGTTTAAAAACACTCGCAACCATATTACAAATATCCTCTTTGGACGACTCAACAGAACTTCGCTGGCTGGTTGAAATAATAATCTCATTATTCACCATTTTTATTGAAGCGAGATTGGTGGAGGTTTCAACAAAGTTGGGAATATCCGCTGACCATGCCATGACTCCATGAGGACAAGCATAGATCGCATTAATAAGTTTGTCCTGAGTGGCCATGTCAATTAAGAAATCCGGCTTTTTCGCTTTCTCAAAATTGATTTTAAGTTCAGGTTCGGTTATTTTAAATTCAGATTGAGCAACATTATTGAATTCTGTAACAAATTTCTCAAACAAATCCGCTTTTTCTGATGGTAAACAGATTGTTGCTGCGGCCTCGCGGGCAATTGCATTCCTCAGGTTTCCGCCGTCGATTTGTGAAATTCTTAGACCCATATTATTCATTGAATGCCATAATATACGGTTAAGCAATTTATTGGCATTGGCTCTGCCTTTGTGAATGTCATCACCAGAGTGGCCGCCTGTAAGGCCTGATACTTTTACCTGATAATGAGCAAAACCCTGAGGAATATTCTCATTTGTATATTTAAAGCTTGCGACAGTATCTTTACCTCCGGCGCAACCTATAAATAGTTCTCCCTCATCTTCTGAATCAAGATTTAGCAAGATTTCGCTTTTTAAAAATTCAGGTTTGAGACCGTTTGCACCTGTCAATCCGGTTTCCTCATCTACAGTGAACAGGCATTCTATGGGGCCATGCTGAATATCGGTGGCTTCCAGAATGGCTAATTGAGCTGCAATCCCTATACCATCATCAGCTCCCAGTGTAGTTCCCTTTGATTTTACCCAACCGTTATCAATAAAGGCCCTGATAGGATCTTTGTTGAAATCGAATTCAAGATCGCTGTTTTTCTCACATACCATATCAACATGGCTTTGCAAAACAATGGATTTGACTTTTTCGAAACCCTTTGTGGCGGGTTTCCTGATAAGGATATTGCCTGTTTCATCCTGAATGGTTTCAAGATTATGGGCCTTCCCGAATGAAATCAGGTAACTGAGTATTTTTTCCTCGTTTTTTGAGGGTCTCGGAATTTTTAATATTTCTTCAAAGTAAAACCATAATCGCTGGGGATTCAGGTTTTTAATTTCGTTTTCCATAGATTTAGCGATGTATTGTGACTTTAAATTATTATTGACAAAAATAGAATATATTAATTCAGTTAATCAATTAAGCGGAAATTCAGATATTTTTAAATTTTGAAATGGTCTCCATTGGATTTTGCGATCCGAATATGCTGTTACCTGCAACTAAAATGTCCGCTCCTAGCTCGAAAAGTTTTTTACCGTTGTTTAAGTCAACTCCTCCATCCACTTCAATCAGGGTTTTCGCTTGTTTTTGCTGGATCATGCTACTGAGCTTCTTCAATTTCTGATAGGTATTCTCGATGAATTTCTGACCGCCAAATCCCGGATTAACCGACATGAGCAATACAATGTCTGTATCAACCAGAATATCTTCAACAACTGTAAAGGGTGTGTGCGGATTTAAAACAACACCTGCAGTCATTCCCAATTCTTTAATTGCATTTATGGATCGATGTAAGTGAACGGATGCCTCATAGTGCACAGTGAGAATGTTTGCCCCATGGTCTCTGAACCTTTCGAAATACTTTTCGGGATTGACGATCATCAGATGAACATCAAGAGGCTTACTTGCATATTTTTGGATAAATTTCAAAACAGGAAATCCGAAAGATATATTTGGAACGAAAACTCCATCCATTACATCAACATGGATCCAGTCGGCCTGACTGGCATTTATCATTTCTATTTCTTCCTTTAACCTTCCAAAATCGGCCGAAAGTAAGGATGGTGCAAGCAATCTATTCATTGAAAAAAAATTAGAGTGCATAAAAATAGAAAGAAAACTGAAACAAAAAAGAGACTGTATCAAAAGTTAAAATTTCGATATTTTTTAACTTTGTGCACCTTCCTGTGAACTTTGTTATTCTTTTTGAAAGACAGGATGAGCGAAGGGCTTTGGTTATTCGGTGTAGTTATAAATGACAACCTGGAAAAGGGGATGATTATGATGAATGTACACGTAATTAAAACAGTACCAATTGAGTTTAAGCAGGTGGTAGAGGCTTACAGGAAAGTAAGGAAAGGAGGCAAAGCCGTAGGCATAGATGGCGAGAGCTGGAAAGAATTCGACAAGAATCCTGAACGGAACTTGTATGTGATATGGAACCGGCTGGCAACAGGGAGCTATCACCCGCAGGCAGTAAGAGAGGCAGAGATACCGAAGAAAGACGGGAAAAGAGGAAGTTAGGCATTCCGACACTACGCGACCGGATAGCGCAGCAAGTAGTGAAGGATTACATGGAAAAGAGGATAGATCAACTTTTCCATGAGAACAGCTATGGTTACAGACCGTTGAAGAACACACACCAGGCGATCGAACAGGTGAGAAAGAACAGTTACAAGTATGACTGGGCGATTGATCTGGACATTGGTGGTTCAGTGTTTTATCTTAACCACAAAGTTGCACTAAGAAGTGAACAAAGTAACACAAAGGACTTTTGATACAACCTCTTTTATCAACCTAAAAAAGCTTTTAATTGGTTGCTTCGGGAGGACTGTTTCAGCCTCTTGATGGCTTTTTCCTTAATTTGTCTGACCCTTTCACGCGTCAATTCATATTTCTCTGCTATTTCATCAAGTGACATGGGAAGATTATCGTTCAATCCGAAATGTAACCTGAGGATATCGGCTTCTCTGTATGTTAATGTCGAAATTGCCCTTTCGATTTCGATCCTTAAGGAGTCATGAATTAATTTTTTTTCCGGATCAGGGGATTCATCACTCTTAATAATATCATAAAGATTGTTATCCTCATCCGATAGCAAAGGAGCATCCATCGAAAGATGACGGCCTGAATTTCTCATCGACACTTTGATTTCTTCTTCATCAACTTCCAGAATATTTGCTATCTCCGATGAATTGGGCTCTCTTTCATTTTCCTGTTCAAATTTAGCATAGGCTTTATTGATCCTATTTAATGTTCCTATCCTGTTGAGCGGTAACCGAACGATTCTTGATTGTTCAGCGAGAGCCTGCATGATGGATTGCCTTATCCACCAGACAGCATAGGAAATAAACTTGAATCCTCTTGTTTCATCGAATCGCTGCGCAGCCTTGATCAACCCCACATTGCCCTCATTAATCAAGTCCTGCAGACTTAATCCCTGATTTTGATATTGTTTGGAAACGGAGACAACAAACCGAAGATTAGCTTTCGTGAGTCTTTCGAGAGCTGACCAGTCGCCCATTTTAATTCTTTGGGCAAGCGTAACTTCTTCATCAGCAGAAATCAGCCCGACTTTGCCGATTTCCTGAAGATATTTTTCAAGAGATGCAGTATCACGGTTGGTAACCTGTTTAACTATTTTAAGCTGCCTCATATTTTAAACTTTCGTTCCCCATGCTGAATCAATTGGTTCAGGAGGAGCAGGGTATAAAAACCTACCGGTTGAAATAAAAAAACCCGGAAAGTTTTTTCCGGGAAATTTTACGCAGTTTAAAATATTATGTTACACCAAACTATTGCTTTTCTGGCTTAGGAATTAAAACTTTCCGGGATAATTTTAGTTTCCCTGTACGACCATCAATATCAATAAGTTTGACTTTTACTTTATCTCCAACATTCAGAACTTCTTCAACTTTTTTAAGATGTTTCCAGTCAATTTCAGAAATGTGGAGCAAGCCCTCCTTATTGGGAAGAATTTCAACAAAGGCTCCAAATGTTGTGATATTTTTAACGGTTCCCAAATATTCTTCACCGACTTCAGGCAAAGCAATGATAGATTTTATCCTGTTACGCGCTGCTTCGAATGAAGCTTCATCGGTGCAGACAATATCTATAATACCGAATTCACCGACTTCTTCAATCACAATCGTAGAATTGGTTTCTCTCTGTATCTCCTGGATTACTTTTCCGCCGGGCCCGATTACTGCACCGATAAATTCTTTAGGTATAGTCATCTTAATAATACGCGGAACGTGAGGCTTATAATCAGCACGTGGTTCAGTAATGGTTTTGGCTAGTTCATTTAATATATGAATTCTTCCTTCCTTTGCTTGCTGCAAAGCCTGTGAGAGAATCTCATAGGAAAGCCCCTGAACTTTAATGTCCATCTGACAGGCTGTAATGCCGTCTTTGGTCCCCGTTACTTTAAAATCCATATCACCCAGATGATCTTCATCTCCAAGTATATCAGACAGAACGGCAAATTTTCCTGATTCAATTTCAGTAATTAATCCCATTGCAATACCGGCAACAGGTTTTTTAATTTTAACCCCGGCATCCATCAGGGCGAGGGTCCCGGCACAAACTGTTGCCATAGAGGATGATCCGTTGGATTCGAGAATGTCAGAAACAATTCTGACAGTGTAGGGATTTGCTTCACCTGATGGCATCACCTGTTTTAAAGCCCTGAGTGCAAGGTTTCCATGACCGATTTCCCTTCTTCCCGTTCCCCTGATGGGTTTTACTTCACCGGTTGAAAAGGGAGGGAAATTATAATGCAGGATAAAATTGCTTTTGCCTTCAATTACAGCTCCGTCAATGGTCTGCTCATCCAGTTTTGTCCCAAGAGTAACTGTAGTAAGGGATTGGGTTTCGCCCCTTGTAAATATCGCCGATCCATGTGCTGTAGGAAGATAATCTACCTCCGACCAAATCGGCCGGATTTCATTCAGCTTTCGACCGTCCAGCCTGCGGTGTTCATCAAGAATTAATCTTCTGACAGCCTCCTTTTCAACATCATGATAATAACGGTTTATCATCAATTCCTTTTCTTCCCGTTCTTCCTCAGGCACAGCATCGATGATTTCTTGTTTTATCAGATCGAATGCATCATGTCTTTCGTGCTTGGTAGTTCCTTTTCTGGCTATTGCATAGACTTTGTCATAATTCTCCTTCCGGATTTTATTTCTTAAATCTTCATCATTTTCTTCATGGCAATAGACCCTCTTATTTTTTGCCTTTTCAATTATACCAGCGAGTTCCAGCTGAACAAAGCATTGAACTTTTATCGCTTCGTGGGCAAATTTTAAAGCTTCCAGCATATCTTCCTCGCTGATTTCTTTCATTTCGCCTTCAACCATAATAATATTGTCCTTCGTAGCTGCAACCATAATGTCAAGATCAAGAAGTTCAATATCTGATAATGGTGGGTTAATAATAAACTGTCCTTCTTTTCTTCCAACCCTGACTTCGGAAATAGGACCGTTAAATGGAATATCAGATACGGCTAGTGCTGATGATGCAGCCAGTGCAGCCAGTGCATCGGGCATAATGTTTTTATCAGCTGAAATCAAGGTAATCAAAACCTGGGTTTCGGCATGGTAATCTTCCGGAAATAAAGGTCGTAATGCCCGGTCGACTAACCTGGCAATAAGTATTTCGTACTCTGATGGTCTGGCTTCACGTTTAAAAAAACCGCCCGGAAATCTACCGGTAGCGGCATATTTTTCCTGGTATTCAACCGACAACGGTAAAAAATCCGTATCTTCTTTTGCTTCTTTTGCCGAAACTACAGTTGCCAAAAGCATAGTGTCGCCCATTTTTACAACTACCGAACCATCGGCTTGAGTTGCAAGCTTTCCGGTTTCAATTGTAACTTCTCTCCCGTCGGGCAGATTAAAACTCTTAATTATTCCTGTTTTACTCATTTAAATCATCGTTATTTATAAATACAAAAAAAGGCAATCGAAAATTGCCTTTTGAAATTTTATTTTCTTATTCCGAGTTTTTTAATGACAACTCTGTACCGTTCAATGTCCTTTCTTTTGAGGTAATCGAGTAATTTTCTCCTTTTACCTACCAGCCTGATCAACGAACGCTCGGTTGCCAGATCTTTCTTGTTTTCCTTAAGGTGCTCCGTAAGATGCGTAATTCTGTATGTAAATAATGCAACCTGTCCTTCGGTAGAACCTGTATCAAACTCAGATTTTCCGTAATCCTTGAAGAATTCTTTTTTCTTTTCTGTTGTTAAATACATAACCCAATATTGTTAAAGAGGTATAAAATTTTAGGGCGGCAAAATTAATAGTTTCTTTTTAATTAGCAAATAATTGTTAGAATAAATTTATTCCGAAATCCTTAAGTTTGCAATTTCAAAAGCCTGCCAGGGATTTTTATAATTACCGTTGCAGAATTTGTTTTGTCTTCTGAAAAATCTATTAACGGAGAGATTAATGATTGGAATGTTATATTTAAATTCAGAACCTTATGAACAAGAAAGAATTTGTAATTCTGGTCGATAGCAAGGATAATTCCTTAGGGAAAATGGAGAAAATGGAAGCCCATCGAAAGGGAGTTCTGCATCGGGCATTTTCTGTTTTCATTTTTAATGATTTTGGAGAAATGATGCTGCATCAGCGGGCGTTTTCAAAATATCATTCACCGGGATTATGGACCAATGCATGCTGCAGTCATCCAAGGCCGGAAGAAAGAACAATTGATGCTGCCCACCGAAGGTTGAAGGAAGAGATGGGATTTGATTGTGACCTCGAAGAGATTTTTAGTTTTGTTTATAAGGCCGAAGTAGGTAATGGATTAACCGAGCATGAATTTGATCATGTATTTGCCGGAATATGGAATAACCCTCCTTTATTAAATCCGGAAGAGGCAAACGAATGGAAATTCATGCCTTTGCCTTCAATTAAGGAAGACATGATTCAAAATCCTTTGAGTTATACTGTTTGGTTCAGGATTGCATTTGCAGAAGCAGAAAACTATTTGATCCGGAAAAGAAATAGAAAATAAACCGGAAGAAAATTGATTGACAAATCCAGTAATATATTTTCAACAATTTTATTCCGATTCGGATTTATTAAATCCGATGAAGCCTTTTCATATTCCAAAAAAGCCGAATGACTTAATGAGATTGTCAAATCTCTTTTGTCAGCTTAAGAAATTTTTTATAGGGAATGGCTGCCAGACTTTCGGCGTGTAATGCACCATTTGACTGACTGATCATTGAAACCTTGGCCGCCGTTTCCACATCAGGCGCTTCGTAAATATCCAGAAAATCATACCGTCCGAGGATTGCATAGTGAGCGATAAATTTAACATTAGGACATTTTTCCTTCACCTGATCGAGCCAGGAATGGCCAATCTTTGAACGGTCTTTCATCTTCTTCGATACTTCGGGCGAGAGCTTTGTTAACAAGATATAAGTTTGCATACTTTAAAAATTTTAAAATTACTATTTTAAAAAACCGTTCTAAATTACGGAAAAATGAAATACCAACAATAAAAAAAGCTTCCCTTAAAGAGAAGCTTTGCAAAAAGAATTCTTAGAACATTTATATCTTTTTAACCTCCTTGGCCTTCTTCCCTTTTTTATCCTCTTCCAGTTCGAAAGATACTTTATCGTCTGCTTTCACTTTGTCGATGATTCCTGACACGTGAAAAAAGATTTCTTCCTTGGTTTCATCATCAATAATGAACCCGAAACCTTTTTGATTCAAGAAAAATTTTACTGTTCCAGTTGGCATAATAATAAAAATTAATGATTGACAATGACAAAGTTAATATAAAAATCCAAATTACACTTTCGGATTAAAATAAATTTTCAGAAGTTTTTCTTTAAGATTTATACCTGAGGCCCTGCGGCAACCAGTCCCTTTCCTTCTTCGTTATCGGTATATTGTACAAAGTTTTTAATGAACAAAGCTGCAAGTTCCTTTGCTTTCTTGTCCCATTCCGAAGGATCGGCATAGGTATCCCTCGGGTCAAGGATTTTTGGGTCGACGCCGGGTAAAGCGGTTGGAACCTCGAAATTGAATACGGGAATTTTTTTGGTGGGCGCTTTGTCGATCGAACCATCGAGTATGGCATCGATTATTCCGCGGGTATCTTTGATGGAAATTCTTTTTCCGGTTCCGTTCCAGCCGGTATTTACAATAAAAGCTTCAGCTTTATGGGCTTCCATTTTCTTTACCAGTTCAAGTCCGTATTTGGTCGGGTGGAGGGTTAAAAATGCCGCTCCGAAACATGCGGAAAATGTAGGTTGGGGAGTAGTTACACCCCTTTCAGTGCCGGCGAGCTTTGCGGTAAAACCTGAAAGAAAATGATATTTGGTTTGATCGGGTGTTAGCTTTGAAACCGGCGGCATCACTCCATAGGCATCAGCAGTAAGGAAGATCACTTTGCCGGCATGTCCCCCTTTCGAAACGGGCTTTACTATGTTTTCAATATGATAAATAGGATAGGATACCCGTGTATTTTGAGTTACAGACGCATCATTGAAATCAATCTTGCCATTTTTATCAAGGGTGACATTTTCAAGAAGAGCATCTCGTTTAATGGCGTGGTAAATATCGGGTTCGCTTTCTTTGTCGAGGTTGATACACTTGGCGTAGCATCCGCCTTCAAAATTAAAGATTCCATTATCATCCCATCCATGTTCATCATCGCCTATCAACGCACGTTTAGGATCGGTGGATAAGGTGGTTTTGCCCGTTCCCGACAAACCGAAGAAGATGGCGGTATCGCCTTTTTTACCTACGTTGGCTGAACAATGCATCGAAGCAATGCCCTTTAACGGCAGGTAATAATTCATGATTGAAAAAATACCTTTCTTCATCTCTCCGCCGTACCAGCTTCCGCCGATCACAGCCTTTCTTTCTTTGAGGTTAAAGATGACGAAAACCTCCGAGTTTAAAGGAACACCATCAGTACGTTTCATTTCCTTCCATTCAGGATTGACTGTTTTGGCAGCATTGAGAACAATGAAATCCGGCTTGAATGTTTCCAGTTGGGCATCGGTGGGCCTGATAAACATATTTTTAACAAAATGCGCCTGCCAGGCCACCTCCATTACAAAGCGAACGCACATCCTGGTGTCCTCGTTTGTTCCGGAGTAACCATCTACCACATAGAGTTTTTTTCCTGAAAGCTGCTTTGATCCCAGATCGTAGCAATGTTTCCATACCTGCCCGTCTACCGGTTTGTTGTCCGACCTGTTGGAAGGATGAGCCCACCATACATTATCTTTAGTGGTTTCATCCATGACGATGTATTTGTCCTTAGGCGAACGCCCTGTAAAAATACCAGTCATCACATTCACGGCTCCCAATTCAGACAATTGTCCTTTTTCAAAACCTTCGAGGCTGGTATCCATTTCGTGGTTAAAGAGTTCTTCGAAGGATGGGTTGTAAAAAATTTCTTTTGCATCGTTGATCCCGTAACTTGCCAGATCAGCCCGTAGGTTGCTCATGTCTATCGCCATAATAAAAGCAGTTTAATATTGTTAATTGAATTATTAAAGGATTAAGGCCGGCAAAAATAATAAAAAACCGAAATGGACGAAAAAATGGAAAGTTTTTGGGGTTTGGAATTTTGAATGATCAATTGGCTTTTGGCTGTTGGCCTTTAGCTTTTGGCTATTGGCTTGTGGAATTTTAAATTTTGAATGATGAATGTTGAATAGGCTGTTGGCCTTTAGCTGTTGGCTTTTAGCAATTTAGTCAATCCAAATTTTAGTCAATTTAGTCAATTATGTTGTTGGAGTTAATTTTTTTTGTAAATTAGCCGCACCAAACATAAAATGATCTTTGATATGAAACATTTATTTCTTTTACCCGCCATCCTCCTGCTTAATTATAACATTTTTTTCGCACAAGGCTGCTTACCCGAGGGGATCACATTTACTACCCAGGAACAGATTGATAATTTCCAGGCTAATTATCCGGGGTGTAAAGAGATTGAGGGGAATGTTTTAATTTCTGATAATTTTACTGGTGATATTACTAACCTTCATGGTTTAAATGTTGTGACCCACATAGGAGGAGGTCTAACAATTAGAAATAGCCCTGCCCTGACCAGTTTGACTGAGCTGGATAGCCTTACCTCAATTGGGGGAGATCTCAAGATTCAACTCCTCAGTTCGCTTACTAGTTTGATTGGGCTGGAGAACCTAACCAGCATCGGGGATACACTTCGTATTTATAACAACGATGCCCTGGTAAGTTTGTCTGGGCTGGAAGGCTTGACCTTTATTGGGTATAACCTTCAAATTGATTATAATGATGCTTTGACCAGCCTGGTCGGGCTTGAAAGCCTGAATTCAATTTCGGGTAACCTTCGTATTCATTACAATGTTGCTTTGTCCAACTTGAATGGGCTGGAAAGCCTAACGATTATTGGTGGAGATCTCGATATATATAATAATGATGCCCTGACGAATTTGACAGGTTTGGAAAGCCTTAGTTCCATCGGGGGAATACTTTGGATTGAATCCAACGATGCGGTAACCTGTTTGTCCGGATTGGCAAGCCTAAACACAATCGGGGCCACACTTCGTATATATAGCAACGAGGCATTAATCAGTTTGTCCGGGCTGGAAAGCCTGACCTCCATCGGGGGAGACCTATTTATAAGTCACAACGGTGCCTTGAACAGTTTATATGGGCTGGCGAGCCTAAGTTCTATAGGAGATTGGTTGGATATTTCTTATAATTTGCACCTTACAAGTTTATTCGGTCTGGATAATATTGATGCAGAATCTATTTCGGGATTGTATATCGCAAATAACATTTTGTTGTCCACTTGCGATGTGCAAAGTATTTGTGATTACCTTACATTACCCAATGCAAATATAGAAATTTATAATAACGATCCAGGATGCAATAGTCCCGAAGAAATTGAGGGGCATTGCCTTACTTCTATCAAAGATAATCAGACGAAAGAAAAAATCATTTTTTCCCCCAACCCCGCCACATCCTTCATCACCATTCATATAAAAGAAGGTAACCCGATAGAAGAGGCCATCATCTACAACCACCTCGGGCAAAAGGCGCTGTTGGCTGTGCCGGTAAACAACACCGTGGATGTTTCAAAGCTGAAGCCGGGGATGTACATGATAGAAGTGAGCAACAAAGGGTTTCCCGGCCGACAAAAATTCGTAAAACAATAATTTAAAACCGCCGATTATGAAATCACTTACTTATTTAATTGTCTTTGCTGCCGCAGTCATAAAAATCGGAAATGCTCAGGTTTATGTTCAGATGCCGGTTGAAAATGCCATTTGGAGCGAATACTATTTAGTTTATGACAATATTAATCCCCAAATTTACCCTTATTACATCATTGAAAATGGTGATACGATGATTAACAATCTCACCTACCATAAAATTGTTATGTCAAATGATACAGTTATTGATTTTTCAGAGGATTCTTATACTGGTTGTTTCAGAGAGGATATAAACGAGGCAGTATATTTTTTGCCAAAGGATTCAATTAATGAAGTACTCATGTATGATTTTTCAAAACAAGTTGGCGATACAGTTATTATCCCTGCGTCTCCACTTTGGAAATATGAAACTTTGACTCTGATTATCTATAAAATAGATTCTGTGGAAATTCAGGGGAATTTTAGAAAGGTAATTCATTTTACTGAATGGATTACAAGCGAACTTTGTTGGATTGAAGGAATCGGATCAAACATGGGTCTTTTATATAATTTTTATTCGTATGGTATAGGAGAAGGTCCGGAATTAAACTGCCTTACCCTTGATGATATTTTCATTTATCAGAATCCCGAGTCTTGGTTAAGCGATTGTTTTGTATTTACTGAAGTTGAAGATCAAAAGTACATAGAATCTGAAATGGAAATTTTCCCCAACCCCGCCACCTCCTTCATCACCATTAAAATAAATGAAGGTATCCCAATCGAAGAAGCCATCATCTACAACCACCTTGGGCAAAAGGCGCTGGAGGCCAAGCCGGTAAATAATACGGTGGATGTTTCTGGGCTAAAACCGGGGATTTACTTTATAGAAGTGGCAACGAAGGAATGGAGGGGGAGGACGAAATTGATTAAACAATAAACTTTAAAAAAACCTCATATGAAAAGCAAAATTCAGCTTTGTATGATCTTTATCTTGTTTGTTTCTTTATGCCATTAAAAAATAATGGCAGGACTTCCCGCCACCCTCAAATAGCAGTGTTGATTTTGATAGCGATTCAGTTCACCTTTCATGGCACTCGCCCGGATCAGAATTTTGGTCACACTATAACAATATATTGAGATTGTTGGGAAAGTGGTGTTTTTTTACCAATAGCAACTACAACCGATACAGCATACTCCCAAGCACTACCGTGTTTCATTATATAATGAATTTCGGAGTTTCGGCTGAGTACATCGATCCCACAGGTCAGTCTGATACTGTCTTCATATATTGTGGAATCCCAGTGATTGTTGGAACCGATTGATATTGATTTTGAAGTGCCGACTATTTATGGAAATAGCTTGGCATCTTGCATTTTGGAAGGGGATGACTGTTGAGGAATTAGTTATTCTGTCAGTCTTCACCTGAACATTGTGTTGGTTTTTTTCCTATTCAGTTGGATCTAATCAATGCTTCAGACTATGCCAGTAATGATTGATACGATGTTCCAATTATAGGTTTTATGCTAAAAATCCCCGAAAAAAATCAGACATCGGATACCTTACGATTGTATCATGGAGGAGAGCCTTATGGTGACACCTTATATGCCATAAATGACTGGAAATTTATTTATTACGGCGAAGGGTTAGGGTTGGGTAATTGTTCTCCTTTTGAGTTTGAGGCAATAGCGGGAGGTGGTGGTGGAATTTTTATTGATGATATAATGATTACAACTTGTACCAATGTTAGGGACTTATTCGTTGACGATTTTTACTTTATTATATTCCCCATCCCCGCCACCTCCTTCATCACCATTAATGTAAACGGAGGGCTGCCTGTAGAAGAAGCCGTCATCTACAATCACCTCGGGCAAAAGGCGCTGGAGGCTATGCCTATAAACAATACGGTGGATGTTTCGGGGCTGAAGCCGGGGATTTACTTTATAGAAGTGGCAACCAAAGATTGGAGGGGAAGGACGAAATTGATTAAACAATAAACGTTAAAACAATCTTATTATGAAAAAACTAACATTAACAACAGTTGTACTGCTCCTTTTGAGTTTACAGGCTATGAATCAGGAATGGGCACCTATAGGGACAAAGTGGTACTATTCTGCTTATTCATTCGGATTTCCTTATACCAATCATCCCGACAGCATTGAGTCAATTGGCGACACTGTAATCAATGGAATTTCTTGTAGGATTTTGTCAGGAACAGCAGGATGTAGCTATGAGGAAAGCTATTTATATACTTATGGTGCCGACAATAAAGTTTACATTTTTAATGAATCGTCCAGCACCTTTAGTGTTTTGTATGATTTCGCTGCAGAAACAGGAGAATCATGGACCATAATACCTCCTAATCCGGCAGATTCCTTCCAGGTGGTAGTCGATTCGGTGTATACCCTGACGATCGACGGACATTTTTTGTCAGTTCAGGCTATTTCCACAATTGATCCTTATTCTTACTACAATTTTTTCGGAGAGGTCTATGAAGGTATAGGTAATGGCATCTTTTTATATCCTCAAATCTCAACGTGCGATCCGTGGCCTGGACCTATAAGATGTTTTACCACTAATGAAACAACCATCCATTTCGATACAATACCTTGTAATGCAGTAATAAACTACAATTCAATTGATGAGTTTTTCCGAATAAAAGAGATTACGATTTCCCCCAACCCCGCCACATCCTTCATCTCCATAAATATAAAAGAAGGTAATCCATTAGAAGAAGCCATCATCTACAACCACCTCGGGCAAAAGGCACTAGTAGTTGTGCCGGTAAACAACACGGTGGATGTTTCCGGGCTAAAGCCGGGGATTTACTTTATTGAAGTGACTACAAAGGAAAGGAGAGGGAGGACGAAACTGATAATAAAGAACTAACCTTTTAAATATCGTATTATGAAAAAGCTAGATCTTTTACTTATTGCAATGGTAATAAGCTATACCGTTGTATTCTCTCAGGGCTGTTTGCCGGAGGGGATAACATTTTATACGCAGGGACAGATAGATAATTTCCAAACCAATTATCCAGGGTGTACGGAGATACTTGGGGATGTTGATATTAATTATAGTATCACCAATTTAGTCGGGTTAAATAGTTTGATCACAATCGGTGGTCATCTTGCTATTGAAATGAACTTTGGTCTTACAAGTTTGATGGGTTTGGAAAACCTTAGCACTATAGAGGGATACTTTAACATTTATAATAACATTTCCCTCACTAATTTAGTAGGATTGGAAAATCTGACCTATATTGGAAGTGGCTTTAATATTTCATTAAACTACATTACAAGCTTGGATGGTCTTGAAAACCTGACCTTTATTGGAGGACAACTATATATTGAAAATAACTTTGACTTGACCAATTTATCAGCTCTTGAAAACTTGACCACTATCGGGGGATACCTTCAAATTGAAAGCAATAATGCACTAAACAGTTTGTCCGGGCTTGAAAATATTGATGCAGGTTCGATTTCTAATTTGAATATTTTTAATAACAGTTCATTGTCAGCTTGCGATGTTCAAAGCATTTGCGAATACCTTGCTGCTCCAAATGGCACAATCGAAATTCACGACAACTTCACCGGCTGCAACAACCAGGCAGAGGTAGAAGCAGCCTGCCTTACTTCAATAAAAGAAAATATATCCAAAGAAGAAATAACTCTTTTCCCCAACCCCGCCACCACCTTCATCACCATTCAAATAAAAGAAGGTATTCCGGTGGAAGAAGCCATCATCTACAACCACCTCGGGCAAAAAGCGCTGGAGGCCAAGCCGGTAAACAATACGGTGGATGTTTCGGGGCTAAGGCCAGGAATGTATGTTCTTGAAGTAGTAATTGAAAACAGAATAATTAGGGAAATACTTCTGGTTGAATGAAAATGGTTTAGTAAAAAGAAGGTTTGTTATTTTATCGGGAAAAGTTGTCTTTCGAAACAAATTTTGATTTTCTTCCTTCTTCCATTGCCTTCAGCAAGCCCAAATCCAATAGTTCCTCATCAGAAATGGCTTTAGCTTTTATTCCAAGTTTCTTTGCCAGGTCAGAAATTAATTTCAAATCTGTTTTGTCGGGGGCTGTTAATATTAATCCATTCATGATGATAAAAATTTTTACAAAAATAACTATTTTCCCTGTTTGTATTTCACCCGATTACATCACCATTTAGTTGCACAGTAACCAATTTAGTCAATCCAAATTTTAGTCAATTTAGTCAATAAGGAAACTGCCAGCCTTTGGCTTTTGGAATTTATATTTTGGAATTTTTTCTTGGCTTTTTAGTCAATATAGTCAACAAGAAAGGCTACTGGTTGTTGGTGAAAAACCCAGACACCATAATCTGCTTCGCCATTTCCTCATGCCCCAAATGGTTGACATGATAATCGGCTTTCCAGAACAATTCCTGATCGGATTGCTGAAACGGCTCAAGAAGGTCAACATAAGGAAGATTTTCATTTGCCATCCAATCCTTTAACGAATCGGTAAACTTTCGATTTTCCGGAATATCTTTTTCGGTGAATTTCATTGTCCTGAAAACCTCAGTTATTCTTGCAGAATCAGTCGAAAATTCGGAATCAATTTTTGAAGGAAGCAATACAACCAATAACCGGGTATCATTCTTTTTGCAGAGGATATTGATCTTTTCCAGGTTCTCTTTCATGATCATCATAGCAGTTTCGGTGAACTGAGGGAAAGATTTAAAAAACTTAACCTGGTTAAGGTACTGACCTGTGAAGCCGGGATATTGTTTATCCACCTTCCATAAATCCTGGTAATAATCATCTTTTCTTTCAGGAACCACGAGCCGGCTGTTTTCCGATTCAATCCTGATGCCGTCGAGAAAATCATTTCCGGTATAAACGATAACGATAAAATAATCAGGCTGAAGATTTAGAAATTTCTGGTAAACCCCTAAATAATTCTGAGGTCCGAAATATCCGGTACCGGCATTCAGTAATTCATAGTTATTTTCAGGATGTTTCAATTCCAGCATCTCCTCAAGCCTGGCGGCAACTGATTCAGAATTATAGATCACACCATCGGTATGCGAATCCCCGGTGATTATTATCCTGATCGTCTCCGGTGATTTTTTAACAAGGGTTGGGCTATCTTTTCGGAATCCCAGGTTGTTAGTTTTCATCAAAATCCTTCCGGAAGGATGTTCCGGCCATTTGACATCCCTTTTAGTATCCGGATTGTGGAAATGACCGGCAACAGTATCAGGGCAATAATAATCTGATTCTGCATTGGGAAATGATGGTTTCAGGTCTGCACTTGTTCCGCTATTCCTGTTTTTGCATGAGCTAAAAAAAATAAGGAATGCAAGAAAAATCAATCCGTTCAGAGTTATTTTTTTCATGTGAAGACCAAATTAAAATGGCTGCCTTTTTACCGGCAGCCATTTGAATAATTATTTCTTAGAAGCCTTCTTTTCTTTCTTACTTTTCTTTTCTTTCTTCTCCTTCTTCTTGGCTTCTTTTTCCATTTTCTCCCTGATCACGGCCTGAGCGGCTGCCAGCCGGGCAATAGGAACCCGGAAAGGAGAACAGCTGACGTAATTCAGGCCGACCCTGTGACAGAATTCGACTGAGGAAGGATCGCCGCCATGTTCGCCACAAATACCCAGCTTAATGTTGGGCCTTGTTTTCCTGCCTTTTTTAACAGCCATTTTGATCAGTTTACCCACACCTTCCTGATCGAGTTGCTGGAAAGGATCGACCTTAAGAATGTTTTTCTGAAGGTAAACCGGCAGAAACTTTCCTGCATCATCTCTTGAGTAACCGAATGTCATTTGTGTCAGGTCATTGGTGCCAAAGGAGAAAAACTCTGCGGATTTGGCTATTTCATTGGCTATCAAAGCAGCTCTTGGAACTTCAATCATGGTTCCAACCAGGAATTCGATTTTGTCCTTTTTCTCTTTGAAAACCTTTTCAGCTGTCGACCGGACAATGTCTTCCTGCATTTTCATTTCAGCTAAAGTTCCTGTCAGAGGGATCATTATTTCAGGTACAGCTTTAATTTTTTTCTTCTTCAGGTTAAGGGCGGCTTCAATGATAGCCCTGACCTGGGTTTCAGAAATTTCGGGGTAAGTATTACCCAGGCGGCAACCCCTGTGACCAAGCATTGGATTGAATTCTGCGAGGCTGTCAATCTTTTCTTTTACTTCCTTGAGGGTAATGCCCATAAGCTTTGCCATATCTTTTTGCTCTTTTTCTTCATGAGGAACAAACTCATGTAATGGCGGATCAAGCAATCTGATTGTCACCGGCAGATCGCGCATGGCTTCGAAAATACCTTCAAAATCCTTACGTTGGATGGGTAATAATTTCTTCAAGGCTTTTTTCCTTCCTTCCAGATCATTGGCAAGGATCATTTCCCGCATCGCCTGAATCTTTCCTTCACCGAAAAACATGTGCTCGGTGCGGCAAAGGCCGATTCCGACAGCTCCAAAATCACGTGCTACCTTCGAATCATAAGGAGTGTCGGCATTGGTTCTTACTTTCATAACCGCCGTTTTATCGGCCAGCTTCATGAGTTTTCCAAAATCACCGCTCATCAAAGGTTCCCTGGTTGCGATTTTTCCATTATAAACCTCTCCTGTTGAGCCGTTCAGAGAAATCCAGTCACCTTCCTTCAGGAGAATTCCATCACAGTTCAATGTGCGGGCTTTATAATCAATTTTAATTCCGCCTGCACCCGAAACACAGCATTTTCCCATACCTCTGGCAACAACAGCAGCGTGAGAGGTCATTCCTCCGCGTGCGGTAAGGATGCCCTCGGCAACGTTCATTCCTTTTAAATCCTCAGGGGAAGTTTCGATACGCACAAGAACCACTTTTAATCCTTTTTCTGCCCATTCTTCCGCTTCGTCTGCATGAAACACTATTTGACCCGTTGCGGCTCCAGGCGAAGCGGGTAACCCTTTAGCAATCACATGAGCCTTATCAATTGCTTTCTGATCGAAAACCGGGTGAAGAAGCTCATCCAGCTTATTTGGTTCTACCCGCATGATAGCAGTCTTTTCATCTATCTTACCCTGGCTTAGCATGTCCATCGCAATTTTTACCATTGCGGCCCCGGTTCTTTTTCCGTTTCTTGTCTGCAGCAACCATAGCTTACCATCCTGAATCGTAAATTCGAGGTCCTGCATATCTTTATAATGGTCCTCCAGTTTTTGCTGGATGGTATTCAATTCTTTGTATACTTTAGGCATGACTTCTTCAAGAGAAGGGAAGCTGGTTTTCCGTTCTTTTTCACTAACCTTGGCGAGTTGAGCCCATCTAACCGAACCCTCCTTGGTAATTTGTTGCGGCGTGCGGATACCTGCTACAACATCCTCACCCTGTGCATTAATCAGGTATTCACCGTTAAAAATATCTTCGCCGGTACCGGCATCTCTTGTAAATGCCACGCCCGTTCCGGAGTTTTCACCCATATTTCCGAAAACCATAGCCTGTACATTAACAGCTGTACCCCAGTCATCGGGGATACCATTAAGCTTCCGGTAAAGTTTAGCGCGGTCATTCATCCAGCTTCCGAAAACTGCCATGATAGAACCCCAAAGCTGTTCCCATGGATCATCCGGGAAATCTTTTCCCGTTTTGCGCTTAACCGCGATCTTGAACCTTTTAACCAGTTCCTTAAGATCAGCGGTTGTGAGCTCTGTATCGAGCAACACACCTTTTTCTTCTTTCAGGTGATCGATGATCTCTTCAAAAGGATCGATATCTTCCTTAGAGGCCGGCTTCATATCCAATACTACATCTCCATACATCTGCACGAATCTTCTATATGAGTCCCAGGCAAAACGCTCATTTCCCGACTTCTTTGCAATACCTTTTACGGCAGTATCATTCAACCCCAGGTTTAAAACCGTATCCATCATGCCTGGCATAGATGCCCTTGCGCCTGAGCGAACAGAAAGAAGGCAGGGATTTTCCTTATCACCGAATTTGGCCTTCATGATTTTTTCAACATTTTTAACCGCCTGCTCAACCTGAGGTTTTATTAACTTAATAACCTGATTCTTACCTTCTTTATAGTAAAGTGTGCAAACTTCAGTTGTTATTGTGAATCCGGGCGGAACGGGTACACCGATAAGATTCATTTCTGCGAGATTGGCGCCTTTGCCACCCAGTAAACTTTTCATACTGGCATTACCTTCAGCTTTCTTATCACCGAAGGTAAAAACATACTTGTTAGTCATAATTTTATTTTTAAATATTTTGAAATTAAATATTGATTATCTGTATTTTACTATTTTTATAAAAGGGCTGCAATATTACGAAAAAAAGTTTTTTTGAATTTATTTGTCATAATTAAAAAAAAATCTATTTTTGCGCTCCCAAAAATTATAGTAAAATGAAAAGGACATTTCAACCATCGAGAAGAAAAAGAACCAATAAACACGGGTTCAGGGCAAGAATGGCAACCAAGAATGGCCGCAAGGTTTTGGCAAGCAGAAGAGCCAAAGGCAGGAAAAAATTGACTGTTTCCGACGAAAAACTTGACAAATAATCTTTTCAAATAAGATAGGTTTTAATTTTTTGTTGATTAAGGAGGTAATTTCAGATTATCTCCTTATTCATTTTATACCTTCTCCCTTTGTAAAATAAAAATTCTAATTTTGCCTTTGTCGGGAGTACATTAAATGCCGCACAAATATATTTGTCCGACCATAAAAAGTTCAAAATGCAACTGCTCAGAATAATATTAATAATAATAGTTGTTTATTATCTCCTGAAATTCGCTGCAAGGTATATACTACCCTTATTTCTCAAATATGCTATCCGAAAAACCCAGGAAAATTATCAGCAGCAATACCATACTCCTTATCAAAAAACAGGGGAAATGAAAGTTAATTATACTCCCAAAAAGAAAACGGTAAATGAAGAACCTGGAGAGTATATTGATTACGAAGAAATAAAAGATTGACGAAATTATAATTCCAGGAAAATGAATAAATCCAATATTAAGAAGATACTTCCTTATGCTTCGGCAATTATCATTTTTATTGTCATAACATTGATCTACCTGAGTCCTTTACTTGAAGGCCAGCGTTTACGGCAGTCAGATATAATCCAGCATAAAGGCATGTCGAAGGAAATAGTTGATTACAGGGAAAAAACCGGAATTGATCCCTTGTGGACCAACTCCATGTTCGGGGGTATGCCGGCGTATCAAATCTCTGTGAAATATAAAGGCAACCTGGTGAGGTTTATCGATGATATTCTTCAATTGGGTTTGCCGCACCCGGCAGGTTTGATTTTTCTTTATCTCCTTGGATTTTTTATCCTGCTTATCGTTTTGAAAGTTGATCCCTGGCTAAGCATTGGCGGTGCAATTGCTTTCGGATTCTCATCATATTTTTTCATCATCTTTGAAGCAGGCCATAATAGCAAAGCTCACGCTATCGGTTATATGGCTCCCGTGCTGGCCGGAATAATTATGACCTACAGAGGCAAATACCTTCTGGGAGGAATATTAACCTTACTGTTCCTTGCCCTGGAAATTAATGCGGGACACCCGCAAATTACTTATTATTTATTTCTCCTGCTCCTGGTTTTTGGTATTGCTGAATTTGCGGGTGCTGTTAAATCAAAATCTTTACCAGGTTTTATCAAGTCTTCAGTGATTGTCCTGGTAGCAGGTTTAATCGCAGTGCTTACGCATATCACCAGTTTATGGGCAACGTATGAATACGGTAAGGAAACCATCAGGGGAAAATCAGAGCTTTCAACCAATCAGGAAAACAGGACATCTGGTATCGATAAAGATTATGCAACCCAATGGAGTTATGGAATCAGTGAATCGCTTTCACTGCTCGTTCCCAATATAAAAGGGGGAGCGACAGGCCTTATCGGAGATAAGGAATATGCCCTGAAGAATGTTGACTCACAACTTAAGGAGACGGTAGCAAATAATGCCAATCATTACTGGGGCGATCAGCCCTTTACTTCCGGTCCTGTTTATGCGGGGGCGATTATTATTTTTCTATTTATTTATGGACTGTTTATCGTCAAGGGTAATATGAAGTGGTGGTTGTTAGCCGGGACAATTTTATCACTAATGCTGGCCTGGGGAAAAAATTTTATGCCCTTAACAGACCTTTTTATGAATTATTTCCCTGGGTATAATAAATTCAGAGCCGTATCAATGACGATGGTAATTGCCGAACTGACCATACCCATTCTTGCAATGATTGCCCTTAATGCTGTCTTGACCGAACAATCAGTTTTGAAGAAAAAAATCAGTTTGTATAAAACTCAGGTTAATCCTTTTTATCTTTCATTCGGTATTACTGCCGGGATAGTATTGCTTTTCGCCCTTATACCCGACGTTTTCTTCAGTTTTCTCAGCAAGGAAGAAATTGCAGGTATAGCTCAGCAAAAAAAATCCAACCCCGAGTATGCTTCACAAATAACAGATTTTTATTACAATGTCGAAATTGCCCGTAAAGCAATTCTTAGGGCTGATGCTTTCAGGTCATTTGTGTTTATTTTGCTTGCCGGAATAGTTATCTGGGCGTTCAGTATAAATAAATTAAAAAAAGGTTGGGTAATCGGCCTGCTTTCGGTTTTGATCCTGATCGATATGTGGGCGGTAAATAAGAGATACCTGAACAACGAAAATTTTGTATCAAAGTCGAAATCAGAAAAACCATTTCAGAAATCGCGTGCCGATGAGCTGATATTAAAAGATAGTGATCCGAATTTCCGCGTTCTGAACCTTACGGTCGATCCGTTTGCCGATGCCAGTACTTCTTATTTTCATAAATCAATTGGGGGTTACCATGGGGCAAAACTCAGGAGGTATCAGGAATTATACGATCACCATATGAAAGGTAAATTAAACATGGATGTGCTGAACATGTTGAATACTAAATACATCATTCAGGCTGATGATAAAAAGCAGCCTTCTGTTTATCCCAATATGAAAGCCTTGGGAAATGCCTGGTTCGTGACGGAAATAAAAATGGTAAAAAATGCCAATGAAGAAATCGATGCTTTGACGGATTTCAACCCTGAAACTACAGCAGTCATCGATGACCGGTTCAGCAAATACATTGATGGATTTACTCCGTCATTTGATTCGACAGCTCTGATCAAACTGATCAAATATGCCCCAAACAACCTGCAATACCAGGTGAATACGAATAAAGATCAACTGGCTGTATTCTCCGAAATCTATTACGACAAAGGCTGGAATGCTTATGTTGACGGAACACTGACGCCTCATTTCAGGGTGAATTATGTTTTAAGGGGTATGGTCATTCCTACAAGGTAAACATCTGGTCGAGTTTAAATTCGAACCCAGGGTTTTCAGGGTAGGTGAAAAAATTTCCCTCGCTTCATCGTTGTTACTGATCTTTCTTGTTATTAGGAGGGTTTTCACTGGAAATCAAAAAAGTCCTTAAAAGCCTGCCTGATAAAAGTTAAGATAATTGTACCTCCATTGAAAAAGGTTCTCATCATAACCTATTACTGGCCACCCAGCGGAGGTGCGGGAGTTCAGCGGTGGCTGAAATTTGTCAAATATCTCCGGAATTATGGATGGGAACCTGTTGTTTATACTCCTGAAAACCCGGAAGCGCCTGCCATAGATCATTCGCTTGAAAAGGATATACCCGAAAATCTGACGGTTATCAAAACGAGAATTTGGGAGCCTTATTCAGTATATAAGCAGTTTGTGGGAAGAAAGAAAGAGGACAGTATAAAAGCCGGATTCCTGTCAGAAAAGAAAAGATCCCTCAATTACTGAAAAGATTTCAATCTGGATACGGGGTAATTTTTTTATCCCCGATGCCCGCAAATTCTGGATCAAGCCTTCCGTGAGATTCCTTGAGAATTATTTGAAGAAAAACCCTGTTGATGCAATGGTTTCTACCGGTCCGCCGCACAGCATGCACCTGATTGCTGTAGGTGTAAAAGAAAAGCTTGGCATTCCGTGGCTGGCTGATTTCAGGGATCCATGGACGAATATTGATTTTTATGATAAGCTGATGCTGACAAGGTGGTCGGATAAGAAACACCGAAAACAGGAAAAAAAAGTACTCAGGAATGCGGATAAAGTCGTTACCGTAAGCCAAAACTGGGCGAGGGATTTTATAAAGATCGTCGACCGCCCCGTAGAGGTCATCACCAATGGTTTTGATCCGGAAGATTTTGTAGGATTACAAATAAAGCCACAGCAGAATTTTGAACTGGTTCACCTGGGATCGATGAATAAGGACAGGAACCCGGATGTTTTATGGCAAGCCCTTGCTGAGTTCTGTTCCGAAAACAAAGATTTCAAACAACAATTGAAAATTTTATTAATCGGACAAACCGATCATACTGTCGTGGAATCGATCAGGAAATATGGACTGGATCATCAAACAGAAAAGATCAGCTATCTGCCGCATAAGGAGGCGATGGAAAGAGCCGCCAATGCTGCCGTACTTCTTTTGCCCCTGAATAATACACCCAATGTAGATGGCATCATTCCGGGGAAATTATTTGAATATCTGGCTTTGCACCGGCCTATTTTGTGCATCGGTCCGGAAAACGGAGACAGCGCACGGATCATCCTGGATTGCAAAGCGGGATATGTTCAGTCACTTTGGTGATAAGGAAGGAATAAAAAATTCAGTAAAGCATCTTTTCGAATTATTCCTTAAGGGTAAATTGGTCAGGGAGGGGCAGGGAGAAGATTATTTTAAGCACTCAAGGAAAAAGCTTGCGGGTGACATTGCAAACCTACTTAGCGAGATGTCAAAATGAACAGATCAATATCATGCTATGAACCTCCTAAATGAATAAAATATGAGCATAACCCAATTCCTCTGGAGAACATACTTAAGGATCACAAATCCCACCTGTACCATCAAATCAGCAAGCCTGAGCAGGAGCGTGAGGCTGGAGAAAGGGGTGACGCTGGAATATGGGACCCATATTCAAACAGGCCTGATCGGGAAGTATACCTATATCAATAAGTATTCGCTGGTGGATAAAAATACCGAATCGATCGGAAGGTTCTGCTCCATTGCCTATGGCGTGAAGATCGGGTTGGGACACCACCCGGTCGATTGGGTAAGCACACATCATTTTGCCTACGACAAAAAATATGGGTTCGTAAAGAAGAGCAGGAATTTCGAAGACAATCCAGACCGGAGATGTATCATTGGAAATGATGTCTGGATTGGTGCAAATTCTATTGTCCTTGGTGGTGTGAAGGTAGGCGACGGTGCCATTGTTGGCGCCAATTCACTTGTTACAAAAGATGTTGAGCCTTATTCCATTGTTTTTGGGACACCGGCAAAATTTCACAGATACAGGTTTGATGAGAAAATACGGGAAGAATTGTTGAAATTACAATGGTGGAACTGGGAAGATGAAAAGATAATTCAAAATGTAAACCTGTTCAGTGATCCTGAAAAACTTCTTTCGTCAATGGCAAACAGATAATTTGATCAACCGTATTCCAAATAAAATGAAATTTTATTTGCAGGATATAATGAACTAACCTTCGGGATGGAACATCTATTTTTGAGATATGGTTTAATTCAATACAGTTATGGCTAATACCTATACCCAAATTCATATTCAAACTGTATTTTCAGTTCAGGATCGTAGCTGTATCATTAAAAAGAATTGGAAAAATGAATTATTCCGGTATATCACCGGTATTATTCAAAATCATGGACATAAAGTTTTGGCGATAAATGGCATGCCAGATCATATTCATGTTTTTTTTGGAATGAGACCAACCCAATCCTTATCTGATTTGATGCAAGATGTGAAAGGAGATTCTTCAAAATGGATTAACAAAAAAAGATTTGTTGAAGGACGTTTTTCGTGGCAGGAAGGGTTTGGGGGATTTTCATATAGTAAATCACATGTTAATAATGTCATTGATTACATAAAGGAACAGGAAATACATCATCAAAAAAAATCATTTATTGAAGAATATCTTGAGTTTCTTGAAAAATTTGAGGTTCCGTTTGACGAAAGATATATTTTCAAGAAGGTGGATTATGATGCAGAGTTCTGAATCGTTTGTATATGAACCTTAACCTGCCGTCAGGCAGGAAATGTGGGTAGATGATGAGAGAATAATATACCGTCCCGGCTGGGACGAAATTGTTTTTTTTACATGATTATTTTACCCACATATAATCCCTGACGGGATTGAGAATAAAAGATAATAATATTAGGATGTATACAGACAGGGATGATGTGGAAAAAATGACTTGTTCTGCTAAATAACCCTGCTTTCTAATTTTCCATTTCATTATTGATCACCTTATTCACAAAGCCTGAAATATCGTAATCCTCATTAAAGACCTTGTAAAGCTCGGCCATGATCGGGAAGTTACAGGTCAGGGATTTTGATTTTGAAATCTCTTCACAAAAGACACCTACGGCAATTTTACCTTCGAGAACTACCTTGTCGGAAATGTTGCTGGTAAAAAAACCCTTTCCGATCAGCAAACCCAGTGTCCTGTTGCGGCTGAGATCGTTCAGGGCGGTGAGGCAGAAATCGCCGTAGCCGCAATAGCGGAACATGGTCTCCTCTTTCCCGCCATATTTTAAGAGGATGTCCTTCATCTCGTTGAATGCTTTGGTGAGAAAAAGAAACCGGAGGTTGGGAGAGTTGAAGTGGGCATCGACGATGCCGGTGGCAATGGCGTAAATATTTTTAAGGATACTCAGTATCTCTACACCTTTGACATCAGTGGTAAAATCGATGTGGATAGGGGTGTCGCGAAATAGTTCTTTAAACAAGGGGTAATGGGTTTTATCCAGAGAGCCCAGGGTAAAGGCTGTCGGGTACTTGTTGATGAGCTCGTTGGCAAAGGTGGGACCTTTGAAGGAGCAAACGGGATTGGGGAGGCTATGGCTTAAGCTTTCGGCGATGGTCTTCTGTTCACGGCTGAATCCTTTGGCCATATTTAACAGAATGGCATTTTTGTTCAGGTGGGATCTTATTCCGAGCAGATAATCAACGGTAACATTAGAGGGTATGGCCAGAAAGACAATTTCTGCATTATTGAGAATTGCAGGATCGGTTGTGGCTTTAAGGAATTTACTCAGCTTGATGCCGGGGAAATATTTTTTGTTGTAGCGGGTGTTAGTGATGGATTCAACAACATCTTCCTCGATGGATAACAGGGTGACGTTGTACTGGTGTTTACGGGCGAGAATATTACCAACTGCTGTCCCGATAGCTCCTGCGCCGATGATGATGATGTTTTGTATTGTTGGATCCATCGCTGATAAGCAATTAAATTAAGAATAGAACTACATAGTTCAATGTTTCATATTTGGATTATCGATTTCCAGCTTTATCTATAAGACTTGCTGATGTGCCTGGGTTGCTTTATCTTTTTTTGATTCGCCCAATTGATATAAATATTCAGGGGCGAAGTCTGCACCGTTATCCCATTCTATTGTAAATGGATTTAATTTAAATTTTTTAAAATACTGGATGTCTTTCAAAGGTTGAAAAACTTCACCCCATAATAGATCATGAAAATCAATTGTTTTCGATTTACCGTCATTAAATTTAAATCTGATTTTAAATCCATCAACGTATTTTGCCTCTTTTACTTTAATCATTTTCATGGGCAGATTATTTTAATGGTTCAATTTTCTTTATCGGTTTTCTTTGCTCTAACAATTTCCAATTCTCAAGTAATTCATGTTTATGCAAATCAAGCCATTCGTAAATTAAACTTATAGCTCTTCTCGGTAATTCCCCTTTTACTATTCCATCATCTATATTTATTGTTGCTTCAAAATCCTGGTATTTAACATGGAAATGGGCAGGATTATGATCTCCGAAAAACATATAAATTATAATCCCATAAAATCTTGAAATCTCAGGCATAGCCTTTTTACACAGTTATTTTATTATTGACAGCAGTCCACATTTGTTCTGTTTTCTTACCTGCACTAATTGCAAATAATTGCAAACTTACATGAAATTTCTTTACGGTGATTTATAAAAGTACAAAACGAAGAATCTTGAACTGAGAACAAAATTGCCACTGATTCACAGATTAAAGTATGACGAATAATTGAATAATGAAAGACCTGTACTGTACTTTTATGCTATAAATTATGCTTAGGCAAGTGGCCATAAATGGAAACTTGCGATAGTGATGGCAGGTGTGAATTTCTATTTGTAAGTTGAAAATTTTGCTTATTTATACCACCAAGTGTTCCTGCGGAACACCTGGCGGTGCTGGCAGATTCAACATTGAAGTAAGAGAAAAACCCAAATTAGCCGGAGGGAAGACAAAGGCATTGCATTCAGATTGGATTTATAAAGGAGCGGAAACTTTTGAATGTGGTGCAAAAAGCATTGAACCTGCTTCATTGACAGTTGTCACCCCTTCAAACGGCATTGGAGGTGAATCATTGTCAGTTGGAACCCCTTCAAACGAGATTGGAGGTGAATCATTGTCAGTTGTCACCCTTTCATAAGGCATTGACAGTGCCTCATTGACAGTTTTCACCTTTTCATACCGGATTGTCACCCGTGCAAACCAGATTGTAACCCATTCAGAGCAAATTGTGACCCGTAAAAACCAGATTGTAATTCATTCAAACGACTTTGTCTCCCGTGCAAGCGAGATGTTAACCCGAGCGGAACACATTGGAGGCCTTTCAAACCTGACCGGAAGGGGTTCGGGATTTGTTAAGTACAACTGAAGCCTGGTTGCAGGTTGTTGGGAATTGGAAAATTTTGAACCACAATAGGGGGAGGAGATTAACCACGGAGACCTGAGGGCACTGAGGAACACGGAGGAAATGGTAAATGATAAATGGTGAATTTTTAATTATGAATGATGGATTGGAAATGGAAATATTTTTAACCACAATAGGCACAGTAGGACACATTAGGAAACACATAGGGGGACGGGGATGTAAGATTTTAGATGTATGATTGATTTCAGATGTAAGAAATTTTTCGGTTTTTCACATATTAGAGTCTGTTTAAAAATGATAAAACTAATGATTTTTCATTGCCACAAAGACACAAAAACACAAAGTTTCACGAAGTAAAATTATTCATTTTCTGCCCTTTGTGTTTTCTTAGTGACTTGGTGCCTTTGTGGCAAAATTGTCACTGTTAAATATTTTATTGAATTTTAAACAGTCTCTTAGTCGATGGCGTGGCAGAGATGCTGTGCCATTTTTAAAACATTATGGATGTCATCCTCGCAACAATTTCGCGCACGCACAAGACTACGCCCAACCTGGGAACTAATAAGCACTATAAATTAATTTTTCAAACATCGAACACTAAAACCAAAGTAATTAAAGTCAATGTCTAGGGAGAAACCCGGGTCATAGTAACCAAGGATCCTAAGCCATCCTTTACCAGGATAGGGGATCAGAAGAAGACCAAATGTAAGCGTAATAGCCCTGAGCGAAGAAATAACTATTGTTGTTGCGGAAACCACCCGGTAAGCCGGTAAAGCCACTTTCGTTTGTAGCCCCAGTATTGGGTGCATACCACAAACCTGTTCCCGCTTCAATGGTGCCCGTTGTTTTCATTTTACCACCTGCAATGTCTTCACCGCCTAAAAAGGTTATTAATTCTGTCCATTCTGCATCGGTCGGTAGATGCCATCCTCGCGCGGGCAAATGCCTTGCGTTCCGGGATGGTAATGTACTGCATCATTTCATTCCATTGATAAAGCCCACCATAAATATCACAATTAGCTGCAATATTGCCATAACAATACTTTTCAATAATGCCATTATTTGCATGTTATTGGTTCCATGTATCATAGTTCCAATGTTCATATTTTCCGCCATCCAGCATTGCTCTCCTATTTGAACAGTGTTATAGGTTTGTCTGTCACGGGTATCAACAATAGGATCCACCGCAGGGTGGTTGGGATTGTCGTAAAAGTCCAAACTGGCCCTTCAGTTGAGTTGCTGTGGTCATCATGGGCAACAATTTTCCAATAATAATTGTATTATAAGCCAACGCGCCTGGATTATAATTGGTTCCTGTTTGACCGGATGAAATAAGAGAAGGTGGATTTGATGTGCCAAAATAAACATCATAAGTCAGTGGGTCATTTTCGGGGTCGGTACATGTCCAGGACAGATTGGTATTTATCGGTTGGTTCGCTGCTCCATCAGAAGGCTGTGGTTCGGATGGAACTGAAGGAGGTAGGTTTGGCATATCCTGAACGCAACGAACACTAAAACCGTAATGTCTTGTAATCGTAGTAACGGTAGACATCGGTGCCATTGTAGTACAAGACCAGGTACCACGCGTAATATGGTATTGATCTCCGTAGAAGACCAAAAGTAGGCGTAGTAACCCAGACCGTCGAAATCACCATTGTCGCTGCGGTAGCCGCCCGGAAGGGCAGTAAAACCACTTTCATTTGTTGCGCCGGTGTTTGGAGCATACCACAAACCTGTGCCGGCTTCAATTGTACCCGTTGTTTTCATTTTACCACCTGCAATGCCTTCACCGCCTAAAAAGGTTGTTAATATTGTCCATTCAGCATCTGTGGGCAAATGCCAGCCAGTTGCCGGACAAATGCCCTGCGCTCCTGGTGTGGTAGTGTACTGCATCATTTCATTCCATTGATAAAGACCGCCATAAATATCACAATTGGCTGTGCTGTTGTTGTAACAATACTTTTCAATAATGCTGTTGTTTGCCATGTTGATTAGCACCTGGTATCATCGTTCCAATGTTCAGGTTTTCTGTCATCCAGCATTGGGTTCCTATTTGCACTGTTGTGTAGGTTTGGCCGTCGCGGGAATCTACCAAAGGATCACCACATTCAAACGCGGTTTTTGTCGAAAATGACCATACCGGACCTTCGGTGTTATTTGAATGGTCATCATGTGCAACAATTTTCCAGTAATAAAGCGTATTATAGGCCAAAGCACCTGGGTTTAATGTGTTTCCTGTTTGACCGGTTGACATAAGAGAAGGTGGATTTGATGAACTCAAGTAAACATCATAAGTAATTGGGTCATTTTCAGGATCGGTGCATGTCCAAGATAAAATTGTATTTATTGGTTGATTTTGAGCCCCATCAGAATGGAACCGGGTCTGAAGGTAAAGTTGGGGATAAATTTGTATCTTTGACACATCGTACACTGGCATCCTCGCCGAACCTATAAAATTAATAATATAAAAAAAGCTTGATCCATCTAATACACAATAACTATTACTATTATAAATTGCTCCTGATATATGAAAAAATCCATGTGAACGTAAACCCTGAAAAGCACCAAAATCATAGTTTAAATATCCTCCTGGTAATGCAGTGAATCCACTTTCATTATTTGAATTTGTATTAGGGTAATTCCAGTGCGAGGTTCCAGTTTCTTTCACTTTACATCCTGCAATTTCATTGCCTCCTAATGTATCAATCAATAATTGCCAATCGGAAAATGAAGGAATGTGCCAGCCATCTGGGCATATTCCCTGAGTTCCCTGTTCGTAAGTATATTGCATTGCTTCATACCAAGTATATAAACCGCCATAAATGTCACAATTAATTGGAAGATTATCATAGCAAAACTTTTCAATAGTACTATTATTTCCTGGAAAACCAATTGATCCTACATTTAGGTTCTCTTTTAACCAACACTGTGTACCTATTTGAACTGTATTATAGATTTGGCCGTCATATAAAATTGTGGGTAACCCAGGACAATGTTCGTGTGATGTTTTGAAGGTCAATTGTGTACCATAACCTGTACCCTGGCTATTTGTAGCATAGGCGCGAAGGTAATAAGACGAAGACGTATATAAATTTGTCAATTGGCTATAAAAGGTTCCAAGCCCTGTGCCACTTACAGTAAAATTATCGCTGATTGTGGGATTTTGATTTAAACTCCAGCAAACACCACGTGCAGTCACCGAAGAACTGCCCTGATCAGTTACATTTCCACTTGCCTCAGCCGTATGGATACCAATGTTAGTCACTTCCCCGGTTGTTACGATGGGAATTCCTTCGTTTTGTGTTGTAAATGACCATTCTGATCCAATATTAAATTGATTTAAATTATCATAAGCAACGATTTTCCAATAATAAGTGGTTCCTGGAATTAGTATATCATTTGGGTCGAAGAAAGTTTCTGATTGTCCTGCCGAAACCAAGGATGGGGGAGTTTCATCGCTAAAATATACATCATAAGTTAGTGGCTGATTCTCCGGATCAGAACAACTCCATGATAAAATAACATCAAATGATTGGTCCTGAATCCCATTAAGGGGAAACGGATCATATGGTTGTACGGGTGGTTGATTAATAGATTTCAGGCAACGAACAGAAAACTGATCCCAGGCAAATGGTGCAGGAATCACACTATTATTATATATCACAAGCATTGCCGGAAGATAGGTTAAAAATTCCTACACGATAATCATGATAAGAATAAAAACCTGAATGAAAATTGCATACTTCTCCTAAGTGATGAAAACCATTTCACTTTTCACCTCCCGGAAGTGCTGTAAATCCGCTAACATTGGTCGCACAAATATTTGGTGAAGCCCAGTGAATGGTACCGGTTTCCTTCATTTTACCTCCAGCCGAATCTCCCAAGTGATTAAATAAAATCCCCCAATCACTACATTGTGGGATGTGCCATCCATCCGGACAAATTCCCTGCGAACCAGGCTCAGGATTATATTGCATCATCTCATACCAACTGTATAAGCCCCCATAAATTTCACAATTTGCCGGATCATTATTATAGCATGATTTTTCAATTATTCCGTTATTAGTTTGTGTCCCTTCTAAACCCACATTCATGTTTTCTGCCATCCAGCATTGTTCGCCGATTTGGACGGTGTTGTAGGATTGGCCATCCCTTGAATCAATTATCGTATCACCACAAGTCCAGGATATGGGTGTGACAACGGTATCTTTAACAGGATATGTGCTTTTGCCTGCGTTCGGTTCCCATTTCACAACCTTATCGTCCATATCCACCTGTGTATCCATATTGAAATCACCTTCATAATAGCCGGTGAGAGTTTTGCTGGGGAAGCCAGACATCATTTTTATCGCGGTTATCAATCTGACCGCTGGCATTGGCATCAGCAGCGATCATGCCCCAGATAACTGAAGAAAGTTGTTTTTGTGATAAAGTACCACCCATAGCCTGCTCGGCAGAAAAAGTGAAATCGTAAGTGAAAACTCCGCCGGATTCAACCAATGGCACTGCCGAAATAACTGAAAGGTGATTGCGGTGATGGATACGGACATAAAATCCGGAACTTATATTTGACTGAACAGTGAGATTGCTTATGCCATCAATGTCTTTGATCAATCCAGTTTTAAACAGAAATCCAGCTTTGCGTCCCATCACTTCAAACTTGATTTGATTACCATCGGTGTGTGGTTTTAACACATCCACCAGCACCCAATCAACAATATTCGAGGAAGGAAATGCGGTGACCGATTCAGTTCCACGGATAATTCCAGGGAGGTGTATTGTAAGGCTGGCTTGTTGGCAAATACCCCAATACATTGAGGAATGGGGTCATTTGTCCATTGTAATAAGGGCCTTCAATAAAGACTTTTAAGTTAAGTTTCGGTGATAAGTCCCCTGAATTAAAAACGTTTCCATCAATTAGAGTCAACGAATACTGGCTAAAATTCTGATCGAACATTTCTGTAGATCCTTTAGCCGATTTTCCACCATGGTCAGTTTTGGCCAACCCCCAAACTAACAGAGACTCCTGACCAACAGTGAGACCGCCATTATATGTGAAGATCATGTCATACCATTTGTTCGATACCGGAATTGAAAAGGTATGGAAATTTGCAGGGTCATCCCATAAAGTTACTAGTTCTGTGCCATTGTCATTGAACATCCATGAACCATTTGTAGTTCCGTATGGGAAATTAGGATGGAAATTCTGAATTCCTGTCAAAGGATTGGCAAATGTGCCTTTCCAGGTAAGTATGGTGTGATTGAAACCAATGAAAAACTGCATGGTGTATACAGTTCCATCGTCTATAATATCCACGTAAACCGGGACGATTACATCTCCACCAACCGGAATTCCTGCTACGTCAACTTCACCAATACGCATAGTGGCGATTTGAGCAAACAATAGATTTGCACTGAAAAGAAGAATGATAGAAAGGGTTATTTTTTTCATAGTTTTCCTTTTAAAATAAAATTCGGCTTTCAAAATAAATTGATGGTGTAAATATATAAAGAAATTGACAATTCAAAATGAAATAGAAATTTTTGATTTGATTTTGGTTAATTGAAACAGGTCAAAAATGAATTACCCGAATGAATAGTATTACTTTTGTTCAGCATCAACAGCGTTAATCTTTGAAAGATATTGGATTTATAATACAGGTCCCAATCAACAATATTCGATGAAGGAAATGTGGTGACCGATTCAGTTCCAGGATAATTCCAGGGAGCAGTATTGTAAGGCTGGCTCTGTTGGCAAATATCCAAGCACATTAAGGAAAGGAGTTCATTTGTCCGTTGTAAAAAGGGACCTTCGATGTAGGCTTTGATGTTCAGGTTAATGGTTTGTGATATTGATAATTGCCAAATAAGGCTGCATAAAAGAAGGAAGATAAATTTTTTCATAACCATTGCTATTATTATTATGATATTATGCCAAACAATTGAAGGTGTAAATATATAAAGAAATTGACAATTCAAAATAGAAATAAGAATTTTTGATTTGATTTTGGTTAATTGAAACAGGTTAAAAATAAATTACCCGAATGAATAGTATTACTTTTGTTCAGCATCAACAGAGTTAATTTTTGAAAGACATTGGATTTATTATACAGGTCAGAACCGGTTCAACCCGGCTTCCGGGTAAGATGGTAATTCCTTTTTATGGAGGCCAAAGCATGTTTGAACTTATTCTTGACAGGTTTATTTCGGAACTGAATAATAAGTTTCCTGTTATCGTTGCTACTACGGATAACCCTCTTGATGATGGAATTGTTTCTATTGCTCAAAAAAAGGAATTCAGTTTTTTCAGGGGATCAGAGAATGATGTGCTCCTGAGGTTTATAATGACTGCTGAAAAGTATAATCTAACCATATTGTCAGAATTTGTGCCGATAACCCGCTATTGGACATAACCGGAACACTTGCTTTGACACCCTTCATCAAAACAGGCGACATGGATTACACAGGCTATAAAATAAAAGGTGACCGGCCAACAATACTTACACATTCAGGATTTTGGGGCGAAGTTGTTTCTCTTAAAGCGCTTAAAGCAAGCGCACCTGGAAACCACTGAACCGAAGTACAGGGAACATGTGACCAACTATATTTATCTTCGACCGGAAAAATTCAAGGTGAACCTGCATGATGCTCCGGCAGGATTGTTTGACCGGGATGATATCCGGCTGACGGTGGATACACCGGAAGATTTTGCAATGATGCAGGAAATCTACAGCCGGCTGATGGAAGAGGGGATATCCCTTAAGCCGGAAAAGATCGTTAGTTGGATTGACCAGCATCCGGAATACCTGAAACGGATGAAAGGGCAAATTGAAAAGAATAAAAAATGAAGAAATCCACATATATAGTCGGTGAAATTGGGCAAAACCACAACGGGGACATGTCGATAGCCAAAAAGCTGATCGATGTCGTTGCCGAACCGGTAATTGATCATCTTTTTGGGGAGAAGCTGAAACCGATGGATGCAGTAAAATTTACCCGGCGTGACCTGCAGGAAGAGCTGTCGGCTTCGGCAATGATGAAACCCTATGACAGTCCGCATTCGTTTGGGAAAACCTACGGGGAGCACCGGGCCTTCCTGGAACTGAATGATGAGCAGCATTTTGAACTTTACCAGTATGCTAAAGCCAAAGGACTTGATTTTGTAGAAACCTTATGTGCAAAAGGATGCCTGTCGATATTCAAGTATTTTTCACCCGACCGTTTGAAAGTAGCTTCACGCGACCTGACCAACCTTCCGTTGCTTGCAGCAATGGCGGAAACAAAGGTGCCAATGATCCTGTCGACCGGCATGGGAGGGAAGCAGGAAATCGACAATGCACTGCAGGTGATCACGAAATACCATAGCAAATATACCATCCTCCACTGTCTGTCGCAATATCCTTCGGAATATAAGAATATCAACCTGAATACGATCCCTTATTTAAAAGAGACCTATCCCGGTTATTCCATCGGCTATTCCGATCATTCCATCGGTATAGTTGTTCCTGTGGCAGCAGTGGTGCTGGGTGCAGAGGTCATCGAAAAGCACATCACCCTCGACAGAAAGATGAAGGGAACCGATCATGAAGGATCGCTCGGCCCGGATGGGATTTACCGCATGGTAAGGGATATCAGGAATATTGAAATGGCGATGGGGGAGAAGGAAATATTTGTCAGCGATTCGGTAAAAGATACCAAAATAAAACTGGAGCGGTCGATAGCCACTCTGAGGGATATTCGCCAGGGGAGAAAGGATCGGTGAAAACGACATCCACCTGCTCAGTCCCGGCGATGGCTACCAATGGTTCGACAGGATACCGGTGATAGGTAAGACAGCCAGGACCGACATACCGAGAGATGAAATAATTTACCAAAACATGATTGAATAATGGACATAAAGCTTGTATTAACGGATATTGACGGGGTATGGACCGACGGTGGAATGTATTACGACAACACCGGCAACGAATGGAAAAAGTTCAATACTTCCGACAGTGCAGGGGTTTTGTTTTGCAAAAAAATGGGAATTCCTGTGGGGATAATCTCAGGTGAGGATACGGAGATCGTGAGGCGCAGGGCGGAGAAGCTGAAGATCGATTACCTTTTTATGGGCGTTAAGGATAAGCTAAAGGTGGCAGGGGAACTTTGTGACAAGCTCGGACTTAACCTTACACAGGATGTGGCCTACATCGGCGATGATATTAACGATATACCGCTTCTCAAAAAAGTAAGAATCAGCGCTGCACCGGCCAATGCCCCGGAATATGTGAAGCCTTATGCGAAATGGAACCTGAAGAAAAAGGGTGGGGAAGGAGTTTTCAGGGAATTTGTGGAGAAGATCCTGGATGAATCAGGGATGTTGGAAAAAGTGATAGAGGCTTACCTGAAAAGTGAGAAATAGATCAAATAATTCTCTTTCGGTATCAATGTCCTGCAGCGGGGAGTTTATCTTGTGAGGCTGCAAAATGAAAAGATGGCGGAGGTGTGGAAGATGGTAAAAGAGTAGTACTTAGTACCGAGTAGTTAGTAGTTTGACAGGAAATAAGGTATATGGGAAATAAGGGTATAAGGAGACTGGAATCCGTAAAGGCAGCCATTAATGGATTCCTGATCAAGTCAGGAATGCCTTCAAAAAACGAAAAGCATTCCTGTGAAAACAGGAAATCCAGCACCAATAACTTCCTTTCTGGATTCCTGATGAATCCTGGCGGATTCTCAGGAATGCCTTGTCAGGAATGCCCTTGAGAGCAGAATCAAGCAAACAACTCCACCAGTTCCGCCAGCCGGTAAGAATAACCGACTTCGTTATCGTACCAGGCGACTACTTTCACCAGCTTGTTTTTATCGCCCAGGACAGCAGTAAGCTTTGAATCAAATACAGCGGAGTGCGGATTCCCGATCACATCCATCGAAACAATAGGATCTTCGGTATATTCGAGGATGCCTTTGAGATAGGTTTCGGAAGCTTCCTTAAACTTTTGATTGATCTCTTCGATGGAAGTGCAATGCTTCAATGTACACGTCAGGTCGGTGAGCGAACCATCAGGAACCGGAACGCGGATACCGGCGCCGCCGATATTTTTGTCAAGATGCGGGAAAATATTAGTTACTGCTTTGGCTGCTCCGGTAGTTGTCGGAACTATGGAATAGGCCGCTGCCCTTCCCCTTCTGAGATCATGATGGGGGCCATCGAGGATATTCTGGTCGCGCGTATAGGAATGAACTGTTGTGATAAAGGCTTTTTCAATGCCCCAGAATTTATCGAGCACCATGATAAGGGGAGCCACGTTGTTGGTGGTGCAGGAGGAATTTGAAATGACCTTATCAGCCTTATTGATCAAATGATTGTTCACGCCAAGAACGATGTATTGAACACCTTCGCTTTCGCCTTTTGCCGGAGCCGAAATGATTACCTTCCGGGCGCCGGCTTCGATATGCTTCATGGCAGAATCGCGGGTAATAAATTTACCGGTAGCTTCGATTACTATGTCAATGCCAAGTTTTTTCCAGGGCAGATTTTCAGGATTTTCTTCCCGGAAAATTAAAATCTTTTTTCCATTAACAATGAGATGATCATGATTCGATTCTACCAACCCGCTAAACCGTTTATGAACTGAATCATATTTCAGCAAATGTGCCATCGTATAAGGTTCCATTACGTCGTTGATGGCCACGATGTCGAAGTTTTCCTTTGCATGAGCTATCCTGAAGAACATCCGTCCTATCCTGCCGAAACCGTTGATGGCGATTTTAATTTTTTCCATGGTTTAAAGGTATAGAGGTATAGAGGTATAGGGGTATAAGGGTAAGGGGTATAGGGGTATAGGGGTATAAGGGTATAGGGGTATAAGGGTATAGGGGTATAAAGGGGTATAAGGGTATAGGGGAATAGTGGTATAGTGTATGAAAAATTGAGATTTGTCTTATAATAGTTTAGTACCATAATATACTAATTCTTAATGTAGTTTAGTATTTTTGCTTTTAACATAATTGATATAACCATTAATGCTTATTTTAGCATTTTCAATCAGATTAATTCCCTGTTCATAAAGGTCTTTATCAATAAAGGAAAAGTCGTGACAACTGATGAGATGATCTTTCAATTCATAGAGTGAGCCCCTCGAAATTCTGTAGAACTGTAATCCTTCCTGATAATGAAATCGTCCATATCCTTCAGAAATATTGGCTGTGGTACTTACGGATGCTTTTCTAATTTGAATATCGAGGTTTAATTTTTCATCTCTTGGTAATAAGGGTAAGATTTTTTGATAAAAAAACAATTTTACTAGTCGGGCATCCTTCCAGCAAATCAAAGTTGTAAAATCTCTGTTTTCATCATACTTACCTTCAGGTTCTTCTAATATATTTTCCATTTCTTCAAAATATGCTCAGAAATAAATCCAAATCCAAAACTTCCACCAAAATGCTAATTTCCTTTATACCTTTATACCCCTATTCCCCGTATTACTCAATTTCACTTTCCTGCACAAATTTATAATTATTTAACCACCAGCTAAACCGGAATTGTTATTTTTGGCAATCATTCGATTAATAATAAAACAACTAAACAATATATGAAAGACTTGAAGACTTATATCGAAAGCAACAAGGAGCGGTTCCTTGAAGAACTTTTCGGTTTGATCCGGATTCCATCCATCAGCTCTCAGAGCGAGCACAAGGATGACATGAAAAAAGCAGCCGAATACTGGAAGCAAACCTTACTTAAAGCAGGAACTGACAGAGCCGAGGTGATGCCAACCGATGGCAATCCTGTGGTTTATGGAGAAAAAATGGTTGATAAAAACGCCCCTACGGTGCTGGTTTATGCCCATTATGACGTTATGCCGGTCGATCCGCTCGACTTATGGAAATCACCACCTTTTGAGCCGGAGATCAGGGATGGAAAAATTTTTGCCCGTGGCGCCGACGACGACAAAGGGCAATCGTTCATGCACGCCAAGGCATTCGAGTACATGGTAAAAACAGGCAATCTTCCCTGTAATGTAAAATTCATGATCGAGGGAGAAGAAGAGGTCGGATCGGTGAGTTTGGGCAAGTGGTGTGAGGAGCATAAGAAAATGCTGAAAGCAGATATTATTTTAGTTTCCGATACAGGTATGATAGCAGAAACCATTCCTTCCATCACCATTGGTCTCAGGGGGCTGGCTTACTGGCAGGTGGAAGTGACCGGTCCCAACCGTGACCTCCATTCCGGTTTATTCGGCGGAGCAGTGGCCAATCCCATCAATGTCCTCAGTAGAATGATCGCACAGACCATCGATGACAAAGGGAAAATCATGATCCCTGGCTTTTATGATGACGTTATGAAAGTTTCCGAAAAAGAAAGAGAAAATGCTTGGAGAGGCTCCTTTCAGCCTTGAGGACTATAAAAAAGCCCTTGATATAGCCGAAGTTTCAGGAGAGGATGGTTTTACCACAACCGAACGTACAGGAATTCGTCCGACATTCGATGTTTGCGGAATCTGGGGAGGTTATACAGGTGAAGGTGCTAAAACCGTGCTGCCTTCAAAAGGCTTATGCAAAAATATCGACACGATTGGTTCCTAACCAGAATTACAAAAAAATCGAGAAATTATTCAAGGACTATTTCGAATCCATTGCGCCCAAATCAGTCAAGGTTGTTGTAACTCCGCTGCATGGAGGCCAGGGTTATGTTTGCCCGATTGATATGCCGGCTTATAAAGCTGCTGAAAAAGCCTATGAAATGGTTTATGGAAAAACTCCTGTTCCTACCCGGAGCGGTGGAAGCATTCCGATCATTTCAACCTTTGAGGAAGTGCTGGGAATTAAATCGATCCTGATGGGATTCGGGCTGGAGTCGGATGCGATCCATTCACCCAATGAGAATTTCCCGCTGAATCAGTTCTTCAAAGGAATAGAAGCAATACCTTATTTCTACAAGAATTTTGCAGAATTGATGAGGAAGTAGTGACGGACTTCGTTTTTTTTGTTTTTAGAATTGATAAAAACGGGGAAACGTTTATCAATTTTGTATTACTTTTGAGTAAAGAATCTTTTTGAAATAGTGCTACTCATAAAGACTTTAAATTATGAAACAATTAACTTACAGGGTATTACTCAAACGAGAACCAGAAGGTGGGTATACCGTAAATGTACCAACGTTACCCGGGTGTATTACTTATGGGGAGACTATTGATGAAGCTATGTCCATGGCAAAGGAAGCTATTGAATTATATGTGGAGAGCCTTGTAGCAAAAGGTGAAGCAGTGCCTGATGAAACGAATACACTTGAATACTCCATAACACTCAATGCTTCTGCATGACCAAGACGCCCTCATTGACACCAAAAGAGTTAATCAGAATTTTAAAGCACAAGGGATTTGTCCTGGAACGAAGTCGGGGTAGCCATCAGTTATGGTTGCATCCGGCGTCTCAAAAGCGGGTTATTGTTCCAATGCATAAAAAAGATCTGCCAAAAGGAACATTTCATGCTATACTTAAACAGGCAGGAATAGAGAAATCAGAAATTTAATTCCGGGTAGTTAATTCGAAAATCTTTTTTTCAAACAGATCAAACAAAAATATCCTGTCGAAGCCTGTATTGAACTGCTGAGCGAGAATGATTTCTGAGAATTGCGTTCCTGTTGGCATTTTCAGATAATCAGTAGCAATGATCAGCCATAATTCATGTAAATTCTTCTTCAGATAGAATGGGATCATTTCCTCCTTTTTCAAGATGGTAGTCTCTAAATTTTCAATACTCAGATCGGCAACCGGAAAACCAGGATTGTTTTTTGGCAGGCTTCCGTCATGTAATCGGGTTATTTCAATACCGATTGATTTTTTGGGTGATATTTTCAATATAAAATCAGGCGATTCCGATTTAAGGATCCTGCCTTTTGGGAAACCATTATACCCCTTCCTGAAAAATTCAAGAATTAATATTTCTTCATCCTTTTTGTTCATTGCATCTTCTCTATAGCATCTTTCAGTTTCTGCAATGCCTTTTCTATATAACTCCGTGGACAGGCAAGGTTCATCCGCTGGAATCCTTTTCCTCCCGGTCCGAAAACCTCTCCGTCATTTAACCCCACTTTAGCTTTTCGAAGGACAAGGTGATTCAATTTCTCCCTTGTAAGGTTAAGCTGATTGAAATCAAGCCAGATCATATAGGTGGCTTCAGGAGTGATCATTTTTACCTGCGGCAAATGATTCTTGAGGAATTCCTCAACATAATCCACATTGCCTTTCACATACTCAAGCATCTGGTCCAGCCAGTCATGACCATAGGTATAGGCAGCCTCTGAAGCAACTGCCCCGAAAATGTTCCCCAACCCCAGATGAAAGGAATCAAGCATGGATTTAAAGGTTTTACGATGTTCCGGGTTGGAAATGATCACAGAAGAGGTGGACATACCTGCAAGGTTGAAAGTCTTGCTGGGTGCTATCATAGTAATGGTATGATTTGCGATGTCTGCCGAAAGATCAGCTAAAATAGTATGCCGGTTGGGTTTAAGTACCAGGTCACCGTGAATTTCATCGGAAAGGATCAGAATTTTGTTGTGCAGGCATATTTCAGCCATCTCTGTCAGTTCATCGGTTGTCCATGCTCTTCCAACCGGATTATGCGGATTGGAGATGATGATCATTTTGGTTTGAGAAGTAATTTTCTTTTTCAGGTCATTAAAATCCATCAAATATTTCCCGCTTTCGAGCCGGAGCTGATTATAAACGAGTTTTCTCCTGTGATCTGTTACAGCAGTAAAAAACGGAAAATAAACCGGAGGCTGAACAATGATCTCATCACCTGTCTGTGTAAATGCCAATACAGCAAGATTTATTGCCGGAACAATACCCGGTGTGAACTGGATCCACTCTTTCTCAATACTCCAATTGTGACGATTCCTTACCCAATCTACAATAGATTGATAGTAGCTTTGCGGGCGCATCGAATATCCGTAAATCTCATGTTCAGCCCGTTGTCTGATGGCCCCAACTATAAATTCAGGAGTTTTAAAATCCATATCGGCAACCCACATGGGCAGCAAGTCAGCTTCTCCCAAAAATTCCTTCGTGTAATCCCATTTGATACAAGAAGTGTTTTTTCGATCAATAATCTCATCAAAATTATACTTCATCACTTTTTTAGCCGCGAATGACGCAAATTTACACGAATAATCACATCAACTGCTGATTGTTTTCCAAAGATTTGGATTACCCCTCAATTTATTAATCGTCAGACCAATGACTTAAAGTACTACTTTCGCGGACTATTTTTCCGAACAAGATATTCAATAATCAAAAATGAAAAATGTAAGGAATATTGCTATTATTGCACATGTTGATCATGGCAAAACAACCCTGGTAGACCGGATTTTATACCAGGCTAAGCTTTTCAGGGATAACCAGGAAGTTCGAGAATTGATCCTTGATTCGAACGATCTTGAACGTGAACGGGGGATTACCATTCTCGCAAAGAATGTGAGTGTGAGGTATAACGGAGTTAAAATAAACATCATCGATACCCCCGGCCACTCTGATTTCGGCGGGGAGGTGGAACGGGTCCTGAACATGGCCGACGGTGTTCTTTTGCTTGTGGATGCCTTTGAAGGACCGATGCCGCAGACACGGTTTGTATTGCAGAAAGCCCTTGAACTCGGCCTGAAACCCATCGTGGTCATCAATAAAGTGGATAAGCCCAACTGCCGGCCGGATGAGGTACATGAAGCGGTATTCGACCTGATGTTCAACCTTGAAGCCACCGAAGAACAGCTTAATTTCCCGACGATTTACGGTTCCTCCAAGCAGGGATGGATGTCGGACGACTGGAAAATGCCAACTTCGGACATCCACATCCTGCTGGATACTATCATCGAATATATCCCGGAGTATACTGCTGAAACGGGAAATTTACAGATGAAGATCAGCTCGCTCGATTATAGTTCTTACATGGGAAGGATTGCCGTTGGCAAAGTGGCGAGGGGCACCATAAAGGCCGGCCAGCAGGTTTCAATTGTTAAGAAAGACGGAACAATCCTTAAATCAGCAATAAAGGAGTTATACCTTTTTGAAGGCCTTGGAAAAGAGAAAATCAAGTATGAAGTAGAAGCGGGTGAAATCTGTGCGGTTTTTGGGCTTGAAAACTTCGACATCGGTGATACCATTGCTGACTTTGAAAACCCTGAAGGGATGGTTCACAAGGCTGTGGATGAGCCGACGATGAGTATGCTCTTCACCATCAACAATTCTCCTTTTTTCGGAAAAGACGGCAAGTATGTTACCTCGCGCCATATCCGCGACAGGCTTTTCCTTGAAACAGAGAAGAACCTGGCCATGAGGGTGGAGGAAACAAACTCACCGGATAAATTCATTGTTTACGGCCGGGGTATTCTTCATCTTTCCATTCTGGTGGAGACCATGCGCCGTGAAGGCTATGAATTTCAGCTGGGGCAGCCCCATGTCATCATCAAGGAAATAGACGGAGTAAAACACGAACCGGTAGAATTGCTTATGGTGCAGGTTCCCGAAGCCTTTTCGAGCAGGGTCATCGAAATCGTGACCAGGCGAAAAGGGGATATCATGATCATTGAAACCAAGGGCGACCGTATCCATCTTGAATTCAATATCCCTTCGAGGGGAGTTATCGGGCTCAGAAATCCCATACTTACGGCCACTGAAGGAGAAGCTGTCATAGCGCACCGCTTTATCGGTTTTGAACCATGGAAAGGTGAAATCAGTAGTCGCCGCAATGGTTCGTTGATTGTAATGGAAACCGGCACTGCCATTGCCTATTCTATAGAAAAACTGCAGGACAGGGGAAGGTTTTTTATTGATCCTTTTGAAGAGGTTTATGCCGGGCAGGTGATTGGTGAGAATACCCGTCAGGAGGATATAGTTGTGAACGTGATCAAAACCAAGAAATTATCAAATATGCGCGCCTCCGGCTCTGACGAAAAAATTGTAATCACACCTGCTATTAAATTTTCGCTTGAAGAAGCCATGGAATACATAAAAAACGATGAATACCTCGAGGTAACGCCTAAATCATACCGGTTGCGAAAGATCGTTCTGGATGAACATGAGCGAAAGCGGATGAAGAAGGCTGAGCAGTAGTTGGTACTGAGTATTAAGTAGTTAGTTTCTCGACATTTCCTTTAGTCAGACCTCAAAATCTAAAAGGGATGCTTAACCTTTTTCTTAACAATTTTTCTTTTCAGGTTATAACAAGCCGAAAAATTCACCGTAAAAATAATCTCAATAGTGTATTGAGTTAACCATGCACAAGTTTGTTAAGCTAAAACCTATCGCACAAGACATACGCCGGTTGAGCTTCAATTTATATTCAATCTTTGCACCAATATCTTTCTGTTGATCAAATTTAGGTTTAAATTTTTCCGTTTCGAAATTTCAGGCTGATCAGAAAATTCAAATGATTTGATTGACAACAGGGATCTTCTTTAATAATATTCCTATGCTGAAACATAGGAATAATGCTGCGGGAGCAAGTATGACGAATTTTAAAACGGGATACACTTCCCAATCCTTAAGAATTGCACTTAAAGTTACAACTACGAATGGATGAATGATAAAAACCCCATAGGCTGCTCCTGATAATTGCGTGGCCCATTTCCCCTGGTTGTTTAATTTTTGTTTGAAAATCCCAATAAGTCCTATTATGATTGAAAATCCTGCCAACTGCTCCCAAACAGCCAATGTCGCAGATTGCCATGTCCACCCGCCAACAAATGGCTCTATTCCGGATTCTTTTGTTCCGAAATAAAAAGTCAAAGGAAATCCAATAAGCGTGATCATCAGGGCAAATGTAAACCACTTAATTCCCTGCCTGAATGTGATTTGTTCAAACCATCCATACCTGGCAAACAGAATCCCTATTAAAAGCATAGCAATATATTGTGGGAAATAGGGTAATTGTAATCCTGTATTTCCAAGTTCCGAGCCTAAAGGAATCCAGAGTCTGACTGCAAACGATACAGCACTTATTGCCAGGGCTGAACAAATAATGGTTGCTGGCTTAGGAAATGCATGCTGTTTTGGTGAGGGGGCTCTTCCTCTGAAGATCATTTTGTAAATGATATAAGCAAAACTGAAATAGATCAACGTTTCCACAAACCACATCGGTCCAAAATCAAATCCCTGGAATCGCTTTACAAATTCAAAAAAACTATAATCTGCACCATCCACTAATCTGACTTTCATGAAAATTGTTAATGGAGAAATTATAAAATAAAATATGACCAGGGGTATCACCAGGCGGACAAACCGATCTTTTATAAAAGTGCCGATCGGTTTTCTTTCGTAAGATATTACTGTAAAATAAGCAGATATCAGAAAGAATAACCCCATAAAAAAAGACTGGTTGGTTGCCGTAAACATGGTAAGCAGCAAAGTTGTAAAACGGTCACCTTCCACCTCTCTGTAATACCATCCCCCGGCGGCTCCATAGGTGATTGATAAATGATGTAAAACTACCAGTCCGATTAAAAAGATCCTTAAATTATCGATGTAAAAAATTCGTGTAGCCTTTTTCATGACACTCTATCGCAAGTCTTTTGTGCGAGCCATGTGCGCTGTTGACTTGTACCTTGCTTACTCACTTTAATTATTTGAAATTTGATTCAGAACGCATCATCCAAAAGTAAAAATAAAATATACTGCTTTTCTTATAAAAAATGCGAAGCGTTTTTCTATTAGAAGCAGTTATGCCGCTCATTTTATCTCTGCTGGATTTGCGAACTCATATAGTAGCGGTATGGATAGGATATTTAGTTAACCTGGCACAAGTCTGCAATGCTAAAAACGGCCGCACAAGACTTGCCAGCAGGGGAATATACTTTAATGGCAAAGTTACAAACTTTGCTTATTTATTCCCACGAGTGATCCTGCGGAACACTCGCGGGTGCGGTGGCAATCAACCGGTTCGGTTAGTTCGTCGACATATTTTTTAATTTCATTGTCCCAGTTCCACACTGCCCAGTCGAGTTCGCCATTCGGGCTGGCAACGAAACCGTCAACAGTCATTTGAACCTGAAGTTTTAACTTGCGCATTGTTGTTTATTGTTGATGCATAATATAATCCTAACCGGCATTATCGTATGCCTTTTCCGGATCCAATCGATCACTTCTTTGTCTATTTCATTTATTCCGGCAATATTAATCCTGTGCGAACACATGGCGTTTGCCGTGCTAACGACTTCCAGCTTACCCTCTGGCGCTTGCCCCTTAAGAATTATCCCGATCTCAAAGCGGGTTTTGGTGGCGGGTTGAAGGATGGCAAATTGTTTTTTCCTTCGTAAGCTCACATAAGCATTTTTTGGAGCTATTTCGATGTCGTTGCCGAATTGCTGAATGTTTTCCATTAGTTTATCATAAAGCGGCTTCAAATGCTCTTTGCCCTGGTATTGTTTAACAATTAAATCGTCCTGGTTTTCGGCTGAACCGGCATCGGAGCCTTTGGCTTTGTGTGCAATGAGGTTGGCAAAGCCATGCGTGAGCGAATGCTTCTCTTTCAGGAATTTGACGACTTCGCCGTGCTTTGCAAAGTTTTCTTTGTTCACAATGGCTGTCCATTGCTCAAGTGTTTTACCTGTGTTTTTGTGCAGGTTGTCAATCATCGTTTGTGTTGCTTTGTCAATATCCATGGTAATTTATTATTTAAAAATTGTGTAACCCCATAACTCAAATTAATCGGTAATCACAGGAGGGATATTCATGAGGGTAGATAATCGACAATTTGCAGTTATCTCATCCCGTACAGAACGAAATGGTCTATCAATCATTTGTTTTCTACCCATATTTTATACCTACGGCATATTTATCTTCAAAATTTAAAACAGCTTTAAAGCAGTTACTAAATAGTTAACATTTATAATTTAAAAAAGTTCAGCAGGATTGCTGATGGGGTTGCCGGGTAGGGGTAAGGTAGTTTTATTTTAGCTGTAATGAGGTATCTATTAACTCCTTCAGAACGTTCATATCCACATCTGCCAGCTTATTGATGTAAAGACAACCGACACCGGTCTTGTGCTTGCCCAGCTTGCTAAGCGCAGCAGCATGCGCCTTAATATCCATCGTAAGGTACAACGACAGATTGGCTTTACGGGGCGAGAATCCGATGAGCAGCCAGTCAACTTCGCGGCCGGTGGCCGGGCTTTTGTAGCGCCTGTTGCCAAAACCGATGAGCGATGCGCCCCACATCTTTGGTTCTTCGCCGGTGGCTTTTTTCATCGTTTCCACCAGCACAAAACTATCCCTGCGCTTTTGTTCGTCGGGTACACTATTGATAAATTCCTCAACGCTTGCAGATGTTTGCTTCGTTTTAATTTCGACCAGTTTTGATTTTTTTTCAGCCATATTAAAGTTGTATTTCTTTTATCTCAATCGTTTTCTTACTGGTTATAAAAATAGTTCTTTTCCTTTATAGCTTCAAGCCCGACTGCTGGCGGGGTAGCCTAAATAACGATCTGCTGTTACTATTTCGCTTTCATTTTATTACCCTTTGCATCGTGTGTTACTTCTGCAAGGCCGAGTGCTTCCATTAAGGGCGGTATGTACATTCCAAATCGTCCACGAAGCCCTTTTTTTAATCCATACCATCCGCCAGCAGGATTGCTTTCCGAACGTCCCCACGCTTCAACGGTTCCTTCTTTTGCAGGTTTTTGTTCATCTGCACTTCCAAGTTCCATCCAGTCCCCGTGCTTTTTCAACATTTTGTGTAAGTCGTCAATACAGTCGAGGTTATACAATAAAACTGTTTTACCTACAGTACAAACCAACACATCTTTTCCATCTTTTTGTTCGACGTGCATGGTATATTCACTTGTCAATGGCGGGGTTTTTAATGCCATTGGTTTTTCCTTTGTTCCAATATTGTGGGCCATATAAATAATTTATTTCTTAACGTTTAATAATCCTTGTGTTCCAAAGTTAGTGTAAATCCCTGTCATAATTTGCTCTAAATGTTCATTATACTTTTGGATATGGTCTGCCATTCCAATGAAGTCAACAGGTGTACGAAATGGTTTTTCTCCTTTCGGCTTTCCAATGAGTTCGGCAATGGCGTCTGCAACTTTTTGCGGATCCTGCTGGGGATTGTTTTTTAAAGCAATTTCAAAGTTGTGCAACATTTGTTCCGGAAACTTTCGCGAAATCACCATAAGATTCTTCCTGGCTTTTGTCGCTTGGTCTCATAAGATTATCAGCAAATGCAGTAGGATAGCCACCCGGTTCAACAATGCAGTTTTCTATTCCGAAGCCTGAAAGCTCCACGCGGTAACTTTCTGCCAATGCTTCTAATGCCCACTTTGATGATTGATAAGGACCGTAAAAGGGCAGTGCAACGCGTCCGAGCAAGCTTGAAATATAAATAATGAGCCCGTTTTCCTGTTTGCGGAAATATGGAACAACCGCTCTATTCATTCTCTGAACACCAAAAACATTGATCTCAAAAAGTTTTTGAAAATCTTTTGTAGTAAAAAACTCCTGCATTCCCAGAACGCCCACGCCTGCATTGTTAATTAAAACATCTAAACCATTCAGGTCGGCAATAGCTTTTGAAACTCCGGTTGTTACACTCGTGTCGTCAGTAACATCAATCTCAATGACTGATGCCCCTGCTTTACGCAGTTCTTCAGCTACGTTTTTGTTTTTACCATCAATGTCGCGCATAGAGGCTGCAACCTGATGACCATTTTTTAATAATGTTAAGGCAGTTAATTTTCCAAAGCCACCGCTTGTTCCTGTTAAAAGAATTTTTTTTGCCATATTAAATTAATTTTTGTTGTTTTAAAATTAGTGAAAATCTTTTCTGTGAGATTAGTGCCTCTTTTCAAAACCACATTTTCATTGATAGAAAACATAAATAATGGGAGAAAGTTTTGATTATCGGTTTTTTTTGTTTGAAAAGGTGAAAGGCTGAGGCTATTTTTTAGAAAAGATGCAGACAAAGTCTAATCCCAACCCGGGGGGATTAAAGGCTCACCTGCTGTCTGCCCGATCGGGCACATTGTGGTAATTATGTCAGTTTTAAATGTCTCTGTTTAAAAATAATTCCACCAATTAAAAAATAAAACATCGTTAAAACAATGATTGAAATAATTTCAGGAATAATACTTGATATATCCATATTCATTATCAGTGTTTTGTTTAATGCTGAAATGGCATGTGTTGGCGTCATTAATCCCTGAATATTTATAGGATATCCGGCTATTGTAAACCATGCTTCGCTTTTTAAGAGGAAAAGCAGCTCCCGTAAAAAACATGAATAAAAACATTGGAAAATTACCCACAACCAATACCTCATTGGCTGATTTAGTTATAGCAGCAATTATCAAACTGAATGCAATAATTGATAAACTCGTCAAACTGGCAATAACAACCATAATCATCAACGAACCTTCATACTTAAAACCAAGCATTATTGCAGTTACTAAAGTTAATAAAACAGAAACAATCCCAACAAGCAATTGAACAAAACTAATTCCAGTCAAAAACTCAAAAACAGTGAGTTTTGAAAGTTTTAAACGTATAATGGTTTTGTTTTCAACTTCGGATACAAACGCAATACTTGCAGTGAACATCAGCATTATCAATGACACAATAAGAATCCCGGGCACAATCATATCAAAACTGCTTGCAGTTGCCGAAGTGCCCAATGCCGTTTCTTTTAAATTAACAATCCTTTTATTATTGGTTGTCATGTAATGCGAATTCATTTACTATTTCGTTTACCCATACTGCACTAATCAGATAATTGGTATTGGTCAGGTCCCCGACAAATTCAACATTAGCCATAGAAGTGCTATCAGCTAATTTTCGTTTTTGTATTGATTGAGAAAACGAGGTATCAATAATAATCAAAGCATCGGCTTTTTTGTTTTTCAGACTTACGATGCCAATTGTTTTATCTGATATTTCATTCACTGTTAAGGGAATGGCGATTGTATCGGTTTTAAAGCTTTTTAAGTATGCTATTAAATCATTACCATAATTAATAGTTTTTTCGCTCAAACAATATTCCCTTGTCGTTATTGGCCACCAAAACAGTATATTGAGGTTTTGATGATTCCATGATGAGGAAATATACGAAAATAAAAAAAGGTCCCATTGATAAAGAGAGCAAAAGTATCCAGTAGCTTCGTATTTGCTCTTTTAAGCTTTTTAATATGATGTTTATTGTTTTCATTGGCGCAGATTTCTTCCGGTTAAATGAATAAATACATCTTCGAGGGTATTTTCGCGAAGTTTGATTTCAGTAATTTTTAATCCGTTTTTTTCGGCAACATTTTTTATTTCAGGCAATTGTTCAATAATATTTGAATGCTTAATAAATACAGCATCTGCATTTATTTTAATGCTCATGTTAAGCAATTTAATACTTTCTGAAAATGTTTTCATCGAATTTTCATGGCTGCTTTCTAAAACCAGTTCGAGAACATCACCTTCACCCACAGTTCTTTTTAGGTTATTAGGAGTATCCAAAGAAAGTAATTTTCCATGATCAATTATCGCAACCCTGTCCGATAAACGTTCGGCTTCATCCATGTTATGAGTAGTAAGGATGACTGTTTTTTGTTTGCTGTAATCTTTAATAAAGTCACGTACTGAGTATTCTGCTTTGTGGGTCTAAGCCAGCTTCAGGCTCATCCAGAATAAGTATTTCCGGGTCGTGAATCAGAGCAAGACAAATATTAAGTCTTCGTTTCATTCCACCCGATAATTTACTGGCTCTCACATGAATTTTATCAGACAATCCTAAAAGATTCAATAATTCAATAGCTCTCGATTTAACTGTATTTGATGGTAATCCATACATTTGACCCATGAATAGCAATTGTTCCAGACAAGTCAATTTTGGGTAAAAAATATTTTCCTGTGGGCAATAACCAATCATTGATTTTTTGTCTTTACCATTATAGTTGGTAAAATAAGATTTCTCCTTCTGAAACAGGCAATAATCCGCAAATCATAGAAATTGTAGTTGTTTTTCCTGCTCCGTTTGGACCCAATAGTCCAAATACTTCATTCCTGTTGATGTCGAAACTAATTCCATCAACGGCAGTAAATTCGCCATATCTTTTTTTAAGTCCTTCGATTTTTATTAAGGCTTCCATTTGTCTGTATTTATTGGTATGTAGCGATTTTTACCATTGCCACTAACGCGTTTTGTGCGTTTGTACTTATTTTCATTTTTTCGCCTTAAAATTAATTGCATTTTACTATTATATTGCAAAACCTAAGAAAAAACTATTCTCTGATCGCTTCATTTACCTTTAATATGAAATCATCAAATATTACCTGAATTTCACCTTTAAAATTATCATTGTTCAAGTGGGTTTTCATAAATGCATCATTATCTTCTTTCTGGTTATCTGGTAAAACTAAACTAATAGGAAATGCCTGACAAAGAATACATTTATCATTCAGTATGTTTTTTACCTCTTTAAAAACCAAACCATGTCCAAATTTTTCATACTTCTTAGCATCAGTGCTGCCACAACATGTAACGAAAATCAATTGTCTGATTGAATGATTATACTTTTTGATAAAGCTGCGCAAAGGAGGAATAAGCTTACCCATCCAGATGGGTCCGCATAAAATTACTTTATCATATTCTTGAATGTTGTGTTTCAGGGGCTTGATCCCCAAATGTATATTCATTAAAAACAGAAGAAAAACATTCAGCCGCGGCTTTATTTCTTCCAATGGGCATCCTAATGTTTTGGAGATTTTCTTGGCTAAGTATTTATTACTGCCTTTGCTGGAATAATAAACAACAATTGTTTTTGTTTTCATTTTTTACCGTTTGTAGTTGTTTCGCGTCTGCGGTAATAATGCAATGCAGATTATTAAAATTCCTAAGCTTGAATAAATGGTGTGAATAATATCCACCGAATTAAATAGTCAAGGTTTGAACGTTTATCCAGATAATTTGTCCAAAGCCAATGTAAACTGCAAAAGTCCAGGCAAAATGATAATCGTAAAGCAAATTCAACTTGTCGAAAAATACACTTTCCGGCTTTTTGATCAATGCGTAAATGACAAAAACCGGGAAAAACCCAAATGTTAAAAGCAGGATTATGCCCGGAATGAGGAAAGTTTTGAAAGGAGAGTTACTAAGTAAATCAAGTGGCATTTTAAAAAAAGAACCATCCGGACTAAGAATTAAAACAGATGCCGCCGTAAAATGCACCAAGGGAAAGGAAGCCTAAAAGTGCAATCAGAATTGATTTGTAAATTCGATTTTGTTTCATAAAGATTTCTGTTTTAAGTGTTTTTATCTTTTGTGGGTTTTTGTAACTTTGAGTTTTAGTGGCGGAAAAATCTTGCCACAAAAGCACCAAAACACAAAGTTTCACTAAAAATTGATTACAAATTTAACCATCTGCAATATTCAATATTGCGAAATTTAAACAGTCTGATTGGTTCTTTCATCGGCACATAATCCAAGGCTAATATTCCATAATCTATCCTGCAAGTCCTGGTTCATTACATCACTATTTTCCTTAATTTCAATAAACTTATTTTTCTTCCAGGTAATAAATTTTCCTGACTTCGCCAGGCTTTCTTCCCGGGTTTCAATAAACAGGGGTGCCATGATTTCACCGCATTTCTCAATTGAAATAAATCCACCCAATAACTTCATCAAAGTTGCCATAATTTTCATATAAAGTGGAATGATATTTAACTGATTGCTCCAAACTGTTTTGGAGATCTCAAACCCGATAAATGACAATTTTGCGTCTTTGATTTCTTTTTGCTGATTATGTAACTTAGCAAGAAACATTCTTTTTGCAACCATGGCCTGATGAATGCCGGCTTCGAAACTCCATTTCTTCTTCATTTGCATGTCGTCCCAAAATATTTCACCCATCCGGGTTACATTGAAAATAATCCTTCCTCCCTTTTCTGATTTTTTCAGCAGGTCCAGCAAATTTAAAGTGAGCATAAACTGCGATAAATAATTCACCTGGAAATGGGAATCAAATCCATCTTCGGTTTCTACCCGCTTTGCGGCATAACCAAGTCCAGCATTTATAAATATACCCATCCAGAAAATCATGTTTATCGTGAATCTCAATGATTGTCCGTTTTACATCAGTAAGTTTTGCGAGGTCGCAAATAATAATAGAAATCTTCTTATTTGAAGTAGCGTTAACCAGTTCGGTCATTACGGCTTCGCCCAGCTCTTTCGATCTGCAAAGAATAATAATTTCATGTGTTTGGTTTTCGATGCCTGCCAATATTTTAGCGACTCCTTTCCCCATTCCATTCGTGCCACCTGTTATTAATACTTTCATTGCTACCTCATTTTATTTAATTTGAAAAAACTGCCTGGCGGGTGATGAATCTTTATACCACAATGCGATTGGTGGTATGCAGAAACTTTTGAAACCCTGTTAAACCTGAATGCACTATACCCATTATTAGCTTTAGTAATTATTCTTTCACTCCGATTATGTCCCGATCATATGGCATGGTATTTTTTACTTCCATAGGTTGATTATAAATACAAGGTATGCTTTCAGTCATTCCTTCATGATAAATTAAGTCACCTGAAACCACATGATACTCTATATAATCGTTAAAAACATAAGATACTCCCTCTGCTGCAATAAACATCCCTGTATAATCAGTTCTATCTACTTTAGTAAAATCAGGTTTGGATAAGTGAAAATGTAAATGCGGTCCTGCTGAATTACCAGAGTTTCCAATCTTAGCAATAAAATCACCTTTTTTTAATGTATCTCCAACATGCACCTTGATGCTATAAGGTACGCAATGTGCATAATTGGCAATTATACCATTACCTATGTCCAGGAGCACTAAATTACCGGTACCATCCGATGGCTTTATAAATTCTTCAATTTCAGGTGGGTGGGGCATGTCTGGTATTGAATCTTTAACCCCAACCACTATCCCGTCTGCAACTGCAATTATATCTTCCTGATAACAATAATAATCACTATTCCGGGCACCTTTATTTTTAAATAATAATCCATTCTCTCCCACTTTATCAAAATCGATTGCAAATCGTTGATTGCAATATCCTAATTTATAGGCGTTTTGTGTAGAATCATAATGTGATTTTGTAGGTGTTGTAAAATTACGATGATCATAGTTATTTGGACCTTCCATATACCATATTCCCTTTCTTACTGGTAATCCAATAGAAATTACCGGACCTTCATTTACTTCAATATCTTTAATAAAACTATATAAGTTACCCTCAATTTTGTAAGTAATTTTATGCGTTAGAAGTTTGGGAACTTTATCAACATTAATCCAGATGTACTTGATATACCTGTTTGTATCCGTTTTCTTTGGTAAAATTTCACAAATAGAATCTTGTAACAACGTCTTATTATTTGCACTTATGTTGAAACTTATAAATTCAACCGGTCTTGTCAAACTATCTATCAAATGAAGCTCATATACTATACTTGTAATATTGTTGCCATTATAAACCTGCACTGGGAAAGGAATAGCCATTTTTAGCTGACCATAAGAACAATAAATCGGGACAAAGCAAAAAAACATTAAAATTTGTTTCATTTTTTTCATGAGTAGACTCTCTTTAATTATTAAAGCTAATATACTTGTATCTATAACAAATCATACTATCCCATCAACTCTTTGCTGAACGTGTATGATCTTTCATATTTTTATTTATCCGTTTCATGGGTAAGGGCAAATTTATTCTTTTTTCTTAACCCGGAATACAGGAGAGTGCCTGGAAATAGAAATGATTTCACGCAAAGCACGGAAAGAGAGGAAACGCGGAGGGCGCTAAGGATTTTAATATAAAGAGATTAGGCTGAGGATATTTTATAGAATGGACGTAAGGATGTGCCCAACGAGGAATAGTCAAAACATCCTAATCCCTTAAGCAACGGACACTAAAACCGCTTCGCTTACTGTAGCCACCATCGAACACACTGCCATAGCCGAAACTCAGGCTGCGGAGCCTGCCGATGCTTGCCGAGTACTCCGTATAAGACCACCAGGAGCCGTAAGTACCAATGTTGCCGAAATAACCACTGCCGTATCGTCCGCCGCCCGGAAGACCTGAAAATCCATAATCATCTGTGCCGTAGTTGCCGCCAGAAGGATCGTCTTCCCATCGTGGATGCTCGCTTGTATTGCAACTGCCGCCGGTAGGTGAATTCACCTGCCTGCAGGATTTTAGCTCGTTGCCATCGCCGGTTCCGCCAATAAAATCGGTTAAAGCTGTCCATTCATCGTTTGTAGGTACATGCCATCCTGAGGGGCACAGCCCATTCGGATCAATCATTGTGTACCAGTTGTACAATGCGCCATATTTGTCCTTCCATGAGATGTCATTATCGTACCAGACATATGCGCCGGAAATTAGATTATACCAGGTATTGGCGTCTGTTACATTGGGAATGGTTATACCATTTTTGTAAGTTGTTGTTTTCAGGTTTTCCTTCATCCAGCAGTGGTTACCTATTTGTATTGTGTTGTAAGTGTTGCCACCAATGTCGGTAATTGTGGGAATACCCGGGCAGGGAATACCGGATGTATACTGAAAGGTATAAGTCTGGCTTCCTGTTGGTGAATCAATTATAGTTTGTTCGCCCAGGGCTGAAGATGCCGTGAATTTGAGCTGGTCGCAGGGGTTAAATCCAAAATTGTTTAAATTATTTCCTGATTTGTATTCGTCAAAACCAGCCTGCACTCCATTGTATTCAAGTTTGCAAAACACCGATGTGGAAGCATGGGATGTAGCGTTAAACATCTTAATTGTTTGACTCTCGCAATCAATGCGAGCAGTCAGAAAATAAAGGCTTTCACTACCGGGGAAAAATGTGAAGGAATGACTGCCCGGATCCAACGGGTACTCCCGTTGTACCAATTCTCTCCCCATCATGTCGTTCACGGTAATGATCACATTTTTATTGCCGGGAACATACAGATCAACTGTTGTCCTGCCCTCCATCGGATTGGGATAGTTTTGAGAAACGGTAAAAGGATTGCCTCCGATATGTTTTACTTCCCGGAAACCGGTCAAATAATCCAGCACCAGCAGTGTATCAGGTGCATACAGTGTGGTGTCTCCGCCCTGGGTCAGGTTCTCGATCAGGATGCTGTTCAACGGCACATACTGGCCGTTGTTATCAGCGGTAAAGGTAAGGGTTATTGTGGGTTTCTGTGCAGATGCGCTCACGATCATTATGATCATTAAAACTGTAAGTGAAATTCTTGTTTTCATACTCTTTTGTTTTTGATTTCTTTATTATGTTGGTTAACTTGCATATACCCCTGACTTTTTCAAGGTTATCTAATAACCTTTATATGCCCGAACCTGAAACATATCATGCTTTATTGCCAAATTAACTTCATTTCTACTATTAAATACCATCAAAGGTTAATTCAATCCTCAAAAATAATCCATTTTCCCCCTCAAAACCCGGAACAATTTAACAAAAATCTCTCAACACCTTGCTATTCCATCGTTCAACGCGAATCCGTGCAACGTTTCGCCATGTTCGGCTTTAATAACCACGAATCCGTGTAACGTTTCGCTATTTTCGGCTTTGATAATAACGAAACGTTGTAACGTTTTGCTTTATCGGCTCGATGTACACGAATCGTTAGATGTTTCGCTTTGATCGGCACCGATGTACACGAATCGTTACAATGTTTCGCTTTGGTAACGATAGTTAAGGTAAATTGCGATAAAATAAGCCCGAAAATCGAAAAATACCCTTGAAAAGGGGTTCCTTTTTTTTATTTACGATTTGGGATTTACGATTTACGATTTGGGGATTTTCTCAGTGAACCTCTGTGTTTCCTCTGTGTAACTCTGTGTAATAGCTTTTTTCTATCATTTGCGGGCTCTCTGAATAGTCAGCTACAGAATCTGCCCAAATTGCCCGGATGCAAGCTCGTTGGGTGCAGAAACTCTCTAAATCAATTCATTTATCGCATCTCTGATCTCTTTATCAGTTGAACCTTCTCCATATCCATTCAATACTTTTTTAATCACGCGGTTTTCATCAAGTATAAAAAATACGGGGACTGATCTTATTTGATAACTGTTGGTTACATCCCTGGTTGACATTACAAATTTGTAATCAACGTTATTTCGACCCTGATAGCTTTTAAGCACATTAGCGTTTTTAGCCCAACTTTCAATAGCCACAAAATCAAAATCCTCCCGCTTATATTCGGAAGCTAATTGTTTTAAAAAGGGAATAGATGCCCGGCAGGGTCCGCAACTGACACTCGTAAATTGAATCATCAGAACTTTGCTTTTCAAATCTTTTAAAGCAATTGTATTGTCGTTCGCATCTTTTAAAATCCAATCCGGAGCAACCTGACCGATTAAATCATTCACTTTTTCACTTTTATATTCACTTCCATAGGGTGAAATAGCATAATCTGGCTGGAAATAATCAGAAGCATTAAAATCTTCAATCTTATTTTTGTTTAGTTCAACATTGCTGCATGAAGAAACATTAATATCATGCGACATTTCCCTCCTGAACCGATAAGGTAAATCTGTTGATTTATCAATCCAGAGTTCATATTTCGAAGTCGTTTCACCAAAGTCGTATGGGTTGATCTCCATGTAATAGGCTTTACCAAAAAACTCAACCTGATTATCCCCGAATATGGTTAAGCGAAAAAACAGCGTCTCACCCAAATCTTCGAACTCAGTTAAAATGCTGTCTTTTGTTTCCAGCGCATACTTTATTATGCTTTTGGTATAATTAAAAAATGGAGGAGATAAAGGTCTGAAAGGAAGTGATCGAACCAGGAAACTATCAATTCCTATCATTTTATCTTGTTCATAGACGACTGCTCGCATATTTCCATCATAACAAAACGTCATTTGAGTTGTGTCTTCTTGCAGAAGTCTCACATAACTTGCACCAATTGTTGTATCTGAAGGGTTGTCAAACTCTTTGACATAATGATTATAAACACCGGAAGCAGAGGTATCACCTGGTGCCCAGGCTTCTGTTGTTTCATAATAGGTCGCGGATTTAATCGTGTTAAGATTATTTAAAACCTTGTGCAGATAGTCCTTTTTATTGTAGTCAACATTACTGCAATTCAATAAAATAAATGACATTCCTAAAAATAGAAAGGAAGACGCAATCAATGATGTCTTATTCATATTAGCCGGTCTTTTTGTTTATCTCAAATCGTTTATAAGGGTAATTTGCTTGTTGTTTTATCTGTCAATTCAAATCATTTACAAGTAGTCTTATATGATAACCTGTTGCCGGCGGTTCCTCAGTGAACCTCTGTAAAAACTTTGCGAGTCTCTGCGAAATAGCTTGTTTAGGAGCTGTCACGCAAAGTAACGCTGAGAAGAGGAGCGAAACGCGAAGAAAAGATTTAAGAATATCAATTAACGATTTTTGATTTATGACATAAGATTTATGATTTGAAAGGCCGGGCATTTTCTCAGTGAACCTCCTATAATTCATCCATCAATTCTCTAATGGTGAGAATTTTAGTTTTCTTAATAATTTTGATTTCTAATAAGTCTTTGTCTCCAGTCACCAGAAAATCAGCTTTAGAATCTACAGCTAAATTCAACAGAAAATTGTCTTTACAATCGCGGCATTGCTTTATTTCAGATGTTACCTTAATAAGGATCCCGTATTTATCAATCATCTGAATGAGTTGATTTATATCACTGTTTGAGAAATATTTATTAAATTTTGGTCTTTCTGCAATCGAAATAAACTCACTAAAAAGTTCTTCGGAGAATACTAGTTTTACTCTTCCCTTTAAAACATAGTTATCCAAAAAGCAGTAGTCTTTCGAAATGAGGAAACTTACCCAAAGATTTGTATCAAGAATTACTTTTTTACTTTTCATATCGGGCTTTTCTAACCGATTCGACTTCTTTGGTAATTTCTTTCAAAGAAGGGACATTATCTGAATGCATTCTTAATCTGGCGAGCAATTCAACAAACTCAGATTTTACATTTTCTGTTTTTATCCTGATTAAATCCATGTCAGCCAGGTTTTTAATCAAGTTTTTTGCTTTTGGATTTAGAATTTCAATTCTTATTGATTCCATATAAGTCAATTTTTTTAACAAAGATAAATAAATCCATCATGGACAGAAAATTTCCGCAATTGTTGAAGGGTTTTTCTTTGTATGCGCCAGAGTGTGCCGCAACTATTCCCGGTGGACATTTTCTTAGCTCCGTCACTATTTACCGCTCCGAACTTTATCAATTGTTAATTAATATTCTGTAAAACTCTTTTATAGTAGTAACCAGCTTTACCTTAATTTTTACTTCAAATCATTTACAAGTAGTTCTTTTGTGATCACCTGTTTCCGGCATTTTCTGCATCTTCCTTCTTCATCCAGCCCAACGATTCGTATATCATAGCCAATACGTTCGATCACTTCCGTTTTGCAGCCGGGGCAGAAAGTGTTTTGTCCTTCACTGGTTCTGAGGTTTCCGAGATAAACATAGTCCAGCTTTTCAGCAGCAATCTCAAACAGGGTTTTAAGCATTGCATGAGAAGTCGCCTCTTTATCCATTTTAAACATCGGGTAGTATCTTGAAATATGCAGAATAGTTTGCCTTCCAAGTTCAGTTGCGATCCAATCCACCATTTCTGTAAATTCCTTTTCATCATCATTGGTATCGGTAATCACCAGGTTGGTAATTTCGAGATGCCTGCCTGATTTGCGAATCATTTTCAGGGCGTTCAGCACAGGTTCGAGCCGCGAAGCGGTAATGGTTTTATAAAACTCCTCCGTAAAGGCTTTCAGGTCGACACTGAAAGCATCCATGTAAGGAAACAATTCTTCCAGTGGCTCCGGATTGATAAAACCATTGGTTACCATCACATTTTTCAGTCCTTCCTTTTGCGCAAGCTTCGCCGTTTCGATCATGAACTCAAACCAGACGGTTGGCTCATTGTAGGTGTAAGCAATCCCGATGTTATTGTCTCTGCTCAAAGCTTTATTGATCAGTTCTTCAGGGGTAGCAGCGTGCAAATTACCGAATTCTTCTATTCCTGTCTGCGATATTTCCCAGTTCTGGCAGAACTTGCAGTGGAGGTTGCAACCCAGGCTGCCAGCCGAGAAGATGACGCTTCCGGGAAAGAAATGGTACAAAGGTTTCTTTTCGATGGGATCGAAATTCATGGAGCAGATTTGGCCATAGCTTTCGGAAACAAGGATGCCGTTTTCATTTTTCCGGACCCTGCAAATGCCTCTCTTTCCATCGTGGATCGCACAATTTTGAGGACATAGAATGCAGCGGATATGTCCGTTTTCCTTCTTATAAAAAGAGGCTTCTTTCACTTTTCGTTGCTTTGAATTCCTGTAAAATTAATAATTTATTTCAGAATTCCTGAAGGAATTAATATTCAATAACATTTTACTA